>NZ_JBFAWC010000004.1:13136-572379 GCF_040680155.1 Streptomyces sp. NPDC052114 | reverse complement strand
GGCGGACACTCCCCCCGGAGTGTCCGCCGCCGTCGTCGTGCCGGGCCGGGCCGGTCAGGCCGAGCGCAGCGCGGGGGACCGGGCGTGGTCCGTCATGAGGGCGCGGTAGGCGAAGGCCCCGGACACCAGCGTCATGTGGTGGTGCCAGCCGGGGAAGGAGCGGCCCTCGAAGTCGTACAGGCCGAAGTCGTCGGTCAGGCTGTGCAGGGTCTCCGCCGTGGCGGTCTGCGCGCCGATCAGGCGCAGGAGGTCCTCGGTGGGCCGGTGGACCATGTTGGTGATCCACAGCTGTCCGCCGCGCGGGGTGCCAGGACCGGGCCGCGGGTCGGTGAAGAGGCGGTACGGGCGCGGATCCGCGGTCCGCTCCCCGGCGAGCCGCACCCACGCGGACCCGAGCCGGCCGCCGCCGGCCGCCTTGCCCTGCGTGCGCAGCAGCCGCTCGGCGTGCAGCGCGGGCACGGGCACGGGCTCGGTGCGGCGCGGGCCCCGGGGCGGGCCGTCCGGCACGAGCGGCAGCGAGGCCGGGACCGCGACGACGAACTCCCGTCCCCGCGCGCTCAGCCCGTGGACGAGCTCGCCAGGGTCGCCGTGCCCTGCGATGTCCGCCACCACGGGCAGCGGCCGCTGCGGGCTGCGGACGGTGAGGTTGTCGACGAGGCTCAGGACCCCGGCCGCCACCGAACGGGCCGTCACCGACTCCGGGATCCGGGCGCGGCTGCGCAGGACCGGGTCGTCCAGCCACGGGCCCGGCAGGTGCAGGGACCAGTCGACGGGGATCTCCCCGGCCGCGGTGGACAGGAAGGCGCCGAGGGCCAGCTGGCAGCTGACCGACCGGCCGCGCTCCGGCGCGAAGCGGCGGTGCACCCCGCAGGACTTGGTGCCCCGCTTGGGCAGCACGACCGGCGCGACGGTCCAGGCGCGGGGCCGCTCGTACCGGCTGACCTGCCAGATCAGGTCCTCCCGCACCTCCGACCAGAGCCACGGGCTGGCGTTGACGAACTGGTGCAGCGCCTGGGAGGCGGTGGGCGAGTCCGAGACGGAGGCCGCGAGCCGGCGCATCGTCTTCTTGCCCGGTGTCACCAGCAGCGCCTGCACATAGGCCTGCGCCCAGCGGCGCTGGTCGGCCCGGGGCAGCCGGCGGAAGAGCTCATCCGCGAAGGCCGGGGCCGAGGCCGGCGTCGAAGCCGTGGGCCCGGCCGGGGCCGCAAGTGCCGCCGACGCCGCAAGCGCCGCCGGCGCCGAAATCGAGGCCGAAGCCCGGGCATTGGCCATGGTCGGGGCCGACACCGGTCTACGGATCTCCTGCTGTACGAACATGCCCGTTCCCTCCCTCGTACCCGCCCGCCCACGGACGGCCCAGGGAAAGAATAGAGAACGATCGCTATTTTTTCTCCCCCGGGGTACGCATCGGCTCTACTTCGAGAGGTTCTCTCCGGTGAGAGGGGTGTGGAGAGTCGTGGAGAAACGATGGAGAGGCGGCCGAGGGGTGACCCAAGGGGCCACGGGGAGTGCGAGGGGCCGTTCCCGGGGGCTCGTCAGGCCGGCGCGGCGCGGCGTCCGCCCGCGGAGTCGCTGAGCAGCAGGTTCCAGAGCCGGTGCACGTGTTCCTGCGCGCTGCCGTCCAGGCGGCCCGCGCGTATCGCGGCCTCCGCGCCCGCCACCAGATAGATGACCAGCAGCTCGATGCCGTCGGGGTCCCAGCCGTCGTCCGCGAGGCCCTGGCCCTCCGCCGTCCTGTCGAGCAGCTCCCGCACCCGCGGCAGCCACACCGCGTGCCAGCCGTTCGGCCCGGCGCCCGCGCGCTCCTGGCCGAGCCGCGCGGCCGCCCGTACGACGGTGTCCTCCTCCAGGAGCCGGACCAGCGCCACCGTCAGCTCGATCAGGGGGCGCAGCTGTCGGGAGGGCCGCGCCGCGGTGCCGCGCAGGGCCTCCCGGGTGAGGGCCGCGCCCTCGACGCCCACCGCGGCGGCCAGGTGCCCCTTGGTGGGGAAGTGGAAGGTCAGCGCCCCCATGGTGACGCCCGCCGCGCCGCAGACGCGGGAGAGCGACGTGCCCGCGTAGCCGTTGCTGTCGAACTCGGCGGCTGCCGCCGCGACCAGTGCGCGGCGGGTCCGTACGGCTCGTGCCTGGCTCACCGGTGCGCCGGGCGCGGACAGGAGTGTCGCGGGGCCGGGCATGCGGGCAGCAGGCACAGAGGGCTTCGGGCGGGCGGTTCCACGTCTCCTCCGGGCAGAGTGGTGCGGCGGTACCGGGAAGCTATCCCACCGCTCTGCCGGGGACGTCGATCATCAGTCATATCGCCTACGGCTTTGGCAACTTGGCCTTCTGTTCCCGCTGTTCCCTTTCGTCCCGGTACCAGGCGGCCGAATCGGCCAGACGCGCGAGCGGTCCCGGCCCCTCGGGGCAGCCCGCCATAGGCCAGATCTCCTCGCTGCGGTACCAGTGGTCGCGGGCGACGAGGGCGAACTGACGCTCCGTCATGCGGCCCGGTGCGGCGTGGAAGCGGTCCAGGCACTCCTGCCACGTCCAGTCCTCCGTCACCGGGTCGAGCACCCCGAGCTCGGTCAGCCGGGACATCAGGTCCCCGTTGCGCACCGGGACCGGATGGCTGGCGTGGTGCACCCCGGCCGGCGAACTCTCCGTCCGGCAGGCCAGGGTGACGATCAGTCGGGCGAGATCGTCGACGTCCACCATGGACGAGAGTCCCCGGCCGCCGTCCCACTGCGCCGGGACACGCTTGCGCAGCTCGCCCAGCGCCGGGACGACCCAGCGGTCGCCGCGCCCCAGCACGAGCCCCGGCCGCAGGACCGTCGCGCCCGCGGCGAGCGCCGCCGACTCGCCCTCCAGGCGGGTCCGGCTCGCGGGTGACGTGGGCGCGGGGGCGACCTCGTCGACGTCGAGGCCGCTGTGCGGGCCCGGTCCGTAGACGGCCGCGGTGGACAGGTGGACGATCCGCCCGATCCCGGCGCGCCGCGCCTCCTCCATCAGGGCCCCGGTGCCGTGCACGTTGACCGCGGCGCAGGTGTCCTCGTCCCCGCTGACGAGCGAGGCGAGGTGGATGAGGACGTCCCCGTCGCGCCCGACGCCCCGCAGGGACTCCGGCGCCGTGAGGTCGGCGCTCGCCCAGTCGAGGCCGGGCAGCTCGGGGCGGCCGGCCGTGCTGCGCGCGAGCGCCCGCACCTGAACACCGCCCTCCTGGGGCCGGGCCGCGAGGAGGCGGCGCAGCACGGCGGAGCCGACGAAGCCGGTCGCGCCGGTGAGGATCACACGGGTCGGGTTCACGAGGTGGCCTCCGGGTCTCTGGGGGAGAGGTCGAGACGGGCGATGACGTCGGCGGGCGCGATGGCCGGCAGCAGATAGCGCCACATGATGGTGATGCGCTGCGGCAGGTCGGCGCGCTCGCAGGAGATGTGCGACATGATCTGGATCCCCGTGTACGAACCGACCAGTGTCCGCGCGAAGTCCGCCTTGTTCACGTCCGGCAGCAGCTCGCCCAACTCGTCGGCCCTGACGAGCTGTTCTCGGAACTGCTCGGTCCACCAGTCGTAGATGGTGTAGTCCTGCAGCCCGGACTCGTTCTGCTCGACCGCGAGCCGCACGCCCGCGCGCAGCAGGCTGTTGCGCTGCATCTCCAGGGCCAGGTACTGGGTCATGTCGACCAGCTGCTGCAGACCGTCCCGCTCCTGAGGGAACCTCAGGTCGGCGGCCTGTTCGAGGATCACCGCGCGGGCCAGGCCCTCCTTCGACTTGAAGTGGAAGTACACCGCGCCCGCGGTGACGCCCGCCTGGTCCAGGATCTTGTTGATGCTGGCTCCGGCGTATCCCACCTCGTCGAACACTTCGGCGGCCGCGCGGAGCAGTACCTCGCGCGTCCGTTGGGCCCGTTCTTGCATCTGGCGCGCCATGCTCCCGACTCCTGCGTCTTTCGACGTTGCTCGATGTTGCTCGACAAACAAAAAGAATGACCTCTATGTTATGCGTGCGGGCCTCGCAGGACCATCGGGTACCGCGGTCGCATCGCATCACGCACGTTGGGGAGAGTCAGTATGTCGTTGCACCTCGCTCAGGACCGTACCGCCGTCGTTCCGCAGGCCTTGACCCACAAGACAAATCAGGACGAAGTCCTGCTCGACCGCTGGGGGCGCACGGGCGACGACGCCTTCACGGTCATCGCGCGCTGGCCGCGTACACACGCGTTCTACCTCACCCGGGACGGACTGCACGACCCGCTCCTGCTGAGCGAGACGATTCGGCAGACCCTGCCGCTCATATCCCACGGCGCCTACGAGGTGCCGCTCGGCCACCAGCTCCTGTGGCACGACTTCCACTGGAGCCTGGCCCCCGAGGCGCTGGCCGCCGGCGAGGGCGACGCCGAGATCGAGCTGCGCATCACCTGCCCCGACGTGACCTACCGCAGGACCCGCGCGGCGTCGATCACCCTGCACGTCGAGGCCCTCCGCGACGGCACGCCGCTCGGCACCGCCCGCACCCGCTTCGCCATCCAGGACCGCGCCGTCTACGAGCGCCTGCGCGGCCAGTACGCCGACATCGCGGCGGCCAACGCCCGCGCGATCCCGCTGGCTCCCCCCGCCCCCGCGGCGCCGGTCGGCCGCGAGAGCTTCGCCGACGTCGTGCTCTCCAGCACCGACAGCGCCAACCGCTGGCAGCTGCGCGCAGACTCGGCCCACCCGGTGCTCTTCGACCACCCCGTCGACCACGCCCCGGGCATGCTGCTCCTCGAAGCCGCGCGCCAGTCCGCCCTGGCCATGGCCCACCCCCGCCCGATGACGGTGGTCGGCATGGACTCGGTCTTCACCCGCTACGTCGAACTGGACAGCCCCTGCTGGGTCCTGGCCGAGTCCCTCCCCGACGACCTGGCGGGCCGCACCCGCGTGCGCGTCGTCGCCGAGCAGAACGACGCGGTGCTCTACTCCTGCGTCGTGACCCTCGCCCCGGTCCCCGCGAACTAGCGCACGAGCGCTCCCGCGCGGGGTGGTCCGGCACCGGGTCGCCCCGCGCCCGCGTCGTCGCTCCTGATCGCCGGCGTGCGGGGAGCGATACGGTGAACACATGGCGTTAAGCGACAACAAGTCAGCAGAGGGCGGGACGGCCGGAGCCGTCACCTATCGCGTGGCCGAGAGCCAGGAGGACAAGTCCGCCGTCATCAAGGGCGAGTTCACCTCCGACACCGTCTTCGAAGTGACCCGTACGGACGGCGGGTTCACCATGCGGCCCGTCCGGCTTGATCCTCCGGTGCACAAGGTCTTCCCCGACGACGAGCCCGAGGACGACGGGGACCCGGAGGGCGGGCGCCGGGTCGTCGCGGTGCGCGGCGACCGCGTGTGCGGCTATGTCGACATGGAGTACGAGCCCTGGAACCGGCGGCTGATCATCGCCGACATCGAGGTGGTCGGTGACTGCCAGGGCCAGGGCATCGGGCGCACGCTGATGAACCACGCCATCGCCTGGGCCCGGGAGCGCGGTGCCGGGCACGTGTGGCTGGAAGTCACGAACATCAACGCTCCGGCCATCCGCGCGTACCAGCGGATGGGGTTCGGCTTCTGCGGTCTGGACACGTCCCTCTACAGCGGTACCGGGTCCGAGGGGGAGACGGCGCTCTACATGAGCCGCTTCCTCGACTGACCGCCGACCCACCCGGCCCGCCCGAGACGGCCCTTGTGTCCCGGTCCGCGCGGGAGCAGCGGCAGAGGGCGAAAAATCCTGAGTCCGCCTTCGATCAACGCTGTACGTTGAGAAGGCGCGCCGGAGATGGCGCGCCGCGCGAGCGGGTGACCGCGGCGCGGCGCCCACACCGTTCCGAGGCCGAGAAGGACGACGAGCTGTGATCACCGAAGCGCGCGCCCCGACCGCTGCGGTTCATCGAGCTCGGGCACCTGCGCAGCGGATGCGCGGCGCTTGAGACCGCTCGACACGTATCCGCAGCTCAGACCCCATTCCGAGGCCTACCCACCGTGTTCCTCACCATCACCACCACAGGCACCCCCGAACGCCCCGCGACCGACCTCGGCTTCCTGCTGCACAAGCATCCCGAGAAGGCGCAGGCGTTCTCCACCTCCTACGGCACCGCGCACGTCCTCTACCCGGAGGCGAGTGCCGAGCAGTGCACCGCCGCCCTGCTCCTGGAGGTCGATCCCGTCGCGCTCGTGCGGCGCGGCAAGGGGAAGGGCCGCGACCAGGCGCCCGACGCGGCCCTCGCGCAGTACGTGAACGACCGGCCCTACGCCGCGTCGTCGCTGCTCGCCGTGGCGCTGAGCGCGGTGTTCTCCAGCGCGATGCGCGGCGTGTGCAACGCCCGCCCCGAGCGGGCCGCGCAGCCGCTGCCGCTGCGCGTGGAGGTGCCCGCGCTGCCCGCGCGGGGCGGCGCCGCACTGGTGCGGGGGCTCTTCGAGCCGCTGGGCTGGACGGTGTCGGTGGAGCCGGTGCCGCTGGACGCGCGGTTCCCCGAGTGGGGCGACTCGCGGTACGTGCGCCTCGTGCTCGACGTGCCCGACGGGCGGCTCACCCTGGGCGAGGCGCTGCGGCACCTGTACGTCCTGCTGCCCGTCCTCGACGACGCCAAGCACTACTGGGTCTCGCCCGACGAGGTCGACAAGCTGCTGCGCGCGGGCGAGGGCTGGCTCGCCGCCCACCCGGAGCAGGAGCTCATCACCAGCCGCTATCTGGCACGGCGCCGCTCCCTGACCCGGGAGGCCAGGGAGCGCCTTGAGCTCGTGCGGCTGGCCGACGCGGACGACACGGACGTCGAGGAGATCGACAACGCCGTCGACGAGGAGCAGGACACCGAGGAGCAGCCGGTGCCGCTCGCCGTGCGGCGCCGCGAGGCGATCCTCGCCGCGCTGACCGCGGCCGGCGCCGGGCGTGTGCTCGACCTGGGCTGCGGCCAGGGCCAGTTGGTGCAGGCGCTGCTCAAGGACACCCGCTTCACCGAGATCGTCGGCGTCGACGTGTCCATGCGCGCGCTGACCGTCGCCTCCCGGCGGCTGAGGCTCGACCGCATGGGCGAGCGCCAGGCCGAGCGCGTCACGCTCCTGCAGGGCTCGCTCGCGTACACCGACAAGCGGCTCAAGGGCTACGACGCGGCGGTGCTCAGCGAGGTCATCGAGCACCTCGACGAGGAGCGGCTGCCCGCCCTGGAGTACGCGGTGTTCGGCTCCGCGCGGCCCCGCACGGTCCTCGTGACGACGCCGAACGTGGAGTACAACGTCCGCTGGGAGACGCTCCCGGCCGGTCACGCGCGCCACGGCGACCACCGCTTCGAGTGGACGCGCGAGGAGTTCGGCGCCTGGGCCCGCAAGGTGGCCGAACGGCACGGATACGCGGTGGAGTTCGTCCCCGTGGGCGACGACGACCCCGAGGTCGGCCCGCCGACGCAGATGGCGGTCTTCACGCAGGGCGAGGACCAGCGGAACAGCAGGGGCGAGGGCCCGAAGGGAGTGAAGGCGGCATGACGCAGCAGAACGAGGACCGCGACCGTGCGACGGCCGCGACCCCGCCGCCCGCCGGAGCGCCCGCCGCACCGGAGGCGTCCGCCCCCGCCGCGGGCCGCAGGCTCCCCGTCACCGACCTCTCCCTGGTCGTCCTGATCGGCGCCACCGGCTCCGGCAAGTCCACCTTCGCGCGGCGGCACTTCAAGGCCACCGAGGTCATCTCCAGCGACTTCTGCCGCGGCCTCGTCGCCGACGACGAGAACGACCAGAGCGCCAGCCGCGACGCCTTCGACGTACTGCGCTACATCGCGGGCAAGCGCCTGGCCGCGGGCCGGCGCACCGTCGTCGACGCGACCAGCGTGCAGAGCGACAGCCGCAAGCAGCTGATCGAGCTGGCCAGGCAGTACGACGTGCTGCCCATCGCCATCGTGCTCGACGTGCCCGAGGACGTCTGCGCCGCGCGCAACGCCGTGCGCGCGGACCGGGCGGGCCTGCCGCGCCGCGTCATCCAGCGCCACCAGCGCGAACTGCGCCGCTCCCTGCGGAACCTGGAGCGCGAGGGCTTCCGCAAGGTGCACGTCCTGCGGGGCGTCGAGGAGATCGACGGCGCCCGGATCGAGACGGAGAAGCGCTACAACGACCTCTCCCACCTCACCGGCCCCTTCGACATCGTCGGCGACATCCACGGCTGCGCCTCCGAGCTGGAGACCCTGCTCGGCAAGCTCGGCTACGTGGACGGCGTCCACCCGCAGGGCCGTACGGCCGTGTTCGTCGGCGACCTCGTCGACCGCGGCCCGGACACCCCGGGCGTGCTGCGCCGCGTGATGTCCATGGTCGGCTCCGGCAACGCCCTGTGCGTGCCCGGCAACCACGAGAACAAGCTCGGCCGGCACCTCAAGGGCCGCAAGGTCCAGCACACCCACGGACTCGCCGAGACGATCGAGCAGTTGGCGGGGGAGAGCGAGGAGTTCCGCACGCGGGTGCGGGAGTTCGTCGACGGCCTCGTCTCGCACTACGTCCTCGACGAGGGCAGGCTCGTCGTCTGCCACGCCGGTCTGCCCGAGAAGTACCACGGCCGCACCTCCGGCCGGGTCCGCTCGCACGCGCTGTACGGCGACACCACCGGCGAGACCGACGAGTTCGGCCTGCCGGTGCGCTACCCGTGGGCGGAGGAGTACCGCGGCAAGGCCGCCGTGGTCTACGGCCACACCCCGGTGCCCACCGCGTCCTGGCTGAACAACACCATCTGCCTGGACACCGGCGCCGTCTTCGGCGGACGGCTCACCGCGCTGCGCTGGCCGGAGCGCGAGCTCGTCGACGTACCGGCCGAGCGGGTCTGGTACGAGCCGGCCAGGCCCCTGCGCACCGAGGCGCCGGGCGGCCACGACGGACGGCCGCTCGACCTGGCCGACGTGCACGGGCGCCGCGTGGTGGAGACCCTTCCCCTGGCTCTCAACTCCGTTCGAGCAGGGGAGGCCCCGTCCGCGGGCCGTGTCGCGGTGCGCGAGGAGAACGCGGCGGCGGCCCTGGAGGTCATGAGCCGCTTCGCCGTCGACCCGCGCCTGCTGCCCTACCTGCCGCCGACGATGGCCCCGACCGCCACGTCGCAGCGGGAGGGCTACCTGGAGCACCCGGAGGAGGCCTTCGCCGCGTACGCGCGCGACGGCGTCGCCCGTGTCGTGTGCGAGGAGAAGCACATGGGCTCGCGCGCGGTGGCGCTGGTCTGCCGCGACGCGGACGTGGCCCGCGAGCGGTTCGGTGTGGACGGGGGCCCGACCGGGTCGCTCTACACCCGCACCGGCCGCCCGTTCTTCACGGACCGGGCCGTCACCGAGGAGATACTCGGCCGGCTGCGCGCCGCCGCCACCGAGGCGGGCCTGTGGGACGAGCTGGCGACCGACTGGCTGCTGCTCGACGCGGAGCTGATGCCGTGGTCGCTGAAGGCGTCCGGTCTGCTGCGCACGCAGTACGCGGCCGTCGGTGCCGCCTCCGGAGCCGTCTTCCCCGGCGCGCTCGCCGCCCTGGAGGCGGCGGCGGCGCGCGGTGTCGACACGGGCGACCTGCTGCCCAGGCAGCGGGAACGGGCGGCGGACGCGGCGGCGTTCACGGACGCCTACCGCCGCTACTGCTGGCCGACCGAGGGCCTGGAGGGCGTGCGTCTGGCGCCGTTCCAGATCCTCGCGGTGCAGGGCCGCAGCCTCGCCGGGCTGCCGCACGACGAGCAACTGGCCCTGATCGACCGCATGGTGGAGCACGACGGCACGGGCCTGCTGCAGACCACCCGCAGGCTCTACGTGGACACGGCCGACGAGGCGTCCGTGCGGGCGGGCGTGGACTGGTGGCTGGAGATGACCAGCCGCGGCGGCGAGGGCATGGTCGTCAAGCCGGTCGGCGCGCTGGTCCGCGACGACAAGGGGCGGCTCGTCCAGCCGGGCATCAAGTGCCGCGGCCGGGAGTACCTGCGGATCATCTACGGCCCGGAGTACACCAGGCCCGAGCACCTCGACCGGCTGCGGGGCCGCTTCCTCGGCCACAAGCGCTCGCTCGCCACCCGGGAGTACGCGCTCGGCCTGGAGGCGCTGGACCGCCTCGCGGACGGTGAGCCGCTGTGGCGCGTGCACGAGGCGGTGTTCGCGGTGCTCGCCCTGGAGTCGGAGCCGGTGGACCCGCGGCTCTGAGCCGCCACCGGGTCCGGCATAGACCGCGCGTGAGCCGTCCGGCCGGGGAAAGATGGACCCCATGGGATTCCATGTCGACTCCGAGGCCGGGCGGCTGCGCCGCGTCATCCTGCACCGCCCCGATCTGGAGCTCAAGCGGCTGACTCCGAGCAACAAGGACGCCCTGCTCTTCGACGACGTCCTGTGGGTGCGCAGGGCACGTCAGGAGCACGACGGGTTCGCGGACGTGCTCCGCGACCGGGGGGTGGCGGTCCACCTCTTCGGCGACCTGCTGACCGAGACCCTGGACGTGCCCACGGCGCGCACCCTCGTCCTGGACCGGGTCTTCGACGAGAAGGAGTACGGCCCGCTGGCCACCGACCACCTGCGGGAAGCGTTCGAGACCCTCCCGTCGACCGCGCTCGCCGAGGCGCTGGTCGGCGGCATGACCAAGCGGGAGTTCCTGGAGCGCCACCCCGAGCCGACTTCCGTGCGCTTCCACTGCATGGACCTGGACGACTTCCTGCTCGGCCCGCTGCCCAACCACCTCTTCACGCGCGACACCTCGGCCTGGATCTACGACGGCGTCTCCATCAACGCGATGCGCTGGCCCGCCCGGCAGCGCGAGACCGTGCACTTCGAGGCGATCTACCGGCACCATCCGCTCTTCCGCGACGAGGACTTCCACGTGTGGTCCGAGGGGCAGTCGGACTACCCCTCCACCATCGAGGGCGGTGACGTCCTGGTGATCGGCAGGGGCGCGGTGCTCATCGGCATGAGCGAGCGGACCACGCCCCAGGCCGTCGAGATGCTCGCGCACAAGCTGTTCGCGGCGGGTTCGGCGCAGACCATCGTGGCGCTCGACATGCCCAAGCGGCGCGCGTTCATGCACCTGGACACGGTGATGACGATGGTCGACGGCGACACCTTCACGCAGTACGCGGGCCTCGGCATGCTCCGCTCGTACACCATCGAACCGGGCGTCGGCGACCGGGAGTTGAAGGTCACCGACCATCCGCCGGAGCACATGCACCGGGCGATCGCCGCCGCGCTCGGGATCAGTGACGTCCGGGTGCTCACGGCGACGCAGGACGTGCACGCGGCCGAGCGCGAGCAGTGGGACGACGGCTGCAACGTCCTCGCGGTGGAGCCGGGCGTCGTCGTCGCGTACGAGAGGAACGCGACGACCAACACGTATCTGCGCAAGCAGGGCATCGAGGTGATCGAGATCCCGGGGAGCGAGCTGGGCCGCGGCCGGGGCGGCCCGCGGTGCATGAGCTGCCCGGTGGCGCGGGACGCCGTGCCCGGCGCATAGCCCCTGACGTGCCGGGACGGCCCTGTATATAAATGTGGAGCGTCGTATATAGTTTCAAGGTCCCCGTTCTTCAGCGTCCCCTATCCGCATCCAGGAGCACCCCATGGCCCCAGTCCTCACCGGCCGCCACTTCCTCAAGGAGCTGGACTTCACCACCGAGGAGTTCCGTGGCCTGCTCGCCCTGGCCGCGGAGCTGAAGGCCGCCAAGAAGGCGGGGACCGAGATCCAGCGGCTGCGCGGCAGGAACATCGCGCTGATCTTCGAGAAGAACTCCACGCGGACCCGCTGCTCCTTCGAGGTGGCCGCCGCCGACCAGGGCGCCGCGACGACGTACATCGACCCGTCCGGCTCCCACATCGGCAAGAAGGAGTCGGCGAAGGACACCGCCCGGGTGCTCGGGCGGATGTTCGACGCCATCCAGTTCCGCGGGGACGCCCAGGACACGGTCGAGACGCTCGCCGCCCACGCGGGCGTGCCGGTCTACAACGGCCTGACCGACGACTGGCACCCCACCCAGATGCTCGCCGACGTCCTCACGATGACCGAGCACAGCGGCAAGCCGCTGACCCGGATCGCCTACGCCTACCTCGGCGACGCCCGCTTCAACATGGGCAACTCCTACCTGATCACCGGCGCGCTGCTCGGCATGGACGTCCGCATCGTCGCGCCGAAGGCCTACTGGCCCGCCGAGGAGACCGTCGCGAGGGCCCACGAGATCGCCCGGTCCAGCGGCGCCCGCATCGCGCTGACGGAGTCCGTCGAGGAGGGCGTGCGGGGGGCCGACTTCGTCGCCACCGACGTCTGGGTCTCCATGGGCGAGCCCCAGGAGGTCTGGGACGAGCGCATCGCCGCCCTCGCCCCCTACGCCGTGACGATGGACGTGCTGCGCGCCACCGGCAACGCCGACGTCAAGTTCCTGCACTGCCTCCCGGCCTTCCACGACCTCGGGACCAAGGTCGCCCGTGAGCTCCACGAGCGGCACGGCATGACCTCCCTGGAGGTCACCGACGAGGTCTTCGAGTCGGCGCACTCCGTCGTCTTCGACGAGGCCGAGAACCGCATGCACACCATCAAGGCGGTCCTCGTCGCGACGCTCGCCTGACCGGCCGTACGCGGACCGTACGACCTGCCCCATCCGTTAGACCGGCACAAACTGGTGGGACCGGAACATCACGTCCGGCCCCACTGGTCCGCGGCCCACCCCTCGCCGCATCGCACCACCAGAAACGAGAACCACCCCATGAGCCCCACACGCACCACCGGGCTGCGCATCAAGTCCCCCGAACAGCTCGTCGCCGAATCGGGGGCGGACCTTGAGGGCCACGGCCTCAAGCGCACCATGGGGCTCTTCCAGCTCGTGTGCTTCGGCGTCGGCGCCATCGTCGGCACCGGCATCTTCGTCGGCCTGTCCGACTCGGTCGCCGAAGCCGGTCCCGCCGTCGCCGTCTCCTATGTGCTCGCGGCCGTGACCTGCATCTTCACCGCGTTCTCATTCGCCGAGCTGGGCGGCGCGATCCCTGTCTCCGGCAGCTCGTACTCCTTCGCGTACGCCTCCCTGGGCGAGCGCACCGCCTTCCTCGTGGGCTGGTGCCTGCTCCTGGAGTACGGCGTCTCCGTCTCCGCGGTCGCCGTCGGCTGGAGCCAGTACCTCAACGAACTCCTGCACAGCCTCACCGGCTGGGAGCTGCCCGCCGCCCTGTCCGCCGGGCCCGGGGAGGGCGGCGCGGTGAACCTGCCCGCCGTCGTCGTCATCCTGCTCGCCGCCGTCCTGCTGGTGCGCGGCATCCGCGAGAGCGCCCGCGCGACGGCCGCCATGGCGGTGCTGAAGATCGGCATCCTGCTGCTGTTCCTGGCCATCGCGTTCACCGCGTTCAAGGACGGCAACCTCACGCCCTTCGCGGGCGCCGGCGTCTCCGGCATCACCGCGGGCGCCTCCCTCGCGTTCTTCTCCTTCATCGGCTTCGACGCGGTCACCACGGCGGGCGAGGAGGTGAAGAACCCGCGGCGGAACATCCCGCTCGCGATCATGATCTGCATCGGCGTCGTCACGCTGCTCTACGTCGCCGTGGCGCTCGCGGCCATCGGCGCGCTCGGCTCGGACGCCGTCGCGGACAAGCCCGCCGCGCTCTCGCTGATCGTCAACCAGGTCACCGACTCGACCGTCGGCGGCGGCATCATCGCCTTCGGCGCGGTCGTCGCCATCGCCTCCGTCGTCCTCGCCGTGATGTACGGCCAGACCCGCATCCTGATGTCGATGTCCCGCGACGGCCTCATGCCGCGCGTCTTCGAGCGCGTCTCGCCCAGGACGTCGACACCGGTGGCCAACACCTGGATCGTCGCGGCGGTCGTCGCCGTCCCCGCCGCCTTCTCCTCGCTCGACGTGGTCGTCAACCTGACCACCATCGGCACGCTCGCGATCATGGTCGTGGTGAACATCGCGGTGATCGCGCTGCGCCGCTCGGAGCCGGACCTGCGGCGCACCTTCCGGGTGCCGTTCTACCCCGTCAGCCCGGTGCTCGGCGTGGGCTTCTGCCTCTATCTGATCTGGGGCACGGGCTGGTCGACCTGGGTCCAGTTCGCCGTGTTCGTCGCGGTGGGCGCGGCGGTGTACGCGGGGTACGGCCGCAGCAGGTCACGTCTGGCGAACGCGCCGGAGCAGGCCCCCTCCGAGGGGGTGTCCCAGTAAACTGATGCGCTGACCGGAGCGGGGGAGCGGCGGTGGGGGCAATGGGCCTGGACGTCGGGCGGGTCGCCGAGATCATCGTGACGACGGCGTACGGCGACCGGCGCCGCGGCTCCGGTTGCCTCGTCCGTGACGGCCTTGTCCTCACGGCCGAGCACGTCATACGCGGCGCGCTGGGCGTGGAGGTCCGCTTCGACGCCGACCGGCCGGGCGAACGCACCCACCGGGCGGCCGTCGCCTGGTCGCACGCGGGAGCCGACACGGCCCTCCTCTCGGTGCCGCGGGAGAAGGCGGACGGCCCCCTCGCCCTCGGCCGGATCGGCGAGCGCGACGCCGTCCTGCGCTGCACGACGCTGGGCTTTCCCCGGTACAAGCTGCGCACCGACCCGACGGGCGCCGCCCGCGCCTACCGCGACTCCAGCCACGCGGTGGGCTCGGCACCCGTCCTCGCCAACCGCCGCGAGGGCACCCTCGACCTGCGCGTCCCGCCGCCCGACCGGGACCCCGACCCGGACCGTTCGCCCTGGGAGGGCATGTCGGGCGCACCCGTCTTCAGCGGTGAACGGCTCATCGGCATCGTCGGCAGGCACCACCGCTCGGACGGCCTCGGCAGCCTCGCCGTGCTGCGCGTCGACCGCTGGCACGAGCACCTCGGCGCCGGTGAGCTCGACGCCCTGGAGACCCTGCTCGGGGTGCGCATGGGCCCGGACGGCGAACTGCGCGACGTACTGCCCCTGGACGGCGGGGCGCTGGCGCACAGCGCCCACCTGCGGCAGGTGCGCGACATCGCGCCGCCCGAACTCATCGGCCGCGAGCGGGAGATCGAGGAGCTCGTCACCTTCTGCGCGGGCCGCGACGAGCCGTACCAGTGGTGGCAGGCCCCGCCGTGGAGCGGCAAGACGGCCCTCGCCTCGACCTTCGTCCTGCACCCGCCCGCCGGGGTCCGCACGGTGTCGTTCTTCGTGACCGCGCGCTGGGCCGAACAGGCCGACAGCGACGCCTTCACCGACGCGCTGATCGCCCAGCTCGCGCCCCTCGCCGGCATCGAGGCGGCGGCCACGGGACGTGACGCGCTGCGCCGACTGCTCCTGGAGCGCGCCGCCGAGCGCCTGGCCGAACGCGACGAGATCCTGCTCCTCGTCGTCGACGGCCTGGACGAGGACCGCGCCGCGGGACCCGACAGCCCCCGCCCCAGCATCGCCACCCTCCTGCCGCCCCGGCCCCCCGACAACGTCCGGGTCCTGGTGACCAGCCGCCCGCACCCGGGCGTTCCCCTCGACGTGCCGGACGACCATCCGCTGCGGCGCTGCCCCTGCCGGCGCCTGGACGCGAACGAGTTCGCCCGGCACACCCGGGACGAGGCCAAGCGCGAGCTGCACGAGGCGCTGCGCGGCGACCGGTCGCAGGTGGACCTGATCGGCCTGCTCACCGCGGCCCAGGGCGGCCTGACCGCCCGCGACCTCGTCGAGCTGACGGGGATGCTGCCCTACCAACTGGAGTCCCGGCTCGCCAGCGTGCTCGGCCGCAGTCTGCGCACCCGCACCCGCTGGGGCCTGCGGGAGGAGCAGGGCCATCTGTTCGCCCACGAGACGCTGCGCGAGCAGGCCGAGCAGGCGCTCGGCCCGGCCGTCGCGGAGTACCGCGCCCGCATCCACGCGTGGGCCGACGAGTACCGCGACCGGGGCTGGCCCGAGGGGACGCCCGGCTATCTGCTGCACACCTACGGCAGGCTCCTCGCGGGCGGCGACGACCTGGAGCGCCTCCTCGCCACCATCACCGATCCGCGCCGGCAGGAACGACTCCTCGCCGTCACCGGCAGCGACGTCGTCGCACGGGCCGACGTCCAGGCCGCCCGCCGACGGCTCGTCGCGCTGCCCGGTGCCGACCTCGGCACGGTGAGCGCCCTGGCTTTGCTCGACGACGAGCTGGGGCAGCGGGGCGGGGCCCTGCCGGAGTGCCTGCCCGCCGTGTGGGCCGCTCTGGGGCGCCGGGCGCTCGCGGAAGGCATGGCCCGCTCCCTGCTCTCGCCCGAGGGCAGGCAGTACGCCCTGGCGCGGATGGTCGCGCACACGGCGGCGCCCGACCCGCGGCTCGCCCGGAGCGTGGCCGAGGAGACCGCGCACCTCGCGGAGCGCTCGGCGGTCACGTACGCCCATTTCCGGTTCTGCCTGGACCGCGCGGTCGGGCTGATCAGGGCGGGGGAACCCCGCGCCGCCCTGGCCGAGGCGCTGCGCCCGGAGCCGGTCGGGCAGCGGGTCGCCGTGCTGCGCGCCCTGGCCGAGCGCGTCCGCGCGGGCACGCTCGCCGGCGTGCGGGAACTGGCCGACGCCGCAGAGGAGTCGGCGGAGCTGCTGCGCAGGCGGCCGGACCGGGAGCAGCCCGACCGCGCCCTGCTCCTGGGGTGCGCGGCGCTGCTGGTCCGCGAGGCGTACCCGGAGCGCGGCGAGCGCCTCCTGCGGGCCGCGGAACAGGTGCCCCGCAGGCGCGCCGGGCTGGCTCTCTCCTCGCTCGCCCTGTTGATCTGGCCGACCGATCCCGTGCGCGCCGAGCGGCTGGACATCCGTGCGCGGCTGCGCGGCGGCACCGCGCACAGTCCCGAGGACGCGGCGCCCGGCGGCACGTTCGCGCTCTGCGCGGCGGCCGAACGCGGGGAGAACGTCGACCTGCCGCCGCGTGACGCCGAGGCGCGGCGGTACGCGGGCGAGGCGCTCGCGATGGCGGGGCGGTTCACGGAGGCCGGGCGGGCCGCGGCCACGCTGGCCCCCGAGACGGCCGCGGAGGTGGAGGCGGCGATCGCCCTCGGCCTGGCCGCCACCGCGCCCGAGGAGGCCGCCGCCCGTGCCCGGTCGCTCGCCGAGCGCTCGCGCAGCCCCGGCAGTGACCGCGTCGCCCTGCGGCCGGTGCTCTCGGTGCTCCCCGAGGCGCTCGCCGCCGCGGGCCACGGCGACCTGGCCCGCGGGCTCGCCCAGTACGCCGCCGAGCCGTCGACGACCTGGGCGTACGTCCTGGCCTGGCGGTCCGAGGGCGGGGCCGGGACGAAGGGCGCCCTGGGCAGGGCGGGGGTGCGACTGCCGAGCGGCGCGGGCGGGCTCCGGCCCGACGCGATCGACATGCTGGCCCGCTTCGAAGGGGTGGACCGGGCCGCCGCCCACGTCGAGGAGGGGTACGGCGAGAGGGCGGTCTCCGGTCTCGCCTCCCTGATCCGGCAGCTCCCGCCGGACGACCCGCGCCGGGCGCGGTACGCGGAGCTGGCCCGCGCGAAGGCCGGTGAGGAGGACCCGCGGCCCGATGCCTCCACCCTGTGGTGGGCGGCGCTCGCCGCGACCCTGTGGGGTCAGCCGGACGCGGTGCGCCAGTGGATCGCGAGCCGCGAGCGTGCCGTGGCCCGGAAGACGACGGCTGGACACTCCCGTATGCCGAGGGCGGTCTCCACGCGCTGGCTGACCTCGCCGTTCGAGCGCGCGTCGGCGGTGCTGGCCCTGGCCCGCGTCGACCGCGCCGAGGCCTTCACGCGGTTCAAGGAGTGGCGGCGCAGGGACGTGTGGCCGGGAAGCCCGCACCAGGCCGAGTCCGAGGCGCTCTGGGCGATGACCGCATTCCTGCTGGGGGACGCCGTCGGCGAGGGGGAGCCCCGGGTACCGGAGCACGCGGCGGGGCCGTTCCTCGCCATGGCCGCCCTCGCCCACCTGGGCGGCGGTCGTGAGTGGTGCTCGCTGGACGGCCTGCCCGGGAGCATTCCGGCGATGCTGCGCCGTCTCGTGCTCCTGCACGCCTACGCGGAACCGCCGCCGGAGGTCCGCGCGGCCTCGGGCGAGCGGCTCCTGCGCGATCTGCTGGTGCGCGACGACTGGTGGCGGGCGCTGCCCGTGCTCGCGCTGCTCGACCCGGCGGCGGTCGGCCGCTTCGGCGAGGCCGTGCGCGGTCGGCTCAGCTGACCGGGGGGCCGCCCGCGCACCCGTGGGCCGGCAGCGTGAACCAGACCGCCTTGCCGGAGTCGGTGGCGCGGTGGCCGCAGGACGAGCTGAGGGTGCGGATCAGCAGGAGGCCGCGTCCGTGCTCCTGCCAGGGGTCGGGCGCGTCGGCCGGGTCCGGGTCGGTGAGGTCGCCGGGCGGCAGCGGGTTGGAGTCGTGCACCTCGACCTGGCAGCCGGTCGGCAGCAGCTCGATCACCAGCTCTATGGGGTCGTGTCCCTCGGTGTGCTCGACGGCGTTGGCGACGAGCTCCGCGGTGAGCAGCTCGGCGGTGTCGGTGTCGGCGGTCGACTCGATGTCGTTGAGCGCGGTACGGACCAGGGCACGCGCGATCGGAACGGCCGCCGTGGTGTGCGGCAGGGCGATGCGCCACGAGGCGGGCGAGGGAGGTTCGGGCAAGGCGGGTCCGTTCAAGGCAGCAGGCGATCCTGCTTTCAACCGTACGAATCTTAAGCGCTATGTCGACAGGGGCGACGGTCGGGCATTTCCGGGACGTCCGGCCCTGCGGTGCTCCGGGAGACAAGACGCGTATATCGGGATTTCCGTTCCCGTTCGAGGCGTCCGGGACGGGTGGGGTGCGGGACCCCGCGACCGCTGTATCGCGTACTCGTGACGACGGTCACGGAACGGTGATACCTTCGTGAGGCAGCGCACTTCAGCCCCCAGGCCGAGGAGGCCGCACCTCATGAGTCCCTTCACCGGCTCCGCGTCCCGCACCCCCGACTGGCGGCATCTGCGCCTGGCCGTCGACGACGGGGTCGCCACGGTCACCCTCGCCCGCCCGGACAAGCTCAACGCGCTCACCTTCGGTGCCTACGCCGACCTGCGCGACCTGCTCGCCGAGCTCGCCCGCGACAAGTCGGTGCGGGCCCTGGTGCTCGGCGGTGAGGGGCGCGGCTTCTGCTCCGGCGGCGACGTCGACGAGATCATCGGCGCCACGCTCGCCATGGACACCGCCCAGCTCCTCGACTTCAACCGCATGACCGGGCAGGTCGTACGGGCCATCCGCGAATGTCCCTTCCCGGTGATCGCCGCCGTACACGGCGTGGCCGCGGGCGCCGGTGCCGTGCTCGCCCTCGCCGCGGACTTCCGCGTCGCCGACCCCTCGGCCCGCTTCGCCTTCCTCTTCACGCGCGTCGGCCTCTCCGGCGGCGACATGGGCGCCGCCTACCTCCTGCCGCGCGTCGTCGGCCTCGGCCACGCCACCCGGCTGCTGATGCTGGGCGAGCCGGTGCGCGCCCCCGAGGCCGAGCGGATCGGCCTGATCAGCGAGCTGACGGAGGAGGGTGCGGCGGCCGGGGCCGCCGCGACCCTGGCCCGCCGCCTCGCCGACGGCCCCGCCCTCGCGTACGCCCAGACCAAGGCGCTGCTCACCGCCGAACTTGACATGCCGCTCGCCGCCGCCGTCGAACTGGACGCGGCGACCCAGGCCCTGCTGATGAACGGTGAGGACTACGCCGAGTTCCACGCGGCCTTCACGGAGAAGCGCCCGCCGAAGTGGCAGGGGCGGTGACGATGGCCGGCCCCGCGACCTCCGCGCCCGCCCCCGCGCCGGGCAGTGCCCACCGCGTCGCCGTCATCGGCGGCGGCCCCGGCGGCCTCTACGCCGCGGCCCTGCTCAAGCGCCTCGACCCCGGCCGCGAGGTGACCGTCTGGGAGCGCAACGCCCCCGACGACACCTTCGGCTTCGGCGTGGTCCTCTCCGACGAGACCCTCGGCGGCATCGAACACGCCGACCCCGCCGTCTACGCCGCCCTCCAGGCCGAGTTCGTGCGCTGGGACGACATCGACATCGTCCACCGCGACCGGCGGCACACCTCCGGCGGCCACGGCTTCGCCGCGCTCGGCCGGCGCAGGCTCCTGGAGATCCTGCACGCGCGCTGCCGCGACCTCGGCGTCGAACTCCGCTTCCGCGCCGAGGCGCCGCCCGCCGCCACGCTCTCCTCGGCGTACGACCTGGTCGTCGCCGCCGACGGCGTGCACAGCCTCACCCGCGAGGCACACGCCGACGTCTTCGGGCCGAGCGTCACCACCCACCGCTGCCGCTACATCTGGCTCGCCGCCGACTTCGCCTTCGACGCGTTCCGCTTCGAGATCGCCGAGACCGAGCACGGCGTCATGCAGCTGCACGGCTACCCCTTCGCGCGCGACGCCTCCACGGTCATCGTGGAGATGCGCGAGGAGGTCTGGGAGGCCGCGGGCTTCGCGGAGCTCGACGAGCGCGAGTCCACCGAGCGCTGCGCCAAGATCTTCACGGACGCGCTCGGCGGCCGCCCCCTGCACGGCAACAACTCCTCCTGGATCAACTTCCGCACGGTCGTCAACTCCCGCTGGTCGCACGGCAACACCGTGCTGCTCGGCGACGCCGCCCACACCGCCCACTTCTCCATCGGCTCCGGCACCAAGCTCGCCGTCGAGGACGCCCTCGCCCTCGCGGCCTGCCTCCAGGAGCAGCCCGACATCCCGGGCGCCCTGGCCGCGTACGAGACCGAGCGCCGCCCCGTCGTCGCCTCCACGCAGCGCGCGGCCCGCGCCAGCCTGGAGTGGTTCGAGCGGCTGCCCGACTACCTCGACCAGCCGCCCCGCCAGTTCGCCTTCAACCTCCTCACCCGCAGCCGCCGCGTCACCCACGACAACCTCCGGCTGCGCGACGCGGACTTCACCCGAGGCGTCGAGCGCGACTTCGGCTGCCCGGACGGCACCCCGCCCATGTTCACGCCCTTCCGGCTGCGCGGACTGACCCTGCGCAACCGCGTCGTCGTCTCCCCGATGGACATGTACTCCGCCGTGGACGGCGTCCCCGGCGACTTCCACCTGGTCCACCTGGGCGCGCGGGCCCTCGGCGGCGCGGGCCTGGTCATGACCGAGATGGTCTGCGTCAGCGAGCACGGCCGGATCACCCCGGGCTGCGCCGGGCTCTACACCGCCGAACAGGCCGGGGCCTGGCGCCGCGTCACCGACTTCGTCCACGCCCAGGCGCCCGGCACCGCCCTCGGCGTCCAGCTGGGCCACTCGGGCCGCAAGGGCTCCACGAAGCTGATGTGGGAGGGCATCGACGAGCCGCTGCCCGACGGCAACTGGCCGCTCGCCGCCGCCTCCCCGCTGCCGTACCGGCCGGACGGGCAGACCCCGCGCGCCCTCTCCCGCGCCGGACTGACCGAGCTCCGCGAACAGTTCACCGCGGCCGCCCGCCGCGCCGACCTGGCCGGCTTCGACCTCCTCGAACTGCACTGCGCCCACGGCTACTTGCTCTCCGGCTTCCTCTCCCCGCTGACCAACCACCGCACGGACGCCTACGGCGGCTCCCTGGAGAACCGGCTCCGCTTCCCCCTCGAAGTCTTCGACGCGGTACGGGAGTCATGGCCGGACGGCAAACCGATGACCGTGCGCATCTCCGCCACCGACTGGGCCGAGGGCGGCACCACGGCCGAGGACGCCGTCGGGATCGCCCGCGCGTTCGCCGCGCACGGCGCCGACGCGATCGACGTCTCCACCGGCCAGGTCGTCAGTGACGAACACCCCGACTACGGCCGCTCCTACCAGACGCCGTACGCCGACCGGATCAGGAACGAGACCGGCATCCCCGTGATCACGGTCGGCGCGATCTCCTCGTGGGACGACGTCAACTCCCTGATCCTGGCGGGCCGCGCGGACCTCTGCGCCCTGGCCCGCCCCCACCTCTACGACCCCCACTGGACCCTGCACGCCGCCGCCGAACAGGACTACGCGGGACCGGGCGCGCCCTGGCCCGTGCAGTACCGCGCGGGCAGCCGCCGGCCCCGGACCGGCCGCACCGACACCCCCAAACAGCGCCTCACGCTGGGCGGCTGAGGTCAGCCGCCGCCGGCCACGAACCGCCCGCCGGCCTCCCGCAGCCGTCCGTCGAGCGCCGTGAACACCGCGGCGGACCGGGCGCCGGGCCAGCCGTCCGGCAGCAGCTCCGCGGGCAGCCCGGGGTCCGCGTAGGGGAGCCGGCGCCAGGAGTCGAGGGCCAGGAGGTAGTCGCGGTAGGCCTCCTCGGGCGGCGGGGGGCCACCGTCCCTGTGCTTCTCCCAGGAGTGCAGCACCGGCTCGTGCCGGTCCAGGAACGCCTCGTGCTCCTTGGCCAGCGAGGAGAGGTCCCACCAGCGCGCCACGGCCTCGGCCGTCGGCGCGAAGCCCAGGTGCTCACCGCGGAACAGGTCGACGTACGGAGCGAGTTGGAGGCGCTCCAGGGTGTGCCGCGTCTCCTCGTACAGATGCGCGGGGGCGATCCAGACGCCCGGTGCCGCCGTGCCGAAGCCGAGGCCCGCGAGGCGCGAGCGCAGCACGTGCCGCTTGTGGCGCTCCGCCTCGGGGACGGAGAAGACGGCGAGCACCCAGCCTGCGGCCGCCCCGGCGGCCGGCGGTCCGTAGATGCGGCGGTCGCCGTCCTCCAGGAGCTGACGGGCCTCGGGCGAGAGCGCGTAGCCCGCGGCGCCCGACTCCGTGCGCGCGGGCACCAGCAGGCCGCGCCGCTTGAGCCGGGACACCGACGACCGCACCGACGGCGCGTCGACGCCGACCGGCGCGAGGAGGCGCACCAGTTCGGCGACCGGCACCGGGCCGGGCGCGGCCCGGCCGTAGGCGCCGTAGAAGGTGACGATCAGGGACCGTGGAGTGTGCTGCTCGGACACGTGATCACTCTACGGGCCCGGACCCCGCGGGCGGTCCGCCCCGGTGCCCGGCCCGCAGCACGAAACGCTGCAGCTTCCCCGTCGCCGTCCGCGGCAGCGCGTCCAGGAAGACGATCTCGCGCGGGCATTTGTAGGGCACCAGCTCCGCCTTGACGAACGCGCGCAGCCGGTCCGCGTCCGGCGCCGCTCCCGCGCGCGGGACCACGTACGCCACCACCACCTGGCCGCGCAGCTCGTCGGCGCGCCCCACGACCGCCGCCTCGGCGACATCGGGGTGGCGCAGCAGGGCGTCCTCCACCTCGGGGCCCGCGATGTTGTAACCGGCCGAGATGATCATGTCGTCCGCGCGGGCGACGTAGCTGAAGTAGCCGTCGGCGTCGCGGATGTAGGTGTCACCGGTGACGTTCCAGCCGTGCCGCACGTACTGGAGCTGGCGGTCGTCGGCGAGGTAGCGGCAGCCGACCGGGCCGCGCACGGCGAGCAGTCCGGGCTCGCCGTCCGGCACCGGGGCGCCGGTCTCGTCGACCACGCGCGCGTGCCACCCCGGTACGGCCCGGCCCGTCGTGCCCGGCCTGATCGCGTCGTCCGCGGCGGAGATGAAGATGTGCAGCAGCTCGGTGGCGCCGATGCCGTTGATGACGCGGTGCCCGGTGCGCTCGTGCCAGGCCTGCCAGGTGGCCGCGGGGAGGTTCTCGCCGGCCGAGACGCAGCGGCGCAGCGAGGAGACGTCGTGCTCCGCCAGCTGGTCCAGCATCGTGCGGTACGCGGTCGGCGCCGTGAAGAGCACGGTGATCCCGTGCCGTCCGATCGCCGGCAGCAGCTGCTTGGGCCCGGCCTGTTCGAGCAGCACGGACGAGGCGCCGAAACGCAGCGGGAAGACGACCAGGCCGCCGAGCCCGAAGGTGAAGCCGAGCGGGGGACTGCCCGCGAAGACGTCGTCGGCGACCGGCTTGAGGACGTGGCGCGCGAAGGTGTCCGCGACGGCGAGCACGTCGCGGTGGAAGTGCATGCAGCCCTTGGGGCGGCCCGTGGTGCCGGACGTGAACGCGATCAGCGCGACGTCGTCGGCGGCCGTGTCCACCGCTTCGTACGACGCGGGCTGCCGTGCGGCACGCGCCAGGAGGTCGTCGGGGCCCTCGCCGCCGTACGTGGTGACGCTCAGGCCCGGTACGCCGGCCTTGATCAGGTCGTCGACCGAGCGGATGTCGCACAGCGCGTGCCGCACCTCGGCGATCTCGCACATCGTGGCGAGCTCCTGCGCGCGCTGCTGGGCGAGGACGGTCACGGCGACCGCGCCCGCCTTCATCACCGCGAGCCAACAGGCCGCGAGCCAGGGGGTGGTGGGCCCGCGCAGCAGCACGCGCTGCCCCGGCCGTACGTCGAGTTCGCCCGTCAGGACGTGCGCGATCCGGTCGACGTGGCCCTTGAGCACGCCGTACGTCCAGGTCTCGCCGGACGCCGCGTGGAAGGCGGGGCGCTCCGCGCCGAGCCGCTCCACGGTCCGGTCCAGGAGTTCCGCGCCGCAGTTGAGGCGGTCGGGGTAGTGCAGCTCGGGGCGGTCGTGGACCAGGGCGGGCCACCGTTCACGCGGCGGGAGATGGTCCCGGGCGAAGGTGTCGACGTGGCCGGATGGTGTCAGCCCTGGGTTGCCGGTGGATTCCATGGCGGCTCTGCCCCCTTGCCTGCCGGTCGGGCGCTGTGGTGGGCTCGCTCCATGAGCGTATCGTGATGGTGACGACAGTCAACGGTGCGCGATAGAGGAGGGGTCCGAGATGACGGCATTCTCGCTCAATGCGGAACAAACCGCCCGCTGTGCGGAGCTGCGCACCCTCGCCGCCGAGCGGCTGCGCCCGCTGGCCGAGAAGGGCGAGCCCGGTCATGTGAACCGGCCACTGGTGGCGGCCCTGGGGGAACTGGGGCTCCTGGACGGCCTGTTCACCTCCGGCGCCCTCGACCTCTGCCTGATGCGCGAGTCCCTCGCCCACGCCTGCACGGAGGCGGAGACCGCCCTCGCGCTGCAGGGCCTCGGCGCCCATCCGGTGCACGCCCACGGCTCGGCGGCGCAGCGGGAGCGCTGGCTGCCGGGGGTCCGCGCGGGGCGCACCGTCGCGGCCTTCGCGCTCTCCGAGCCGGGCGCGGGGTCCGACGCCGCGGCCCTCTCCCTGGAGGCGGCCGGGGACGGCGCCGGCGGCTGGCGCCTGACCGGCGAGAAGTGCTGGATCTCCAACGCCCCCGAGGCCGACCTCTACACCGTCTTCGCCCGTACGTCCCCGGGCGCGGGCTCCCGCGGCGTGACCGCCTTCCTGGTCCCCGCCGACCGCGCGGGCCTCACCGGCAGCCCCCTCGACATGCTCTCCCCGCACCCCATCGGAGCCCTCGCCTTCGACGGCGTGCGGGTCGACGGGGCCGACGTCCTCGGCGAGGTGGACCGCGGCTTCCGGGTCGCGATGACCACCCTCAACCGCTTCCGGCCCAGCGTCGGCGCGTTCGCGGTCGGCATGGCCCAGGCCGCCCTCGACGCCACCCTCGCCCACACCGCCGAACGGACCGCGTTCGGCGGCCCGTTGAAGGACCTCCAGTCGGTGGCCCACCAGGTCGCCGAGATGGCCACGCGCACGGAGGCGGCCCGCCTGATGGTGTACGCGGCGGCGGCCGCGTACGACCGCGAGGGCCCCCAGGCCCCGGGCATCGCCCGCCGCGCGGCCATGGCGAAGCTCCTTGCCACCGAGACCGCGCAGTACGTGGTTGACGCGGCCGTCCAGTTGCACGGCGCGCGTGCGCTGCGGCGCGGGCACCTCCTGGAACACCTGTACCGCGAGGTGCGCGCGCCCCGCATCTACGAGGGAGCGAGCGAGGTCCAGCGCACGATCATCGCGAAGGAGCTGTTCGCGAACCCGCCGCAGTCCGCCCCGACCTCAGCCGAGGAGCCGCCCGCATGAGCAGCCTGCACCGCGTCAACCCCGCCGAACTCTCCCCGCCCACCGGCTTCTCGCACGCCGTCGCCGCGACCGGCTCCCGGCTCGTCTTCCTCGCCGGGCAGACCGCCCTGGACGCCGAGGGCAAGGTGACCGGCGCGACGCTGCCCGAGCAGTTCGAGCGGGCGCTGGCCAACCTCCTCACCGCCCTGCACCACTGCGGCGGCACCCCCGCCGACCTCGCCCGCGTCACGGTGTACGCCACGGACGTCGCCGACTACCGCGAGCACGCCCCCGAACTGGGCCGCGTCTGGCGCCGCCTGGCGGGCCGCGACTACCCGGCGATGGCGGTGATCGGCATCGCCCGGCTGTGGGACGAGCAGGCCCTGGTGGAGGTGGACGGGGTGGCGGTGCTCGACTGAATCAGGGGCCCGACACGGCCACCGCCCGCACCCCGAAGGGAGTGCGGGCGGTGGACGGAGCGGCGGGCGTCGGGCTCAGATGTCCCGGAACGTCTCGATCTGCGCCCCCACGGAGTTGAGCCGCTCCGCCAGGTCCTCGTACCCGCGGTTGATGACGTACACGTTGCGGAGCACCGACGTGCCCTCCGCCGCCATCATCGCGAGCAGCACCACCACCGCGGGCCGCAGGGCCGGCGGGCACATCATCTCGGCGGCGCGCCAGCGGGTCGGGCCCTCGACCAGGACCCGGTGCGGGTCCAGGAGCTGGAGGCGCCCGCCGAGGCGGTTGAGGTCCGTCAGGTAGATCGCGCGGTTGTCGTAGACCCAGTCGTGGATCAGCGTCTTGCCCTGCGCCGCCGCCGCGATGGCCGCGAAGAAGGGGACGTTGTCGATGTTCAGGCCCGGGAACGGCATCGGGTGGATCTTGTCGATCGGCGCCTCCAGCTTGGAGGGCCGCACCGTGAGGTCGACCAGGCGCGTACGGCCGTTGTCCGCGAAGTACTCCGCCGTGCGGTCGTGGTCCAGGCCCATCTCCTCCAGGACCGCGAGCTCGATCTCCAGGAACTCGATCGGCACCCGGCGCACCGTCAGCTCGGACTCCGTGACGACGGCGGCGGCCAGCAGGCTCATCGCCTCGACCGGGTCCTCGGAGGGGGAGTAGTCGACGTCGACGTCGATGGTCGGGACACCGTGCACGGTCAGGGTGGTCGTGCCGATGCCCTCGACCTCGACGCCCAGCGCCTCCAGGAAGAAGCACAGGTCCTGGACCATGTAGTTCGACGAGGCGTTGCGGATGACGGTCGTACCGGCGCTGCGCGCGGCGGCGAGCAGCGCGTTCTCGGTGACGGTGTCCCCGCGCTCGGTGAGGACGATGGGGCGGTCGGGGGTGACGTCGCGCGCGACCTCGGCGTGATACAGCCCCTCGGTCGCCGCGATGTCCAGACCGAACCGGCGCAGCGCGATCATGTGTGGCTCGATCGTGCGGGTGCCCAGGTCGCAGCCGCCCGCGTACGGCAGCTTGAAGCGGTCCATGCGGTGCAGCAGCGGGCCGAGGAACATGATGATCGAGCGGGTCCGGATCGCGGCCTCCGCGTCGATGGCCTCCATGTCCAGCTTCGCGGGCGGCACGATCTCCAGGTCGACGCCGTCGTTGATCCAACGGGTGCGCACGCCGATGGAGTTGAGGACCTCGAGGAGGCGGTAGACCTCCTCGATGCGGGCGACGCGGCGCAGCACCGTGCGGCCCTTGTTGAGCAGGGACGCGCAGAGCAGCGCCACGCACGCGTTCTTGCTCGTCTTGACGTCGATGGCGCCGGAGAGCCGGCGGCCGCCGACCACCCGCAGGTGCATCGGCCCGGCGTAGCCGAGCGACACGATCTCGCTGTCGAGCGCCTCGCCGATCCGGGCGATCATCTCAAGGCTGATGTTCTGGTTGCCGCGCTCGATGCGGTTCACGGCGCTCTGGCTGGTGCTGAGCGCCTCGGCGAGCTGCGTCTGTGTCCAGCCCCGGTGTTGCCGGGCGTCACGGATGAGCTTGCCGATGCGTACGAGGTAGTCGTCTGCCATGCGTCGCAGGTTATCTCAGATATGAGATGGCGCACGCGCTGGGGTAGGCCATATGAGGAGCGGCCGCCCGGCGGCCGCTCCCCGAGGGGGAGTTCAGCCGCAGCCGCACGACGCGTGTCGCCCGCCGTGCACCGACGCGTGAGCCGTGGGCCGGGGCCCCGCCGCCGCCCGCGTCACTCGGGCGGCGGCCGCGCGACCTGCCGACGACTCGGCGTCGTGCACCACTGTGCCCCCGACGAGCGTGAGGCGCACCTCGACGGAGCTGATATCGGCCACCGGACACCGCGTCACATCGCGGTCGAGCAGCACGAGATCGGCCGCTTTCCCTCTCTCGACGGTCCCGGTCAGGTGCTCCGCGCGAAGTTGACGCGCGGTGCCCAAGGTGTGCATGAGCAGGGAGGACGTGCGCGTGAGGCCCTCCTCGGCGCGGTAGAGGTCGCCCTCGCCCTCCATGCCCCTGCGGTCGATCGCGGTACGGATCTGGTTCCAGACCTGTAGAGGGTCGACCGGCCAGTCCGAGCCACCCGCGAGCGCCGCGCGCCGGTCGCGCAGACTGCGCGCCGGGTACAGCCAACGGTGGCGCTCCGCCCCGATGTAGGGCAGCAGGGCGTCCATGGTCCAGGTGTTGCGGGCGGCCCACTGGAGCTGCATGCACGCGACGGCACCGAGCGCCGCGAAGCGGGGGAGGTCGGCGGGATCGACCAGTTGGAGGTGTGCCGTGGTGTTGCGGAGATCACGGCGGCCGGTCTTCCGCAGGGCGTACGCGTACCCGTCCAGGGAGGTGCGCACGGCGCGGTCGCCGATGGCGTGGGCGTGCATCTGCCAGCCCTCCGCGTTGAAGGCGGCGCTCAGCCGTCCGTAGTCCGCCGACGAGACGTACAGGTCGCCGCGGTGGTCGGTGGGTTTGCCGTCCTTGTCCAGATAGGGCTTCAGGAGCGCGGCGGTCTGCGCCGGGTACTCGATGACGCCGTCGAGGAACACCTTGATGGTGCCGAAGCGCAGTCCGCGTACGTCCGCGAAGTCCTTGCGCAGTCCCTTCGCGTACGCGACCGCGGCGGCCGGGTCCTTCGTCAGGTCGGTCTCGATGCGCAGGGCAGGAACGAAGCGCTGGAGGAGGCGGTCCGACCCGGCGAGCCGCCGGTACAGCTCCAGTTCGCCGCGGCCCACCACGGCCTCCATGAACGTCGTGACCCCGGACGCCGCCGCCTCCGCGAGGATTTTCGCGGCGGCATCGGCCAATTGGGTCTCGTCGGGCTCGGGGATGTGCCGCGAGACGAGCGGCTGCGCGTCGTCCTTGAGCACGCCGGTCGGCTTCCCGTCCGCCCCCTTCACGATCTTGCCGCCGACCGGGTCGGGCGTCGACGGCGTGATCTTCGCGATGTCCAGGGCGCGCTGATTGGCCCACAGGTTGTGGCCGTCGCCGCCGCGCAGGGCGATCGGGCGGCGGGTCGGCAGGGCGTCGAGCATGGAGTGGTGCGGGGCGGTGCCCTGCGGAAGCAGACCCACCGGGTTCCAGTCCTCCACGACCAGCCACCCGTCCGGCTCCTGCTCGGCGGAGTCCTTCAGGAACCCGGTCAGCGTCTTCTGGAGCTCCTCCACGGTCTGCTCGGCGCCCGCCAGCGAGGGCCGCAGCGAGCGGCCCGCGGCGTCCATCGGGTGGGCGTGCCCGTCGTGCACGCCGCTCATGACGGTGCCGCCGCGCGCGTCCACGACGTCGGTGTCCCGCCCGACGAAGCGGCGCAGTGCGGCGTCCGTCCCGACGGCGAGGATCTTCCCGTCCCGCCCGACGGCCACGGCGTCGGCCCGCGCGTGGTCCGAAGTCCCGGTGAACACACGGGCGTTGTGCACGACGAGCGCGGCGGACCGGCGGGTCGACGAGGCCTCGGCGGGCCCCGCGGCGGTGACGAGCCCGGCGGCCCCCGCGGCCCCGGCGGCGGTGAGGAGACCGCGCCGGGAGAGCGGGGGCGACGACGGCGGCGACGGCAGGGGCGGCAGGGACGACTGGGGCATGACCACACTCCAACGCGTAGCGGTGACGGGTGGAGGGAACCCTCGACGAGTAATCCGTTAACCAGAACCCGCCCCCGACGACGAATTCCGCACGAGGCGTCCCCGCGGGGACGCGGGCTGCCGTGTGAGGCGTCCGCGCGACCCGCCGCCACCGGACTCCGTACGATGTGCCGCGTGCCAGGGCCGACTCTCGCCGACATCGCCCGTGCCGCGGAGGTGTCCACCGCGACGGTCTCGCACGCCCTCAACGGCACCGGCCGGATCGGCGAGGCCACCCGCCGCCGGGTCCGCGAGACCGCCACCCGGCTCGGCTACGGCACCCCCCACGGCCCGCGCAGCCGCACGATCGGCATCGCCGTCACCACCTTTCCGGCCGCCTGGAACTACACGGAGATCGCCTACTTCTCGCGTGCGGTGAGCGCCGCCACCTCGGCCGCCCACGCGCGCGGCTACGCCCTCACCACGCTCCCCGCCGACCGCGCCGCCGACGACTCCTGGCACGGCCTCGCCGTCGACGGCATGGTGATCATGGACAGCCCGCGCGGCGACCCCATGGCGCGCGCCCTGCGCGCCCGGGGCATCCCGCTCGTCTTCGACGGCGTCCCCGGCGATCCGCACCCCGGCGACCACTGGGTCGACAACGACCACGAGAGCACCACCCGCGAGGTCCTCGACCACCTCGCCGCGTCCGGCGCCCGCCGCGTCGCCCTCCAGTCGGGCAACGGCGACGAGCACTACGCCCACGCGGTGACGGCGGCGTACGAACACTGGTGCGCGGAGCGCGGCGCGCCCGCGCTGATCGTGCCCTTCGACGTGACCGACACCCACGGCCACGCGTTCGACCCCCTGCTGCGGACCCCCGACCGCCCCGACGCGTTCTACGCCGCCTACGACCCCGGCGGCCGCCAACTCCTGACCGCCGCCCACCGGCACGGCCTGCGCGTCCCGGACGACCTGCGCGTGGTGTGCGCGAGCGAGGACCCCGCCTACGCCCGCACGACACCCCCGCTCACCACGGTCACCCTCGACCCGGACCGCACGGCCCGCACGGCGGTGACGCTCCTCGTCGACCTGATCGAGGGCAGCTGCACGACGCCACCGGGCCCGGTCGCCGTACCGGCCCGTCTGCTCGTGCGCGCGTCGTCCGACGTCACGGAGGTACGGCCGCCCGCGTCATGAGGACGGCGGCAGCACCCCCGCAAGCACCGTCCCCACGACCCTGCGGACCTCATCGGCCGGCGGCCGGGCGCCTTCGCGGCCCGCGAAGAGCAGGTGGCCGCTGCCGATCAGGGTGAGCGCGAGCGTGTCGACGTCGGCGTCCGGGGTCAGGCGGCCGAGGTCGCGTTCGGCCGTGAGATAGGCGGTCAGTGCCGTGCCGGCCTCCGTCAGGACGGGGAGGCCGACCGGTGTGGTCGCGCGCAGGCGGGCCCGCAGCGTGTCCCGCGCGGTGACCAGGCCGAGGATCGCCAGGGCGACCGAGCCGAACAGGTCCGTCAGGGCGCCGGTGACCCGGTCCGCCACCGTGCCCGTCCCCGCGGTGGCGCACAGGGCGGCGCCCCGTGCGTCGACGCGGGCGATCCGGTCGCGTACGAGCTCTTCGAGGAAGGCGTCGAAGTCGGCGAAGTGGCGGTGCAGCACCCCCTTGGCGCAGCCCGCCTCCGTGGTGACCGCGCGGCTGGTCAGCGCGTTCGGACCCGACCGCAGCAGCACGCGCTCGGCCGCGTCGAAGAGCTGCTCGCGCACATCGCGGATGGCGACCCCTGTCGGCACGGATGGTCCGCCCTTCTCTCGCTGATCCCGTTCGTCCCGTTGACGAGTGGGCATGCGCCCACTCAGAGTGGGCGCATGCCCACTATCCCCGAGAACCAGCCGCACCGACACCGTCAGGTGGCCGAGTCCTTCGGCGTCGACGCCGAGCGCTACGACCGGGCCAGGCCCCGCTACCCCGACGCCCTGGTCGCCCGGATCGCCGACGGCGCCCCCGCACCCGCCGTCCTCGACGTCGGCTGCGGCACGGGCATCGTGGCCCGGCAGCTCCGGGCGGCCGGCTGCGCGGTCCTCGGGGTCGAGCCCGACACGCGCATGGCCGAGGCGGCGGAGCGGCTCGGGGTCACGGTGGAGGTGGCCGCCTTCGAGGACTGGGACCCGGCGGGGCGGCGGTACGACGCGGTGGTGGCGGGTCAGGCCTGGCACTGGGTCGACCCGGTCGCGGGCGCCGCCAAGGCCGCACGCGTGCTGCGCCCCGGCGGCCGTCTGGCGGTGTTCTGGAACGTCCCCGAACTGCCGCCCGCCGTCTCGGAGGCCTTCGCCGAGGCGTACCGGCGCGTGGCGCCCGACTCGCCGATGGCGGTGGCGGCGGCGCCGCTCAGGACCGATGACCCGTACCGGCCCCTGCTCGACCTGGCCGCCGACGGCATACGGCGGGCGGACGGCCTCGCCGCGCCGGAGGAGTGGCGCTTCGACTGGGAGTGGACCTACACCCGTGACGCGTGGCTGGACCAGCTGCCGACCCAGGGCTCGCTCACCCGCCTCCCGGCGGACCGGCGGTCCGAGGTCCTGGCCGCGGTCGGCGCCGCCGTCGACACGCTGGGCGGCACCTTCACGGCGCGTTACGCGACGGTGGTGGTCACCGCGCGGGTGGCGGGCGACCGGTGAAATGTCCGGAGAAACGCGGCGGCGCGCGGCGGGCGGCGTGACCCAGGGCATGCGGACACGCCTCGTCGTACCCATGGGTGATGTACTAGGGTTATCTCGACATCGAGATATCTGCCGAGGCGCACCAGTAGCCGCCACCCGGTAAGGGTTACCTAACTAAGCCTTACCTTAGCGGATCGACGAGGAGTCGTGGCGGCAGGATGTGATGGAACGCGCACACATATGAAGGAGACTGTCGTGTCGGCGAACAGCTTCGACGCCCGCAGCACGCTGCGCGTGGGCGACGAGTCGTACGAGATCTTCAAGCTGGACAAGGTCGAGGGCTCCGCACGCCTTCCCTACAGCCTGAAGGTGCTGCTGGAGAACCTCCTCCGTACCGAGGACGGCGCGAACATCACCGCCGACCACATCCGTGCCCTCGGCAACTGGGACTCGCAGGCCCAGCCCTCGCAGGAGATCCAGTTCACGCCGGCCCGCGTGATCATGCAGGACTTCACCGGCGTGCCCTGCGTCGTGGACCTCGCCACCATGCGCGAGGCCGTGAAGGAGCTCGGCGGCGACCCCGCGAAGATCAACCCGCTGGCCCCGGCCGAGCTGGTCATCGACCACTCCGTCATCGCCGACAAGTTCGGCACCGCCGACGCCTTCGGCCAGAACGTCGAGCTGGAGTACGGCCGCAACAAGGAGCGCTACCAGTTCCTGCGCTGGGGCCAGACCGCCTTCGACGAGTTCAAGGTCGTCCCCCCGGGCACCGGCATCGTCCACCAGGTCAACATCGAGCACCTCGCTCGCACGGTCATGGTCCGCAACGGCCAGGCCTACCCCGACACGCTGGTCGGCACCGACTCGCACACCACGATGGTCAACGGCCTGGGCGTCCTGGGCTGGGGCGTCGGCGGCATCGAGGCCGAGGCCGCGATGCTCGGCCAGCCGGTCTCCATGCTCATCCCGCGCGTGGTCGGCTTCAAGCTGACCGGTGAGCTCAAGCCCGGCACCACCGCCACCGACCTGGTCCTCACGATCACCGAGATGCTGCGCAAGCACGGCGTCGTCGGCAAGTTCGTCGAGTTCTACGGCGAGGGCGTCGCCGCCACCTCGCTCGCCAACCGCGCCACCATCGGCAACATGTCGCCGGAGTTCGGCTCCACCGCCGCGATCTTCCCGATCGACGGCGAGACGCTGAACTACCTGAAGCTGACCGGCCGTTCCGAGCAGCAGGTCGCGCTCGTCGAGGCGTACGCCAAGGAGCAGGGCCTCTGGCTCGACCCGGCCGCCGAGCCCGACTTCTCCGAGAAGCTGGAGCTCGACCTCTCCACGGTCGTCCCCTCGATCGCCGGTCCGAAGCGTCCGCAGGACCGCATCGTCCTCGCCAACGCCGCCCAGCAGTTCGCCCTCGACGTACGCAACTACGTCGACACCGCGGACGAGGCCGGCCAGGAGTCCTTCCCGGCCTCCGACGCCCCGGCGACCACCAACGGCGTCCCGTCGCGGCCGACCACGGTCACGGCCCCCGACGGCTCGACCTACGAGATCGACCACGGCGCGGTGACGGTCGCGGCCATCACGTCCTGCACCAACACCTCGAACCCTTACGTGATGGTGGCCGCGGCCCTCGTCGCGAAGAAGGCGGTCGAGAAGGGCCTGACCCGCAAGCCGTGGGTCAAGACCACCCTCGCCCCGGGCTCGAAGGTCGTCACCGACTACTTCGACAAGGCCGGTCTGACGCCCTACCTCGACAAGGTCGGCTTCAACCTCGTCGGCTACGGCTGCACCACCTGCATCGGCAACTCGGGCCCGCTGCCCGAGGAGGTCTCGAAGGCCGTCAACGACCACGACCTGGCCGTGACGTCCGTCCTCTCCGGCAACCGGAACTTCGAGGGCCGCATCAACCCCGACGTCAAGATGAACTACCTGGCGTCCCCGCCGCTGGTCGTCGCGTACGCCATCGCAGGGTCGATGAAGGTCGACATCACGACCGAGGCGCTCGGCACCGACCAGGACGGCAAGCCGGTCTTCCTCAAGGACATCTGGCCCTCCGAGGCCGAGGTCAACGACGTCGTGGCGAACGCCATCGGCGAGGACATGTTCAACAAGTCCTACCAGGACGTCTTCGCGGGCGACGCCCAGTGGCAGGCGCTGTCCATCCCGACGGGCAACACCTTCGAGTGGGACGCCGAGTCGACGTACGTCCGCAAGCCCCCCTACTTCGAGGGCATGGCCCACGAGCCGTCCCCCGTCGAGGACATCGCGGGCGCCCGCGTCCTCGCCAAGCTGGGCGACTCGGTCACCACCGACCACATCTCGCCCGCCGGTGCGATCAAGGCCGACACCCCGGCCGGCAAGTACCTCACGGAGCACGGCGTCGAGCGCCGCGACTTCAACTCCTACGGCTCGCGCCGAGGCAACCACGAGGTCATGATCCGCGGCACGTTCGCCAACATCCGCCTGCGCAACCAGCTCGCGCCGGGCACCGAGGGCGGCTTCACCCGCGACTTCACGCAGGCCGACGGCCCCGTGTCGTTCATCTACGACGCCTCGCGCAACTACATCGAGCAGGGCACGCCGCTCGTCATCCTGGGCGGCAAGGAGTACGGCTCCGGCTCGTCCCGCGACTGGGCCGCCAAGGGCACCGCGCTCCTCGGCGTCAAGGCCGTCATCACCGAGTCGTACGAGCGCATCCACCGCTCGAACCTCATCGGCATGGGCGTCCTTCCGCTCCAGTTCCCGGAGGGCCAGTCGGCCGACTCCCTCGGCCTGACCGGCGAGGAGACCTTCTCCATCACCGGCGTGACCGAGCTGAACGACGGCTCGACCCCCCGCACGGTGAAGGTCACCACCGACACCGGCGTCGAGTTCGACGCGGTCGTCCGCATCGACACCCCCGGCGAGGCGGACTACTACCGCAACGGCGGCATCATGCAGTACGTGCTGCGCAGCCTGATCCGCAAGTAAGCGGTCAGGGCAGGCGGCTGAGGGCCGCACCCCCGGATACGTCCGGGGGTGCGGCCCTTTCCGCGTTCTCATGCGGTGGTGCTCACCTCGTGACCAGCGACTCCGGCGAGCCCGAGCGCATGACGTGGTCGACGTGGATCAGGCGGGCGAGGGCCCGGCCGTTCTCCACGTTCGCCGAGATGCCCACCGGGACCACGTAGTTCCCGTCCGGGAGCCCGGCGTAGTACAGGCCGGGGAGGGCTCCGAGGAGACCTCTGTCCTGGAGCGGCGCCCCGTTCGCGTCGAGCACGTGCCGCGGCAGGATGCGGTAGTCGGGACCGAATCCGGTGCACCAGACGATCGATGTGATGCCGTGGTGTGCCAGGTCGAGCCGCTCGCCGAAGTCGGCGACGTGCTCCATGGGGACCTCGGGGACGGGCTTCTCCTCCGGCGCCACGAAGCCCCGTCGGCGGATGCGGGCGTCGATCGTGTCGACGGCGTGCCGGAAGGAGCGGGCGGACTCCTCGGCGACGGCGACGACGTTGTCCTTGAGGAGGAGCGTCCGGCCGTCGGCCGCACGCACGGAGCCGACCAGGGTGACGCCCTGCGCGGCCAGGGTGCCGACGTTGAGGTCCTCGCGCTTGTCCCGTACGGCGGTCACCGGCAGGCCCGGCAGGACGGGGCCGCCGTCGCCGCCCACGGTCCCGAAGTCGTCGTACAGGGAGAGCGCCGACAGCCATTCGAGGAGGCCGCGGCCGCGGTAGTGGCGCGGCCACGCGCGATGCCGCCCGACCGCCAGGAAGGTGCGCCGCCCGGCGCCCGCCAGCTCGTGCGCGATCTGCTGGCCGCTGATGCCCGCGCCGACCACGAGCACCGCCCCGTCCGGCAGGGCCGCGGGATTGCGGTAGTAGCGGGAGTGCAGTTGGTGGACGGACGGGTCGACGTCGGCGGCGAGGGCGGGGGTGCGGGGTGCGGCGTAACCGCCCACCGCCACCACCAGGTTGCGGGACTCGACGACACCTCCGGCGGACAGCCGCGTCCTGAACCTCACCTCGTCGTGCTCCGAGGCGTCCGGCAGGCACTCGACCTCCCGGACGGGCGTGTGCTCGCGCACCCGCAGCTCGCTCTCCTGCGCGTACCGCCGCAGGCGCCGGGCCAGTTCGGGCCCCGACATGAACCCGTCGGGGTCGTCGCCGTCGTACTCCCGGCCGGGAAAGCGCACCGATCGGTTCCCGCTCCCGACCAGCAGGCTGTCCCACCGTTCGTGCGCCCAGGCCTGGCCGATCTCACCCCGCTCCAGGACGAGCGCCTCGCGCCCGAGCTCCGCCAGGGCCCCGGCCACGCCGCACCCCTGTTGTCCGGCGCCGATGACGACGGTCTCCACGTACTCGATGGACGTGTCTGATGTCATGACAGAACCCCTCCGCCGCGAGAACGCAGCTACTTAGGTTTACCTAAGTCAGACCTTGCCTTCTCAAGTCGTCTTGATGTCAACTGAGTTCATGACGCGGCGACGTGCGGTCCTCATCGGCGAAGCGGCGGCCCTGTACGGCCTGGCGCCGTCCACGGTGCGGTGGTGGGAGCGGCAGGGCGTGCTCGATCCGCCCGCCCGCGACGGCGGCAAGCGGCGCTACGGCGACATCGACCTGCGCCGCCTCGGCCTCGCCTATCTGTGCTGTGTGGTGGGGCGGATGCCGTTGGACCAGGCCGCCGTCGTCACCTCGGGGAAGGGCACGCGTGCGGCCTGGCAGGAGGCCATCGACGCCCAACTCGTGCGACTGGAGCGGACGATCGCGGAGCTGGAGGCGGCCCGGGGGTACCTCCGCCACGCGCTGAACTGCACGAGCGACGACATCGCGGGGAACTGCACCATCATGGACGCCGAGCTGACCGCGCGCACTCCGCGCGGGCGCTTCCCGGGCTCCGACATCGTCACCGCAGCCCGCACGGCCCGTGGCGACGCGGCGGGCGGGCCCCCGCGTGACGAAAACGCGGCGGCCGGCCCTCCGTGTGACGAAAGGCCGGCGTTCTGCCCCGGTTGCCGGGGGACGGTCACGCGATCGTCGCGCGGACGGCCCCGGACGTACTGCTCACCCGCCTGCCGGCAACGCGCCTACCGCGCGCGTCGCCGCGGGTGATCAGCTCAGAGGGATGTTCTTCACGGCGGACAGCAGCGGGACAAGTACGTAGTCGCCGTTGCCGGAGCCGCAGTTCGGGCTCGTCTCCTGGGTGTCGGAGATCTTCGTGCCCGTCGTGTACCGCGCGTCCGGGGCGGGCACCACGCTCGTCATGTGGCTCTTGAGCCGCTCCGAGTAGTACACGCACTGGTGCAGGTTGAGGTAGCGGCCCGCGGTCAGGTCCAGGGGCAGGGAGCCCGAGAGACCGGGGTTGGGTACGTGGTTGCCGTTGCCCGGACCGCAGGTGGGAGTGGTCTCCTTGGTGTTCGAGACCTTCGTGCCGGTGGAGTAGCGTCCGTCGCCGCTCGGCGTCACGAGGGTGGTGAAGCGGTCCGTGCTCGCGCTCCGGTAGTAGTCGCACTGCTGGAGGTTGAGGTAGCGCCCGGCGGTGAGGTCCAGCGCCTTGACGCCGTGCAGGAGCGGGACGGGTACGTGGTTGCCGTTCCCCGCGCCGCAGGCCGCCGTGGTGTCGGCGCTCGCGGAGTGCTTCGTGCCGGTGGAGTAGCGTCCGTCGCCGCTCGGCGTCACGAAGGTGTTGAAGTGGTCGTCGAGGCTGCTCGCGTAGTACGCGCACTGATGCAGGTTCAGATAGCCGGAGGCCGCCGCCTCCGCCTGCCGGGCCTGCCGGTCCTGCTGGTCATCAGCCGCCGGGGCCCGCCCGGTGGCGCCCAGGAAGGCGCCCGTGGCGAGGGTGAGGGCCAGTACCGGTCGCCACACGCGTGTGGCCGTCCATCGCGTCATTTCGGTTCTCCCGTCCGGGTGCGGGCCGCGCTCTGGAACCGTCCCGCACTTCATGCGACGAAGGTCCCAGGGGCACCCCGCACCCCGGTATCCCGAAATCAGGGGATTGCGGTCACGAGACGGGCCGGCCGCCGTACGGCACCGTGATCAGCTCCATGGCGTGGTCCGACGGGTCCAGGAAGTAGACGCCCTTCCCGCCGTCGTTGCGGTTGATCTCGCCGGGCTGCTTCTGGTGCGGGTCGGCCCAGTGCGTGATGCCGCGTTCGCTGATCCTCGCGTACGCCGCGTCGAACTCCGCCTCGGAGACGAGGAAGGCGTAGTGCTGCGGAGTGATCGATTCGGCGGGGATGGTGGCGAAGTCCAGCGTGACGCCGTTGCTCAGGTCCACCGCGATGAACGGGCCCCATTCCGCGGTGATCTCAAGGCCCAGCAGGTCCGCGAAGAAGTCGGCGGACTCCCGGTTGTTCCGGGCGTGGACGATCGTGTGGTTCAACTCGACTGACAAGGAATGCCTCCAGAAGGCATCTCCCGACACCTCCATGCCTCACCCGGCCGGTGACCGACACGCGATGTCGCCGGGGATCTTAGGCTCGGCGACATCGCGTTGTCGAGTCCGGTTCTCCTACCGACCGCGGCGACCGGTCAGCGCCACGGCCACCGCCGTGACCAGCACGCCTGCCGCCGCCCACGCGAACGCCGCCCGGAAATCGACCGCTTGGGTCGCACCGCCGCCGACCGCCGCGCCCACCAGGACCGCGAGGCCCAGCGAACCGCCGAGCTGGTCCACGGAGCGCTGCACCCCGGACGCGGCGCCCGCGTCCGCCTCCGTGACGTCGGACAGCGCGGCGTTCTGCAGGGCGAGCAGCCCGAGCCCCATCCCGGCCGCCACGGGCAGCATCCCCGGCAGCACGTCCACCCACAGGCCGCCCTCGTCCGGCAGCCGTGCCAGCCACCCGAGCCCGGCCGCCGTGAGCAGCAGACCCGCCAGCGCCGTGCGCCACATGCCGAGCGCGCCGATCAGCGAGGACGCCGCACGGATGGCGGCGAGCAGCACCGCGCAGAACGGCAGATACGCCAACCCGGCCTGGAACGGGCCGAGTCCGACCACGTCCTGGAGATACAGGGTGACCAGGAAGAACATCGCGGAGAGTCCGGCGCTGAGCGGAATCGTCGCGGCGTTGGCGACGGCGCGGGCGCGGTGGGTGAAGAAGGCGAGCGGCACGAGCGGGTGGTCCGTACGCGCCTCGACGGCGACGAACGCGGTCAGGAGCACCGCCCCGACGAGCAGTGAGGCCACCGATCCGCTCAGCGCGCCGTGGACGAGGGCGAGCGGTCCGCCGGTGAGGAGTGCCGCGCCGGGCAGGTCGAGCCGGCCGCCCAAGGGGCGCGGCCCGTCGGCGCGCACCAGCCGGGGAGTGAGCGCGACGACGGCCGTCACGATCGGCACGTTCACCCCGAAGATCCAGCGCCAGTCCAGGAGTTGGACGATGACGCCGGAGAGCAGGACGCCGACGACGAGACCGCTCGCGGAGATCGCGCCCCAGACGCCGAGTGCCTTGGCCCGCTCCGCGGGTGCGGGGAAGAGGAGCGCGATCAGCGACATGGCGGCGGGGGAGGCGAGCGCCTCGCCCACGCCCTGCGCGAACCGCGCGGCGATCAGCGTCTCCAGGTTCGGCGCGAGCCCCGCCGCGAGGGACGCGGCGCCGAACAGGACGGCGCCGAGCAGGAACATCCGGCGCCTGCCGAGCAGATCGGTCAGCCGCCCGCCGAGCAGCAACAGGCCGCCGCCGGCGAGCGTGTAGCCCGTGACGACCCAGGACAGGGAGGCCGTTTCGGCGCCGAAACGGGCGCCGATGGACGGGAGCGCGACGTTCACGACGGTGACGTCGATCGCGATGAGGAACTGGAGGAGGGAGAGCAGCGCGAGGCTGAGGGCGCGGCGGTCCCGCGTAGGGATGTTCATGAAGTGGGCACTCCAGGTCGGCCCCTGGCCGGTGAGCGGCGGGGGCTGAGGAAGACAGGTCGCTTCCGTGCCACGGACCCGCGGGGCGGGTGGGGCACCTGGAGTTACTTGGTCCCGGACATGAGAGGGACCGTAGCCGGTGGGCGGCGGGCGCGCACCTGGATTTTCCGGGAGCGGCGGCGTGGGCGCCCCGCGCCGCACGGGCATGGCTCCGGACGCGCGCGCGGCCGTGGTCCGCGCATCGGAAACGGAGCGCCGGGCGCCGTAGGTCTGGACTTGGCCGCGTGCGCTCTCTACGCTCTGCCGCACCATGAGCTGAGAGCGCTCTCAGATCTCAACTCCGCTCCACTACCGCCCTGTTGGAACGACGAGAGGTCCTCCTGTGAGACGCAAGACCAGCGCACGCCTCCGCCTGTCCGCCGTGCTCCTGACCACCGCCTGCGCGGCCGCCGGCCTCACCGCCACCGGCCTGGCCCCCGCCGCTGCCGCGGACCCCGCCCCGGCGCCGGAGTCCCGGCAGCCCGCCTCCCCGGCCCTCCTCGACGCGATGAAGCGCGACCTCGGCCTCACCCCCGCCGCCGCGCGCGAGCGCCTCGCCGACGAGCGGCAGGCCGTCAAGACCGAGCGCGCGGCCCGCAAGGCGGCCGGCGCGGCGTACGCCGGTTCCTGGTTCGACGCCGGGAGCGGTCGGCTCGCCGTCGCCGTCACCGGGCCGGGCGCCGCCGCGGAGGTGCGCGAGGCGGGCGCCGACGTCCGCGTCGTCGAGCACAGCGCCGCGCGGCTCGACGCGGCCAAGGCCCGGGTCGACAAGCTCAAGGCCCCGAAGAACGTCGCCAGTTGGCGGGTCGACGTCAAGGCGAACCGCGTCGTCGTGGACGTCGTCGAAGGGCACCGTGCCGACAACGATGTCAAGAGCTTCCTGCGGAAGGTCCGCGCCACCGCTCCCGTCCAGGTCGGCACGGTCGCGGACGCGCCGAGCACCTTCGCCGCCGGGACCGTCGGCGGCGACCCGTACTACACCGGCAACGTCCGCTGTTCCATCGGCTTCTCCGTGCACGGCGGCTTCGTCACGGCCGGGCACTGCGGCAAGGCCGGTGCGGGGGTGCGCGGCTGGGACGGCTCCGACATCGGTTCGTTCCAGGGCTCCTCGTTCCCCGACAACGACTACGCCTGGGTGTCCGTGGGCAACGGCTGGTGGACCGTCCCGGTCGTGCTCGGCTGGGGCACCATCCCGGACCAGCTGGTCCGCGGCTCGGCGGAGGCGCCGGTCGGCTCGTCGATCTGCCGCTCCGGCTCCACGACGAAGTGGCACTGCGGCAACCTCCTCGCCAAGAACGAGACCGTCAACTACTCCGACGGCACCGTCGTCCACCAGCTGACCAAGACCAGCGTCTGCGCCGAGGGCGGCGACTCCGGCGGCTCGTTCATCAGCGGCGACCAGGCCCAGGGCGTGACGTCCGGCGGCTGGGGCAACTGCAGCAGCGGCGGCGAGACGTGGTTCCAGCCGGTGAACGAAATCCTCCAGCGCTACGGGCTGACGCTGCACACGGCCTGATCCCCTTTCGGCGCCGGGGTGTCCCCGACCAGGATCAGCCCTGATCCGGGGCACCCCGCCGCCCCGCGATGACCGTCAGCGCCGCCCGCAACGCCCGCGTGTCCCGGTGGGGCGGGTGAGGGTGTGTCAGTACGTATGTGTCGGCCTCCTCCGTGTTGAGGGCCGTCAGGGAGGACAGGGCCGCGTCGCGGCAGTCCCAGTGGTCGTCCGTCAGCAGTGTTGTCAGGGGGACGGCCGCTGCCGGGTCCCCGCGCTCGCCCAGTGCCGCGGCCACCGCCAGATGGACCTCCTCCGGCTGGGCCGGATCGGTCAGTCGGCACAGGCCGGCGAGCGCTTCGGGGCCGGGGCACCGGGCCAGCGCGGCGATCAGGTCGCCGGTGAGCTCGGGGCGCGGCGAGTGGGTCAGGGAGGTGAGGACCGGCGCGGCCGGGGCGCCGATGCGGCCCAGGGCGTGGACGGCCGCCCGCGCGACGTCGCGGTCCGCGTCCCGGGCCGCGAGCGCCCCCAGCGCCTCGGCCGCCCCGGTCCCGGGGAAGGCGCCCAGGGCCTGCGCCGCCTGGAGCCGTACCGTCTCCGACGCTTCCCGTACGGCGGCGAGCACGACGGGGAGCGACTCCCGCGCCGCGATGCGTCCCAGTGCGTGCAGGGCGCGGGCCCGGAGCGTGCCGGGCTGCCCGTCGTCCGCCGCCAGAGACGCGAGGCCGGCCGCCGCGGGGCGGTGGCGCAGGGCCGCGAGCGCGTCGACGGCGGCGGCGCGCAGCCGCGGGGCCTCCTCCTCGTCGAGGGCGGCGGCGAGGAGCAGAGGCGCGGCTTCCGTGTGTTCCAGATGTCCCAACGCCCGTGCGGAGTAACGGCGTTGCGTCGCGTCGCCGATCCCGGACAGCAGGAGGAGAAGGGCCTGTACGGGCGGCTGCGGCAGGCGGGCCACCGCCCGCGCGGCCGCCTCGCCGATCCGCCGGTCACCGAGGGCGGCCAGCAGCGCCACGGTCGCCACCGCGCCGCCCACGGCCCCGAGCGCCCCGGCCGCCGCCCTGCGCACGGTCGGTACGGCCGCCTCGTCGAGCAGCTCGATCAGGGTCGGTACGTCGCGGTAGTCCTGTGCCTCACCGAAGAGGTCGGGCCGCTTCTGGATGAAGGCGCAGACCGTGACGGCGACACAGTCGGGGGTCCGGTACGGGGCGCGGCGGCCCGGCACGGAGTTCATCAGGTCGCCCCGCAGCTCGTCCCGCCCCGTCTTCGTGCGGGCGAGCAGCTCGGCCGCGGGCGCCGCGGTCGCCGCGTCCGGGTCCCGCAGCGCCCGGCGCAGCATGATCTCCGGGATCCAACCGGCTGGCGGTGGCCAGGACTCCTCGGGAAGGTCGGCGAGTGCCGCGACGGCCGCCCTGCGCAACGGGGGAGAGGTGGACTCGGAGTCCACGAGGAACAGCAGGGGCGCGCCCGTCCGCGGATCGCGCATCGCCCCGAGCGCCCGCACGGCGTGCACCTCGTCCCGGGGCAGCAGCGACCAGAGCGCGGCGAGCAGCGCGGGCACGGCCTCCGGGGGACGCAGCGCGGCCACCGCGTCGACCACGTGCTTCGAGGGGTGCGGCGCGGCGAGTCCGTCGATCAGCTCGCGGACGGCCTCGGGCCCGCCGAGGGTGCCCAGGGCTCCGTACAGCGTCTCCGGCCAGGTCGAGTTCTCCGGCAGTTCCCCGCGCAGCCGCCGCAGCAGGAAGGGGACGGCACGGCGCTCGCCGAGCCGTGCCAGCGGGGAGATGACCCACAGCTCCAGATGGCGGGCGTAGCGGCCCGGCATCGCCAGGCAGTGGAGGAGCGCCTCACAGGCCTCGGGTCCGCCGATGTCCCCGAGCAGTTCGGCGGCCCCCAGCGCCGTCGAGAAGTCCTCGGACCGCAGGCTCCGTCGCAGGCCCGCCACGTCCCCGGCCAGCCGCATCCGGATCAGGTCCGGGACCGCCTCGCCCGGCGCCACTCAGGCCCCCCGCTCCTGGTCCTCGTCCGCCATCGCCACGTACAGCGGGGTGCCGACGACGATCCGCAGTTGCCGCCCGTCGGGTCCGGTGACGGTGCCGGTCAGCAGGCGCCGGGCGAGGAACTCGGCGTACACGGGCGCGACCGTCAACGAGTCGGAGAATTCGAGGACTTGGTGCAGCGCCTGGTTCTCGTGGGCGGGCGTCACGGCCCGGGGCGTCCGGTACTGCCGCGGCCAGTCCTCCGGCGCGTCCTCCAGGAGCCGGAACAGCGACGGCAGCATGGAGTACGAGGCCCGGATCGTGTCCTGGGCCGTGCGCTGCCCGACCAGATGGCGCGCCGAGCCGATGAGCGCGACGACCGTGTCGCCCTCCCGCCCCGTGATGAACGTCGGCCCTTCGGGCGAGCCGTACCCCGCGATCCGCAGGCCCAGGTCGCCCCGGAACCACGGCCGCGGTTCCGTCATCCAGCTGACGTCGAACTCCCGCTCCAGATAGGCCTCGACGATGTCGAGCCGGTCGTACGTGCTCGTCTCGGCACGCGGCGACTGCACGGCGACGCTGAGCACCTTGAGGTCGACCTTCGCCTCGACGGCGAGGCGCTTGAGGAGCTTGGCCGGGATCTGCTCGTACAGCATGTCCAGCTTGTCGCCGGACAGATAGAGGTAGTACCGCACGCGGGAGGCCTCCGGGTCGTGAGCCGGGGTCCGCAGCATCGCACACTTCGGGACGCGGACGGGGGCGGGAGTGAACTCACCACTCCCGCCCCCGCGTCACCGCGATCCGCCGCGCCGGATCAGCTCAGGAGCTCCACCTCCGCGAGCGTCGCGGACCCGTCCGGCACCAGCCGGTAGTGCCCGTACGTCCCCGGATCGCTCACCGTGAAGGCCCGCGTCTGCTTGTCCCAGGCGAAGGACTCGCCGGACCGCTTGTCGAGGTCCTTCCACTTCTCGCCGTCCTTCGAGCCCTGGAGGACCCAGCCGCGCGGCGCCTTCGCCTTGTCGGCCGACGACGTCAGCGTGTACTGCACCGCCTTCGTCTCCTTGCCGACCGGCAGCTCCACGGCGGAGTCCGAAGTGGCCGCCGTCGCCGAGGAGTCGTCGAAGAGCGCGCCCTCGCCCTTGAGGGCGTCCTTGCGCGGCGACGGCACCTTGTCGTCCTGCGTGATCGACGTCGGCTGGCCGCCCTTGCCGGAGCCCCAGGCCGACGGCTTCGGACCCATGTCGAACTCCAGGACGCCGCCGCGCGCGATCTCCTCGTGGGGGAGCGCCGTCGACGTCCACTTCTTGCCGTTGACCCTCAGCCCCTGCACGTACACGTTCTCGGCGCTGTTCTTCGGCGCCTTCACGACCAGGTCGCGGCCGTTGTCGAGGTGCACGGTCATCTTGGTGAACTGCGGTGAGCCGATGGCGTATTCACCGCTGCCCATGACGAGCGGGTAGAAGCCGAGCGAGGAGAAGAGGTACCAGGCCGACTGCTCGCCGTTGTCCTCGTCGCCGTGGTAGCCCTGGCCGATCTCGCTGCCGGTGTAGAGGCGGGAGAGGACCTCGCGGACCTTCTCCTGCGTCTTGGCCGGCTGCCCGGCCGCGTCGTACATGTACGCCGCGTGGTGGGCCACCTGGTTGGAGTGGCCGTACATGCCCATGCGGACGTCGCGGGCCTCCGTCATCTCGTGGATGACGCCTCCGTAGGAGCCCGCGAACTCGGCGGAGCCGGTCTCGGGGGTCGCAAAGTACGTGTCGAGCTTGTCGCCCAGACCCTTGCGGCCGCCGTACAGGTTGGCGAGGCCGCGCGAGTCCTGCGGGGCGGTGAAGGCGTAGCCCCAGGCGTTGGTCTCCGTGTAGTCGTGGCCCCACACGCGCGGGTCGAACTTCTCCGAAGGCACCCGCCAGACGCCCTTGGCGTCCTTGCCCTGGAAGAAGCCGGCGCTCGTGCCCGCGCCCGCCGCCTTGCCGTCGAAGAGGTTCACGTAGTCACGGGCGCGGTTGAGGAAGTACGCCGACTCCTCCTTGTAGCGCTTCTTGCCCGTCTTCTTGAAGAGGGCGTCGCCCATGCGGGAGATGCCGTAGTCGTTGAGGTAGCCCTCCAGTGCCCACGACAGGCCCTCGTGGGTCTCGCTGGGCGTGTAGCCGAGGAACGGCGACTTCTCCATGCCCTTGCGGCCGACGCCCGAACTCGGCGGCACCACCGTCGCGTTCTTCACCGCCGCGTCGTACGCGGCCTCGGCGTCGAACTTCACGCCCTTGACGTACGCGTCGGCGAACGCCACGTCCGAGGAGGTCCCCGTCATCAGGTCCGCGTAGCCGGGCGAGGACCAGCGCGAGGTCCAGCCGCCGTCCTTGTACTGCTGCACGAACCCGTCGACCAGCTCGCCCGCCTTCTTCGGCGTGAGCAGCGAGTAGGCGGGCCACGTCGTGCGATACGTGTCCCAGAAGCCGTTGTTGACGTACGGCTTGCCCTCGACGATCTTCGCGCCGGTGTGGGTCGGGGTGTCGGGTCCGGTCTGCGGGGAGAACGGCGATGCGTACTTGTACGTCCCCTTGCCGCCCGTCGAACGCACCTTCTCGAAGCCCGAGTTGGGGTAGAGGTACAGCCGGTACAGGCTGGAGTAGAGGCTCGTGCGCTGGCCCTCGCTCGCGCCCTCGACCTCCACCTTGCCGAGCAGGTCGTCCCACTGCTTCTGCGCGCGGTTCTTCACGCGGTCGAAGGAGGTGCCGGACGGGATCTCCTGGGCGAGGTTGTCCTTCGCCTGGTCCAGGCTGATCAGCGACGTCGCGATCCGCAGGTTCACCGTGCGGTCCTTGCCCGCCGCGAAGCGGAGGTAGCCGGTGACGTCGCCGCCACCGCCGCCCTCCAGCTTGCCGCCCGCCGTGACGCCGTCGTCGAAGACGCCGTACACGAACATGCGCGTCGCGCCCGTCGACAGACCGGACTTGACGTCGGAGAAGCCGGAGACGATCCCCTTCTCCTTGTCGAGGGTCAGGCCGCCCTTCTCGGAGACGTTGTCGAAGATCACGCTCGCGTCGTCACCGGGATAGGTGAACCGCATCATCGCGGCGTGGTCGGTCGGCGCCATCTCGGCCTTCAGGCCGTTCTCGAACGTCACGCCGTAGTAGTGCGGGCGCGCCGTCTCCTGCTCGTGCTTGAACGGCAGCGCCCGCTTGGTGCGCGAGGCGCTCGGGGTGTCCTTGTCGACGGACGGCATCATCTGGAACGTCTGCCGGTCGCCCATCCACGGGCTCGGCTCGTGGCTCGCGCTGAACGCCTGGATCGTCGGCAGGTTGTCGTCGTTGTTGCCGCGCGCGTAGTCGTACAGCCAGCTCAGGGAGCCCGCGTTGGTCACCGGCGTCCAGAAGTTGAAGCCGTGCGGCACGGCCGTGGCCGGGAAGGTGTTGCCGCGCGAGAAGCCGCCGCTGGAGTTGGTGCCGCGCGTGGTGTCCGCGTAGTCGGAGGGGTGCGCCTTCGGCTTCGCGGGCGCCTTCTCCTTCAGCGACACGTCGTCCAGCCAGCCGCGGAACTTCGCCGGGCCCTTGGGGGAGTCGTACGCGAGGAGGATCCGGTCGACCGTCTTGCCGGCGGCGACCTCGCCGACGCGCGAGGCGACGTCGTTCCACTGGTTGACGTACAGCACCTTGGACGCGCCCTGGCCGCTCGGGTTCAGCGGGAAGCCGTGCCGGTCGACGGCCTTGAGGTCGCTGAGGTAGGTGCCGTCGGTGAAGGCGAGGTCCACGGCCACGTTCGTGGCGGCGTAGTCCAGGTCGCCCTCGGCCATCGAGGGGAAGACGCGGTAGCCGAGCTCGGTGTTCCGGCGCACCGGGACATTGACGTCGAAGACCTTGTTGTACGAGTAGCCGCGGCCGTCCGCCTTGTGCGTGCCCGCGTAGCGCAGCGCGTGCGTGCCGGTGAACCCGGCGCGGGACTTGGCGGTGGGGGAGCCGCTGGGGCCGCGGTCCACCAGGCTCAGCATGTCCTCGGGCGCGGGCGCCTGCGTGCCGCCCACCGAGAACTGGACGTCGGCGAGCTGGAGCGCGTCGTCGGCGCCGTTGTTGGCGGTGACGTCGAGCCGGAAGTGGGCGTAGGCCTTCGCGTCCCCCGGCTCGGCGAAGTCGTACTTCTTCGTCTTGTGCCGGCCGTCGAAGGACTCGCCCTTGCGCTCGTCGAGGACCGTCCACTCCTTGCCGTCGACCGAGCCCTTGAGCGTCCAGTCCTTGGGGTCGCGCTCGGCGTGGTCGTTGGCGGAGGTGAGCGCGTACGTCACGACCTTCGCGGGCTCGTCCAGGTCGAACTCCACCCAGCCGGTCTTCGCGAACGCCAGCCACTTGCTGGTCGCCTCGCCGTCGACGAGGTTCGCCGCGACCTCGCCCGAGCCCGCGTTCTCGCCGCTCGCGCGGACGTCCGTGACGTGGTCGTTGACGCTGCCGGGCAGCCCGGAGCTGAACTCGCCGTTGACGCCCGAGGCCTTCTTCCTGCCGTCGGGGCCCGTCTCGACGGTGCTGAGCCAGTCCGGCTGGGCCTCGCCGTCCTCGAAGGAGGAGACGAACTCCTTCTGCTGACGGGGAGGCCGCTCGGGCCCGGCGACGGCGGCCCCCTGTGCCGCCGCGACGAGCGCGAGCGCCAGGGCCCCGGCGGCCACGGCCGAGCGGGGTCCTTGACCGGGCGGGCGGTGGTGTCTGAAACGAGGTCTGCGTGCCGAGTGCGGCATCCCCGAGCCCCTCCTTGCGAGTTGGACAACGTTGTCACGGTCGCTGCGCAAGGTCTAGTAGGGCGGCAAGTGGCAAGTGGTGTCAAGGCTGTTGGCGTGGGGCGTGATGGTGTAGAGGAGGGTGCCGCGCCACAGGAGGAATCCGGCCAGGTGCCCGGCGGGCCGGGAACGGGCGAGTCGCTCCCGCCGGGACCGCCGGCCGAACCGGGGCGCGCCCGGCGCCCGGTGGGTCACCTGCGGGAAAGTCCATGGAAACCGCCGCGAAAGTCCACGTGGAACGGCGGTGATGTGCGAGAGGTTTCGCAGGAGAACATCGCAGGTCTCAACTCGGACAAGCCTGCCGGGCAATGCTGTATTCGATCTTGCCCACCTGGCGGCGAGTGGACTATACCTGTCGGCGTCTGCACGGCCGTTCGGCCGGTCGCGGGCCCGGGGCGGCAGGGCGCGGGAGTCCGGATGTGCCAACTCCGTTTTCCGCCAACCGAATCCGGTGTTCCGCTGCTTCGCCGCACCATCGCAGTCCCGTTTCACCGCAGTGCCGCTCCATCGCAGTCCCGCTCCACCGATCCACCGCACGACTTAGCTGTCACGCACGACCCAGCTGTAACGCACGACCCCAGCTTCACACCACCGCGGTGCCGGGGAGGGTCCGGTTCACCGCCTGAGTCCTGGAGAAGGCGAGGACTTGAGCATGGGATCCACCAGCGTCAACCGTCGTGATGTCATGAAGCGGGCGGCAGCCGTCGGCCTGCTCGCGGTCCCCGCCGTCGGGGCCCTCACCTCCTGCGCCAGCGGAGGCGGCGAGGACAACAAGGCCGAAAAGGGCAAGAAGTCCAAGAAGAACCCGCTGGGCGTGAAGAACGACGCGGGCCTGACGGTCTACATCTTCAACGGCGGATACGGCGACAAGTACGCCCAGTTCGTCACGGACATGTACGCCAAGAAGTACCCCGACGCCGAGGCGGACCAGAAGGCGACGACGAAGATCGCCACCCAGGTCCAGCCGAAGATCGTCCGGGGCAAGCCCACCGCGGACGTCGTCAACAACTCCGGCGCCGAGCAGATGAACATCGGCAAGCTGGTCCACAACAAGCAGGTCGCCGACCTCGGCGAGGTGCTCGACGCCCCCTCCTGGGACGACCCGGGCGTCACCGTGCGCGACACCCTGGTGCCGGTCGTCGAGGAGATGGGCCGCTTCGGCGGCAGAGAGTGCTACCAGCTCAACATCACGCTGACGGTGTACGGCAACTGGTACTCCAAGAAGCTCCTCGAAGAGGGCCTGGACTCCGCGTACCCCAAGACCTGGGACGAGATGCTCGCGGTCTGCAAGAAGGCCAAGGGCAAGGGCATCCACGGCTGGAGCTACCCGGGCGGCCACCCGCGCTACATGTTCTTCAGCATGTACGCGATGTTCGCCCAGCGCGGCGGCCGTGACGTCATCGAGGCGATGGACTACCTGGAGCCCGACGCCTGGAAGCACGACGCCGTCAAGGACGTCTTCGAGGCCTGGGAGGAGCTCGTCGCCAAGAAGTACGTGCTGACCGGCTTCGACGGCACCGAGGCGCACACCGAGATGCAGACCGCGTGGACGAAGGAGGGCAAGTGCCTCTTCGTCCCCAACGGCTCCTGGGTGGAGAACGAGGCGAAGGACACCACGCCCAAGGACTTCGCGATGACGGTGGGCGCGACCCCCTCGCTCGACTCCTCCGACAAGATGCCGTTCGGCACGCTCTACGCGCCGGCCGGTGAGCCCTTCATCGTCCCGGCCAAGGCCCGGAACCGCCAGGGCGGCCTGGAGTGGATGCGGATGATGTACAGCAAGGAAGCCGCCCTCAACCTCTTCAAGGAGGTCGGCTCCATCCCCGTCGTCAAGGGCGCCATCGACGGCCAGAAGCTGCCGTCCGGCGCGGCGAGCGCGAAGAAGGCCATCGACGCGGCGGGCGAGAACATCGTCATCCCCAAGTTCTTCGACTGGTACAACGAGCTGTTCCGCGAGGACTTCAACAACATGATCCACCAGTTCATGCAGGGCCAGATCGGCACCAAGCAGGCGATGGACACCATGCAGAAGGCCTCCGACCGGATCAAGAACGACCCCGACATCACCAAGATCAAGAAGGCCTGACCCTCCCGGGGTCCGGGGCCTTCGCGGCCCTGGCCCCGGTGCACGACGACCCCGGTACACGACCGAGGGCGTACGGCCCGGCGGGAACGCCACGGCACCCACCGGGTCGTACGGCACCCAACAGCACGTAGAGCATGTGACAGAGCGGGCGGGGCTGAGCAGCGTGAAGACCGACACCCGGGTGGACAATCCCCCACCTCCGAAGAAGCAGGCGGGCCGCGGGCCCGCGCCGGGCGCACCGAGCGCGCTGTTGTTCGCGCTGGCCGTGGTGCTGCCACCACGCTTCACTCCCGAGCGGGTCCGCTACGACCGGCGCTACCGCACGCTCGACAAGTACCGCTTCATCGTGGGCTTCCTCGCGGTGCCGCTCGCGTTCTACGCGCTCTTCGTCATCTCGCCCTTCCTGCAGGCGATCTACTACTCGTTCACCGACTGGTCCGGCGGCCCGGTCGCGAACTTCATCGGGTTCGACAACTACCAGAAGATGTGGAACGACGTCCGGTTCTGGGACTCGGTGAAGGTCAGCGCCCTGCTGCTGGTCGTCGCTCCGTTCCTCACCCTCGTCCTCGGCATCTTCTTCGCCTACATGATCACCTCGGGCGGCCGGCACCGCAGGGGCCAGGCCATCGCGGGCGTCGCGGGTTCGTCGTTCTACAAGGTCGTCTACTTCTTCCCGCAGGTGCTGTCCGTCGCCATCATCGCCGTGGTGTGGGGGCGCGTCCTCAACACCAACAGCGGCCTGATCAACGGCGGCCTCGACAAGATCGGCATCGACGGGCCCGCCTGGCTGGGCGGCGAGTGGTCCCTCGGCGTGATCTCGCTGCTCGTCGTCATCAGCTGGAGCTTCGTCGGCTTCTACGTCGTGCTGTTCTCCGCGGCGATGGGCTCGGTCCCCAAGGACATCTACGAGGCGGCGCTCCTGGACGGCGCGGGCCGCACCCGCACCTTCTTCAACGTCACGCTGCCGCTGATCTGGGACACGGTCCGCACCGGCTGGATCTACATGGGCATCCAGGCGCTCGACACCTTCGCGATCTGCCTGGTGATGGTGCCTCCGCACGTCCTGAAGGTGACTCCGGTCTTCCTCTACGAGCGCTTCCGTGACGGCCAGTACGGCTACGCCACGGCCATCGGCGTCGTCCTTCTCGCCCTGAGCATGGTCTTCTCCCTGATCGTCATGCGCGTCGGGAATCGCGACCGGATCGAATACTGAGACCGCGGGAGCTCTGCATCATGACCACGACCACCGCCGCCGGGCCCCGCGCCGAGACCAAGGACGCGCCCCGCCGCGAGAGAGAGACGGGCGGCGCCACCCTCAACGTCTTCTCGCACGCCTTCCTCGTCCTGTGGGTGATCCTCGCCGCGGGACCCCTGATCTGGGTCGCGCTCACCGCGTTCCGCCCCTCGGCCGAGATCCTCAGCGATCCGATGGGCTGGCCGGCCTCCTTCCACTGGGAGAACTTCGGCAACGCGTGGAACAAGGCCAATATCGGCCAGTACACCCTGAACTCGCTGATCATCCTGGCCGGTTCGCTGACCGGCACGATGCTGCTCGGGTCGATGGCGGCCTACGTCATCGCGCGCTTCACCTTCCCGGGCAACCGGCTCGTCTTCATGCTGTTCGCGGGCGGCATGATGTTCCCGGTCATCCTCGCGCTCGTGCCGCTCTTCGCGGTCATGGAGAACTTCGGTCTCCTCGACACCCGGCCGGGCCTGATGATCGCGTACATCGCGTACTCGCTGCCCTTCACCACCTTCTTCCTGACCTCCTTCTTCCGCACGCTGCCGACCGGCGTGCAGGAGGCGGCGATGGTCGACGGGGCCTCGCACACCCGGACGTTCTTCCAGATCATGCTGCCGATGGCCAAGCCGGGCCTGGTCAGCATCGGCATCTTCAACTTCCTCGGCCAGTGGAACCAGTACCTGCTTCCGCTGCTGCTCAACAACGAGGAGGAGAAGAACTACGTGCTGCCGCAGGGGCTCGCCTCGCTCGCGGTCTCCCAGGGGTACCGCGGAGACTGGGGCGCGCTCTTCGCGGGACTGACGATCGCCATGCTGCCGGTGCTCGTCGTGTACGCGGTCTTCCAGCGACAGGTACAGGCCGGTCTCACCGCGGGAGCCCTCAAGTGACCAGGTGGAGCAGGTGATTTCAGCTTGGCCACGAAAGTGGTCTAGGCCTGTTGAGGCGAATCGGGGCGTGAGTAGTCTCGGCCCACGGCGCCGCGGGGGGCGACTGTACGCGCTCAAGTCGACACCGATGTCGAAGGGTTGAACAGCAATGAGGAATCGATACGTCGCCACCGGTGCGGCAACACTCTGTATGGCGCTGGGACTTGCCGCCTGCAGCGGGGACAGCGACAGCGGTGACAGCAAGACCATCAAGCTCGTCGCCGCCGACTACGGCGACAAGGCCTCCAACGCCTCCAAGGTGTACTGGGCCGAGGTCAAGAAGGAATTCGAGAAGGCCAACAAGGGCTACAAGGTCGACGTCCAGGTCATCAACTGGAACGAGATCGACAAGTCCGTGAAGAACATGATCCAGGCGGGCAACGAGCCCGACCTGCTGCAGACCGGCGGCTACGCCGACAAGGTCGCGGACGACCTGCTGTACAAGGCGGACGAGGTCCTCTCGCCCGAGACCCGCGACAACCTCATCCCGTCCTTCGCCAAGGCCGGCGAGGTCGACGGCACCCAGTACGGCATACCGTGGGTCTCCTCCAGCCGCGTGATGTTCTACAACAAGGCCGTCTTCAAGAAGGCGGGCGTCAAGAACGCGCCGAAGAACTGGGACGAACTCGCCGCGGCCGCCAAGAAGATCAAGGACAAGAAGGCCGCCGACACGCCCTACGCCCTGCCGCTCGGCCCCGAGGAGACCCAGGGCGAGTCGATGATGTGGGAGCTCGGCAACGGCGGCGGCTACACCGACGCGGACGGCAAGTACACCCTCGACAGCGCGAAGAACGTCGAGACCTTCGAGTGGCTCAAGACCAGCCTGGTCAAGCCCGGCCTCACCTACGCCAACCCCGCCTCCACCGACCGCAAGACGGCCTTCGCGGACTTCGCGGCGGGCAAGGTCGGCATGCTCAACGGCCACCCGAGCCTGATCCAGATGGCCAAGGAGGGCAAGGTCGACTACGGCGTCGCGCCCATCCCCGGCAAGACGGGCCCGCTGAACAGCACCCTCGGCGTGGCCGACTGGATGATGGCGTTCAAGGACGGCGGCGCGGAGAAGGAAGGCGTGAAGAAGTTCCTGGACTTCACGTACTCCAAGAAGATGCTGGCGTTCGACGAGATGTACAACCTCATGCCGGTCACCAAGGACGCCCTGAAGCAGATGACGGACAGCGGCAAGCACAAGGACCTGGAGCCGTTCTTCCAGGTGCTGCCGAACGCGAAGTTCTACCCGCTGGGCGACACCTCGTGGGACGTCGTCTCCGCCGAGATCAAGAAGACCGGCGGCAAGGCGGTCTCCGACGACCCGAAGGCGGTCCTCGGCGACCTCCAGAAGAAGGCGGAGTCGGCGGCGGCGGAGTCCAAGTAGCCGTCACGTCACCGCAGTCACCCCCAGTTCACCCAGTTCGCAAGGAGTCCTTGTGTCACTGAAGGCCCCTCCGTCCCCGGCCGAGACCGGCCGGGGACGGGGCGGGCGCGCCCCCAGGCCGGTGAGCCGCCGCAGCGGCATAGCCAGGCTTGGCCCGCTGCCCTGGATTGCGCCCGTCATCCTGCTGATCCTCGCCGTGGTCGTCTGGCCCGTCATCGAGCTGATCCGCACCTCGTTCCTCAACATCTCCATCGCCGGCAAGGTGCGCGGCAGCGCCGGGACCGACAAGTTCAAGAAGCTCTTCGAGGAGAGCGACTTCGGTTCCGTCCTCCTGTGGACCGTGGTGTGGACGGTCGTCGTCGTCGGCGTCACGATGCTGCTCTCGCTGGCCCTCGCCCAGCTGTTCAACCAGCGGTTCCCCGGCCGCCGCATCACCCGCTGGGCGCTCATCGCACCCTGGGCGGCCTCCGTCCTGATGACCGCCATCGGCTTCAAGTGGATGCTCAACCAGACCGCGGGCGTCCTCAACACGCTGATGCTGGACCTGGGGCTCATCGACAGCTCCAAGGACTGGCTGGGCAAGCCGGAGACCGCCTGGCCGTGGATGATGGGCGTCGCCGTCTTCGTCTCGCTCCCCTTCACCACGTACACGCTGCTCGCCGGTCTGCAGACCATCCCGCAGGACGTGTACGAGGCGTCGCGGATCGACGGGGCGGGGCCCTGGCAGACGTACCGCCACATCACGCTCCCGATGCTGCGGCCCGCCTTCCTCGTCGGCGTCGTCATCAACCTCATCAACGTCTTCAACTCCTTCCCGATCATCTGGGCCATGACCCAGGGCGGACCGGGCTACGACACCTCCACGTCGATGGTGTTCATGTACAAGCTGAAGGAGACCGACATCGGTGAGTCCGCGGCCATGTCAGTCGTCAACTTCCTGATGGTCGTGGTGCTCGTGCTGATCTTCCTGAAGGTCAGCCGGTGGAACGAGGAGGACTGATGGCCACCGCGACGGCGACCCGCCCGGCGCCGCAGAAGGGCGGCGGGGGCGACCGGCCCAAGCGCACCTTCCGGCCGCGCACCCTGGTCATCACGGCCTGCGCCTGGCTCCTCGCGGCGATCTTCCTGGCGCCGTACCTGGAGATGATCGTCACCGCGCTCCGCCCCAAGGAGGAGCTGCGGGACCGCACGTACCTGCCCCAGAACCTGGAGTGGGCCAACTTCATCGACGTCTGGAAGGAGTCCGAGCTCGGCCAGAACCTCCAGGTCACCCTGCTGGTGGCCGGTGGCGCGACGCTCCTTGTCCTGCTGGTGTCGCTGCCCGCCGCGTACTACACGGCGCGCATGCGCTACCGGGGCCGCAAGCTCTTCCTCCTGCTGGTCCTGGTCACCCAGATGTTCCAGCCGACGGCGCTCCTGGTGGGCCTCTACCGCGAGTTCCACCAGCTGGACATGCTCAACTCGGTCTGGACGCTGATCCTCACCAACGCGGCGTTCAACCTCGCGTTCGCGGTGTGGATCCTGACGGCCTACATCTCCTCGATCCCGCCGGAGCTGGAGGAGGCCGCCATGGTCGACGGCACCAGCCGCTTCGGCGCCATGATCAAGGTGACCCTGCCGCTGGCCCTGCCGGGCGTGGTGACGGCCGTGATCTTCACCTTCATCACGTCCTGGAACGAGTTCGTGATGGGCCTGACCCTCACCACGGAACCGGACAAGCAGCCGCTGACGGTCGGCATCAACAACTTCATCGGCAACTACACGGTGCAGTGGAACTACCTGTTCGCCGCGTCGGTGGTCGCTATCGTGCCGGTCATCGTGCTGTTCGCCTTCATCGAGCGGCATGTCGTATCGGGGCTCACGGCGGGGTCGGTGAAGTAACACATGACGCAAGACGGTCGGTTGGACCAGGACCGGTTGGAGCGGGACGTCCGGACGCTGTCCGACGAGGCGGCCGTCCAGGCTCTCGCGGCCGTGGTCGAGGAGCGCGGGCTCCTCGACGCGGCACGGCAGTACGTCTGGGACGGTGCGGAGTTGAGCGAGACGCTTGACGCCGGGTACGTGTCCGAATACGTGCTGCCCGGACAACCGGTGCCGACAGAAGGGGAGTTGGCGCGTGCCATGCTGGCGTACGCCGCCTCCCTGGGGGAGGACATGGCACGAACGGTGGATGAGGCGGCCGACTACGCGCGGTCTCCGAGGGAGCGTTTCGACCTGGTGACGCTCGCGGTTCCCGTGCTCGTCGTCGTGCTCCTGCAGACCGAGGTGGCCGTGAAGCGGGACACACGCGGAAAGTGGAGCCTGACCATCCACAAGAGGGCCATGAAGGACGCGGCTCTCGGGCGCGTGTTCACGGCACTGCTGTCGCGGATCAGCGGCGGCAACTGAGGAGCGGGCGGGCGGCGCCCACGCGGCACCTACGGAGGCAGGATGGCGGTCTCGGCCAGGGCGTCCTACGCGTGGCGCTGCCCGCAGTGCGACCGGGAGTGCACGGACGTGGTGTGGCGCGTCGTCGACGCCCGCGAGCGCGCCGACGTCCTCGCGGCGGCGGGCCACGGCCTGGCCAGGGCCGACTGCCCCGGCTGCGGCGCGGGCGCGGACATCGACGCGCCGCTGCTGATCCTGCGCCCCGGTGTGACGGCGCCCCTGCTGCTCGGGGTCTCCTTCGCCGACCTCCGGGGCGACCCCCCGCCGTCCGCGCTCGCCCCGCTCGGTGAGGCCGAGCGGGCCGGGGCCTTCCGCGCGGACGTCTTCCACGGGCAGGTCATCCCGCTGCCCCGCAAGCTGCTCCCGGTCGTTCTGGCCCGCGACCTCGACCGGGACCTGGCCGACCCCGCGACGGCCCGCGCGGAGCTGCTGTCGCGGGGTCAGCCGGTGGCCGACAACTACGGGATGTTCCTCGGGTACCTCGCCCAGGAGCGCGAGGGCGCCGAGGTGAGCGAGCTCCTGTACGCGGTCCTGACGAGCATGCCGGACGAACTCGCCGAACTCCTGCGAACCCGGCCGGAGCTGACGCGCGACACCAAGGTGCGTGACGCGGGCCGCGCGGAGCTGCGCGCCGCCGAGGGCGCTCCGCACGCCCCGGACCTCCGGCGCCGCCAGCAGCTCCTCGACGACCTCAGTGACGGCACCACACCGCAGAGCGAGGCGCTGCGACGCTACTTCGACTCCCTGAGCCGCTTCGGCGGCGATCTGCGCGAACGGCTGCGGGAGCTGCACGAGGCGGCCTTCGCCGCCGAGGGGGCCGCGGGCATCGCAACGGCCCGGGAGGGCCTCGCGCTCGCCGCCGACCTCGGCGAGGAGCAGACGGAGACCGCGCTCGCCGCGCTGCTCGGCGAGCGCCTGGTGGGTGCCGCCCACGCCGGGCTCGACGCCGACCTTTCCGAGGCGTTCGGGCTCCTCGAACACGCGCTGGCCAAGCTGCCCGAGGGCAGTCTGGAATGGGTGCGCACCGCCAACAACCTGGCCAGCGCCTACTACTCGCGCGACGACGGCGACCGCTTGGAGGTCTGGGAGACCGCCCGCGACCTGCTGGCGCGCGCGAGTCGCTTGGACCGCGGGGAACACCCCGAGTTCTGGGCGAGGATCCAGACCAACTACGGGCTGCACCTGTCGGAGCGGCCGGGCGGCGATACCGCCGACCTCACCCTCGGCATCGACCACATCAGGGCCGGACTCGAAGAGCGATCGCTGGAACGCTCCACGGTCAACTGGGCCTACTCCATGGTCAACCTAGGCCTGCTCCTCGGCCGCCGGGCCGCGGCCGACGACGCGCGCGAGGCGGAGCAGTGCCACCGGGACGTGCTCCGGCACCTGCGGCCCGACGACGACCCAGCGCTGTGGTCGCAGGCGCAGTGCAACCTCGCCCACCTGCTGCTGTCCCGCGAACCCGCCGACGCCCGGGGCGCGCGGGCGGCGGCCGCCGCGGCGCTCGACCTGTCGCTGACCCGCCCCGGCCTCCTCAACACCGGGCGCATCACCTGGCTGCTCGCCCAGGCGAGCGACCTGCTCGACGGCCCCGACAACGCCGAGAGCGTCCGGCTGCGCCGCGCCGCCCTGGCCGCGGCCCCACCCGCCCTCGCGCCCTCCCTGCACCTCAACATCGCCAGGGAGCTCCTCAACTCCTGTGCGGAAGGGGAACGCTGGGAGGAGGCCGCCGACATCGCGTCCGACATGCTGATCGCGGTGAGCGCGCTCTACGACGCCCAGGTCACCGTCGCGAGCCGCCGCGGCGTGCTCGTCCAGGTGGACAGGCTCGCCCGCTGGACCGCCTTCCTGCTGGCCCGTGCGGGCCGTCCCGAGCGTGCGGTGGAGGCGATCGAACGCGGTCTTGCCTGCGAGCTCTCGGTGGTCGCCGGCCGCGGCGCCGCGGACCTGGCGGAACTCGAACGGATCGACCCCGCCGTGGCCCGCCGCTACCGCGAGGCCCAGGCCCGCTACGGGGCGTCCGTCGCCGAACCGTCCGCGATGACACCGGCCGGACTCGCCCCCGGCGCGCGGGAACAGGCCGTCGCGGAACGCGCCCTGCGCACGGTGGTCGAGGAGATCCGGGCGATCCCCGGCTTCGAGGACTTCCTGCGCACCACCGAACTGCGGGACATCGTCAGGGCGGCCGGCGGAGTGCCGCTCGCGTATCTGGTCAACGCGCCCTGGGGCAGCTACGTCCTGGTGGTCACCGGTGCCGAACCCGCCGTGCGCGCGGTGCACGTGCCCGAGGTGAGCAGCGTCACCCTGTTGCGGCTCCTGGTCATGGACCCGGAGGACGACACCACCGGGCTCTGGCTCGTCCAGCAGGCCACGAAGCTCAGGCGGCGCCGTGAGCTGCCCGCCACCCTGGAGCGGCTCGACGCCCTCGCGCCGCTCATGCGCCCGCTCGCCGAACTCCTCGCGACCGAGCCGGGCAAGGAGGCGGTCGTCGTGCCGACCGGCCTGCTCGGCCTGGTCCCGCTGCACGCCGTGCCGCTCGGCCCCGGGCCGGACCGTGTCCTCGACGACATCGGCACCCTGGCCGTCACCCCGTCGGCCGCCGTCCACGCCGCGTCCCGCGCGAGGGCGGCCCGTCCGCGGGAGGAGGCGCCGCACCTGGTGGCCGTCACCGACCCCGACGGCTCGCTGCCCGGCAGCCGCGGCGAACTCGCCGAGATCGTCGAGCTGTTCGGGCCGCGCGGCGAGGTCAGCAGCGCGGTGGGGGCGCAGGCCACCGTCGGCTGGGTCCTCGACCGCCTCGCCGACGCCTCGTATCTGCACCTGAGCTGCCACGGCAGCGCGGGCTCCGAGAGCCGGGGCGGCTCACTCGTGCTCGCCGACGGACACCTGGACATGGACGTCCTCGTACGGCACCGACTCCCGCGCTGCCGAATGACGGTGGCCAGCGCCTGTCAGTCGGGGCACTACGGCATCATCGAGGCGCCCGACGAGTTCCTCGGACTTCCGGCCGCCTTCCTCCAGGCGGGAGCCGCCTGCGCGGTGACCAGCCTGTGGCAGGTGGACGACATGGCGACCGCGTTCCTGATGACGCGGTTCTACGAACTCCTCGCCGACGGGCACGATCCGGTACCGGCGCTCGGCCGGTCGCGCCGGTGGCTGCGCCGCCTCACGTGGGACGGTCTCGCGGAGTACGCGCGCTCGCACCGGCACCTGGCGGACCTGACCGCGCGCTACGCCGCGCAGCCGATGCCGGGGCAGGAGCGTCCCTTCGCCTCGCCGGTCCACTGGGGGGCGTTCACGGCGTGGGGCGTGTGAAGGTCAGCCCCGCTGTGTCGGCCCGTACGCGTCGAGCGAGTAGTCCGTGACGGTCTTGCTCGGTGACTGGGGTGCCGTGACCCGCATCGTTGTGTAGCGCCCGCCGTTCAGGCCCGAGACGGTCACGTTCACGGAGTACTGGGCCTCCCTGCCCTCGGCGCAGCTGGGGGAGCAGATCCGCTGCCAGCCGTATCCGGTGGCGCGGGCGACCGGTGAGCCCCAGCCCGACCACGTCAGGCTCTTGAGCCCGCCGCCGCCGTCGCCGCAGGCCACAATGAGCGTGGCGGGCCTGGACAGGGGCTGCCCGCCGCAGTCGGCGATCGCCGCGGGCCGGGTGCTCGGCCGCGTCTCGATCCGCGTCGGGGGCTGCCGGGTGGGCTCGCTCTCGGCCGACGGCTCGGTGTCGGGCGTGGTCGCCTCCGCGGCGGGCGGCGCCTCGGTGGCCGGCTCCGGGCTCGGCTGCTCGGCCGTCCGCTCGACCGGCGCGGTCGCCCTCGGCGGCTTGTCGGTGGTCCGGGTGTCGCTCTCGCCCCCGGGAGCCAGGGCGACGACGGCCGCGGCGGTCAGCGTGGCGACCACGACGGCCGTGCCCGCGAGGACGGCGAACCGGGGCCGGGGCGGCTGGGGCGCGGCCGTCGGGCCGTCGGGGCCTCCCGTGCCGGGCGGGCCCTCGACGAGGGCCCTCTCCACGGCGTCCCGCTCCCGGGTGCGCCGCTCCAGCTCCTCCTGGAGCCGGGCGATCTCGGCCTGCTGCGCCGCGATCAGTTCGTGCACCTCGGTGGGCCAGGGCCGGGCGGGCCGCGTGATCCGGCCGATGTCCTCGAGGAGCCGGGCGGGGCTCGGCCGCTCGGCGGGGTCCTTGGCCAGGCAACGGGCGACGAGCGGCCGGACCTTCGCGGGCAGCGCGCCGAGGTCGGGTTCGGTGTGGACGATGTTGTACAGGGTCTGCGGCAGGGAGGGCCCGATGAAGGGACACGTGCCCGTGCACGCCATGACGAGGACCGTCCCCAGCGAGAACACGTCGCTCGCCGGTCCCACGGTCCGTCCCTCGGCCTGCTCGGGCGACATGAAGCCGGGGGAGCCGACGAGCACTCCGGAGTGGGTCGGCCCGGTGCCCGTACCGTCCTCGGTGGCCCGCGCGATGCCGAAGTCGATGACCCGGGGCCCGTCGTCCGTGAGCAGCACGTTCGACGGCTTCAGGTCCCGGTGCACGAGCCCGGCCCGATGGATGTCGGACAGGGCCGCCGCGAGCCCCGCCGCCATGCGCAGCACCGCCTCCTCGGGCAGCGTGCCGACGGCCGCGACCGCCTCCTGGAGCGAAGGGCCCGGGACGAACTCGGAGGTCAGCCACGGTTCTTCGGCATCCGCGTCGGCGTCGATCACCGCCGACGTATGCGCTCCCGACACCTTGCGGGACGCCGCCACCTCGCGGCGGAACCGGGCCCGGAAGCCGTCGTCCTCGACGAACTGTGTGCGTACCTGCTTCAGCGCGACCAGGCTGCCGTCCGGGGCGCTGCTCAGCAGGACCCGCCCCATGCCGCCCCTGCCCAGCTCCGCGATGGAGCGGTACCGCCCGACCTCCGCCGGATCGTTCGCCGTCAGCCGTTCCACCGCGTCCCCCGGATCGCACGAGCCGTTCAACGGACCAAGCAGCGTCTCGTGTCCCGTGAACCCCGGGCAAGGCGGTCTTTGGCCAAGCACGGGCGACCGATGGCCGTGCCGACACCTCTTGCATGCAACCCCGCCGTGACCAGTGGGCCCAAGGGGGGTGAGGAGACGCATGGCGGACCGGTGCGGGGGCGGGAATGCGGAGCAGGTCCATCCCATGGGCGGGCCGTCGGGGGCGGTCCGCCCACGCGGGCTGGATCTCCGTCAAGGACTTGACTGCGGCATCTCCTACAGCAGAGTTTGGAGTTCACAACTTGTACATGGCCCGGTTCCTGCTTCCGGGGCCGGCGTCATGGGCGGCTTCGGAGCCGCCCGAAATAGGGCAAAGGGTGAGAGTCAATGGAGACTCCGGGGTCGCAGTCCTCTCTGCACCGGGCCAATCTGGAGCGGGTCGTGCGCGCGGTGCGGCTCGCCGGGTCGCTCACGCAGGCGGAGATCGCGCGGACGACGGGCCTGTCGGCGGCGACGGTCTCCAACATCGTCCGCGAGCTGAAGGACGGCGGAACGGTCGAGGTCACGCCCACCTCGGCGGGCGGCAGAAGGGCCCGCAGCGTCTCGCTGAGCGGGGACGCGGGCATCGTCATCGGCGTCGACTTCGGCCATACGCACCTGCGCGTGGCTGTGGGCAACCTCGCCCACCAGGTCCTTGCCGAGGAGTCCGAGCCGCTGGACGTCGACGCGTCCGCCGCGCAGGGCTTCGACCGGGCCGAGCAGCTGGTCACCCGGCTGATCGGGGCCACCGGCGTGGACCCCACCAAGATCGCGGGCGTGGGACTGGGCGTGCCGGGCCCCATCGACGTGGAGTCCGGCACCCTCGGCTCGACGTCGATCCTGCCGGGCTGGACCGGCACCAAGCCCGCCGAGGAGCTGGGCGCCCGCCTCGGCGTGCCCGTGCACGTCGACAACGACGCCAACCTCGGCGCGCTCGGCGAGCTGGTCTGGGGGAGCGGCCGCGGGGTCAAGGACCTCGCGTACATCAAGGTCGCCAGCGGTGTCGGCGCCGGTCTGGTGATCAGCGGGCGGATCTACCGGGGGCCCGGCGGCACCGCGGGGGAGATCGGCCACATCACCCTGGACGAGTCGGGCCCGGTCTGCCGCTGCGGCAACCGCGGCTGCCTGGAGACCTTCACCGCCGCCCGCTACGTCCTGCCGCTGCTCCAGTCCAGCCACGGCACCGATCTGACCATGGAGCGCGTGGTCGGCCTCGCCCGCGACGGCGACCCGGGGTGCCGGCGCGTGATCGCGGACGTCGGGCGGCACATCGGCAGCGGTGTCGCGAATCTCTGCAACCTCCTCAACCCTTCCCGTGTCGTGCTGGGCGGCGACCTCGCGGAGGCCGGTGAGCTGGTCCTCGGGCCCATCAGGGAGTCGGTCGGGCGGTACGCGATCCCGAGTGCGGCGCGCCAACTGTCCGTGCTTCCGGGGGCGCTTGGGGGGCGGGCCGAGGTGCTGGGCGCCCTGGCGCTCGCACTCAGTGAGATGGGTGATTCGACCCTTTTGGACGGAACGCTGCCTGCGGGCGCACCTGCCTTCACTTAGATAACGCATGGCACCGTTGTCATCTCGTTAAGGATTTACTCCTTGACGCTGGTGTGGCGGCCGAGTTGACTTCGAGCCACCTCGGCCGCAACGACGCGGCCTCGTCAGGGAGGCACCCCACCATGAACGCAATGACGCGTCGCGTCGTCATAGGCACGGCCGCGGTTTCGATGGCACTGGCCATGACCGCCTGTGGCAAGGCCGGCGACGGCGACGACGACAAGGGCAGCGGCGACGGCAAGACCATCGGTCTGCTGCTCCCCGAGAACAAGACCACGCGCTACGAGACCTTCGACCGCCCCATCATGGAGGCGAAGATCAAGGAACTCTGCTCGGACTGCGAGGTCAAGTACAACAACGCCGCTCAGGACATCGAGACCCAGAAGAAGCAGTTCGAGGCCCTTGTCACGCAGGGCGTCAAGGTGATCATCCTGGACTCGGTCGACTACAAGTCCACCAAGTCCTGGGTCAAGCAGGCCGACAAGCAGGGCGTGAAGGTCGTCGCCTACGACCGCCTCGCCGAGGGCCCGCTCTCCGCCTACGTGTCGTACGACAACGAGAAGATCGGCCGCCTCCAGGGCGGGGCCATGGTCAAGGCGCTCGGCTCCAAGGCCAAGGACGCCAACGTCGTCATGATCAACGGCTCGCCGACCGACCCGAACGCCCCCTTCTTCAAGAAGGGCGCCCACTCGGTGCTCGACAAGCAGGTCAAGAAGATCGCGTACGAGCAGGACATCCCGGACTGGTCGCCGGACGAGGCGAACCGCAAGATGTCCTCCGCGATCGACAAGCTCGGCAAGGACGGCATCCAGGGCGTCTACGCCGCCAACGACGGCATGGCGGGCGGCGCGATCACCGCGCTCAAGCAGCGCGGCATCAAGGTTCCGGTCGGCGGTCAGGACGCCGAGCTCGCGGGCGTGCAGCGCCTGCTGAGCGGCGACCAGGACTACACGATCTACAAGGAGATCAAGCCGGAGGCCGAGACCACCGCCGAGATCGCCGTGCGCCTGCTCAAGGGCAAGAGCATCGACGACGTCGTCGACCGCAAGGTGAACTCGCTCAGCGGCGACTTCAAGGACATCCCCGCCAAGCTGTACGACGCGCAGGCGATCACCAAGGACGACGTCGCCGACACGATCGTCAAGGACAAGGTCTACAAGGTCAGCGAGATCTGCACGGCCCAGTACAAGAAGGCGTGCGACGCCGCGGGTATCAAGTAACACCCGCTTGCGGTAAAGCCGTTCGTACGAAGCGAGCTCCGCGGCGAGCTCCTGGCCGAGTCCTCGGGCGAGCTTCGCGGTGACCTCCGGGGAGCGTGAGAGCGCTCCACGGGCCCGTACGCACGACGGCCTCCCTTACCGGTCCGGTGCCCGCCCCACAAACCGCCCCGCAATCGGAGGGGCGGGCACCGGGCTTGCCCTTGCTGCACCACCATCCCCGCCGGACAGGCGGCGAAGGAGATGATTCACGTGTCCGCTACGCCCGTGCTGGCGTTGCGCGGGGTCTCCAAGCGGTTCGGCGCCGTCCAGGCGCTCACGGACGTAGACCTCGAGATCCACACCGGTGAGGTGGTCGCCCTCGTCGGCGACAACGGCGCCGGAAAGTCCACCCTCGTCAAGACGATCTCGGGCGTCCACCCGATCGACGACGGCACCATCGAGTGGGAGGGCAGGAGCGTCCGCATCGGACGCCCGCACGACGCCCAGAACCTCGGCGTGGCCACCGTCTACCAGGACCTCGCCCTCTGCGACAACCTCGACGTCGTCGCCAACCTCTTCCTCGGCAGCGAGCTGAAGAGCGCCTCCGTCCTCGACGAGATCAAGATGGAGAAGCGGGCCAGGGAGCTCCTGGACACCCTCTCCATCCGCATCCCCAGCGTCCGCATCCCGGTCGCGGCGCTCTCCGGCGGTCAGCGCCAGGTCGTCGCCATCGCCCGCGCGCTGGTCGGCGACCCCAAGGTCGTCATCCTCGACGAGCCCACCGCGGCCCTCGGCGTCGAGCAGACCGCGCAGGTCCTCGACCTGGTGGAGCGGCTGCGCGAGCGCGGCCACGGCGTCATCCTCATCAGCCACAACATGGCCGACGTGAAGGCCGTCGCGGACAAGGTCGCGGTGCTGCGCCTCGGCCGCAACAACGGCGTCTTCCCCGTCGCCGACACCACCAACGAAGAGATCATCGCCGCGATCACCGGCGCCACGGACAACGCCGTCACCCGCCGCAAGGCGCGCACGGCCACGGCGACGAAGGAGGACGCGAAGTGAGCGACCTCGCCAAGAGCCCGAAGGCCCCCGACGAGGCCGCGCCCGGCACCGTCGAGGCATCGGCCGCGCCCGTGCCGGCCGTCGACCCGCGCCTGCTCGTCCGCGAGGAGGGCCTGGCCGGCTACTGGACCGAGTTCAAGCGCAAGATGCGCGGCGGCGAGCTGGGCTCGCTGCCCGTCGTCATCGGCCTGATCGTCATCGCGATCATCTTCCAGCTGAAGAACGACCACTTCCTGGACGCGAGCAGCCTCGCGAACATCGCGGTCTTCACCTCCGGCCTCGGCATCATGGCCGTCGGCATCGTCTTCGTCCTGCTGCTGGGCGAGATCGACCTCTCGGTCGGCTCGGTGGCCGGCATGGGCGCGGCCGTCTGGGCCGTGCTGAGCGTCACGCACGGCCTGAACGACTGGCTCGCGGTGGTCATCGCGATCCTGTCCGGCATGGTCATCGGCGCCGTCCACGGCTTCTTCTTCGCCAAGATCGGCGTGCCCGCCTTCGTGGTCACCCTCGCGGGCTTCCTCGGCTGGAGCGGTCTGCAGATCTGGCTGATGGGCGGCGAGGGCAGCATCAACACGCCCGAGGGCAGCGTCGTCGAGGACCTGACCGGGCACTACTTCGCGGACAAGGGCGCCGCCTACGGCCTCGCCGCCGTCGCGATCATCGCGTACGCCGGGTCCCTGCTCCTGGACAGCCGCCGCCGCAAGAGCGCCGGGCTCCCGTCGCGTCCGGTCAGCGAGATCGTGCTGCGCACGGTCGTCGTCGCCGTCCTCGCGGGCGGCGCCGCCTACGAGCTGAACGAGCCCGAGGGCGCCCGCGGCCTGCCGCTGGCCCTGGTGCTCTTCCTCGCCGTCCTCGTCATCGCGGACTTCGTGGCCCGGCGCACCACCTTCGGCCGCCAGGTCTTCGCGGTCGGCGGCAACGCGGAGGCCGCGCGCCGCGCGGGCATCAACGTCGACCGGATCCGGATCACCGTCTTCGCGATCTCCGGCATGCTGGCGGCCTTCGGCGGGCTCTTCATCGCGAGCCTCTCCGGCGGTGCCACGAAGAGCCTGGGCGGCGGCAACACCCTGATGATGGTGATCGCCGCGGCGGTCATCGGCGGCACGAGCCTCTTCGGCGGCCGCGGCAAGGTGTGGTCCGCGCTGCTCGGCATGCTCGTGATCCAGTCGATTCAGCAGGGCCTGAACCTGCTCGGCATGGCGAGTGAGATTCAGTACATGATCACCGGTGCGGTTCTGCTCGCGGCGGTCGTGATCGACTCGGTGTCGCGCCGGACGCAGAAGTCGGCGGGGCGCGCGTAGCGGTCCCCCGGACCGTGCGGGTTCCTCGGTCGCGGGTTCGTCGTGGCTGGTCACGCAGTTCCGCGCGCCCCCCTCAGGCCCCTCCGGGCCCTTCGGGGGGCGCGCCTCGCGCACCGGCCAGGGAACACATGTTCCCTGGCCGGTGCGTCTGTTCGTGTGACCGGGAAAACGCCTCCCGGACGCGGTCCCCGGCGACGGAACATTAGACTCGACAGACCCGGCAATGCTCGAACAGCACATGTCAGCTCTACTGCAAGGAGGCACGGGTGCCGCTGCTGACCCGCATCACGGGACCGCGCGATCTGGACCGGCTCAGCGCCGAGGAGCTGAACCAGCTGGCCGGAGAGATCCGGGGCTTCCTGGTCGACGCAGTCTCCAAGACCGGCGGCCACCTCGGGCCCAACCTCGGCGTGGTCGAGCTCACGATCGCCCTGCACCGGGTCTTCGAGTCCCCCCAGGACAAGGTCCTCTTCGACACCGGCCACCAGAGCTACGTGCACAAGCTGCTCACCGGCCGCCAGGACTTCGGCGGGCTCCGCAACAAGGGCGGCCTGTCCGGCTACCCCTCGCGCGCCGAGTCCGAGCACGACGTGATCGAGAACAGCCACGCCTCGACGGTCCTCGGCTGGGCCGACGGCCTCGCCAAGGCCAACCAGGTGCGCGGCAAGGACGACCACGTCGTCGCCGTCATCGGTGACGGCGCGCTCACCGGCGGCATGGCCTGGGAGGCGCTGAACAACATCGCGGCCGCCAAGGACCGCCCGCTGGTCATCGTCGTCAACGACAACGAGCGTTCCTACGCCCCCACGATCGGCGGGCTCGCCGACCACCTGGCGACCCTGCGCACCACCGACGGCTACGAGCGCTTCCTGGCCCGCGGGAAGGACATCCTGGAGCGCACGCCCGTCGTCGGCAAGCCGCTCTACGAGACCCTGCACGGCGCGAAGAAGGGCCTGAAGGACTTCATCGCCCCGCAGGGCATGTTCGAGGACCTCGGCCTGAAGTACGTCGGCCCGATCGACGGCCACGACATCGAGGCCCTGGAGTCCGCCCTGCAGCGCGCCAAGCGCTTCGGCGGGCCGGTCATCGTGCACTGCCTCACCGAGAAGGGCCGCGGCTACAAGCCCGCCGAGGACGACGAGGCCGACCACTTCCACGGCATCGGCCCGATCCACCCCGACACCGGCCTGCCCATCGCCGCCGGCGGCATGGACTGGACGTCGGTGTTCGGCGAGGAGATGGTCAAGCTCGGCCACGAGCGCGAGGACATCGTCGCGATCACCGCGGCGATGCTGCAGCCCGTCGGCCTGGCGAAGTTCGCCAAGGCGTTCCCCGACCGGGTCTACGACGTCGGCATCGCCGAGCAGCACGCCGCCGTCTCGGCCGCGGGCCTGGCCACCGGCGGTCTGCACCCGGTCTTCGCCGTCTACGCGACCTTCCTCAACCGCGCCTTCGACCAGCTCCTGATGGACGTGGCCCTGCACAAGTGCGGCGTCACCTTCGTCCTGGACCGCGCGGGCGTCACCGGCACGGACGGCGCCTCGCACAACGGCATGTGGGACATGTCGATCCTGCAGTGCGTGCCGACCCTGCGGATCGCCGCCCCGCGCGACGCCGACCAGGTCCGCCTGCAACTGCGCGAGGCCGTCGAGGTCGACGACGCGCCGACCGTCGTGCGCTACTCCAAGGGCGCGGTCGGCCCGGCGGTCAAGGCCGTCGGCACGGTCGGCGGCATGGACGTGCTGCGCAAGCCGGGCACCGGCCGCCCGGACGTCCTGCTGGTCTCCGTCGGCGCGCTCGCGCCCATGTGCCTGGAGATCGCCGACCTGCTCGACAAGCAGGGCATCTCCACGACCGTCGTCGACCCCCGCTGGGTCAAGCCGGTCGACGAGGCCATGGCGCCGCTCGCCGAGCAGCACCGCGTCGTCGTCACCGTCGAGGACAACTCGCGCGCCGGCGGCGTCGGTTCGGCCGTCTCGCAGGCCCTGCGCGACGCCGGCGTCGATGTGCCGCTGCGCGACTTCGGCATCCCGCCGCGCTTCCTCGACCACGCCTCCCGCAAGGAGGTCATGGCCGAGATCGGGCTGACCGCCCCGGACATCGCCCGTCAGGTCACCGGCCTCGTCGCCAAGCTGGACGGCCGATTCGAGCGGTCCACCGCGGTGTCCGTGGACTCCGTGGAGCCCGCCCGCGACTGACGTCAACCCACGTGGCCGATGGGCCGGTCCCGACACCCTGTACGGGTGGTGGGACCGGCCCATTCGCGTGAATGGGCCCGTGCCGGGGCTTACGGGGTACTCGGCCTCTCGATCATGTCGGGGACGACAAGCGTGGGAGGTACGCCCGTGAGCAGCACCCTCTTCAGGACGAAGAGCGTCGAGCAGTCCATCAGGGACACCGAGGAGCCGGAGCACGCGCTCAAGAAGTCGTTGTCAGCCCTCGATCTCACGGTCTTCGGCGTCGGCGTCATCATCGGTACCGGCATCTTCGTCCTGACCGGAAAGATCGCCAAGGAGACGGCGGGCCCCTCGGTGGCCCTCGCCTTCGTCGTCGCCGGCCTCGTCTGCGGGCTCGCGGCGCTCTGCTACGCCGAGTTCGCGTCGACGGTGCCGGTGGCCGGGTCCGCGTACACCTTCTCGTATGCCTCGCTCGGCGAGTTCCCGGCCTGGATCATCGGCTGGGACCTGATCCTGGAGCTGGCGCTCGGCTGCGCCGTGGTCGCGGTCGGCTGGTCCGGCTACCTGCGCTCGCTCCTGGACACCGCGGGCCTGCATCTTCCGCAGGCCCTCAGCGGGACGCACGACGGCACCTTCGGCTTCGACCTGCTGGCCTGCATCCTCGTGCTCGTCCTCACCGGCATCCTGGTCGCGGGCATGAAGCTGTCCTCGCGGGTCACGAGCGTCATCGTCGCGGTCAAGGTCACCGTCGTGCTCCTGGTGATCGTCGTCGGGGCCTTCTTCATCACCGGCGCCAACTACGACCCGTTCATCCCGCCGGCCGAGCACGTCGAGGGCGGCGGCGGCATCACCGCGCCGCTGGTCCAGCTGATCTTCGGCTTCACGCCGTCGAACTTCGGCGTGATGGGCATCTTCACCGCGGCGGCCGTCGTCTTCTTCGCGTTCATCGGCTTCGACATCGTCGCGACCGCCGCCGAGGAGACCCACAACCCGCAGCGCGACGTGCCCCGCGGCATCCTCGGCTCGCTCTTCATCTGCACGCTCCTCTACGTCGCCGTCTCCGTCGTCGTCACCGGCATGCAGAAGTACACCGACCTCTCCACGGACGCGCCGCTCGCGGACGCCTTCAAGGCCGTCGGGCACCCCTTCTGGGCGGGCCTGATCAGCTTCGGCGCCGCCGTCGGCCTCACCTCGGTCTGCATGATCCTGCTGCTCGGCCAGACCCGGGTGTTCTTCGCGATGAGCCGCGACGGGCTGCTCCCGCAGACCTTCTCCAAGGTCCACCCGACGTTCGGCACCCCCTACCGCTCCACGATCCTGCTCGGCGGCATCGTCGCCGTCGTCGCCGGCTTCACCTCCATCGACGAGCTGGCCGAACTGGTCAACATCGGGACGCTGTTCGCCTTCGTCGTGGTCGCCCTCGGCGTCATCCTGCTCCGCAGGCAGCGCCCGGACCTGCCGCGCTCCTTCCGCACCCCGCTGGTGCCCTTCGTCCCGATCCTGTCGGTGCTCGCGTCCCTGTGGCTGATGCTGAACCTGCCGGCGGAGACCTGGCTGCGGTTCGGCGTCTGGATGGTGCTCGGCGTGGTCATCTACTTCGTGTACGGGCGTTCGCACAGCCGACTGCAGCAGCGCGACCCGAATGCCGGTGACGCACTGTAGTCGTCCGCCGTTCGGTACGCCTTCTTCTCCGGCCCCGTATGTCCCGATCCGTCGGGAACTGCGGGGCCGGATAGCGTGCTCCACATGGTCGCCGCGCCCTCCGCATCACTACGCTCCGTACGCACCCTCCGGGTGCCGGGCCCGCGCAAGGAGTACGTCCCCGACGGCGGCGCCCGGGACCCGTACTGGCCCCGGCTGCTGCCGCTGCTCGCCGCCCTGGCGTGCGTGACCCGGCTGCCGTCCTTCCGGTGGCCGCTGTGGAGCCCCGACGAGGGCTATCTCGCCGTCCAGGCGCGGATGTTGGCGGACGGCGGTGAGCTCTACGAGACGGTCGTCGACCGCAAGCCGCCGCTCGTCCCCTGGCTCTACGCGGGTGCCTTCGCGCTCTTCGGCGACACCTCGCTGCTCCCGCTGAAGGTCCTCGCGGTCGCCGCCCAGCTCCTGACCGCGGTGCTCCTGGTCTCCCTGGCCCGGCGCCGCTGGGGCGACGGCGCGGGCCGCACGGCGGGCGTCCTGTACCTCCTGATCTCGATCGGCCTCAACCCGGAGGACACCCAGGCGGCCACCTTCGAGATCTTCATGCTGCCCTGCACGGCCGCCGCCATGTGGTGCGCCGACCGCCGCAGATGGGGCGCCGCGGGGGCGGCGGTGGCCTTCGCCCTCCTCGCCAAGCAGACCGGGGGCGCGGTCCTGCTGCCGGTCGCCTGGCTGCTGTGGCGCTCCGGCGCGCCCCGGCGGGACGGACCGCGCCTGGCGGCCGGGCTGTGCGCCCCCGTGCTCGCCGCGGCGCTGGCGACGACGCCCGCGGGCTTCCTGTTCTGGACGGTGACGGGCTCGGGCGCGTACGCGTCCTTCACCGGCTCCGAACTGCACGTCCTGGCGCGGGGGTTGGTGAACGCGGCGATCCTCGCGGCGGCCTGCGCGGGCATCCTGCCGCCGGTCCTGCGCGTCCTGCGCCTGGCCCGCACCGGGGCGGGGGACCTGTGGCTCTGGCTCGCCTCGTCGGTGGCCGCGGTGCTGCTCGGCTTCCACTTCTTCGGCCACTACTACCTGCAACTCATGCCGCCGCTCGCCCTGTTGGGCGCGGCGGCGCTGCACATCCTGCCGGGCGAGCGGACCGCGCGGGCGATCGCGGCCTCGGGGTGTGCGTGCGCGGTGTTCCTGGCCTGGGGGCTGCTCGCGCCGCGCCCCGAACTGGCGCACGCGGTACGCCTCGCGGACGCGGTCGAGGCGCACACCGGACCGCACGACCGGGTGCTGTTCTGGGGCATGCACCCCGAGGCGTACTGGTTCGCCGACCGCGCGCCCGCCAGCCGGTATCTGACGGCCGGACTCCTCACCAACTACAGCGGGGGGCGCGACGGCCCTCAGGTGGGCGAGAAGTACGGGGTCGCGGGTGCCTGGCCCGTCTTCCGCGCGGAGTTGCGGGCCCGCCCGCCGGCGATGGTGGTCGACGACTCGCGGGGCAAGCCGTTCGCGCCGGAGCGGGTGCCGTCGCTGCGGCGGGTGCTGGGGGCGGGATATAAGCCCGTGATGTGGGTGGGGGGTGCGGTCCTCTATGTGCGGGTGGGGGAGTGAGGCGCCGACCGGAGGCTCTCGTCGGCGCGTCCGCGTTCGCGGCTCCGTCGTGGCTTGTCGCGCGGTTCTCGCGCCCCTTGCGGGGCGCTCAGGCGCCCTGCCACCTTTGCGTGATCTTCGTCAGGGCCTCCACCGCCCTGCCCTCGTGGTCGCGGTTCTCCCTGATCCTGGGGCCGAACTCCACGTGCAGGAACGGCACCCCGCGGTCGGCCGCCGCCCGGCCCTGCATGTTCGTGCGGCCCGCCAGGGGACACGACCTGGCCCAGGCGCGGCAGACCTCGAAGCCGCGGTCCTTCAGTGCGTCCGCGAGGGCGCGGCCCTCGGGGGCGGCCTTTCTGCCCTTGCCCGTGGAGGCGACGACGTCGTGATCCGGAGCCGAGTCGTCCGCCATGCCGTGGAGCTGGACGCCGGGCAGGCCCCGCCGCACGAGTTCGTCGCAGACGGCGTGGAACACCGTGTCCCTGCGGTGCGCCACGTCCGCCGAGTCGCCGCGGCCGGCTTTGCGATGCGCGCCAGCGATCACCATGATGCCACCGGGGGAGCGGCTCAGGAGCCGGGCGCCGAGCCGTTCGGTGTTGCGGTCGGCGACCGGATGCGGCACCTGCGCCGACCAGCGGACCGGACTGTCGAGGTCGATGTAGACGCGGCCCCAGCCGCGCGGCGCGGCGCCGTCCTCGGAGCGGTCGGAGATCTCCGCGTAGCGCCGTCCGCCGATCGGATCGGTGACCGTACGGACCGCGAAGTCCACGTCGGACAGCCGACGTTCCGCCTCTGACCTGTGGTTGTCAAGGAGAAGTCCGACGCCTTCGGCGACCGTGCGCCGGTCGTCGCGGGAGGGGCGGCGGTATCCGCTGTCCTCGTGGAAGCCTGCGGTGTAGTCGGTGACGAGCCGTTCCAGGTCCTCGCCGGAGCGGGCCGTCGCCGAGGGGCGCCGGTCCTTGCCGGAGGGCTTGGACCCCTCGTCCGAGGAGCCCGAACCGCACTGCGCCAGGCTGAGGACGGTGGCGGTGACGAGGCCGAGAACCCCGAGCTTCTTTGCGACTGCGACGGGCTTTGTGCGGGAGCGCTTCATGGTTGTATAAAGATATCCCTGTGATGACACGTCCCTTCCGCAGGCATTTCGTGACCTGTGCAGCCACCTCCCTCCTGCTGCTCGCCGGCACCGCCTGCGGCCCCTTCGGCAGCGACGACAAAGCCGCCGAGAGCGGCCGCTCGTTCACCGTCGCCGCCGCGGGCGACATCCTGATCCACCCGCAGCTGACCGAGCAGGCGCGCAAGGACGCCAAGGCCACGGGCAAGGGGGAGAAGGGCCTCGACTTCCGGCCGATGATGGCGGGTGTCAAGCCGGTCATCAGCAAGGCCGACCTGGGCATCTGTCACTTCGAGCCGGTGGTGGGCAAGCCCGGCGGGCCCTTCCAGAGCTACCCCGACTTCCTCGTGCCGCCGCAGATCGCCACGGCGGTCAAGGACGTCGGCTACGACCAGTGCTCGACGGCGTCCAACCACACCCTCGACCACGGCCCCGCCGGGGTGACCCGCACCCTGGACACCCTCGACAAGGCGGGCCTGCGGCACACCGGTTCCGCGCGGAGCGCGGCGGAGGCGAACAAGCCGCTCATCACCGACGTGAAGGGCGTCAAGGTCGCGCAGATCGCCTTCGCCTTCGGGTTCAACGGCCGCGAGGTGCCGAAGAACAAGCCGTGGATCGTCAACCAGAACGACTTCGACGCGATCGCGGCGGCCGAGAAGAAGGCGCGCGGCGCGGGCGCCGACGTCGTGATCCTCAGCATCCACTGGGGCCGCGAGAACCAGCCCAACGCCAGCGGTCCGCAGCTGAAGCTGGCCCGCAAGATCGCGCGGGAGACCGGGATCAACCTGGTCATCGGTCATCACGCGCACGTCGTCCAGCCGATGGAGAAGGTCGACGGCACCTGGATCGCGTACGGACTCGGCAACCAGATCGCCCGGCACGACGTGCCCAGCGGGCTGACCGAGGAGGGCGTCATCGGCTGGTTCGAGTTCGTCGAGCGCGGCGGGAAGTGGGACGTCGACGCCAAGTACGTACCGACGTTCACGGAGATCCCGCCGGACCCGGACGAGACCGGCGCCCTGCCGAAGGACGCGGTCGAGGACCACCGGCTCCTCGACGTCGCCGCCGCGCTCAGGGACGGCGAGAACCTCACCGAGCAGCAGCGTTCCCGCTACCGCCTCGCCTTCGAGCGCACCCAGGGCACGCTCCTGAACCGGGGCGCGAGCAAGGACGGTCTCGTGCCGCTGGAGGAGCTCCCGGCCGGCTGACGGAGGCCGCGCGCCGGGGCGGTGACGATGGTCAAACATCTTCCCGACGCGAGCTAGCTCACATTTCGCTTACTTCGTACATCCCTCCGCAGGGGTGGCGGGTCAAAGCTTTCCGGAACGCATGACTGTGCGCTTCCACCCCCCACGTCACTCCAGGAGAGGAGCACCCCTTGGCCGCTTCGCGTTCGAAGCGCCGGCACAAGGTTCGCCGAAGGACCGACATGTCCCTGCTGGGTGGCATACGTCCCCCCATCGCCGTGCTGTCGGTCCTGCTCCTCGCCCTCGCGGGCGTCACCGCCCTCACCCTCGGCCGCGCCGGCCAGGAGGCCGTGCCCCAGGCGGTCAAGTCGTCCCAGCAGCACTTCGCCGAGGACGGCGCCATCGCCCTGCGCGCCTCCATCGACGAGTCCGTCACCGACCTGACCCGCACCGCCGAGCTGTTCAGCGCCGGCGACCCGGTGCCCGCCGACGCCGTCCTCGACAAGACCGGCAGCGTCTACCAGAAGTGGATGGGCACCGCGATCGTCGAGATCGCCTCCGGGAAGCTGCTCGCCGCCCGCGGCGAGAACCTCCCGCTGACCGCCATCGACCGCGGAGCCCTCGCCGAGGAGGACGGCCTCGCCCCGCGCATGGTCCGCCTGGAGAACGGCGAGACCCGGCTCCTGTCCTTCGCCCTGCTCACCTGGAAGGGCCAGCCGCAACAGCTCCTGGTCGCCTCCAGCAGCCTGCGCTTCCCCGGCATCAGCCTCGGCAAGTTCCGCTCCATCGCCGTCGTCGACCAGGACGGCGCCGTCCTGAGCACCGACGGCATCCCCGAGCCCGAGCAGGTGCTCACCGACCTCCAGCGCGACGAGGTCAAGCAGTCCAACAAGCAGCTCAAGTCGTTCGCCCAGACCGCCGCGAAGAAGTCCCGCGCCCACCCGCTGATGTCCAAGGAGCCCGGCTCCGGCGGCTTCACCGGCGTCAGCGGCCACCTCACCGGCGAGCGCTACCTCGGCGAGCGCGCCGTCGCCGGGTACGCGAACCTCGCCGCCCCCGAGCCCGGCGAGTCCACCGTGGCGACCCGGCTCGGCCTCACCGTCGTCGCCATGGTCCCGGTCGCCGAGGACCCCACGGCCACCAGCGACTCCGCCTTCGGACTGCTCGCCGCGGGCGCCCTCCTGCTCATCGGCGGCGTCACCGTCTTCCTGCTCCTGCGGACCGTCCAGCGCCCCCTGATCCGGCTCTTCCTGGAGGGCCGCCGCCTCACCCGCGGCGACCTCGACCGGCCGGTCCCGGTGCCCAAGCGCGGCGAGGCCGCCCGCATCGGCGCCGCCCTCGAACGGCTGCGCCGCCAGCTCCTCGGCGAACCCGCCCAGGCACAGCAGGCGCCCGCCCGCCGCCGCAGGTTCGGCAGCCGCACCCTGATCGCCGTCTGCGCGGTCCTCCTGCTCGCCTGGTCCGCGCCGCTCCTGCTGCTGCTCAACCGCGCCGGCGACACCGTCGTCGTACCGCAGCAGATGGTCAACGACCAGCGCGAGCGCACCGACACCCTCACCGACCGCGTCCGCCGCGCCCTCAACGAAGGCCACGCCGACCTCACCTCGGTGGCCTCCCTCATGGGCGACCGCACCGAGCCGTCGGACATGACCAAGGTCCTGGAGAGCACCCTCAACCAGCACACCCGCTACCAGTCGCTCTACGTCCTCGACCGCGGCGGCAAGGTCCTGGCCGAGGCCGGCGGCGACCCCCGCAGCCCCTCCGGCAAGGGCCCCTCCGACCAGCCCATCCGCGTCGTCGACGAGGGCGGCAAGGAGCCGGTGATCATCGGCACGGCCGAGGTGCCTGGACGCGAGGGGGCCGCCGTCGTCGGCGAGTTCCGCATCGATTTCCTCAACTCGCTGCTCAAGCGCCCCGGCCTCGGCGAGGTCCGCGTCATCGACGACGAGCGCCGCACCATCGGCTCCAACAAGGGCTACCGCGAGTTCGAGGGCCTGCCGAGCGACCGCCTCGACGCGCTCGCCGAGGGCACCGGCCAGAAGGTCGGCCTCAGCCCGCGCCCCAGCGGCGTCCTCTACCGCGACGGCGACGACATCCAGATCGCGGCCGCCGCGCCCTTCGTCGGCGGCGGCGCCGCCCGCTCCCTGGGCTGGACCGTGCTCAGCTGGCAGCCCGCGTCCTCCCTGGAGATCCCGGAGTACAGCTACCAGAACCGCACGGTCCTTGCCGGGCTGCTCGGCATCACCGCCGCCGCGGCCTGCCTCGGCTGGCTGCACATCGTCGTGGTGCGCCCGCTGCGGCACCTCGCCGACCAGGCGGAGGCGCTCGCCGACGGGGACCGCCGCACCGTCCTGTACCCGCGCCACCACGACGAGGTCGGCGCCGTCACCCGCAGCCTCGAACTCATCAGGCAGCAGCTGCCGACGGGCACCCAGCGCAAGCGGGACGGCGTCACCGCCGGCCTCGCCGGAAGGAACTGAACCCCGTGCTCTTCCTCTACACCGTGCTCGTGGTGTGCTGCGCGATCCTGCTCGTCGCCGGCGTGATCGAACAGCGGCGGCACTTCACCAACCTGGCGCACATCCCCACCCGGGTCCTGGTCAACGGCATCCGCGGCAAGTCCTCCATCACCCGCCTGTGCGCGGGCGCGCTGCGCGGCGGCGGGCTCACCACGGTCGCCAAGACCACCGGCACCGCCGCCCGGTTCATCCACCCGGACGCCACCGAGGAGCCCGTCTACCGCAAGTTCGGCATCGCCAACGTCGTGGAGCAGATCGGCATCGTGCGTCGCGCCGCCGCGTACAATCCGGACGCCCTGGTCATCGAGTGCATGGCGGTCATGCCGGCGCTCCAGGAGATCAACCAGTCCAAGCTGATCCGCTCCACCATCGGCGTGCTCTGCAACGTCCGCGAGGACCACCTCGCCGAGATGGGCCCCACCCTCGACGACGTGGCGCGCTCGCTGTCGCGCTCCATGCCCGAGGGCGGCATCTGCGTCACCGCCGAGAAGGACCGCTACGCGATCCTCAAGGAGGAGGCCGAGGCCCGCGACTGCCGGTTGATCTACGCGGACCCGGAGTCGGTCACCGACGAGGAGCTGCGCGGCTTCAGCTGGTTCACCTTCAAGGAGAACGTGGCGATCGCGCTGACCGTCGCCGAACTCCTCGGCGTGGAGCGCGAGACGGCTCTCCAGGGCATGTACGACGCCCCGCCGGACCCCGGTGTCCTCTCCGTCGAGCGGTACGCCACCGAGGACGGCAAGAAGCTCCGCTTCGCCAACGTCTTCGCGGCCAACGACCCCGAGTCGACGCTGATGAACATCAACCAGCTGCTCGACCTCGGCGCGATCCACCGCCCGCTCAACGTGGTCATCAACTGCCGCCCCGACCGCGTCGAGCGCAACGGCCAGATGGGCGAGATCATCCCGGACCTCAAGCCGGAGAAGGTCTTCGTCATCGGTCACCCCGCCAAGTCGGCCATCGACGCGATCCCCGCAGAGTGGCGCTCGCGCGCCGTCGACCTCGGGGGCGACCGGCGCGACCCCGAGGAGTTCATGAACGAGATGCTCGGGCAGCTCGGTCCCGACTCCTCGCTCGTGGCGATCGGCAACATCCACGGCCAGGGCGAGCTGCTCCTGGAGCACCTCGCCGAACTCCCCGCCGACGAGAGCGAGGAGCCGGCGGCGCCCGCGCCCACCGCGCCCGCCGCCACCGCCGCCCCCGGCGACCCGGTGGAGACGATGCAGCTGTACGTGCCGCGCATCGACCCCTACCAGCACTATCCGGAGGCGTACGAGGAGCGGTACACGGCCCCGCTCCCGGTGGTGCAGCAGGCCGCCTACGGGACGCACGAGATGTACGTGCCGCAGCAGACGCAGCAGACGCGCGAGCCGCAGCGGCCGTCCGGGCCGTACGGACCCGAGCAGACGCACGAGCCCCACCCGCCCCAGGAACCGCAGCACCAACCCGCCAGGCCGCGCGGCATGTTCGAGCCGCGGGTCCCGCCCGCACCGCACGCCGCAGACGACCACCAGCAGTGGCACAGCCCAGGAGAGCCCCGTTGATTCCCTCCGTCCTCACCCCCGAGATCGCCGCGGTCGGCATCGCGCTCGGGCTGCTCTTCTCCCTGGTCTGCTATCTGACGACCAACCTCTCGCCCGGCGGCATGATCACCCCGGGCTGGCTCGCGCTGACCCTCGTCGAGGACCTCCAGCGCGCGGCCATGGTGGTCGGCGTGACCGTGCTGACCTACGTCGGCACCCTGCTCATGCAGCGCTTCGTGATCCTCTACGGCAAGCGGCTGTTCGCCGCGGTCGTGCTGCTCGGCGTCACGCTCCAGGCCACCGTGATGATCGTGCTCTCGCTCGAGTTCCCGCTCATGTACAGCAACCAGACCCTCGGCTTCATCGTGCCGGGCCTGATCGCCTACCAGCTGGTGCGCCAGCCCAAGGGCCCCACCCTGCTCGCCACGGGCTCGGTGACGCTCATGGCCTACGTCGTCCTCACCGCCGGGATCCTCCTCGGCTTCATGCCGTCCGCCTGATTCCAGGAGCCACTCATGCCGCCCAAGAAGAAGCGTCCCGCCCTGCACGCGGTGACCGTGCTCGCCCTGCTCGCCGGCAGCGCCTATCTGACCGTGGAACTGCGCAAGGACGAAGAGGCCAAGGCGCCCAAGGTGCAGGCCGTCACCGACACCCCGGGGCTGAGCAGCAGCACCGGGCAGCAGGGCAGCGGCAAGCAGACGTGGGAGCGCCTGAAGAACCCCGACCGCTCCGTGCTGCGCACCGACGGCGGCAAGGTCCTCGCCACCTTCACCGACGGCGCGCGCACCGCGACGCTGACCGGACCGAGCCGCACCTTCACCGAGCCCGCCAACACCAAGTCCCGTGTCGTGACGAACGACTGGGTGCGGCTGATGCCGGAGACCTGGCGCGAGGGCGCGGAGAAGGAGAAGTGGTTCAAGGACTGGTACAAGGAGTTCTCCGGCAGCGAGGAGGACGACATCTTCGCGATGGCCTTCCAGTACGTGGAGGGCGCGCCGGTCAAGAAGGACGACGAGGGCATCGCGTACGCCGGTGACGCCAACTTCGGCCCGCTGAACCCCGACGGCAGCGCGGGCAACGACCTGCGCCTTGAGGAGTCGGACTTCTTCGACTACCTCGGCATCCCGTACACCTTCCGCAACGGCACCACGATGCAGCCCGAGAAGATGCGCGCCCGCTCCATGGACTGCTCGGGCTTCATCCGTACCGTCTTCGGCTACCGCGCCCGCTACCCGCTGATGGCCACCGACAAGGTCGGCGACGGCCTGCCCCGCACCGCCAACGGCATGGCGCGCGGCAAGGTCGGCACGGACGTCATCCCGCTCAAGGGCATCGGCGCGGCCGACCGCCCCAAGTCGATCGACGTGGTCCAGCCGGGCGACCTGGTCTTCTTCAAGCTCGACGCCCGCACCAAGCAGCGCCTTGACCACGTCGGCATCTTCCTGGGCCACGACGCCGACGGCCACAAGATCTTCATCTCCAGCCGCGAGGAGGTCAACGGCCCCACCATCGGCGACAAGGGCGGCACGTCGCGTCTGGACGGCAACGGCTACTACGCCTCGACGCTGCGCAGCGCGAAGCGCATCTGAGGGTCCCGGCTACCCGGGGCGCACGGTGCGCGGGCCCGCGCACTCGGCCCCGGTGTCGCCGACCCTGCGGCGCAGTTCGCGGTCGGCGGTGACCACCAGGCAGGGGCGTCCGGCCGCCTCGGCGGCCAGCTCCACGATCCGGTCGTCGCCGCTGCCGGGCGCGGTGTCCACGCGGACGCCCGGCACGGACTCCACGCCGCGCGCGGCCCCCTCGACGACGAGGACGATGTCCAGCGGGCCCGGCCGGTCCGGCAGCCCCTCGGCGGCGTACGCGGCCAGGGAGTCCCGCAGCCGCTCGGTGGCCCCGCGGCGGTCGCGCCACCAGCCGTCGGGGACGGAGCCGACGACGTTGGCCGCATCGACGACGACGAGAGTTGTCATGCGGCAAACGTAAACTAATCGGCAAAACGCTGTGCGTCGTGAAGCGAAAGGGTGGCGCCGAGTCATGCCGTCGAGGTCCATCAGCACCGGTGCTCCGGATACCGCCCGCTGGCTGCTGAGGGGCCGGGACGGCCGGCTCACGGCGTACGCCCGCGCCGAGGGCGGACTCCTGCGCTGGACGGAGCGGCGGCCCGGCGGCCCGGACTGGCGCGGCCCCGACTTCTTCGAGGCCCCCGACCTGACGTACCTCACCCTGGCCCAGGGCGCCGACGGGTACGTGCACTTCGTGGGGCGCCGGGAGCGTCCGGGCGACGACGGCAAGGCGGTCGTCGACGTCGTGCACTCCATCCAGTACCAGTCGGGGCGGCCGCTCATGGACTGGCGCTCGCTCGGCAATCCGCACACCAAGCTCGTCGAGCGCGCCCCGAGGCTCGGCGCGCCCGCCGCCGCGGTGGACGCCGCGGGCACCGTCCACGTCTTCGTGCGGGACGCCGTGGGCAGCGTGCGGATGCGCCGCGAGGGCAAGGGCGGCAAGTGGGAGGGGTGGAAGGACTTCAAGGTCCGCGACACCCTGGACGGCATCGCCGCGCTCGCCACGGCCACGGGCCGCGTGGAGGTCCTCGCCCCCGCCGCCAAGGCCACGCTGCGCTGGGCCCAGGAGAGCCAGGGCGGCGACCTGGCGCGCGCCGACGACGTGCCGCTCGCCCCGGTCCCCGGCTCCGGCACGGTCCTGGAGACCGCCGCCGACCGGTTCACGTACTACGCGGCCGACGTCGACGGCGACGGTGTGCTCGCCCACCGTCCGGCCGACGGCGGGGCGGCGATCCCGCTCGGCGGCACGCCCTCGCAGGGCCCCACGGCCGCCCTGCGGACGACGGTCGACGGCCACGAGTGCACGGTCCTCGCGCACCGCACGTCCACCGGCCGCCCGGCGCTCGCCGCGTTCCCGACGCAGGACGAGGCGGCGGGCCTGTGGTGGGCGGAGACCGGCGAACCCTGCCTGGGCGCACCGGCGTTGGCGCTGGACGCGCACGGGCGCGTGGTCATGGCGGCGATCGGCCTCGACGGCACCCTGCGCCTGGCCCGCCAGAAGGCGGAGCCGGGGCTGGCGCTGGGGGCGTGGGACCGGGTCTGAGCCGGGCCGCGGCACGGAACGACGGCGGGGCCGTACGGGAGCGGACTCCCGTACGGCCCCGCCGTGTCGAGGCGATGTGCGGCGGCGTTACGCCGGGACGCTCGCCACGCCCTGCGCGAGGAACCGCTTGCCGTTCACCCGCTCGCTGACGCCCTCACGGTCCAGGTACGGCGTGATGCCGCCCAGGTGGAAGGGCCAGCCCGCGCCGGTGATCAGGCAGAGGTCGATGTCCTGCGCCTCGGCGACGACACCCTCGTCGAGCATGAGCCCGATCTCCTGGGCGACGGCGTCCAGGACGCGGTCGCGGACCTGCTCCTCGGTCAGGACGGAGTCGCCCTGCTTCAGGAGGGCGGCGACCTCCGGGTCGAGCTCCGGCTTCCCGCTGTCGTACACGTAGAAGCCGCGCTTGCCCGCCTTGACGACGGCCGCGAGGTTCGGGGAGACCGTGAAGCGGTCCGGGAAGGAGCGGTTGAGCGTCTCCGACACGTGCAGACCGATGGCCGGGCCGACCAGTTCGAGCAGGACCAGCGGCGACATCGGCAGACCGAGCGGCTCGACGGCCTTCTCGGCGACGGCGACCGGGGTGCCCTCGTCGATGACGTTCTGGATCTCGCCCATGAAGCGGGTCAGGATGCGGTTCACGACGAACGCCGGGGCGTCCTTCACGAGCACCGCGGTCTTCTTCAGCTTCTTGGCGACGCCGAAGGCCGTGGCCAGCGAGGCGTCGTCGGTCTGCTCGCCGCGCACGATCTCCAGGAGCGGCAGGATCGCGACGGGGTTGAAGAAGTGGAAGCCGACGACCCGCTCGGGGTGCTTCAGCTTCGACGCCATCTCGCTCACCGACAGCGAGGAGGTGTTGGTGGCGAGGATCGCGTGCGCCGGAGCGACGGCCTCGACCTCGGCGAACACCTGCTGCTTGACGCCGATCTCCTCGAAGACGGCCTCGATGATGAAGTCGGCGTCGGCGAAGCCCTCGGCCTTGTCCAGGACACCGGAGACGAGCGCCTTGAGGCGGTTCGCCTTGTCCTGGTTGACGCGGCCCTTGAGGAGCAGCTTGTCGATCTCCTCGTGGACGTAGCCCACGCCCTTGTCGACGCGCTCCTGGTCGATGTCGGTCAGCACGACCGGCACCTCCAGGCGGCGCAGGAACAGCAGCGCGAGCTGCGAGGCCATCAGACCGGCGCCGACGACGCCGACCTTGGTGACCGGGCGCGCCAGGTTCTTGTCCGGGGCGCCGGCGGGGCGCTTGCCGCGCTTCTGCACGAGGTTGAACGAGTAGATGCCCGCGCGCAGTTCACCGCCCATGATGAGGTCGGCGAGCGCGGTGTCCTCGGCGTCGAAGCCCTGCTGGAGGTCGCCGTCCTTGGCGGCCGCGATGATCTCCAGGGCGCGGTACGCGGCCGGGGCGGCGCCGTGCACCTTGGAGTCGGCGATGGCACGGCCGCGCGCGACGGCGGCGTCCCAGCCCTCGCCGCGGTCGATCTCGGGGCGGACGACCTCGGTCGTGCCGCCGAGGACCGACGCGGTCCAGATCAGCGACTGCTCCAGGAAGTCGGCGCCCTCGAAGATCGCGTCGGCGATGCCGAGCTCGAAGACCTGCTTGCCCTTGAGCTGGCGGTTCTGGTTCAGCGAGTTCTCGATGATGACCGAGACGGCCTTGTCGGCGCCGATCAGGTTCGGGAGCAGCGCGCAGCCGCCCCAGCCCGGGACCAGGCCGAGGAAGACCTCGGGCAGCGAGAAGGCGGGCAGCGCCTTGGAGACGGTGCGGTAGGTGCAGTGCAGACCGACCTCGACGCCACCGCCCATGGCGGCGCCGTTGTAGTACGCGAAGGTCGGCACGGCGAGGCCCGAGAGGCGCTTGAACACCTCGTGGCCGCCCTTGCCGATGGCGAGCGCGTCCTCGTGGTGCTTGAGCAGCTCGACGCCCTTGAGGTCGGCGCCGACGGCGAAGATGAACGGCTTGCCGGTGATGCCGACGCCGACGATTCCGCCCTCGGCCGCCTCCTTCTCGACCTGGTCGATCGCGGCGTCGAGGTTCGCCAGCGAGGCCGGGCCGAAGGTGGTCGGCTTGGTGTGGTCGAAGCCGTTGTCCAGCGTGATGAGGGCGAAGCGGCCCGCGCCCGCCGGGAGGTCGAGGTGGCGTACGTGCGCCTGCGTGACGACCTCGTCCGGGAACAGCTCGGCCGCACCCTTCAGAAGCTCAGCGGTGGTCGTGGTGCTCACTTCTCGCCTCCGGCGTCCTTGTGGTGGGGGTTCTCCCAGATGACCGTGGCGCCCATGCCGAAGCCGACGCACATGGTCGTGAGGCCGTAGCGGACCTCCGGCTGCTCCTCGAACTGCCGCGCCAGCTGCGTCATCAGGCGTACGCCGGAGGAGGCGAGCGGGTGGCCGAACGCGATGGCGCCGCCGTACTGGTTGACGCGCGCGTCGTCGTCGGCGATGCCGTAGTGCTCCAGGAAGGCGAGCACCTGCACGGCGAAGGCCTCGTTGATCTCGAAGAGACCGATGTCGGAGATGGACAGGCCCGCCTGGGCCAGCGCCTTCTCCGTCGCCGGGATCGGGCCGTAGCCCATGACCTCGGGCTCGACGCCAGCGAAGGAGTAGGAGACCAGCCGCATCTTGACCGGCAGGCCGTTCTCGCGGGCGAACTCCTCGGAGGCGATGAGCGAGGCGGTGGCGCCGTCGTTCAGACCGGCGGCGTTGCCCGCGGTGACGCGGCCGTGCGTACGGAACGGCGTCTTGAGGCCCGCGAGGTTCTCCAGCGTCGTGCCCGGACGCATCGGCTCGTCGGCGGTGGCGAGGCCCCAGCCGGTCTCACCGGCCTCCGCGTTGGTCCGGCGTACGGAGATCGGCACGAGGTCGGCCTGGATCTTGCCGTCGGCGTACGCCTTGGCGGCCTTCTCCTGCGAGCGCACCGCGTACTCGTCGGCGCGCTGCTTGGTGATGCTCGGGTAGCGGTCGTGGAGGTTCTCCGCCGTCATGCCCATGAACAGCGCGGACTCGTCCACGAGCTTCTCGCTCACGAACCGCGGGTTCGGGTCGACGCCCTCGCCCATGGGGTGGCGGCCCATGTGCTCGACACCGCCGGCGACGGCGATGTCGTACGCACCGAAGGCGACGCTGCCCGCGACGGAGGTCACGGCGGTCAGGGCACCGGCACACATGCGGTCGATGGAGTAGCCGGGCACGGACTGCGGGAGTCCGGCGAGGATGCCGGCGGTGCGGCCGATCGTCAGGCCCTGGTCGCCGATCTGCGTGGTCGCGGCGATGGCGACCTCGTCGATCTTGGCGGGGTCGAGGTCCGGGTTGCGGCGCAGCAGCTCCCGGATGGCCTTCACGACGAGGTCATCGGCACGGGTCTCGTGGTAGATGCCCTTCGGGCCCGCCTTGCCGAACGGGGTGCGGACGCCGTCCACGAAGACGACGTCCCTGACGGTACGAGGCACGATGGCTCTCCTCCAGGGTGCGGTGCGCCTGCCGGCGCGCTTCCGCAGTCCACCCTACTTGTCGGTAACTATGCGGCCAAGGCCCGCCGGGTGCCGCTCTGGCGAGGCGAAGGTCACACTCGTCGATGCCTCCGATCGGAACTCGGCACCGGGGTGGTGCCCACCGTTCCGTCGTGCGGAACGGGTGGGCACCACGGGACCCCCGGCCCGCAACGGGGCCTCCCCCGGCCCGCGACGCGAACCACCCGCCCACCCGGTTCGCCGCTCGGTGCGGAGTGTTGGGTGGGCGGGTGGGAAAGGTCTTCGCCGCGAAGCGGCGGCCTGAACGCGCGACGACCGGCAGTCAGCCGAGAGCCGTCACCAGAACGGGCGTGACGAGCGAGATCTGCCACTGCCGAGCCCCGTGCCCGGCAAGGGCGGCCGCCACGGAATCCCCGTTCACCTGGGCCGGCGGCTCCCAGCAGACGCGCCGGACCGTGTCCGGAGTGATCAGGTTCTCCTGCGGCATGTGCAGCTGCTCGGCCAGCGCCGAGACCGCCGCCCGCGCCGCGGAGAGCCGTGCCGCCGCGGCGGGGTCCCGGTCCGCCCAGGACCGCGGCGGCGGAGGCCCGCTCACCGCCTGCCCCGGCTGCGGAAGCTCCGAGTCCGGCAGCGCCTTCGCACGGTCGACCGCGGCCTGCCACTGCTCCAGCTGACGCCGCCCCATGCGGTGCCCGAAGCCGGTGAGCCCCGCGAGCGCGTGCACGTTCGGCGGCAGGGCGAGCGCCGCCTCGACGATCGCGCCGTCGCTCAGGACCTTGCCCGGCGACACGTCACGCCGCTGCGCGACCCGGTCGCGCGCGGTCCACAGCTCCCGCACGGCCGCCATCTGGCGACGCCGCCGCACCTTGTGCATGCCGGACGTCCGGCGCCAGGGGTCCTTGCGGGGCGGCGCGGGCGGCGCGGAGGCGATGGCGTCGAACTCCTCGCGGGCCCACTCCAGCTTGCCCTGCCGGTCGAGCTCCTTCTCCAGGGCGTCGCGCAGGTCGACGAGGAGCTCGACGTCCAGCGCCGCGTACCGCAGCCAGGGCTCGGGCAGGGGGCGCGTCGACCAGTCGACGGCGGAGTGCCCCTTCTCCAGGACGAAGCCGAGCACGCTCTCGACCATCGCGCCGAGCCCCACCCGGGGGAACCCGGCGAGCCGGCCCGCCAGCTCCGTGTCGAAGATGCGCGCGGGGACCATGCCTATCTCCCGCAGGCACGGCAGGTCCTGGGTGGCGGCGTGCAGCACCCACTCCGTGTCGCCGATGGCCTCGCCGAGCCCGGACAGGTCGGGGCAGGCGACGGGGTCGATCAGCGCGGTGCCCGCGCCCTCGCGGCGGAGCTGGACGAGATAGGCCCGCTGGCCGTACCGGTAGCCGGACGCGCGTTCGGCGTCGACGGCGACGGGGCCGGTGCCGGCGGCGAACGCGGCGATCGTCGCGGCGAGGGTCTCCTCGTCGGCGATCACCGGCGGCACGCCGTCACGCGGCTCGAGCAAGGGGATCGGCGCCGTTTCGACGTCGTCCGGAGGGCCGCCTCCGGTGGTTCGCAGTGAGCTGTCTGCTGCGGTCTCTTGGGCGTCGGTCACCTGTCAAGGGTATCTGTGTATGCACGGCGCCCGTCGACGGAACGTTCCGTCGACGGGCGCGCGAGGGTTGTAAATCAGTCAGTGGATGATTCCGGTGCGCAGGGCGACCGCCACCATCCCGGCCCGGTCACCCGTGCCGAGCTTGCGCGCGATGCGGGCGAGGTGGCTCTTCACGGTCAGCGCGGACAGGCCCATCGAGACGCCGATGGCCTTGTTGGACTGGCCCTCCGCGACGAGGCGGAGCACCTCGACCTCACGTCCGGACAGCTCGCGGTAGCCGCCGGGGTGGCTCGGGGTGCCCGGAGGGCGGCGGTGCATTCGGGCGGCGGCCGAGCCGATCGGAGCGGCGCCGGGGCGGGTGGGGAGTCCGACGTTCGTACGGGTGCCGGTGACGACGTAACCCTTCACACCGCCCGCGAGGGCGTTGCGCACGGCACCGATGTCGTCGGCGGCGGAGAGGGCGAGGCCGTTGGGCCAGCCCGCGGCGCGGGTCTCGGACAGGAGCGTCAGGCCGGAGCCGTCGGGGAGGTGGACGTCTGCGACGCAGATGTCCCGGGGGTTGCCGATGCGGGGACGAGCCTCCGCGATGGACGAGGCCTCGATGACGTCGCGTACACCGAGCGCCCACAGGTGGCGGGTGACGGTGGAACGGACGCGGGGGTCGGCCACGACGACCATGGCGGTCGGCTTGTTCGGGCGGTAGGCGACCAGGCTTGCGGGCTGCTCGAGGAGAACGGACACCAGGCCTCCTGGGGTGGCGGGACGGGCACCGGCTCGGGGATGAAGCCGGGACGAACCGTGCTTTTCAAGGTCACAAACCTCTTCGGCAGCAAACCCGTCGGCCTTTAGAGAATGATCACGATTTGATGAGCCTGAATCCGGGCAATTCGGACATGTGCTCGATCATCCGAAGATCGAACCGAACACGGGCCCTTCCGGGTGACCCCGCCGTCCCTCAAAAGAGTGGGGCCGCCGCAGCCGCGACGGCCCCATCCGGCAACAGCCCGGACCTCAAGGGGAAAGCGGTCCTCTTCGCTGCGGCAGCGACACCACGGACCCGTCCCCGGGACCCGTCGGCGGCAGCCCCGCGACCTGGCAGAGCAGATCGCACCACGCCGCCAGATGCGCCCCCGCGTCCGGCACCCCGCCGGACCCCTCGCGGGGGGTCCACGACGCGCGGATCTCGATCTGCGAGGCGGGCGGCCGCTCGGACAGGCCCCCGAAGTAGTGCGACCCCGCACGTGTCACCGTGCCGCTCGCCTCGCCCGCCGAGAGCCCCCGCGCGCGCAGCGCCCCGGTCAGCCAGGACCAGCACACCTCCGGCAGCAGCGGGTCCGCCGCCATCTCCGGTTCCAGTTCCGCCCGCACGAGGGTGACGAGCCGGAAGGTGCCCTGCCACGCGTCGTGCCCGGACGGGTCGTGCAGCAGCACGAGCCGCCCGTCCGCGAGGTCCTCGTCGTCCTCGACGACCGCCGCCTCCAACGCGTACGCGTACGGCGCGAGCCGCTGCGGCGGCCGCGTCGGGTCGATCTCGATCTCCGGCCGCAGCCGTGCCCCCCGTAGCGCGTCGACCGCCGCGCGGAAGGGCAGCGGAGTCGAATCCGCCACCTTTCCCTCCGAACTCTCCATCTCGCCAGCGCCGTCCGACCGTTGTTCCTGAGCCGCAGCCATGCGGGGAAGGTTAAGGGGAACCGCGCCTTCGCGCAGGGAGAGACACCCGTCAGGGGGTCCCCGGTCAACGTGCGAGACTTTCCGCGTGAGTGCCAATGACAGCCGTCGCCCCGAGGGCCGGCAGAACGCAGCGACGTACGACTCCGCCTTCATGAAGGCCTGCAGGCGCGAGGCCGTGCCGCACACGCCCGTCTGGTTCATGCGCCAGGCGGGGCGCTCACTGCCCGAGTACCGCAAGGTTCGCGAGGGCACGGCCATGCTGGAGTCCTGCATGCGCCCCGACCTCGTCACGGAGATCACGCTGCAGCCGGTGCGCCGCCACGGCGTCGACGCGGCGATCTACTTCAGCGACATCGTCGTACCGCTCAAGGCGATCGGGATCGACCTCGACATCAAGCCGGGCGTCGGGCCCGTCGTCGAGAACCCCATCCGCTCGCGCGCCGACCTCGCGCAGCTGCGGGACCTCACCCCGGAGGACGTCCACTACGTCACCGAGGCGATCGGCATGCTGACCGCCGAGCTCGGGTCGACGCCGCTCATCGGGTTCGCCGGTGCGCCGTTCACCCTCGCGAGCTACCTCGTGGAGGGCGGCCCGAGCCGCAACCACGAGCACACCAAGGCCCTCATGTACGGCGACCCGCAGCTGTGGGCCGACCTGCTCGACCGCCTCGCGGAGATCACCGGCGCCTTCCTGAAGGTGCAGATCGAGGCGGGCGCCAGCGCCGTGCAGCTCTTCGACTCGTGGGTGGGCGCCCTGTCGCCCGCCGACTACCGCAGCCGCGTGATGCCCGCGTCGACGAAGGTCTTCGACGCCGTCTCCTCCTACGGCGTGCCCCGCATCCACTTCGGCGTCGGCACCGGTGAGCTGCTCGGGCTGATGGGTGAGGCCGGCGCCGACGTCGTGGGCGTCGACTGGCGCGTACCGCTCGACGAGGCCGTGCGCCGCGTCGGCCCCGGCAAGGCGCTCCAGGGCAACCTCGACCCGGCCGTCCTCTTCTCCACCCGCGAGGCCGTCGAGGCCAAGACGGACGAGGTGCTCGCCGCCGCGAGCGGCCTGGAGGGCCACATCTTCAACCTCGGCCACGGCGTCCTGCCGACCACGGACCCCGAGGCGCTGACCCGCCTCGTCGAGTACGTGCACACGCGCACCGCCGTCTGAAAGATGACCGAAAAGGGTCCCTGTCCGACCGGACAGGGACCCTTTTCGCACGTCGGCCGCGGCCGGAGGCGGGCCGGCCCGCGGGCCGGGAGCTCCCGCGGGCCGAAATCTCAGCCCGCCCGCCGGACCGCCGCCACCGCCTTGCGCGCCGCCACCAGGACCGGGTCCCAGACGGGGGAGAACGGCGGCGCGTACCCCAGGTCGAGCGCCGTCATCTGATCCACCGTCATGCCCGCCGTCAGCGCCACCGCCGCGATGTCGACGCGCTTGGCCGCGCCCTCGCGGCCGACGATCTGCACGCCGAGCAGCCTGCCCGTGCGCCGCTCCGCCAGCATCTTCACCGTCATCAGGGCCGCGCCCGGGTAGTAACCGGCCCGGCTCGTCGACTCGATGGTCACCGTCACGTACTGGAGCCCCGCCGCCCGCGCGTCCTTCTCGCGCAGGCCGGTGCGGGCGATCTCCAGGTCGCACACCTTGCTGACCGCCGTGCCGACCACACCCGGGAACGTCGCGTAACCCCCGCCCGCGTTCGACCCGATGACCTGGCCGTGCTTGTTCGCGTGCGTGCCGAGCGCGATGTGCCGCTCGCGCCCCGACACCAGGTCGAGGACCTCCACGCAGTCGCCGCCCGCCCAGACGACCCCGCCCGCCGCGGCCCCCCGCACCCGCATCGCGAGGTCGGTGAGCAGACCGCCGTGCTCGCCCAGCGGCAGGCCCGCCTCGCGCGCGAGGCCGGTCTCGGGGCGGACGCCGATGCCGAGCACCACCACGTCCGCCGGGTACTCGGCGTCCTCCGTGGCCACCGCCCTGACCCGGCCGCCGTCGCCCGTGAGGATCTTGGTGACCTCGGCGTCGTTCACCATCTCGATGCCCATGCCCGACATGGCCTCGTGCACGAGGCGGCCCATGTCCGCGTCGAGCGTCGACATCGGCTCCTTGCCGCGGTTGACGACCGTGACCCGGTAGCCGCGGTTGATCAGCGCCTCCGCCATCTCGACGCCGATGTAGCCCGCGCCGATCACCACCGCGCGCCGGCCCTCGGTCCGCGCCAGGGTGTCCAGCAGGGCCTGGCCGTCGTCGAGGGTCTGCACCCCGTGCACGCCGGGCGCGTCGATGCCGGGCAGCGCCGGACGGATCGGCCGCGCCCCGGTCGCGATGACGAGCTTGTCGTACGACGTCCAGTACTCCTCGTCCGCTTCGAGGTCGCGGGCCAGGACGCGGCGGCCCGCGACGTCGATGCGGACCACCTCCGTGCGCATCCGCAGATCGATCGCGCGCTCCCGGTGCTCCTCGGGGCCGCGCGCGATCAGCGCGTCCCGCTCCTCGACGTCGCCGCCCACCCAGTAGGGGATGCCGCAGGCCGAGAACGAGGTGAAGTGGCCGCGTTCGAACGCGACGATCTCCAGCTCGTCCGGGCCCTTCAGCCTGCGTGCCTGCGACGCGGCCGACATCCCGGCCGCGTCGCCCCCGATGACCACCAATCGCTCACGTGTGCTGCTCATGGGCACACGCTACGGCGGCCGGGCGCCGCGCCCCACCGGGGGCGCGGACATCGGTCAGTCCTGGTCGCCCCGCCCGCCCCCGGCGGCCGGCGGCACCGGCGGCACGGCCGGGATCCCGGCGGGTGCCGCGGCCCCACGGCGCGGCAGCCGGGGCCGCACGACCCGGAGCCACAGCACCAGCAGCAGCGCCGCCACCGCCACGAACGGCAGCACCGCGGCGAGCGCGACGGCGATCCACCGCAGCATCGTCACGAACGCGCCCCAGCCGCCCGCGAGCGCGTCCACGAACGACGGATCGTCGTCCTGGGCGACCGCCTTCGCCGGGCCCTCGGTGAGCGACAGCGTGATCGTCGCCATGCTCGTGCGGTCCTTCAGCGAGGCCTGCTGGGCCAGGAGCGCCTCCAGGTCCGACTGACGGGTGCTCAACTCCCCTTCCAGCGTGACCACATCGCTGAGCTTCGTCGCCTTGTCCATCAGCTCGCGCACGCGCGCCACGCTCGCCCGCTGCGACGCGACGCGGCTCTGCACGTCGACGACCTGGTCGGTGACGTCCTCGGCCTTGGCCTCGCGGTCGAGCAGCTTGCCGGTGCCCTCCAGGGACGCGAGGACGTCCTCGTACTTGTCCTGCGGGACGCGCAGGACGACGCGGCTGCGCTCACGGCCGTCGGAGTCGCGGGTGGTGTTCTCGTTCCCCACGATGCCGCCCGCGTCCTCGGCGGCCGCGCGGGCGTCCGCCAGGGCGCCGGACACGTCCTTGACGCGCACCGTCAGCTTCGCGGTGCGGATGATGTGCGTGCCGGTGGCCTTCGGCGGCTTCTTCGCGCCGGACTGACCGGCCCGGGAGTCCTCGGACCCGCCGCCGCCCGCGTCGGCGGCCCCCTTCCGCCCGGCCTCGGCGCCCGCCGCCTTGTCGTCGGAGCCGCCCCCGCTGTCGCTGTCGCCCCCGGCCGCCGAGCAGCCCGTGACGGCCAGCGCGAGCGCGAGCAGGAGCCCGAGGAGGGCCGAGACGGTGCGGTGCCGGGGCGGGCGGTAAGTGGACCTGCTGGACGTGTGCATCGGCGTACCCCCCGAGGGACGTGGTGACTGTGCTCCTACGACGCAGGACCGGGGCGAAACGATGGTTGCCGACGGGTCCCGATGCGGTCACGGTCAGGACTCGCCGGTCTGAGAGAGTGGGGGCATGCGCGCAACGGACACAGGAACGGGCAGCGGCCACGCCGTCGTCATCGGGGGCGGGATCGCCGGACTGGCCGCCGCGCACCGATTGCTCGCCGCCGGGACGGCGACGCGCGTGACCCTTCTTGAGGCCTCCGACCGGCTCGGCGGCAAACTGCACGCCGGCGAGATCGCCGGGGTCCGCGTCGACCTCGGCGCCGAGTCGATGCTCGCCCGCCGCCCCGAGGCCGTCGCGCTCGCCCGCGAGACCGGCCTCGCCGACCGCCTCCAGCCGCCCGCCACGGCGACCGCCGCGATCTGGACCCGCGGCGCCCTGCGCCCCATGCCCAAGGGCCACGTCATGGGCGTGCCCGGCGACGCCTCCGCCCTCGCCGGTGTCCTCTCCGAAGAGGGCCTGGGCCGCATCGGGCAGGACCGCGACCTGCCGCCCACCGAGGTCGGCGACGACGTCGCCGTCGGTGAGTACGTCGCCGCGCGCCTGGGCCGCGAGGTCGTCGACCGCCTCGTGGAGCCCCTGCTCGGCGGGGTGTACGCCGGGGACGCGTACCGCATCTCGATGCGCTCGGCCGTCCCGCAGCTCTTCGAGGCCGCCCGCACGCACACCTCCCTCACCGAGGGCGTCCGCGACATCCAGGCGCGCGCTGCGCGCAACCAGCAGACCGGGCCCGTCTTCATGGGCATCGACGGCGGCATCGGACAGCTGCCGCTTGCCGTCGCCGGGTCGCTGCGCGCGCGTGGCGCCCGGATTCTGACCAACACGCCGGTCACCGAGCTGCTGCGCACGCCCGACGGCTGGCGCGTCGTCACCGAGAACGGCCTCTACGAAGCCGACGCCGTCGTCGTCGCCCTGCCCGCGCCCGCCGCCGCGCACCTCCTGGCGGCCGTCGCGCCCGCCGCGGCCGCCGAGCTGCGCACCGTCGAGTACGCCTCCATGGCGCTCACCACCCTCGCCTACCGGCGCGACGAGATCGACCTCCCCGAAGGCAGTGGTTTTCTCGTGCCGCCCGTCGACGGGCACACCATCAAGGCGTCCACCTTCGCCAGCCGCAAGTGGGGCTGGATCGACCGCCAGGACCCGGACCTGCTCGTCCTGCGCACCTCCGTCGGGCGCTACGGCGAGACGAAGATCCTGGAGCGCGACGACGCCGAGCTCGTCGAGGTCTCCCGGCACGACCTGCGCGCGGCCACCGGCCTGACCGCCACGCCCGTCGCCGCCCGCGTCACCCGCTGGAACGACGGACTCCCGCAGTACCCCGTGGGCCACCACGCGCGCGTGGCCCGCATCCGCGCCCACGTCGCCGCGCTGCCCGGCCTCGCGGTCTGCGGAGCGGCGTACGACGGCGTCGGCATCCCCGCCTGTATCGCGAGCGCCAACGCCGCCGTCGACCAGCTGGCCGGTGACCTCGCCGGTGTGCAGGAGCTCACCCGGAACCCGGTGCAGAGTCTGCACGGCGGCGGAGGAGAATAGCCGCATGAGTGACGACGCCCCCGCCAATCCGCCCGTCGGCAAGACGCAGAACGCCGGCAAGAAGGCCAAGGACCTCAACGAGGTCATCCGCTACACGCTGTGGTCCGTCTTCAAGCTGCGCGACGCGCTGCCCGAGGACCGCGCGGGCTACGCGGACGAGGTCCAGGACCTGTTCGACCAGCTGGCCGCCAAGGACATCACGGTCCGCGGCACGTACGACGTCTCGGGGCTGCGCGCCGACGCCGACGTCATGATCTGGTGGCACGCCGAGACCGCCGACGAGCTGCAGGAGGCCTACAACCTCTTCCGGCGCACCAAGCTGGGCCGCGCCCTGGAGCCGGTCTGGTCGAACATGGCGCTGCACCGCCCCGCCGAGTTCAACAAGTCGCACATCCCGGCCTTCCTGGCCGACGAGACGCCGCGCAACTACGTCAGCGTCTACCCCTTCGTGCGCTCCTACGACTGGTACCTGCTGCCCGACGAGGACCGCCGCCGCATGCTCGCCGACCACGGCAAGATGGCCCGCGGCTACCCCGACGTGCGCGCCAACACGGTCGCCTCGTTCTCGCTGGGCGACTACGAGTGGATCCTCGCCTTCGAGGCCGACGAGCTCTACCGCATCGTCGACCTCATGCGTCACCTGCGCGCCTCCGAGGCCCGGATGCACGTCCGCGAAGAGGTGCCGTTCTACACCGGCCGCCGCAAGTCCGTGGCCGAGCTGGTGGCGGGTCTCGCCTAGCCGGTAATTCGCTTGCCGCGCCCGCCCGGTGCGGGTTTCATCGAGAGGTCGGGCCGACTGGGGCCCGGCCTTTCGTGTGCGTGGACCAGAAAGCCGGTGAGTGTATGCCCAGGGCCCTGCGGAATCCTTCGAGCCCACCCCCTTCCGCATTGCTCAGGAGTCACTCCGACCATGTCCCGCAACACGTCCAGGCGGGCGCGCACTGAAGCACGCGCCCGGTCCTTCCGCTGTCTGCACTGCGGTCTCGACGTCCCGACGACCGCGCCCGGCACCGGCCACCGCAACCACTGCCCGAACTGCCTGTGGAGCCGTCACCTCGACGACACCCCCGGCGACCGGGCCGCGGACTGCGGCGCCCGGATGGAACCCCTCGCCATCTCCGTGCGCGGAGACGGCGAATGGGTCCTCGTCCACCGCTGCACCCACTGCGGTGTCCTGCACGCGAATCGCACGGCGGGCGACGACAACGCCTTGCCGCTGACGCGGCTGGCGGTCCGCCCCTTGGCACAGCCGCCGTTCCCGCTGGAACGGCTCGGCGCGCTCTGAGCGCCCCCCAAGGGGCGCGGCGACGGGCTCAGAGGTCCTTGGGAAGCGCCGCGGCCCGTTCCCCCGTCAGGGGCTCGGGCTCCCGGTGCGGCGCGCACGCCGCGCGCCGCACCGGCACGGTGCCCTCCAGGAGATACGCGTCCAGGTGACCGTTGACGCACTGGTTGGGCCCGGCGCCGATGCCGTGCGTGCCCGCGCCCTCCTCGGTCACCAGGACCGAGCCGGCCAGCCTTCGGTTCAGCTCCTTGGCGCCCTCGTAGGGGGTCGCCGCGTCCCGCTCGGCCGCCAGGATCAGGGTGGGCGGCAGCGCGCCCTCGGCCGTCCCCACGTCGACCGGCTGCTGCCGGGGCGCGGACCAGTAGGCGCACGGCAGGTTCATCCAGGCGTTGTCCCAGGTCTCGAAGGGGGCGACGCGCGCGAGCCGGGAGTTGTCGCGGTCCCAGATCCGGAAGTCCGTGGGCCAGGGCGCGTCGTTGCACTCGACGGCCGTGTAGACGGCGTTGCCGTTCTCCTCCTCGACGGCCCCCCTCGGCTCGGGCGCGGCCTGCTCGATGAGCGGCTTCGGGTCGCCCTTCAGATACGCGGAGAGCGCCGACGCCCGCGTCGGCCAGTAGTCGTCGTAGTACCCGGCCTTGAGGAAGGCGGCCTGCAACTGGCCGGGGCCGACCTTGCCGCCCGCCGGCTTGTGGGCCAGCTCGGCGCGCACCTTCTCGTAGCTGCGCAGCACGTCCTCGGGCGTCGCGCCGAGGTGGTACGTCTTGTCGTGCTTGGCCACCCACGTGCGGAAGTCCGCCCAGCGCCGCTCGAAGGCCGCGGACTGGTCGAGGTTGTTGTCGTACCAGATCTGCGCGGGGTCGGGGTCGACCGCCGAGTCGAAGACCATGCGGCGCACGTGGGACGGGAACATCGTCGCGTAGACGGCTCCGAAGTAGGTGCCGTACGAGGCACCCATGAACGTCAGCTTCCGCTCGCCGAGCGCGGCCCGCAGCACGTCCAGGTCGCGCGCGTTGTTCAGCGTCGTGTAGTGCCGCAGCCCGGGGTTGCGGGCCGCGCACCCGCGCGCGTAGGACTGCGCCTGCGCGATGCGCTCCCGCTTGTACGAGGCGTCGGGGTGGGTCGGCGCCTGCGTGGGCGCCTTGGCGAACTGCTTGGGGTTCTGGCAGGACAGCGGCGCCGAGCGGCCGACGCCGCGCGGGGCGTAGCCGACCAGGTCGTACGCCGCCGCGATGCGCTTCCACTCGGGCATGACGCCCACCAGCGGGAAGTACGTGCCGGACGCGCCGGGACCGCCCGGGTTGAACACGAGCGCGCCCTGGCGCGCGGTCTTCTTGCCCCGGTCGCCGCCCGTCGCCTTGGTGCGGCTGACGGTCAGCTTGATCTGCCGTCCGTCGGGCCGGGCGTAGTCGAGCGGGACGGAGACGGTGCCGCAGCGGACCGACGGGGGCAGTCCTTCGGCCTCGGCGCAGGCGCCCCAGCGGATTCCGGCGGCCTCGGCGCGCTGGGCGGCGAGGACGGTGCCGTGGGCCTCGGGGGTGGGCGTGGTGCCGCTCGCGCTTCCCGCGGGGGCGGCGACGAGGGCGGTCAGGACCAAGGATCCGGCGGTTCCGTAGCGGGCGGCTGCTGCTCTCATCGCGCTTGTCTACCCCTCATGTCCGGCCGTGCGTTCCGGGCGGTGATCAATAAAGGGGATGATTCGTGCGGTGTTTCGCGAAGTAAAGCACCGGCCTGCCGGTGTCGCCGGTGTCGGCCCGATCAGCCCGTCAATGACGCCGTTGGGCCGATGCGCCGGGGCCGCGGTGGGAGAAGGCCGCCCGCAGGCCGGGATCGCCCGTCGCGCGGACCCCGCGCACGGCCACGGCGGTGAGGTGGTCGCCGTGCGTCGAGAGCGTGCCGAGGAGGCGCTGGCCCGCGGGGGACGCCCACCGGGTGTAGGGGTGGACCTCGACGCGCGCGATGACCAGACAGGCCACGCACAGGATCAGCGGCAGCGCGAACCAGAGCCCCACCGGCACCTGCCCCTCGGCAGGCCGCTCCTGTGTCGGCAGCAGCACCGCGACGGTGCCGAGGGCGAGGACGACCACCGCCGCGGCCCGCACCTGGCGCACCGCGGCCGCGACGCCCGAGCCCAGTCCGTCGGGAACGGCGAGGCCCGCCACGACGAGCCGGTCGGCGAGCGCCCGCACCGGGTCGGCGGCCGCCGCGCCCCGGCGTATCGGCGCTATCCGCGACTGCCCCGCGGGGCCGATCGCGCCGAGCACCGAGCGCTCCATGTCGTCGCGGCCCACCGGATCGACCACGGTCGCCCAGCCGGTGTGCGCGATCAGGAGCCGCCGTGCCCTGGCCATCGCGACGAGCGTCACGTCGGCCACGCGGGAGGGGCCGCCGGACAGGAAGGCGGCTTCGTAGAGGGTGAGTTCGTGCCCGGGGACCGCGGCCCGCTCCTGTGCGGCGGCGCGGCTCGTGGCCAGGCAGAGGCGACCGCAGGACAGGCCGGTCGCGGCCCAGGCGATCAGGAGCAGGGGAACCCAGAACATGGCGGTGTTCTATGCGAAGGAGCGGCCGGGCGCCATGGTTTATTCACCATGTGGACGCGGGGTGACGGGTAGGTAACGTTCCGTTTTTCCCCGCAGGTCGCGGGACTCCCTCTTCTCCCGCTCCTTCGTCCCCTTCTTTCCTTGTCCCTTCTGTCCCTTCCCCTGCTCGGGGGCCGGGTCCGGCTTCCGTGGCTTCGGGCGTGAGGCGGCCGGGGGCAGAGGGAAGGTGGGGGAGGGGGTGACGGGTGTGGCGAAGTCGGGGGAGGCCGTCGGGCCGGGGGGTGCCGGGGAGCGGGTCACGGGGCCCGGGGCCGCCGTCGCCGCGTCCCGCGCCAGGCCGTCGAAGTCGACCAGGCCGGTCTTCTCCAGGACCGTGATGTGGTCGAGGACGGTCGTGTTCGCGTCGTCGGCCAGCTCGCGCACCAGCGAGTTGCGGGTGTTCGCGCGCACCTCGGCCACGACGGCGAAGACCTTGCCGTGCGCGCGGCGCAGGATGTTCGCGAACTTCTCGTTGTACGTCTCGCCGCGGGCCGCACTCAACTCCCGCAGCCAGCCCTGCTGTTGGTCGTTCGGCTGGCTGGGCAGTTCCAGGCTGAGGCGGGCCGCGACCTCGCGTACGCGCGCGTCCAGGAACGTGTGGCCCTCGACGAGGTGCTCGCCCGCGGTCCGCACGGCCTTCGTGGTGCCGCGCTCCTCGGCCTGCTGCCCGGCGGGCATCTCCCACAGGCCCGCGAGGCGCACCTTCGTGATGAACTCCCGGTCCAGGGCGGACAGCGGTCCGAAGTCGGTCGACACGGTCTCGGCGTTGAGCCGGTCGAGGCCGGTGCCCGAGCGGTCCTCGTAGGACCAGAGCGGAAAGATCAGTGCGGCCAGTGTCGCGACGAGACCCGCGACGATGAGGCCGGTGCCGTTGATGATTCGGGATCGCATGGTGCCTCCTGTTGCGGCACCGCACGTTAGTGCGCCCCGGGCGGGGCGCGGTCCGATACGGCGGGGAGTACGTCAACCGCCGTACGGGGCACGTCGGTTGACGGCGTGGGCGTGCGCCCCCAGAAGGCGGGAGGCCGCCTTCGTCATGAGGACCCGCCGCCTCCGCCGCCTCCGCCGCAGGAGGAACCGCCGCCCCCGCCCCCGCACGAGGACCCGCCCCCGCCCCCGCCGCACGAGGACCCGCCGCCGCTGGAGCAGGCCGAGCCCCCGCCGCTCGAACACGCCGACCCGCCGCCCCCTGAGCACGAGGACCCGCCGTCCCCGCCGCCCGAGCAGGCGAACCCGCCCCCGCCGCCCGTCCCGCACCAGACGGACGTGCCGCCGCCCCCGTTCCACCCGCTCGGATCCTGGTACGGAGCGGGGTGCGGGCCCGCGGGCGCCGTCGCCGGGGTGCGGACCCTGGCCGCGGCGACCAGCTGGGGCCGCAGGTCGGGGTGGGCCGCCGCGAGGCCGCGGACCGCCACCAGGTGCGCGGCGCCCGTGAGGTGGCCCGAGGAGGCGACGTACTCGCGCAGGGCGTACCGCCCGGCGACGGTCAGCTGCTTCGAGGTGATCGAGAGGCAGATCAGGCCGGTCGCCATGCCGAAGACGAGGCCGGGCACCAGCTGCGCGATGTCGACGGGCAGCGAGTCGAAGCGGTCCGGTGCCGTGTAGTCGCCCGGGGCGGGGGCGTCGGCCGCCAGCAGCAGCGTGGTCACGGCCGACACCACGAAGCCGAAGAAGCTCAGGGCGACCAGCGCCCCGGCCCAGCGCCGCCACTTGTGCTGGCGGCCCGGCCGCACGACGAGGCCGCGCCGGGCGAGCGCCTCGCCCGTCTCCTGCACGGGCAGGCTCCGCATCACGCCCGCCCGCAGCCAGTGCAGCGCGCCGTTCGGCGCCGCCGCGTGGGCGTCGACGACGGCCTGCTCGGCGGCGTTCCTGGCCACGGGGCGGGTGATGCCGACGACGCCGGGGCCCGCGACGGTCAGCCTGCCGTCCTCGTGCAGGCCCGCGATCAGCGCGTCGGCGGCGCGGGCGGGCCCGCCGGAGAGGAACGCGGCCTCCAGGGTGCCCCGGACGTAGACGCCGTGCTCGGGATCCAGCGGTTGTCTCGCCTGGTACGGGGACCTGGTGCGACGGGCCGCCGCCACGCCCCGGATCAGCTCCGCGGCGACGAGCGAGACGGCGATGGTGTAGACGACGCCCGCGGCGCTCATGACGTCACCGCCCGAGGGCCCGGCGGGCGGCGTCCAGGAGCCGGGCGGTGGGCCGCCGGGACAGCGGCGCGGGACCCGAGCGCTCCCGCCACCACCGGCCCAGCTCCTCCCGGGCCGCCTCGTCCTCGGGCCGGTCCGCGAGCAGCAGGTGCTCGGCGAAGTGCAGCGCGTCATGGCGGTAGCCGCCCGTCATGGGGCGGGTCCGGGCGTACGCGAGGAAGTCGGCGCGGTACGCCGTGCCGAGGATGCGGGGCAGTTCGGGCGCGACCTTCGCGACGACGTCGGCGCGCTTGGCGGCCAGGGCGTGGCTCTGCACCCGCAGGCGCGCGTGGTCGAAGCCCTCCGGCACGGGGGTGCCCGCGACGAGCGAGGAGAGCAGGGCGGCCTGGGCGAGGGCGGTGCGCTGGCGGGCGTCCGCGGAGGCGGGCGGCACGTCGCGCCGCGCGGTGCGGGGCTCCGCCGACCGTGCGCCGGCCGTCGTCACCGTGGCCCGTATCGCCGCCAACTCCCGCTCCAGCTCCGCCGGTTCGGGGAAGTTCTCGTCGCGCTCCAGGAGGACACCGGGCGGGCTGACCCGGGACGCGAGGTCGGCGAGGACCGCGAGGACCGGCTCGGGCACGGGGTGCGCATGGCTGTCGTGCCAGACGCCGTCCCGCTCGAAGCCGCCCGCCACATGGACGTACGCGATGGCCTCGACGGGCAGTTCGTCCAGCGCCTTCGCCGGGTCCTCGCCGCGGTTGACGTGGTTCGTGTGGAGGTTGGCGACGTCGATGAGCAGCCGTACGCCGGTCCGGTCGGCCAGCTCGTACAGGAACTGACCCTCCGTCATCTCCTCGCCGGGCCAGGAGATCAGCGCCGCGATGTTCTCCACGGCGAGCGGCACGGGCAGCGCGTCCTGCGCGATGCGGACGTTCTCGCAGAGCACGTCGAGCGCGTCGCGGGTGCGCGGCACCGGCAGCAGGTGCCCGGCCTCCAGCGGCTGCGTCGCGGTGAGGGCGCCCCCCGCCCGTACGAACGCGATGTGCTCGGTGACCAGCGGGGCGCCGAGCGCCTCGGCCCGCTCGGCGAGCGCGGTCAGCCGGCCCCCGTCGGGGCGGTCCGCGCCCCCGAGGCCCAGCGAGACGCCGTGCGGCACGACGGTCACCCCGCGCTCGCGCAGCCGCAGCAGGGAGTCGGGCAGATGCCCGGGGCAGAGGTTCTCCGCGACGGCCTCGACCCAGTCGATGCCGGGCATGGCCTCCACGGCGTCCGCGATCTCGGGCCGCCAGCCGATGCCGGTGCCGAGGCGCAGCCCCGGGCCGCCGTGCGTGGTGCCGGTCCCCATGGCGCCGGTGTCCGTGGTGCCGGGCCCCGTCGTCGTGCCGCTCTCCGTCCCCGGGCGCGTTCCCAGACGCTGCATGTGCCTCCCCCTTCGTCCCCCGTCCCCAGGACCATGGCCGGGACGGGGTCGTACGAACCCTCGGGAGGAGACGTTCAGAGCTACATTTGAGGTTCTGGGCGCCCGGTGTCGACCGTGCCGGGCGGCGGGGGCGAGGGGCGGGACGTCGTCGGCACACTGCCGCGGGGGCCCGCAGGCGACGGCTCCGGGGGAGTGCCCCCGGAGGGCGGGGGAGGTCCGGTCGGGCTCGCGGTCGCGCCCGCCGCGGCGCCGTTGGCGATGTCGTCGAAGTCGACGAGCCCGGTGGCCTCCAGCATCGTGATGTGGTCCAGGACGGTCTGGTTGGCGTCCGTGGCGAGCTGGCGGACCAGCGAGTTGCGGGTGCTGTCCCGCACCTGGGCGATGACGGCGAAGACCTTGCCGTGCGCGACGCGCAGCAGATTCGCGAACTTGCGCTGGTACGTCTCGCCGCTCGCCTCCGTCAGCTCCTTCAGCCAGCCCTGCTGCTGGGCGTTGGGCTGGTTGGGCAGCTCCACGCCGAGCTGTCCGGCGGCCGAACGGACCCGCCGGTCCAGGTCGGTGTGGCCGACGATGAGGTGGTCGCCCGCCTCCTTGACGGCCTCGGTCGGCGCGCGCTCGACGGCCTGCTGCCCGGCGGGTATCTCCCACAGCCCCGCGAGCCGCACCTTCACCAGGAGATCGCGGTCGGCCGCCGACAGCGGGCCCCACCGGGTGGGCACCGAACCGGCGGCCAGATTGGCGGGTCCCGTGCCGGAGCGGTCGGCGTACGACCACACGGGGAACGCGATCGCCCCCAGCGTGGCGAGGAGTGCCGCGATGATCAGAGCCGTGCCGTTGACGCGCCGCAAGGTGCCTCCCGTGGTGCTCCGGTGCCGCCGGTGATACCGGGGAGTACGGAAGATACGGGCGGGGCGTTCAGCGGCGCGAGACGTCGTACGCGACCGGTGCGGGCGTCCGGCCCAGCAGGGCCAGCGTCTCGTCCAGCGGCGAGGCGCCCTCCGGGACGGGGACGGGCGGCGCGAACGCGGCGCCGGGGCCACGGTGTTCGGGCCCCGCGGGCACCCGGCGCGCGACGGCGAGCGCGGCGTCGACGACCTCCCCGGGCAGGTCGAGCGGCACGCCGAGGGAGCGTGCGACGTCCCACCCGTGCACCACGTGGTCGACGAGGTGGAAGCCGACGGCGACGCGGCCGGGGAAGGCCCCGCCGAGCTCCGGGAGCGTGAACGACCGCTCGGCCGCGCCGTCCTCGGCGAAGGCGGCGAGGACGTGCCGCACGGACTCGGCGTACCGCTCCCGCGGGTCGCCGCCGAGGTCCTGCTCGATCCAGTACGTCCGGTCGGCCCCCACGCCACGCGCGGCGGCCGCGAAACCGTGGTGCTGGGCGGTCATATGGGCCACGAGCCGGCGCAGGGTCCAGCCCGCGCACGGGGTGGGGCGCTCCCAGTCCGCCGCGTCGCGGGCGGCGGCGAGGACGCGCAGCGACTCCTGGACGGCGACGCGGTCGAGGGCGAGGAGGCCGGTGTTCTGTGTCCGGTACGTCATGAGGGCCTCGTCTCCTTGGTGGGCGCGGGCCACGGGGCCGGGTCCGAGAGGAGGCCGAGGGCCGACGCCCACACGGCGTCCGGGGCGGGCTGTTCGGTGGTCCAGACGGTGGCGCGCATGGTGCCGTGGCCGCGGTGCGCGCGGACGGTCCGCAGGTGGTCGGGGTGGGCGACGAAGCCGTGCAGCGAGGCCTCGTCCACCCAGACGGAGACGGACCCCGAGCGCCCGCGGAGCGGGTCGGCCCACAGCCACATCCCGACGGCGCCGGGCAGGCGGGGCCAGGCGCGGCGCAGGCGCAGTCCGGAGAGGGCGATGGGGAGCAGGCGGCCGCGGCGGGCGGTGAACTCGGTGAGGCTGACGAGGACGGGCCCTTGGGGGTGTGCGGCGGGGCCGGTCCGCCATCGGGCGCGCAGGAAGGTCGGTGAAGGCATGGGCCGAGCATAAAACTAAACGAACGGTCGTGCAGGTAAATTCTCGCGATACGCACGGCCGGATGGTGGTGCCGGTCCACCGGGCCGGTGACGTCCCAAGGTGTCGTCGGAAGGCCGGAGTTGGTCAGGGGAGCGCGGCCAGGCCCGCCGGGTCCGTCGCCGCGGCCCGCAGCCGGTGCGTGATGGCCGCCGCCGCCCTGCGGTACGCGGCCGGCTCGTCGTGCAGGACCGAGTGAGCGTTGGCCGTCTCCAGGAAGGCGATGAGCTCGAAGGCGAGTTGGGGGACGTCCGTGTCCGCGTGCAGCCCGCCGGTGTCGACGGCCTCGGCGAGGCACTGCTCCACCTGCGCGGTCCAGTCGCGGTCGGCGCGGACCAGCGCGTCGTGCACCGCGCCCTCGCGGGCGTCGTACTCGGCGATCACTCCGTGGAAGAAGCAGCCGCCGGGAAAGATCCGCCGCTCCGAGTACGCCAGCCAGTGCGCGCACAGCTGCCGCACCCGCCCGATGCCGGGCGCCTCCTGTCGGGCGGGCTCGACCACCGCGTCGAGGAAGATGCGCCCGGCGGCCCTGATGGTCGCCAGCTGGAGTTCCTCCTTCGAGCCGAAGAGGGCGAACACCCCGCTCTTGCTCAGCTTCAGCTCGGTGGCGATGCGTCCGAGGGAGAGGGCGTCCAGGCCCTCGACGGACGCGATGTCGACGGTGCGGCGCAGCACGAGACGCCGGGTCTGGTTCCCGCGCTCGACCCGCCCGTCGAGCCGCGCGGCGGTGCCGCCGGTCATGCGGGGGCTCCGGCGTGTCCCCGTCCGGCGTGCCTGTGCGTGATCATGTGGGCGGCCTCCACTCGGCTGCGCGTCTTCCCGGGTGCGAACTCGGGCGGGCCGGGCCCCGCGTTCTGCTCTTGCGTGCATTATTCCCTGCCCCCTTCCCCGCCGCGGGGGAGCGGTGAGGTGCGGTGGATCCCCGGTGCTTTGCCCGCCGGGCCCCGGGACATTGCCCGTCGAGATGACTAAAAAGCCACTTCTTCCGTTCCCCTTGGGATAGTTCCTGCACACAACTGATGAATGGTTGACGCAAGTTGTCCAAAACTCTTAGGCTCTGGAGGTCCAACAGGATGCGGGTCGAGGAAAACCCGCACGGTTGGTCGATCTGTACATGTCTTGGCACCAGTCGATCCACTCGACGGGGTGTGGGGGGGTATCGGCTTCGCTGGTGGTATCCGTCTCGCTCGAACTTCCGGGCTGAGGCGCGGATACCCTTGCGGTCGTTTTTCGGCGATGCTGCCACATCCGCTGCGTCGGGATGTCGAATTCTGCGAGGTTCGGAACGTGCAGCAGTCCGTCATCGACCGGGGGCGCATCACCTTCGGGCAGCTGTCTTTATGGCGATCCAACGAAATGGTCCCGTCAGGGGCCTGTGATCTTTCGCAAGAGGGGGACCCGTCGCCGGGTGCGACGACCGTGTCGGTCGGGCGCGCGCGGGGAGGGCGCGAAGGCCGCCACGTCCGGCCCGTCCCCCCGTCCCGCCTTGTCGGCGGCTCCCAGGAGGAGCCCTGCCACCGGGTGTCCGGGCCGGCTCCGGCCGCGGCGAGGTCCGCTCCCGCCGCGCCGAGGTCCGCGCGGAAGTCCTGGCACCGCTCCTCGCAGCCGCCCCGACCGGGAGGCCGCGGCCGCTGAGGCCATGAGTCGGGGCAGTCCGCCGGACCGGGGCCGCCCACCGCTGATCCGTCACGCGATCACGCCGGTGCTCTCTCCCCGATGCCGTGCCCGCCCCGTCCCGCGCCCAGAGGCGTGCGCGGTGGCGTTCCACGGCCGTTTTCGGTGCCCGACGGATCGGCGCGATACCGAAATCTCGAATTCCGTTTATGGCCCGTCCGCTAACGGGCGGCACGGCGTCGCGACCGTGTGAGTTCCCGCCTCATTCGTGGCACCGACACACCGTCACACGCGATGCGTTCTGCCGACGGCCGCCACGCGTTCCATCGGAAAACCGTCGGCACTCCACCGGGCCGTCGGCAAGCGCCCGCTCTTCGCGCACAGGGCGCCGTGCGGCATGCCCGAAAACCGTCAGGCCCCGGGCAAGGGGCCCTGCCGTGAGCGGCAGCAACCACTAAGGCAGCGTATGAAAGAGAAAGTGATTCTGGGGGAGCGTTCCCAGGACTCCGGAAGAACGTCGGCGCGGCTCCTCGTGGACAAGGAGGACTCGTTCTTCTTCGACCACGCCCTCGACCACGTACCCGGCATCCTCGTCGTCGCGGGACTCCTCGATGTGATCAAGCCGGAATGCGAGGGGCTGCGGCCGGACGGGCGCATCAAGCTGGCGCTCGACTTCCACAAGTTCTGCGAACTGGACGACGCCATCGACGTGTCGGCCGCGCCGTCGGAGGCGGGCGCCGAGGACGGCGCGGCCTGGGACCTGGCCGCCGAGCTCGCCGTGTCCGGCGCGAGCGCGGTCAGCGGGTCGGCCGTCCTGCACCGCAAGTCCTCCGAGCGCTTCGTGCCCGCCGCCCCCGCCCAGGAAGGCGAGACCCTCCCGTCGGCCGAGCTGGCACACCGCGACCGCATCGAGAACTCCCTTCTCGGCTCCGTCTGGTGGGGCGGTGACCGCCTGGTCGCCCGCGTGCGGAGGCCGCCGGAGGGGCACCCGCTGCGGACCCGCCCGCTGGCCGAACTCATCGAGGCAGGCCGGCAGTTCGCGACGCTCATCGGACACGCCGGCTTCGACCGCCCCATCGGCGACAAGTTCATCCTGAGCGCCCTTGAGGCGGACCTGCCGCTCGGGCTCACGCCCGGCGAGGTCTCCATGGAGTGGGTGCGCAGGCCCGTGGACGGCCGGACGTATCACCTCGCGATGCGGCTGTTTCGCGCGACCGGCGACGACGTCGACGAGGAAGTGGGCAGCGCGAACTTCGACGCGATGATCGTGACCCCGCGCCAGTACCAGACCATCCGTTTCCGCAGGCGACGCGCCGAGGAGCGTGCGATATGACGCAGGGACCGATCTTCGCCGACACCACGCCGGAAGCAGCCGATCCGCTGCTGGTCGGCCACAAGTTCGCGCGCCAGGCCCAACTGCGCGCCGCCGGCTTCCGCGTACCGGAATTCGCCTGCCTGCCGGTGGCCGCCTTCGACCGCGTCCGGGAGTCGATCGGGGCGGACTTCCCCGAACTGGCCCCCGACAGCGGCCCCGAGGCGCTCGGCGACTGGTCGAAGCGGGCCGCCGACGCGGTGCTGCGCGCGGGCGTGCCGGACGACGTCGCCGCCGCGCTGCTGGCGGCGTTCGACCGGCTGGCCGGGGACGCGGGCACCGTCGCGGTCCGCTCCTGCGCCGTGCCCACCGCCGACGACGCGGAGGGCGGCGAGGACTCCGCGGGCGATCCGTTCGCCGGCCTCGGCCGCAGCTTCCTCGCCGTCGGCCGCGACGAACTGATCGAGCGGGTCGCCGAGTGCTGGGCGTCCGCCTTCACCGCCGAGGGCGTCCTCTACCGCGCCACGCGCGACGCCGACCCCACCGCGACCCGGATGGCCGTGGGCATCCAGCGCCTGGTGCCCGCCGCCCGCTCCTTCGTCGCGTTCAGCCGCGACCCGCGCGGCACCCGGGGAGCCGAACAGGCCCTGGTCGCCGCGGCCTACGGGCTCGGCGAGGGCGTCGTGCAGGAACAGGCGGACGTCGACCACTTCTCCGTACCCCGCGGCACCGGCGCGATCGAGTCGCAGCTCGTCACCAAGAAGCGCCGCGTCGTGCCCGACGCCGTCGGCGGCACCACCATCGGCGAGGTCCCCGCCGACCTGGCGGAGCGCCCCGTACTCGACGACGCCACCGCCCGCCGCGTCGCCGAACTGGCCGTCTCCCTCGAAGAGCACTTCGGCCTGCCCCAGGACATCGAGGGGGCGATCACCGAGGACGGCGACATCCACCTCGTCCAGGCGCGCCCCGCCGTCATCGCGCCCCTCGCGACCGCCGCCGCGCCCGCCGACCCGGCGGCGCGCGAACTGCACTGGAGCAACGGCAACATCTCCGAGAGCTTCGCCGGCTTCACCTCCATGCTGACGTACTCGGTGGCCTGCGAGCTCTACACGGTCGGCTTCGAGGAGCTGTACCGGCGCATGGGCGTCAGCGAGCGCACCCTCCAGCGCCACCGCTACGAACTGCGGCGCATGATCGGCTACCTCGACGGGCGCGTCTACATGCGCCTGGAGTCCTGGTACCGGCTGCACAGCCAGATGCGGACCTTCGCCTCCATCAAGCGGCAGTGGGAGAAGGCTGTCGTCACGGTCGGCTCGTCCGTGGCCATGGAGGCGCCCGGACGGCTCAAGCGCCTGGCGATGCGGGCCCGCGAGATCCCCGCCGCCGGTGCCCGGCGCGCCCTCGCCCCCGTGCGGATGCGCCGCTTCTTCGGCTGGTGGGACGAGCGGCGCGACGCGCTGCCCGACCCGAGCACCCGGTCCGCCGGCGAGATCGTCGAGGACTACCGCGAACTGTGGGCCGACGTCGCCCTGCGCTGGGGCGGCACGCTCGTCACCAACTCCCACGTCATCGCCGAACTCGACCTGGCCGAACGGCTGATGAAGCGCTGGGCGCCCGGGGCGGACCGCGGCGCGCTCAACGGCATGCTGTGCGACGGCCCGGTCAACCGCTCGGTCCTCGCGCTGCGCTCCCTCCTCGGCGTCGCCGAGGCCGTCGCCGCGCACCCCGAGGCCCACGAGAGCGTGCTCGGGGACAAGGACTCCGAGCAGGTCTGGAGCCGCCTCGCGGACGGCGCGTTCGGCACCGGCCTCGCCGACCTGGCCCGGGCGCACGTGAAGCGGTACGGCGACCGCGGTCTGCACGACCTCAAGTTCGAGTCCACGGTCGTCGCGAACGCCCCGCACCTGCTCATCGACCAGCTGCGCCCGCTGATCTCCATCGGCCGCACGGTCGAGAACAGCGTCGAGGAGGAGCGCCGGGCACGCCAGGAGGCCGAGGACGAACTGCGGGCCCACATCGCCGACCCCGCGCGCCGTGCCGCGCTGCGCGTGCTCTTCTGGTCGCTGCGCCGCAACCTGCTCATCCGCGAGAACGCCCGCTTCTGCCGCACCGAACTCTTCGGCGCCTCCCGCAGGATGGTCAACGCGCTCGCCCAGCACCTGGTCGACGCCGGGCAGTTGGACGAGGTGTCCGACGTGTACGACCTCACCATCGAGGAAGTCCTCGGCGCCTACGAGGGCGGCAGACCGGGCGGCGAGCTGCGCGAACTGGCCCGCGTGCGCGCGGCCACCCGGAAGAAGGCGATCGAGCGGCCGGACCCCCCGAACGTGTTCGCCACCGACGCGGACGTGCCGCTGACCGTGGCGCTCGCCTCGGCCGGCACCGCCCGGACCACCACCGCCTCCACCCTCACCGGCCTCGCCTCCAGCGGCGGCGTGGTCCGCGGTCGGGCCCGCGTGGTCACCGACCCGGACATCGACCCCGAGTCGTGCCGCGGCAAGATCCTGATCGCCAGGGAGACCGACCCGGGCTGGCTGGTCCTCATGCTGGTGGCCAAGGGCCTGGTCGCCGAACGGGGCACCGTGCTGTCGCACATGGCCATCACCGGCCGGATCTTCGGCGTGCCCACCGTCGTCGCGGTGCCCGGCGTGGTCGACGCCGTCCCCGACGGCGCCTGGATCGAGGTCGACGGCGACCGGGGCACCATCACCGTCCTCGACGAGCCGGAGGCCGAGAGCGCCGCCGTCTCCGACGGGACCGGCGCCGAGGACGAGCCCGACCAGTCCGGAGCCGTGGAAGCGTCGTGATCACCCGGCTCGTCAAGTACGCCCTGACGTATCCCCTCTGGTTCTACGGGGTCCTCGGCCTCGGCTGGTCGTACGGCCTGACCTTCGTCTACCAGGCGGCACACCGCTCGGAGGGGATCGCGTCGGCGTCCGGCCTGGCCGTGACGGCGGTGACCATCGCCGTCACGCTCCTGCTGTTCCGCGCCGTGGACGACGTGCGCGACCTCGACTACGACCGGGTGCAGAACCCGGGCCGGGCCCTGGTCACGGGCGCGGTGCGGGTCCGCGACCTGATGACGCTGTTCTTCGGCGGCATGGCCGTGCTGGTGCTCGCCAACGCGCCGCGCGGCCTGCCCGCGGCCGCCTACGCCGCGGTCTGCGCGTACGTCTGCGTCGTGCTGTTCATCGAGTGGCGCTGGGAGTGGCCGAAGCCGGACCGGCTCCTTGCCGGGCTCCTGGTCAACATCCCGCACCAGACGCTCATGTGCGGCTACGTCTACCTCGGCACCGCGCACGGGAGGGACACGGCACCCGGTCTCCTGGACCTCGCCGTCGCCCTCGGCTTCGTCCTGCTGCTCGCGCACATGGAGTTCGCGCGACGGCTCGTGCGCGACCCGGCCCCGCACCTGCGCACCTACGTGCACACGCTGGGCGTCACGGCCACCGCGTGGACCGCGCTGGGGTGCGCGATCGGCGCGGCCGCGCTGCACCTCGCGGCGCTGCGGCCCTGGTCGCCCGGCGAGGCCGAGGGCTGGCTGGTGCTCGTCCCGCTCGTCGTGCCCGTCGTCGCGGCCGTCCGCTTCCACCGGGGCGCGCCCCGGTGGTCCGTGGGCCTCGCCGTGCTGTTCCTGCTGCTGTCCTTCTCCTCGTTCGCGGCCATCGGCCTGGTCAACGCGCTGTGACAAAGACCCACACCGTAAGAAGAAACAGAAGGGGTAGTCCCTTGACCGGATTCTGGACGCTGCTCGGGCCGGACTTCTCCGGGAAGTCGACGGTCCTGACCCGGCTGCACACCGAACACGGCTGGCACGTCGTCTCCTACGACGACCGCTACCTGGAGGCCGCCCCGATGGTGCGGCTGCTCCGCGAGAACTGGGTGGGCGAGGCGTTCGCCCACCGCGGCGAGCGCTACTCGCCGGAGATGGTCCTCGCGGCGCTGCACCCGATCGTGCTCCACCTGCGCGACGAACTGGCGCGGGCCGCGGACCGGGAACGGGTCATCGTCGACTCGTACTACTACAAACTCCTCGCCAAGTGCGCGCTGCTGGGCCTGGAGGACGGCGAACTGTTCGCCGGCTGGCGGGGGTTCCCGCAGCCCGACGGCGTGATCTACCTGGACGTCAGTTCCGACGTGGCGTGGGAGCGCAGCGGCGCGGGCGCGCGCCTCAACTGCTTCGAGCATTTCGGCACGGAGCCCAGCAGGGAGGGGTTCACGGAGCTCCAGGACGCCCTGCGCGGCAGCGTGCTCAAGGAGGTCGCCGAACTCCCGCTGACGGTCATCGACGGCGACGTGCCGCCGGAGGTCGTGCTGGAGAAGGTCCTGGCCGTGCTCGGGGACCGGGAGGCGCGATGACGCCGGCCGCGGCGGCGGTCCGCACGCAGGACCGGCTGGCCGCCCTCTTCGACGAGCGGGCCCGCCTGGTGGCCGGGGCCACCACGGACACCACGCCCGTCACGGCCCTCGTCCTGCTGCGCGCCCTCGACGTCGTGGACGTGGTGCGGGGCGCCCGCGCGTTCGCGGCGGACCTGACCGAGGCCGAGGGCCGGACCTGGCTGCGCTCGTGGACCCGCACCCGCTTCCTGTTCGGCAATCCGGCGAACCTGCCCGAGCACACCCCGGCCAGGGCGGTGGCACCGGGCGGCACGGCGGCCTGGCTCGGCACCTGTCCCAAGGACCACCTGCCCGGCGTGGGCCGCCTGCTCAAACCGCTGATCGGCACGCTCCCGCGCCTGCCGGACACCCTCGACGTGCCGGGCAGCGGCGGCGGCCCGGCACGTGAACTCCGGCTCGCGGTACGCGAGGTGACGCTCGTCCAGTACCTCGTCCACCTGCACCACACCATCGCCGAGGCGACGCTGCTGGGCCGGCTCGACGCCACCGAACCGCTCCGGCTCATCCACCTGCCCGACCTGGACGCGGAGTACGCGCACGGCGACCCCGGCTACGCCCGGGTGCACCACGCCGCCGAGGACGCGCCCGAGCTGCGCCTGTACACCGCACTGGCCCCCTGACCACCGGACCCCGACGGAGAAGAGAACGACGATGGACCTCCCCCACTACACCGAGCAGGACCAGGCACGCCTGGCCCTGTCGACCCGCCTGCGGGACCTCTCCGAGGAGCTCCGCAAGACGGTCGCCGAACCCGACGGCCCCGCCGCGTCCGACGCGTCCGCCGAGCCCGGCAGCGCCCTGGCCGAGCGGATCTGGCAGCTCCTGAACGTCGACGTCCCCGTGCTCCAGGACGAGCTCGTCGCCTACCTGCGCACGCGCGGCACGTCCTGGGACTGGATCGGCGAGCGCACCGGACTGGGCGCGCGCGGCGCCGAGGAGCGCTGGGCCCCGCGCGAGCCCGAGCACCTCGCGGACCCCCGGGCCCGCGCCGCCGAGCTCGACGCCTGGTACGTCCGGCACGTCCAGCTGGAGCCCCTGGCCGACTTCGCCGACCCGGTCAGCCGGCTGCTCGGCGACAGCGCCCCGCTCACAGAACGCTGCCTGATCTGCGAGAAGTACGCGGGCGAGCCGGTGCCCGCCTGGGCCGGACGCCCCGTGCCGCCCGGCGGCCACCTCGTGGACGACGGCACGTGGCGGGTCTGCCACGGACCGACCGGCTACTGGCCGCGCGGCACCCTGCTCATCGAGTCGCACCGCCACTTCCTCGACCACGGCGAGCTCACCGAGGAGGAGGCCGCCTCGCACGCGCTGCTGGTCCGCAGGCTGACGAGCGCGGTCAAGGAGGCCACCGGGTCGCCGCGCGTCTACACGTTCTCCTCGATGGAGGGCACCGCCCACTTCCACACCTGGATGATGCCGCGCATCGGCGAGGACGGCCCGCGCGGCCGGCCCCTCGTCGGCAACCCCGGCCACTGCTCCGAGGCGGAGGCCGTGGAGACCGTGCACGCGATCCGCAAGGTCCTCGGCGAGCAGGCGCAGGCAGGGGAGGCGTCGTGAGCGCGCAGTGCCCCTTCCCCTTCCCCGAGCACGCGGGCGTCGAGCCCGCCCCGGAGTTCGCCACCCTGCCGCAGCGCGAGCGCCTGGTCCCCGCGACCCTGCGCAGCGGTGTCACCGCGCTCCTCGTGCACCGGCACGAGGACGTGTGCCAGGTCCTCACCGACTCCTCCTTCGCCCGCTTCCCCGCCTCGCAGTTCGGCCTGAGCGCCCGCTCCCCGGAGTCCCTCGCGCTGAACTCGGTCGACCCGCCCGACCACACCCGGCGCCGCCAGATCGTCGCCCACGCCTTCACCAACCAGCAGGCGAACCTGCTGCGCCCGTACGTCACGGAACTCGCGGACACGCTGGCGACGGCGCTCCGGGAGCGCGGCGAACCCTTCGACCTCCTCGAAGACTTCGCGGTACCGCTCACCGTCGGCGTGATCGGCCGCGTCTTCGACCTCGCGGAGACCGACGTACGCCGGCTGCTGCCGCTGGTCGAACGGATGATGTCGACCACGGCGTTCGCCAAGTCCGAGGTGCACGAGGCCCATCAGGCCATGTTCGCCGAGTTCCAGAAGTTCCTCGCCGGGCCGCACCTCGATCCCGACGGCCTGTTCGCCCGGATCGCGAAGGCCATCGACGCGGGCGACCTCGGTCCGGACGAGGCGGTGCACCTGGCGTACGGGCTGCTGATCGCCGCCCACGAGACGACCGCCAACCAGCTGGGCCTGTGCGTCCTGCTCCTGCACCGCGACCCGGAACTGGCCCGGCGCCTGCGCACCGGCCCGGAACTGCTGCCCGCCGCCGTCTCGGAGATGCTCCGCTACACCTCGCTGAACGCGGCGGGCGGCGTGCCGCACGTCGTGCAGCGGCCCGTCCGGCTCGGCGGCGCCGACCTGGAACCCGGCACGGTCGTGCTGCCGGTCACCGACGGCGCCAACCGCGACCCCGAGGTGTTCCCCGAGCCGGACACCCTGGACGTGGACCGCCCGGCCAACCCGCACGTCGCCCTCGGCTACGGACGGCACCGGTGTCTGGGCGCCCCCCTCGCCCAGATGGAGCTGGAGGTCGCCCTGGACGCGCTCCTGCGCCTGCTGCCGGGCCTGACGCTCGCCGTGCCGGAGGAGGAGCTGGAGTGGCGCCGCGGCATGTACGTGCGCGGGGTGCGAAGGCTGCCGGTCACGTGGTAGCCGCCGCCGGGCGCCGCGAGCGGGTCCTGCTCGCCCCGGTCACGGTGAGTCCCACCAAGCCGCTGACGCCCACGCACCTGAAGTACCTGCTCTCCCTGGACCTGATCCGGCGGGCCACGGACGCCTTCGCCGACATGGACTGCGCCTATCACCACACGGTGTACACGGGCAGCCGTCAGGTGGCGGGCTTCTGGGAGTACCTGGACCGCCGCCACCCCGGCCTCGACGCGCGGGCGCTCGGCGAGGAGGACATCGGCCACCTCTACGTCGACCACCACCGCGAGGAGGCGGCCGCTCCGTACGCGGCGATCCGGCCGCTGGTGCGGCGCGCCGAGGAGGGGTGGGTCCACCCCGTCAGCGCCCGCCTCCTGGACCTGTGGGAGGGCCACTACCGGAGCCTCGGCATGGTCGACCCGGAGCTGGGGCGCGGCCGGCCCGAACTCGCCCCGGCCGACGAGGTCATCGACCTGCTGGTGCGCCACGACGCGGCACTGGACGGGCGCCCGCTCGGGGCCCCCGTCTATCTGGACGCCACCCGCAAGGGCCTGCCCCTGCGGCTCGTCGTGAGCGCGGAGGGCCAGGCGAACTACCTGGTCCACCTGCTGCGCGAGCTGATCCCGGTGCTCGACCGCTACGACCTGGTGGTCCTCGCGCACGACGTCGAACTGCGCTCCGACTACCGGACGGTGGCGCACGTCCTGGAGACGCTCGGCGCGCGGGTGGCGCGGTTCGAGGTGCCGCGCGTCCCGCTCGACGGCGTCACGGCGTCGGCGCGGGCAGGCGGCTGGGAGGGCTACACGCTCGGCGCCTTCCAGGATCCCCTGGTCGAGCGGCACGGCCGGGCCGCGTTCCGGCTCGGGATGCGCCTGTACCTGGTGGCGGGCCTGGGCCGGACCGCCCAGGAGTCCTTCTCCGTCAAGCACTTGGGCCGCTGGGTGCGGCGGGCCGAGCGGCTCCTCGCGGACGGCGGCGCGGGGCACGGCGGCGCCGACGCGGCGTCGTACCTGACCCGCCTCACCGGCCGCCAGGGGTACGCGGATCCCTACCGCGTGGCCGCCGCCCTGCTGAGCCGCGGCGACGACGTGCCGGTCGCGGAGCTGCTGCGCGTGGTGGCGGGCGAGAACGCGATGGCGGCGAGCGCGAGTTGAGGGCATCGGGGAGCGCGTGAACGGCTTGGGGGCACCTGCACGTGCAGGTGCCCCCAAGCCGTTCACGACCTCAGAGTCCGGCAATCCCCGTCTCGAACGCCTCGGCGAGGCTGTCGGCCACGGGGAGGCCCGTCGCGCGCAGTTCGTCCGGCGCGGTCATGCCGGTGGTGACGAGTACGCAGCGCGCCCCCGCCTCCCGCGCCGCGGCCGCGTCGTCGACGACGTCGCCGACGAGCAGGCACTCGTCCGGAGCGAGGCCCAGCCCGTCGATGTGGCGGGCGAGGTGACCCGCCTTGTGGCCGCCGGCCGCCTCGGGGAGCACGCCGTCGATCCGCTCCACGTACCGGTCCACGCCGAACCGCGTCGCCTGCGTGGTGACGTCGTCGTGCAGCGCCATCGAGAGGACCGACTGGGTCAGCCCCGCCTCCCGGACCCGGGACAGGGTCTTCCCGGCGTCGGCGGCGAGCCGGAGTTCGCCCGCGCGGCCGTGGTAGCCCGTGCGGTACAGGCGCACCACCTCGGCCCACTCCGTGGCCCCGCTCACGTCCCGGTCGAGGATCGTGCCGTAGCAGAGCCACAGGGGCCGGCGCAGGGCCGCCCGCCAGGTCGCCATGTCGACGGCGGGCCTGCCGAAGTGGGCGCACACGTCGTTGACGGACGCGAGCATCACGTGGTTGTCGTCCAGGAGCGTGCCGTTCCAGTCCCAGACGACGTGTCGGATGCGGCGTTCCTGCGGTGCCTCGTGGGCGGTGTGCACCGGGGGTTCCTCTCTCTGTCCGTTGACGGTTGCCGGGCCGCGCCGGTCAGGGCGCGGGAGGACCGGTCACCGCGGGCGAAGGGTGGTCAGCGTGCCCGCAGCGCGGGGTGGTCCGCGATGACCGTGGCCGAGCCGGGCGCGATCTCGGTGAACCCCGCGTCCCGCACCACCGGCAGGCCGCTCGCGCAGAGCGCCCGCCAGTCGGCGGCGTCCGCGGTGCGCACGGAGAGCGGGAACCCGGCGTCGCGCCAGGCGTCGCGGTCCTCGTCCGAGAGCTCCCACCAGGCCAGCTGGGCGCCGTGGCCCGCCTGGGCCATCGCCTTGCCCGCCGTCATGCCGACCTCGGGGTTCAGCCACAGGACGGGGTGCGTCGGGTCGGCGGCGACCGGGGGCTCGGGGTCGTCCAGGTCCGTGCCGGAGACCTGGAGGCGGGCCAGGTCCTTGGGCCAGCCGTCCAGGGGGACCGGCGGGAAGACGCGGACCTCGGCCGACTTGCCGGTGACCGTGATGCCGGGCAGCGCCTCGGCCCTGCGCCACTCGGCGCCGCGGGCCCGCCGCACCACCTTGCGGATCCGGGCGTCCTGCCAGTCGCGCATGGCGCGGGCCCACTCGCCGTCACCGAGGGAGCGCGCGTCGCCCAGCATCACCAGGACGGCGCGGGCGGCGGTCTCCAGGGCGTCCGTACGGGCCGGGGGAGCGGCGCGTTCGATGCGGGCGACGAGGGGCAGCACGTACTGCGGCGCCTCGTCGCGCGAGGTGGTCCCGTGCCGGAAGGGGCTGTCCTCGGCGGGGCCCGCCGCATCGGGGGTGGTCGTGGTCGTCTCGTCGCTGCTCACGCGCCCAGTCTGCCAGGCGGTCCCGGCGGACGGCCGGGGGACGGTGCCCGACGGGAGTGGGCCGTGCGCGAGGATGGCCCGCATGGGACGGGACATCGCGGTGCGGCTCGACGGCGTGGGCCGCCGGTACGGCATGAGCGGTCCATGGGTGCTGCGCGGGGTCGACCTGGCAGCGCGCGCGGGCACGCTGATACGGATCGAAGGCGCCAACGGCACCGGAAAGTCGACCTTGTTGAGGCTCCTCGCGGGGATCGACGCGCCCTCCGAGGGGCGGGTGAGCGGGCGTCCGCGCACGGCGTTCGTGCCCGAACGCTTCCCGGCCACACTGCCGTTCACGGCGAACAGCTACCTCACGCACATGGGCCGCGTGCACGGCCTCGCGCGCGACACGGCGGCGCGGCGCGCGACGGAGTGGCTGGAGCGCTTCGGCGCAGGGGAGTACGGGCGTACGCCGCTGTCGGAACTGTCCAAGGGCGGCAGCCAGAAGGTCGCCGTGGCCCAGGCGCTCCTGGCGGACGCCGACCTGCTCGTCCTCGACGAGGCGTGGACGGGCCTGGACGCGCCCGCCCGCGCCGAACTCGACCGCGCGGTGGCCGAACGCACGGCGGCGGGCGCCTGCGTGGTCTTCGTCGACCACGACCCGCGCCGGCTCCTCGGGGCGGCGGACGAGACGTACGCGGTGGTGGGTACGGCCCTGAACAGCCGTACGCCGCAAGGCGCTTCGCGGGAGCGGTACGACGGGCCGGCGGTGGTCGTCGAGGCGCAGGGCCCGTACGGCGCGCAACTGCCTTTGTCGGTAACGCAGTTGGATATTGAGTCCGGTGTGCCCGTCGACCCGGGGACTCCTGACGGCGTCACCCGCATCACGGTTCCCGAGCCCCACTCGGACCTGGTCCTGCGGGAGCTCCTGACGGCGAAGCCGCCCTGGCACGTGGTGGCCGTGCGGAGAGCGGGCCCGGACGCGGCGCCACGGCCGACGGCGCCGCCGCGCCAGGAGGGGCGGTCCCGCGCATGAGTGCGCTGTTGCGTTACCAGGCCGCCCTGTTGGCGCGCTCCCAGCGCTGGCTGCCGCCCGTGATCCTCTACGCCGTGTTCCTCTCCGTCGGCGTACAGGGCGGGCAGCCGATCCTGGACTCCCTCGCCTACGCCGCCGCGGCCCTGCTGCCCGTCGCGGGCTGGCTCGCGCGGATCTGCGTCACCAACGAGCCGCCCGCGGCGCGCGGTTGCACCGCGGCGGCGGCCGGTCCGGGGCGCGCCCACCTGGCCGCGCTGCTCGCCGCGTTCCTCACGACGGCCGCCCTCGGCGCGTGCGCCGTTCTGGCCGTGGCGGCGATCAGCGACGCGGCGAGCACCGACGCGCGCACGGCGGTACCCCGGCTCGCCGCGGGCGCGGCCGGGCTGCTGGCGATGCTGGTGAGCGCGCTGCTCGGCACCGCGCTCGGGGCGCTCGCCAACTGGCCGCTGCTGCGCTCCGCGGGGCGGGCCGTCCCCGCGCTGCTGCTCGGTTCGCTGCTCCTGCTGGTCACCACGGGCTCCCCGGCGCACTCGGTCCTCGTCGACCTGACCACGGGGTCGCGGGAGGGCGCGGTGCCGGTGTCGCCCGGCGCACTGGCCGGGGCGCTCGCGGCGGCGGTGGCGGCGGTGTGGACGGCGTGCGCGCTGAGCTCACGCCGGGGCTGACCTCACCCCGAGCAGGCGGTGCGCTGTGCCTCCTGCCATGCGCACGCGGGGCAGAGGGTGATGCCCTTGTGGGACTCGGGGTACTCGGTGGGGGCGCGGCACAGCACGCACTCGGCGAAGGGCCCGTCCGACGGCACGGGCGCACCCGCCTCCGCCCCGGCATCCGTGCAGCGGCCCTCGTCCCTCGTGTCCATGCGGACCAGCCTAGGGCCTGCCCGGCGGGCCGAGTCCCCGCCGGGTGGGGGCAGGCATCAAGCCCCGGCCGCGACCGGGAGGTTCAGCCCCGCGCCGCGGCCGATCCGATCTGTTCCGACACCCGGACGAACCGGAACCCGCGCTTTCGCAGCTCGGGGACGATCGTCCGCAGGGCGCGCTCCGTCGCGGGCGCCGCACTGCGCGTGCAGTGCATGACGACGACCGAACCGGGCCGCACCCCGTCGAGCACCTGCCGGGCCACCGCGGCGGAGTCCGTCGCGAAGGCGTCGCCGCTGACCACGTCCCACTGCACGGCGGTGACGCCGCCGGGCGCGAGGGCGCGCAGGGCCCGCCGGTCGTAACAGCCGCCGGGGAAGCGGAAGTACGGCACCGGACGCTCGACGCCCGCCGTCCGGAAGGCGTCGAAGGCGCGCTGCACGTCCGCGCGCATGCGGGCCGCGGGGACGGTCGGCAGGCCGTAGCAGTCGCCGGTGAAGGCGTGGTGGCTGTACGAGTGGTTGGCGACCTCGAAGAGCGGGTCGCGGCCGATGTCCTTGGCCTGGGCCGGGTACTCCTCGGCCCACCGGCCCGTCATGAAGAAGGTCGCGGGCACCTTCAGGCGCCGCAGCGTGGCCACCAGCGCCGGATTGTCGAACCGCTCACCGGCCGCCGCGCGCGGCCCCTGGTCGGCGGTCATGTCGGCGTCGAAGGTGAGGGCGACGGTGCGGTCCCGGGTGCGGGGCGCGTTCGTGAACACGGGGGTGAGCCCCGCGGGTCCCGGCGCGAGTGTGGGCGGGGCGGGCGGTGAGGGGGCGGCGGCGGTCGCGGCGGGACGGGCGGGGCGGCCCGGGTGGCCGGGCGTGGCGGCCTCGCCGGAGCACCCGGCGAGGACGGCGGTCAGGGCGCAGAGCGCGGCGCATCTCCGTACGAGAGTGATCACGCGCCGACGATATAGCCATTAAAGCGGCAAATAGGATAATGGCGGCGCGGATTCCCCCGACCACACCAGCGCCCCGCCGCCGTCCCGGTGCCGGCCGGTCCGCGCCCGGCCGGCTACACCCACCCCTCCAGCGACGCCATGAACGCGTCGAAGTCGTCGCGGTGGATCGTGTGCCCGGCGCCCGGGACCGTGCGGACCTCGAAGCCGCGCCGCGCCAGCTCCTTCCTGAACGCGTCGTCGAGGAGGAAGCCGGCGCCCGCGACCTGGACGAGCGAGGGCACGACGGGCGCGGCCGGGCTGCGGTCGACGGCGTTCTCGCCGGACAGCGCCAGCGTGGTCTCCGGGTCCCACAGGGCCAGCGTGGCGACCTCGACGTCGACGTCGGCCTCCTCCCAGCGCGGGTTGAAGTTCGCGATGATCGACCGCGTGGCCCGCCGGAACTCCATGAACACCTTGGCGTCGAACCCGCTCGCCGCGTCCAGCGCCCAGGCCGGGTCGGAGTAGACGGCGCGCGCGGGCGCGAGCCGCTCGGCCGCGAGGGCCAGCGCTATCCCGCCGAGGGAGTGCCCCAACGCCAGCTCGGCGCCCGCCGGCAGCGTGTCGACGAGATCGTCCGCGAAGAGCTCCGCGCTGTACTCGCCGCGCTCGCTCGCGCCGTGTCCGCGCAGGTCGACGCCGATCACGCGGTAGCCCTTGTCGGCGAGCGCGGGCCCCACGCGCCGCCAGGTGCGGTGGTCCGACATGATCCCGTGGATCAGCAGGGCGACGCGGTCGCCGGTTCCCCATTCGTGGGTGTGCAGCTTCATGGTGGTGCCTTTCTGATGCGTGGGCCGGGCGGCACACGTCGATCTTGTACGTGAACGGGTCCGCGCCGGAAGCGAACCGATCACTTCTGTGCCCCAACTCATCGCTCCGTGCATGGACCCGTCACCGCACGCCCCGGATCGGCCGCACCGCGAGCGCGCCGAGGACGGACAGCGCCGCGCCCACGGCGAACAGCGCGGTGTAGCCGCCGCCCCGGCTCCCGCCGCACAGCGAGACGACGACGGAGGCGGCGAACGGCGCGAGGATCTGCGGGCCCGCCTGCGCCATGTTCAGGACGCCGAGGTCGCGTGCCGCGTCGTCGGCGCTCGGCAGGATCATCGAGACGAGCGCGTTGTCGACGGCCATGAAGCAGCCGAAGCCGAGGCCGTTGAGCGCGGCGAAGACGAGCATCGCGGACCAGGTCGGCGAGAGCGCGGGGACGACCAGCGCGACCGCCGAGATCACCGCGGAGAGGGCGATGAACGGCTTGCGGCGGTCCAGCCGGTCGGAGAGCACGCCGCCGACGACGGTGGAGGCGGCCATGGCGACCGCGTTGACCGGCGCGAGGACGGCGACGGCGTCCTCGGGTTCGAGGCCGGAGGGCAGGCTGATGTGGTCCTGGAGGATGTAGAGCTGGTAGCCGAAGACGCAGAAGTAGCCGAGCACGAGCAGCGCGCGCCCGATGAAGGCCCAGCGGAAGTCGTGGTGGCGCAGGGCGCCGAGGAACGCGGCGAACTGCTTCTTCAGAGGGACCGGCGCCGGGCGCGCGGCGCCGGGCAGCGGCTTCTCGCGGGCGAACGACGTGAAGAGGACGGCCGAGACCGCCACGAACGCGCCGAGCACGAGGTAGCCGGTGCGTATGTTCCCGGCGAAGGCCGCGCCCAGCAGCGCGCCGAGGGTCGAGCCTATCGGCATGCCGAGGCCGACCGCCGCCGACGCCCGGCCGCGCGCGGAGAGCGGGACCCGGTCGGGGACGACCGAGGTGAGCGCGGCCTGGAACACGTTCATCACGGCCTGGCCCAGGCACCACGCGATGGTCACGAGCAGCACGGTCCTGACCCCGCCGAGCAGCGCCATCGCGCCGACCGCGGCGAGGCCGCCGCCGAGGATCCACGGGTTGCGGCGCCCCGAGCGGTCCGAGAGCGCGCCGGCGACGGGGTTGAAGAAGGTGGCGAAGACGGCGCTCACGCCGCTGACCAGGCCGAGCATCGCGACCTTGTGGGCCCGGTCGATCTGCTCGATCTGGAGGGGGAGCAGCACGCCGCCGACGCCGATGTAGAGCGTGTACATCGCGGTATTGCCGAGCATGAGGAGCGGCATCAGGCCGCGCGGAGCGCGCGCCCGTCCCTGTCGAACGTGTTGCCGGTCCTGACGAGCGGAAAGGGCCACGGTGCCCTCCTCCTCGGACGGTCGGCCGAGTGGCCGAATGAGGTCGTTACACGTGTCACCTGACACGTGTAACGAATGTTTAGCATTGGACGAGCGGCTCCACCAGACCCGTGTCGGCAAAGCTCCACCGGTCCTGTGTCGGCAAAGCTCCGTCGGACCGTGCCGGCAAAGGCCGGACGCACGTCTCGCGCCCCGTGGGCGGCGTGGGGTCGCCGTGAAAGGATGCGCCGCACGATGAACGACAGCCCACCGCCCGTGCCCCGACCACAGGGAACCCCGCCCACCAGCACCTCCGTGGCCCGGCACGCGGGAGTGTCGCGGGCCACCGTCAGCTACGTGCTCAACGGGCTCGCGGCGGGCCGCGTCAGCGAGGCCACCCAGGCGAAGGTCCGCGCCGCCGCCGAGGAACTCGGCTACGTGCCGCACGCCGCCGCCCGCTCCCTGCGCGCCGGCTCCAGCGGACTCGTCCTGATCGCCGTCCCCGCCGACACCGTGCCCGTCTTCGGCCCGCTGTTCGCGGGTTTCGTCGCGGGCTTCCAGTCGGCGCTCCAGGAGTACGGACACACCGGTGTCCTGCACGGCGCGAGCGCGGCGGGGGACCCCCTGGCGGCCGCCCGCGCCTGGGCCGAGCTGCGCCCGGCCGCGGTGCTCGCCACTCACGGCAGCCCGCTGAGCGGCGCCTCCGTCGAGGTGCTGAAACGCTCCGGCACCGCCGTCGTCGTCTCCTACGGCCCGCCGCCCGCGCCCGGCGCCCACGGCATCACCATGGACCAGCGGGAGATCGGGTTCGTGGCCGTCGCGCATCTGCTGGCCGGCGGGCGGCGCCGCATCGGCGTCGTCGTCCCCGTCGAGCACGGCCTCGCGATGTTCGGCGCACCGCGCCTGGCGGGCGCGCGGGCCGCCGCGGCGGAGGTCCCCGGCGCCCTGGTCGAGCCGCTCCCGCTCGCCTACGCGGAGGAGTCGGCCGCTCGGCTGGCCGCCCGGTGGCGGGACCTGGGTCTCGACGCGGTGTTCGCGTACAACGACGAGTACGCGATGCTGCTGATGCGCGCGTTGCAGGACGCCGGGGTGGACGTCCCCGGCGAGACCGCGGTGGTCGGCGCCGACGACCTGCTCATGGCGCGGCTGCTGCGGCCGCGCCTGACGAGCGTACGGACCGAACTCCCCGCGCCCGCCGAGGTGGCCGCCCTCGTCGACCGCCTCATCCGCGAGCCGGACACCCCGCCGACGGTGCACCACCGCTCGTCGCCGAGCGTCGTGCCGAGGGACTCCAGTCGCCCCTGACGCGAGGTGGTGGCGGACCGGTGCGCCGTCGACGGTGAGAGGTGGGCGTCCTCACCGCCCCGAGGGCAAGGAGTTCTGTGCGCCGCGCGCGGCGCGGCGGAGCGAGCCGTCGGGGAGCCCGCCCCCTGCGATGCGGTCCCCGGGCGGTTGCCGGGGGAGCGCGGGGTGTGGCAGCGTCCTGGTCATGGTGATGGGCATGGTCGTCGGCTGACATCCGCTCGCGCGCCGCGACGCGGGTGATCGCGTGTGCCGTTCGTCGGCATGCGGGGATGAGAGTGCGCGCCTCTTGAGGGGTGCGCTGTGGCGCAGGTTCTGGAGGCATGCCGTGGAGGCGTGTCCCGCAGGTGTGCCCTGAAGAGGTCTCCTGGAGACGTGTCCCGGAGACGTCTCCAGGAGCCGTGCCCTGTAGGTGTGTCCTGGAGTGGACGCACCTGAAGCAGGCGCCCTGCCGTGCCGGTTGGCCGGCAGCGCACTCCCCCGAGCCCCACCCTCCGGTGACCCTTGAGGTCTCCGCGTCGAAGCGCTCTTCGTGTCCCAGCACCCGCCATCACGAGGAGTCCTTGATGCCCCGCATCGAGTGGACCGAGCACGACCACCCCAACACCCCTGTCCAGTACGCCCGTTGGCACTCCGAGAGCGGTGCCGCCGTGCCCCGCCGCGTCGTCCTCGCCGACGACCGGACCAGGGCCGACGTCGCGCACCGCCTCGCCTGCGAGGGCACCGCGCTGCTCTGGCGCGGCGACTTCCACGGCGCCCGGCAGCTCCTGAGCGCCCTCGGCCGACGCGTCGACCGGAAGGCGCCCCCGCCGGGGGCCACGCCCGCCGAGGCCTTCCACCGCCACCGCCGTGCCCGCGGCCACCGCGCCCGGGTGCTCGGCATGCTCCTCGTGCGCCTCGACGGCGACCACGCCCTGGGGCTGCGCCGCGCGCCCGACGTCCGTGCGGCCTGCCGGGAGGCGTACGGACCGCCCGACGGGCCGACGGTGGTCTCCCTGCGTGAACTCCTCGGCGTGATCGGCGCCCACGAGTGGCGCGGGAAGGGGGTGTACGTACCCGCCCTGGGGGCCAGGATCCATCCGCACTACGGGGTGTTCTCGCCGGTCAGGGGCGAGTACGTCGACTTGGTGGCGCGCGCCCCGCTGCCGGCCGCCGTCGCGCAGGGGGCGCCCCGGCCGCGTACGGCCTTCGACATCGGCACCGGAACGGGCGTGCTCGCGGCCGTCCTTGCCCGCCGGGGCGTCGACCGGGTCGTGGCCACCGACATCAGCCCGAGAGCCCTCGCCTGCGCCCGCGACAACGTCGAACGGCTCGGTCTGGCCGGGCGGATCGAGGTGGCGGACGAGGTCGTGGACACGGGGCTCTTTCCGGGGGGCCGCGGTCGCGCCTCGCTCGTGGTGTGCAATCCGCCGTGGCTGCCCGCCCGTCCGACGTCCGCCGTCGAGCAGGGCGTGTACGACCCGGGCGGCGCGATGCTGCACGGCTTCCTGGCCGGGCTCGCGGCGCGCCTTGAACCGGGCGGGGAGGGCTGGCTCGTCCTCTCGGACCTGGCGGAGCACCTCGAACTCCGTTCGCGCGAGCAGCTGTTGGCGTCCTTCGACGCGGCGGGGCTGCGGGTGGTGGACCGGCTCGACACCGCGCCGCGCCACCCGCGGGCCACCGACGTCACCGACCCGCTGTACGCGGCCCGCGCGGCCGAGGTCACGTCCCTGTGGAGGCTCGTGCCTCGGTGAACCGGTGAGGCGGCGGGGAGCGGTGGAGAGCGGAAGGGGCTCTCGGTTTTGAAGCGAGTGATTCAGAATGTGCTAGCGTCGTCGCCCGTCGGTTCTGAAGCGCTCGCTCCAAAAGGTGCACGGCCTCGTGCGCCGCCTCGCGCATCGCCCCGTGCACCGCCCCACGCGGCGGCCCGCCGGGCTTCGGGACACGGCGTCAGCGTCAGCACACGTATCGGTCGTGAACGGGAGGACCGCGTCAATGCCCCCTGCGGTGTACATGGTCGGGCTCGGCATCTTCACCCAAGGAACATCGGAGTTCATGCTGTCCGGCCTGCTGCCCGGCATGGCCGACGACCTCGGGGTGTCCGTCCCCGACGCCGGACTGCTCATCTCGGCGTTCGCGATCGGCATGGTCGTCGGCGCCCCGCTGCTCGCCGTCGCCACGCTGCGATGGCCCCGCCGCACGGCGCTCGTCTGGCTGCAGGCGGCCTTCGTCGCGGCCCATGTGGTCGGCGCCCTCGCGCCCGGCTACGCCGTCCTGTTCGTCACGCGCGTGGTCAGCGCCCTCGCGTACGCCGGTTACTGGGGCGTCGCCGTGGCCACGGCGGTGGCGCTCGTGCCCGCGGACGCCAAGGCGCGGGCGGTCGCCGTGGTGGCCGGCGGGCTGACGCTCGCCACCATCGTCGGCGTTCCCGCGGGCACGCTCCTGGGCCAGTACTCCGGCTGGCGCGCCGCGTTCTGGGCGGTCGCCGCGGCCACCGTGGTGAGCCTGGTCTGCACCCTGCTCGTCGTCCCCGGCGGCCGCGACGAGGGCGAACGCCCCTCGATCCGCGCCGAACTGCGGGGCATGGCACGGCCGCGGCTCTGGCTCTCGTACGCCGTGACGGCCTTCGCCTTCGGGGCGGTCATCGTCACCTTCAGCTATCTGGCGGCGCTGCTCACCGAGGTCAGCGGCGTCCCCGAGGGCTGGGTGCCCGCGGTCCTCGCCCTGTTCGGCGTCGGCGGTCTCGCGGGCATCGTGATCGGCGGGCGCACCGGTCAGTCCCGGCCCCTGGGCACGCTCGGCCTCGGGCTCGGCGCCCTCGCCGTCTTCTCCGCGCTGCTCGCGCTGGCGGCGCACGTGACGGCGCTCGTGATCGTCCTCGTCTTCCTGCTCGGTCTCGCCGGCTATGTCACCAACCCCGCCCTGCAGTCACGGGTGTTCACCCTGGCGCCGGGCGCGCCGACGCTGGTCGGCGCCACCAACACGGCCGCGTTCAACGTCGGCAACACCGTGGCCCCGATGCTCGGCGGCCTGGCCATCGACGCCGGGTACGGCTATGCCTCGGTCGCCTGGGTCGGCGCCGCACTGGCGGCGGTCGGGTCGGTGGCCGTGCTGTGGGCGGCACGGCTGGAGCGGGCTGACCGGGCTGACCGGGCTGACCGGGGGCGGGCGGCGGGGCCGCCCGGGGAGCGTGCGGGCGCCGTGCGCGAGACCGTGCGGGCGGAGGTGTGAGCGCCGCCGTGCGACGAACTCCTCCTGGTCCCACCGCTCTCGCCGGTCCCGCCGCTTCCACCGGTCCCGCCGCTTCCACCGGTCCCGTCACTCGCGCCGCCCCCGCCGCCCCCGCGGCACCGGCACCCGGGACCCGCGTCCGCGTCACCGCGGACCCCGACTGCCCGGCAGGCGCTCGCCAACCTGTCCACCGTGCCGGGTCCGGCCTCGACCGGCTGGTCAAGGTCACGGTCTTCGTCACCGACGTGGCCCATCAGGACGTCTTCGCCCGGCTCCGCGCGGAGTCCTACGTCGTGGGGCCGGCCGCTGACGGTGTTTTGTAGGGGCGTTCCAAAACGGCTAGTGTGGGGCGCATGGCCAGACCGCGAGAGTTCAACGAGGACCGCGTCGTCACCGCGGCCATGGAGACGTTCTGGCGCCATGGGTACGAGGGCACGTCGACGCGCGACCTGTGCGACAGCACGGGCCTCGGGCCTTCGAGCCTCTACAACACCTTCGGCGGCAAGCGGCAGCTCTACCTCCGCGCCCTCCGGCGCTACTACGAGACGGCCACCGCCGAGCAGGTCGCGCTCCTGCGCGGGGAGGGCCCCGCGAAGGAGCGGCTGCGCGCCATGATGCTCCACGCCGTCGACGCCGACCTCGACGAGCAGGGGCCGCCCGGCTGCTTCGCGATCAACGCGGCCGTCGAGGTCGCCGGGTTCGACCCGGAGGTCGCCGGGGCGGTGCGGCGCAGCTTCGACCGGGTCGAGGACGAGCTGTGCGCGGTCGTGGAAGAGGGGCGGCGCGCGGGGGAGATCCGCGCGACCGGTGACGCGCGGACCGTGGCGCGCCGGGTGCAGAGCACGTACTACGGCCTGCGCGTCCTCGGCCGGGTGCGGGACGACCGCGAGGTCCTGCTCGCCACGGTGGACGGCGCGCTCGCGGATCTGTGAGCCGCCGGGGGGCGGCCAGGCGGCAGGGCGGCAGCGCGGCCGCGCCCGACCGGGGTCAGGGCCCCGGTCATGTGTTCGCATGCGCCCCGTAAAATGACCGAATGTCCGGAGTGACCCCCACGTCGTCCAGAGTCGAGACCGCCGTCGGCGTGCTCTGCTTCCTCGGTGCCTTCGTCCTCGTCGGCCTCACCGGCGACGCGGTGTGGCGCCACGGTGCCGCCGTCTGCCCCGGCGGCGGGATCGCCTTCGGCGGGCTCGTCGGCCTCCTCGTCCTCGTCGCCTGGCCGGTCGCCGGCGCCCTGTGGCGGCGGGCGCGCGCTGCCGGTGGTGCGACACCGAAGGCTGTCGGGCTCTGGCTCCTCGCCGCCGGTGCGTGCGTGTCCGGAGCGCTGGCCGTGACCGCCGCCCTCTCGCTCCTGCCCGGACGGAACGGGGTGGCCCTCGGGGCCATCTTCCAGGACGGCCCGACATGGCTGGACGAGAACCCGGAGGCGGCATGGGCCCTCGTGCCCGGTCTCGCCGTCGGGCTCGCCGTCCTGCTGGCGGTCGCGCTGCGGCGGCCCGGCACCGGACGGCGCGGACGCCCGCGCTCCGCGCGCTGACGTGCCGCGCACCGCGCGCTGACGTTTCGCTCACGCGCACGGCGCGGCACGCGCGCGCTGCCCGTTCCACTCCCTTCCGGATATGCCCGGCATAGCGTTCCACCTGCCCGTTTATCGGTTGTTGATCGCATGCCGGGACGCTCCGCGGGTCCATGTCACGCATGGGCTCACGGAATCGACCGGAGGTACGTGCATGAAGATCGTCCGCTCCCTCAAGAAGAAGATCACCGGAGAGAAGAGCCTGAAGGCGTACGCCTGGTACCACTGGTACTAAACCGGCGAAACAGTCACCTCGCGCGGCCCGCACGGCCGCGCACCCATGAGGGCGCCCCGCGCCCAGGGACGTAATTCGCCGTCGAGGCCCGTACCCGGTGCGCCCATGGCCGCCGGGCGCGGGCCTCCCGCACTGGGAGACCTCCGATGTCCCTCTCCGGCAGCACCGACCGGCTCACCCGGACCACCGTCTTCACGCCGAGGCTTCACGCCCTGCTGCGCGACCACCGCGGCGAGGACGTGTTCCGCCTGGACGCCGACACCGTCGGCGTCGCCGGTCACGACCTGACCGACCGGATCCTCGCCGCGCGCCTGGCCACCGAACATGAACGTCCGACCTTCAAGCCGCTGCACGGGCGCTCCATCCCGCGCACCGAGGCGTCCACCGTCATGCAGGCCATCGGCCGTGACGTACGCGCGGCCCTGAAGAAGCCCGTGCCGACGGACGCCGACCTCTCGGGCGAGTGGCCGCACGTCGGCCACGTGTATCTGCGGGACCTGATCCTCGGCGCCGACCCGTACCGGCTCCGCATCCTCATGGACCGCACGCTTGAGCTGACGCCCAAGCTGACCTGGACGGTCATCGTCACCGGCGCCGCCCTGCCCGGCAGGCTCCGCCCGGGGGCGCCGGTCACCAGCATCGCGGGCCTGACCGCGAACGCCACGGGCTACCACGACCGCCGCTACGCCATGGGCCTGTACCGGCGGGCCGCGGCCCCCGTCTGCTTCACGGTCTCCACGCTGGTGGCCAACGCGTACTGGCTCGGGGCGCCCTTCGACGACGCGACGCCGAACGAGCACATCCTGTACGAGTCCATGCGGCTGCTGCCCCCCTCCTGGAACATCCTGCGCAACGCGTCCCCCGAGTACCCGGCCCTCGACGCCCGCATCGGCGCGGCCGACGACGTCCTGCTGCTGCCGCTGCTCAGCCACCGCGACCCCGGGCTCTGGGACGATCCCGACGTGTTCCGCCCCGAGCGCTGGGCCGATCTCGACCCCGACGACCACCCCGGCTACCTGCCCTTCGGCCATGCCTCCGAGCGCTGCTGGGGGCGGCACATGGTGATGCCGCTCGCGGGGATGCTGCTCGACATGATGCGCGGCGCGGGCCTGACGGTCAGCCCGCGCCAGACCATCGCGAAGGTGCCGCTCGCGGGGCTCCTCGGGGTCGACAAGGTGCGGCTCGTGCGGTCAGGGCGCACGTGACGATGTGAGCAACACCCCATGGCCGAAAGGGAGTTACCCCCTGGCGCCGGGGTGTGGCGGCAGGGCATGGTGAGGATGAGCGGTGCGACACCGTACCGCCCGGACCCGTCATGGGGTTCGACCACAGGGAGTGGTGGACATGGCTGCGTACCTCCGGTGCATGAGCGCCGACTCGAACGGCAAGTGACCCGGGCCGACCCGGCCGACCGGTCCGATCCCCGACGCAGCCCTGCACCCGATCACCGAAGTGATCGCCGCGGTGATCATCGCATTGATCGCCGAAGTCGTCGCTGAAGCCGAACGCCCCGGCACCGTCGTGCCGTTCGATTCGGTGCGACGCCGGACGCGTCTCCCGTCGACCAGTCGGCACATCGGTGCACCGGTACATCGGTACATCGGCATTCCGGTTCCGGACCTCCGGCTCTTCGCACAGCCGGATCTCCGGACCGCGCCCGCATCGACCCTGCCTGCCGACGGAGGAATCCCATGACCACCATCGTCGTTCAACTCGCCGCCGGAACACCCCAGATCCTGCTCGCCGTCGTGGTCGTGCTCGCCGTGACGTTTCTGGCCGCCCTCGCCATCGCGGTCCGGGGCACCGCCCCTGAGGAACGCGCGCGGGTGTTACGCGCCTTCGCCCACGTCCTGCCCGTTCGCCGCAGATAGACCGCGTCCGCCGGACGCGTCCCGAGGGGCCTCGGCCGGACGGCGGAACAGCGCCGTCCACAAGAACGGCTCGCCGAACAGCGGCGAGCCGTTCTTCTCGTCGCGCATGCGGCGCAGTTCGATCTCGGTGAGGCCGGCGAAGATCCGGCGCAGCGAGTCGGCGCCGTAGGCGAGGCCGCCGTGCAGGCCGGCCGTGCGGTAGAGGTCCGCGTCGGGCAGCTCGGAGCCCATGCCGTTCTCGCCGGCGGCGAAGCAGGTGAGGGCGAAGTGGCCGCCGGGCGCGAGGACGCGGTCCAGGAGGGCGAGATAGCTGATCCGGCGGTGCGGCGGCAGGTGGTGGAAGCAGCCCGAGTCGTAGACCAGGTCGTACGGTCCGGTCAGCCAGGTCTCCGTCATCGCGAAGGCGTCGCCCTGGTGGAACCGTATGGCGGCGCCCGCCTCGGCGGCCCGGTCGGCGGCCCAGGCGAGGGCGGCCGGCGAGAGGTCGACGGCGTCCACCTCGAAGCCCAGGGCGGCGAGGTGGAGGGCGTTGCGGCCTGGGCCGCAGCCCAGGTCCAGGGCGCGGCCCGGCGCGAGAAGGCCCCGCTCCACGTACGAGGCGAGGTTCTCGTCCGGTTTCGCGGCGAAGAACGGCACGGGCTTGGCGCGGTCCGCGTAGAAGCCGTCCCACCATGCCGCCCCTTCGGTGGTCCACCGGTCGGCCTCCGGGGCGAACAGCCCGTCGAGGAGCTTCATCACGTCGTCGATCGTGCGGATGTCGCGGTCCATCAAGTCCCCTTTCCGAGGCGGCAATTGTAGGTCGGGGGATCGGCGAAAGCCCAGGTCAGAGAGGTTCTCGAAGGCGTTCGCGCGGCTGTCTCCGGGCCTCTGCACGGCTGGTCGGGACATCGGGGAGCCACCCCTCCACCCGGCCCCCAAGAGACGCCGACGCACCCCGGGAAGGCCGTCACGGGCCCTTCCACGGGCACTCCGGAGGCGCCTTTTCGGCGGGATCGGACGACGTGTTCACGCGAAGTATCCCCAGAAGTAATCACAGCTGCTTGGATGTGCGGGCGCCGGAACAACGGCACCGTCCGCATCATCCGGAACAGCATCGACCACCCCCCCACCCTCAGGAGTTTTTGTGCCGCACGCAGCGCCGCGCAGGGCCCAGGCCGCCGCGATCACCACCGTGCTCGCCGCCGCCACGCTCGCCGCCGTCGCCCCGTCCGCCCCTGCCGCCCCTGCCGCCACGCCTTCGCTCAAGGTGCTCACGTACAACACGTTCCTGTTCAGCAAGACGCTCTACCCCAACTGGGGCCAGGACCACCGCGCCAAGGCGATACCGGCCGCGGACTTCTTCCAGGGCCAGGACGTCGTCGTCCTCCAGGAGGCGTTCGACAACTCCGCGTCCGACGCGCTCAAGGCCAATGCGGCGGACCGCTACCCGCACCAGACGCCGGTGATGGGCCGCAGCAAGAGCGGCTGGGACGCGACCGGCGGCGCGTACTCGGCGGTGACGCCGGAGGACGGCGGCGTGACCGTCCTCAGCAAGTGGCCGATCGTGCGCAAGGAGCAGTACGTCTACAAGGACGCGTGCGGGTCCGACGCGTACTCCAACAAGGGCTTCGTCTACACGGTCCTGGACGTCAACGGCACCAAGGTGCACGTCGTCGGCACGCACACCCAGTCCACCGACCCGGGCTGCGGCAGCGGCGAGGCGGCGGCCACGCGGGCCAAGCAGTTCAAGGAGATGGACGCGTTCCTGGCCGCGAAGAACATCCCGGCGGACGAACAGGTCATGGTGGCGGGCGACTTCAACGTCGACTCGCACAGCTCCGAGTACGCCTCGATGCTCGCCGACGGCGGCTTCGCCCCGGCGGACACCCGCACGGGCCACCCGTACTCCTTCGACACCCAGGACAACTCGATCGCCGCCGAGCGCTACCCGGACGACCCGCGCGAGGACCTCGACTACGTCCTCCACCGCAAGGGCCACGCCCGCCCCGCGACATGGCGCAACGACGTGATCAAGGAACAGACCACCCCGTGGACGGTCTCCAGCTGGGGCAAGCAGTACACGTACACGAACCTCTCGGACCACTATCCGGTGGTCGCCCGCTGACCGTCTGAGATCAGCGCTCCACGGTTTCCTGAAGGCGGCTTCGGCAGTCCGTCACGTCGAAGTCCGCCTTCGGGTACTGGGGGTCCAGGGACTCCAGGTGTTCCAGGAGGAGTTTGCTGATGGCCCAGTTGCGGTACCACTTGCGGTCCGCCGGGATCAGGTGCCAGGGGGCCGCCTGGGTCGAGCAGCGTTCCAGGGCGATCTCGTACGCCTCCTGGTAGGCGGGCCACAGGGCGCGCTCCTCGATGTCGCCCGGGTTGAACTTCCAGTGCTTGTCCGGGTTGTCGAGGCGTTCCAGCAGGCGGCGGCGCTGCTGTTCGTACGAGATGTGCAGGAAGCACTTGATGATCGTGACGCCGTCGTCCGCGAGGGACTTCTCGAAGCGGTTGATCTGGCCGTAGCGGCGGCCCAGCTGGCTGCGCGGGACCAGTTCGCGGACGCGGGCGATGAGGACGTCCTCGTAGTGCGAGCGGTCGAAGATGCCGATCTCGCCGGGCTGGGGGAGCGCCTTCATGATGCGCCAGAGGAAGGGGTGGTTCTGCTCCTCGGCGGTCGGCGCCTTGAACGCCTTGATGCGGCAGCCGGAGGGGTTGAAGAGGCCGATGACGTGCTTCACCGTGCCGCCCTTGCCGCTGGTGTCCATGCCCTGGAGCACCAGCAGGATCCGGCGCCGGTCGCCCTGGGTGCTCGCCGCGTACAGGCGCTCCTGGAGGTCGGCGAGGCGTTCGCCCAAACGGGCGGTCGCCGCGAGCCCCGCGGCCTTGTCGGCCGGGCCCGCAGGGGTCGCGGCGGCGTCGTACGAGGAGAGGTCGACCCTCTCCCCTTCGGGGATGCGCAGCAGGTCGGAGAGGAGAGGCGGGGCCTTCTTGGCGGATTTCCCGGATTTCCCGGATTTCCCGGACTTCCCGGACTTCCGGGATGTCTCGGTCCTGCCGGTGGTCTTTCCGCCGGTCTTCCCGCCGGTCTTCCCGGCTGGGTCCCCGACCCGCTTTTTCGTGCCCCTGCCGTCCTTCTTGGACTTCGCCACCGCGCACCCCTTCCGGTCGTATCCCTCGATCGTGCGACGAGGGCCGGTGGGCCGCTACTTGTGCCAGGGCCCCGTCACCGCGAACGTCGTGCCGGGCGTGTAGCAGTTCACGTACATCGTGTCGTGGTCCGGCGAGAACGTGACGCCCGCGAACTCGCCCCACTCGGGCTTCTCCGGCGTGCCGATGTTCTGCCGGCCGCGCGCCATCGCGTAGACCTCGCCGCCCCGGGTCAGCCCGTACACGTGCTGCGCGCCGTCGCCGTCCTCGCACACCATCAGGCCGCCGCTGGGTGCGAGGCAGATGTTGTCGGGGGACTCGCCGGGCAGCTGGATGTCGGTGCTCGGGCCGAAGACGATCACGAGGGTGAGCCGGCGCGCGGACGGGTCGTACCGCCAGATCTGGCCGAAGTGGTCGGCCGCCGAGCCCTCCGCGCTGTGCGCGAAGGAGGAGACGAAGTAGACGGACGAGCCGCCCCAGTAGCAGCCCTCCAGCTTCTGCGCGTGCGTGATGCCCTTGGTGCCGAAGTCCTGGAAGCGGATGGGGGTCTGGGCCGCCAGCGGGTCCGGTACGTCGACCCACTCGATGCCCTCGAAGCACGCGCCGGTCTCCTGGATGGCGGAGAGGTCCGGCACGCCGGGCACCCGCATCGCCTGGAGCTTCCCGCCCGCGCGCAGGGAACCCCGGCCGCCCTCGGGCTTCTTGGGCAGGAAGCGGTAGAAGAGGCCGAACGGCTTCTGGAAGGCGTCCTCGGTCTCGTAGACGATGCCGCGCTTGGGATCGACGGCGATGGCCTCGTGCTGGAAGCGGCCCATCGCGGTCAGCGGCACGGCGCCGGTGCGGTGCGGGTCCACCGGGTCGACCTCGAAGATGAAGCCGTGGTCCTTGGTGTAGCCGTTCGTACCGGCCTTGTCCTCGGTCTCCTCGCAGGTGAGCCAGGTGCCCCAAGGGGTGGGCCCGCCCGCGCAGTTGACGGCGGTACCGGCGATCGCGACGCGCTCGCTCAGGACGTTGTTCCGCCGGTCGAGCGCGAGCGCCGTACAGCCGCCCTTGGCCATCGGGTCGTAGGTCAGCCCCTCGACGGTCGGCACACCGATCTTGCCGGTGACGCGGTTCTCGTGGTTGCGCACGAGGTGGACGCCGCCGTGTCTCCCGCGGAAGGCGGCCATGCCGTCGTGGTTGCTGGGGACCTTGCCCTCGCCGGAGCGCAGGGCGTCGCCCTCGCGGGAGAGGACCTTGTAGCGGAACCCCTTGGGCAGGTCGAGCAGCCCCTCGGGGTCGGGGACGAGAGGGCCGTAACCGGCCTTGCCGTGTGCGGCCGCTGTGCCCGCGAAGAGTTCCGAAAGAGCGCCGGTGAAGGCGATTCCCGCGCCCAGCGCACCGGTGCGGGCGAGAACCTGACGTCGTGTGGCAGACATGATGGGCAACCTCCTGTTGGCGGACAGGAATGTGACCGGATGTGTGTACCACGCGCCTTGGTGCACGGGAACCACGCGCGTAGCTTCCGTTTTACGCGTCCTTTTGACCGCGTCCTTTCGGCCGCCGCCGCGCGCGTCCCGTGCCGTACCGGGGGCTGACCGGGGGTTACCCGTCGACGAGCCCCTTGGCGTCCCGCGCGAGCGCCGTGAGCCGGGAGATGGCCCGGAAGTACTTCTTGCGGTACCCGCCCTTGAGCATGTCCTCGCTGAACAGACGGTCGAAGGGCACACCGGAGGCGAGTACCGGTACCTCTCGGTCGTACAACCGGTCGGCGAGCACCACAAGACGCAGCGCGGTCGACTGGTCGGGCACCGGCGTCACATCGGTCAGGCAGACGGCGCCGAGCCCGTCCGTCAGTGCGCCGTACCGGCTGGGGTGGACCCTGGCCAGGTGGGCGAGCAGGTGCGGGAAGTCGTCGAGCGAGGCGCCCTCGGTCGCGTACGCCGCCTTGGTGACCTGCTCCTCCGAGAACGGGGCGGGGGCCTCCGGCAGGCCGCGGTGGCGGTAGTCCTGGCCGTCGATGCGCAGCGCCTTGAAGTGGGCGGACAGGCCCTGGATCTCGCGCAGGAAGTCGGTGGCCGCGAACCGGCCCTCGCCGAGCTTGCCGGGCAGCGTGTTGGAGGTCGCGGCGAGCGCCACGCCCTGCTCGACGAGCTTGGCCAGGAGCGAGGAGACCAGGACCGTGTCGCCCGGGTCGTCCAGCTCGAACTCGTCGATGCACAGCAGCCGGTGGCCGCTGAGCGTGCGCACGGTCTGCTGGAAGCCGAGCGCGCCGACCAGGTTCGTCAGCTCGACGAAGGTGCCGAACGCCTTCTGCTCGGGCGCCGCGGGCGTCGCGTGCCAGAGGGAGGCGAGGAGGTGGGTCTTGCCGACGCCGTACCCGCCGTCGAGGTAGATGCCGCGGGGGCCCGTGGGGGCGGCGGCCTTCTTCTGGAACCAGCGCTTCTTGCCCGAGCCGCTGGCGTGCGCCCCGCCGAGGCCCGCCGCGAAGCCGCTGAGGGCGCGGACCGCCTCGGTCTGGCTGGGCCGGCCGGGGTCCGGGATGTACGTGTCGAAGCGCACCGAGTCGAAGCGCGGTGGCGGCACCATCTCGGCGACGAGACGGTCGGCGGGGACTTGCGGTTCGCGGGCGCACAGCGACAGCGGACCGACATCGGCTATGGGGCTCTGCCCGGGGGCAGTGGTGCAGGACGACACAGTTCCCCAGTTTAGAGGTCGTGCAAGACTGCGGACATGCGACGCCTGTTCCCTGTGACGGACCAGACAACCGACCGGACGGACACCCGGACGGAGGACCGGACTGATGACCGGAGGCACAACCGGACGGATGAGACGGTCGAACGGGAGTGGGGGCTGGACGAGCTGGCCGACGCCTACGCCTATCCCTTGGGGGCGGCGACCTGGCTGCGCGCCAACATGGTGTCCGCGCTGGACGGCGCGGCCCAGCACGACGGCCGCTCCCAGCCCATCTCCAGCGACACCGACATGCGGGTCTTCGGCACCCTGCGGGGCCTGGCCGACGTGGTGGTCGTCGGTGCCGAGACGGTCCGCAAGGAGGGCTACCGGCCGGCCCGCGCGCGTGAGGCCTTCGCGGCGCGCAGGGCCGCGGCCGGGCAGACGCCGGCGCCCGCCGTCGCGGTCGTCAGCGCGAGCCTTGACCTGGACTTCTCTCTTCCGCTTTTTACCGGGCCGCTGACGCCGACGCTCGTGGTCACGGGCGCCGCGGCGCCCGCCGAACGGATGGACGCCGCTGCGCAGGCGGGCGCCGTCGTGGTCGTCGCGGGCGAGGGGGCGGTCGTGGAGCCGGAGCGGGTGGCGCCCGCGCTGGCCGAGCGGGGGCTGACCCGGCTGCTCACGGAGGGCGGGCCCCGGCTGCTCGGCCAGTTCGTGGCGGCGGGGGCGCTGGACGAGCTCTGTCTGACGGTGTCGCCGATGCTCACCGCCGGCGACGCCCAGCGGATCGCGGTCGGGCCCGCGCTCGCGGTGCCGGAAAAATTCGCACTGGCATCCGTACTGGAAGAGGACGGGTTCCTCTTCACCCGATACCGTCGTACCTGACAATCGGCGGAATCAGCCGTTCCGTTTGGCTTCGGCTGGGCACACTAGATCTCGCAGACCCCGTGCGAGCACGGGGCAGGATGGTTTCCGCAAGGGCCTCAGGACGGCCCACGGAGGAGAAGGGCGCCTGGCGTGTTCACAAGCGTATTGATGATCGAGAAGGCCCTGACGTCCGCCGACGTGGAGTTCGTCACCACCTTGCACGGGGACGAGCCCGTCACCTTCCACGTGCTGCTCCAGCCCAGGGGCGACCAGGCGGACCGACTGCTGCGGGCCATCGACGACGTCGCCCTCGGCGAGCTCGACCAGGCGGCGCGCGAGGGCGAGACCCCCGAGGGCCAGGACGCGACGGGCCCCGGCGAGCAGGCGCTTCAGGTCTCCCTCACGGCGCTGCACGCGGCGGGCTGCGCGGCCCAGGGACGGCTCATCGAGGACCACCCGCTGGACGCGCTCAAGGATCTGGTCGATGACGCGGACGCCGACGAGGTGATCGTCCTGACCGACCCGCACTACGTGGAGGAGTTCTTCCACCGGGACTGGGCCTCACGGGCGCGGCACAAGGTCGGCGTCCCCGTCCTGAAGCTGTTCTCCCACAGCGCGGCGGAGGAGTAGGCACTCAGCCGGACCGGGCGGGGCGGGGAGCCGCGCCCGCCCGGGGCGCCAGGCAATAGGCTGGGGGCCGCCCACGCGTCGTACGGCGCGTGGCCCGACCGACGTACTCGCACCACCAGGGGAGACACACGCATGGCACCCGGCCTTCCTACCGCCATGGACCGACCGCACTTCATCGGCATCGGCGGCGCCGGAATGTCGGGCATCGCGAAGATCCTGGCCCAGCGCGGCGCCAAGGTCGCGGGCAGCGACGCCCGTGACTCGGCCACCGCCGAGGCCCTGCGCGCGCTCGGCGCCACGGTCCACATCGGCCACGACGCCGCCCACCTCGCCGAGGACGCCTCCAGCGTCGTCGTCTCCTCCGCGATCCGCGCCGACAACCCCGAGCTGGCCCGCGCCACCGAGCTCGGCATCCCCGTCGTGCACCGCTCGGACGCCCTGGCCTCGCTGATGGACGGCCTGCGCCCGATCGCGGTCGCCGGTACGCACGGCAAGACCACGACGACCTCGATGCTCGCGGTCACCCTCTCCACCCTCGGCCTTGACCCGTCGTACGCGATCGGCGGCGACCTGGACGCGCCCGGTACGAACGCGCTGCACGGCGCGGGCGACATCTTCGTGGCCGAGGCGGACGAGAGCGACCGCAGCTTCCACAAGTACACGCCCGAGGTCGCCATCGTCCTGAACGTGGAGCTCGACCACCACGCCAACTACGCGTCGATGGACGAGATCTACGAGTCCTTCGAGACCTTCGTGGGCAAGGTCGTCCCCGGCGGCACGCTGGTCGTCTCCGCCGACCAGGCGGGCGCCGTCGAGCTCACCCGGCGCGTGCGGGACCTGGGCGAGCTGAAGGTCGTCACCTACGGCGAGTCCGAGGGCGCCGACCTGCGCATCCACAAGATCACCGCGCGCGGCCTGACCAGCGAGGTCACCGTCCTGCTCGACGGCAAGTTCCTCACCTTCACCGTGTCGGTGCCCGGCCGTCACTACGCGAACAACGCGGTCGCGGCCCTCGCGGCGGGCATCGCGCTCGGCATCCCGTCCCGGAACCTGGCCGGCGCCCTGAAGTCGTACACCGGCGTCAAGCGCCGCCTCCAGCTCAAGGGCGAGGCCGCGGGCGTGCAGGTCATCGACTCCTACGCCCACCACCCCACCGAGATGACCGCCGACCTGGAGGCGATGCGCTCCGCCGCGGGCGACTCCCGCATCCTCGTCCTCTTCCAGCCCCACCTCTTCTCGCGCACCCAGGAGCTGGGCACCGAGATGGGCCAGGCCCTCGCCCTCGCCGACTCCTCCGTGGTCCTCGACATCTACCCGGCCCGCGAGGACCCGATCCCCGGCATCACCAGCGAGCTGATCATCGACGCGGCCCGCGCGGCGGGCGCCGAGGTGGCGGCCGCGCACGACAAGGCCGAGGCCGTGAAGGCGGTCGCGGGAATGGCGAAGCCCGGCGATCTCGTTCTCACCATGGGAGCGGGCGACGTCACCGACCTCGGCCCGCAGATCCTGGCCGAGCTGTCGAAGTAGCGGTCACCACCAGCCGTAGCGGTCACCAGAAGCCGCGGACGTAAGGGGTTCAGAGTCATGTCGTACGACGTCGAGAAGCCGGACGAGGAATGGCGCGCGGAGCTGACCCCGGCCGAGTACGCGGTGCTGCGCCAGGCCGGCACCGAGCCCGCGTTCGTCGGTGAGTACACCGACACCAAGACCAAGGGCGTCTACTCCTGCCGGGCGTGCGGCGCCGAGCTCTTCACCTCCGGCGAGAAGTTCGAGTCGCACTGCGGCTGGCCCAGCTTCTACGACCCGAAGGACACCGACGCGGTCGAGCTGCTCCAGGACACCTCGCACGGCATGGTGCGGACCGAGGTGCGGTGTGCGCGCTGCGGCTCGCACCTCGGGCACGTGTTCGAGGGTGAGGGCTACCCCACCCCGACGGACCAGCGCTACTGCATCAACTCGATCTCGCTGCGGCTGGCGCCCGACGAGGGCTGAGCCGCCGAACGGCGGTGAGGGGCCGGGCCCCGGTGCCGGACATGGGTCCGGCACCGGGGCTCAGCCGCGCAGCCCCACTCCGTGCCGGGTGCGCAGCCGGTCGATCTCCCACCAGGCCACCGCCGACACCGAGAGCGGCCCGGCCACCAGGGCGCCGAGCTGGATCAGGGGCGGTCCCGGCGGCGGTCCCGAGACCGCGAGGTTGATGCCCGCCAGCTCCCAGACCAGCAGACCGGCGAGCAGCGCGGGCAGGGCCGCGTGCACCCGCGTGGTGCTGAACGCGGTCCGCACGACCGTCGCGGACGAGAACGCGACGAAGAACAGCATCCACAGCGCCGGGAGCAGCAGCGTGGGCATGACCAGCGGTGTGAGCACGCCCGCGTTCGTGTCACGGCCGAAGTAGGTCGCCGCGAGGGCCAGCAGCGGAACGGCCGTGAAGGCGCCGAAGTAGCAGAGCACCGCGCGCACCGTGGTCCGCAGTCCCGCCCGCATGGCCGCGCGCCGGGGCGCGGACGCCAGCCGGAACAGGAGCACCAGCACCAGCGGCGCGGTCAGGAGCAGCAGCCACGGCGTGAGCACCAGGCGGAACACGAACTGCTCCTGCATCTCGCTCCAGTCCTCCGAGGTGCCGTACGCGAGGAGGATCAGCAGCGAGGCGGCCAGCGCGATCCAGGCCCGGACCTGCTGGACGCGCAGCACCTGGGGGTCCTGGAGCCGCTGGTGGCCGTCCGGCGGGAACATCGCGTGCGCCCGGATCCTGGCCGAGCGCGCCAGCGGATAGGTGAGCACGAGGAAGAACAGCGGCCAGGCACAGCACAGCAGGGGCGCCGCGAGGCAGCCGCGCCGTGGGCCCGCCTGCCGCAGCAGCTCCCTGGTGGGCGGCCAGTCGCCGTCGCGCAGGCGGCGCCACAGGGGGGCGCGCGGAGGGCGGTACGGGTGCGGCCCGCCGTTCGGCGGCCATGGTGGACGGTAGGGTCCGTGTCCCCCGGAAGTCACGCGTGCTGCCCTCCTGTACGTGGCTGCCGCCGTCGGCCCCCGGCGACCGGCGGTGATCGCAGACGGACATTGAACTCCCTTGCGGGCGAGGGCACATGGCGATGACCGCAACTGCCCGGCAACCGCCCACGAAGCGACCTGACGACGCCCAGGACCGGCTGGCAGGATCACCGCATGCGGACCGTGAACGCGCTCTTCGTGGGCATCGACGACTATCCCGGCAAGCCGCTCCAGGGCTGTGTCAACGACGTGACGGAGGCGGAGAGCTGGCTGCGCGCCCAGCCCGGACTCGCGCCCCGCGTCCTGAGCCTGCACGACGCACGGGCCACCCGCGCGCGGGTCGTCGAGGCCGTCGGGACACACCTGGGGCGCAGTGGTCCCGGTGACACCGCGCTGCTGTGGTTCAGCGGGCACGGCAGCGCGCGGGACACCGACGACCCGCGCGCGGCGACCGGCCGCAGCGAGTCCCTGGTGTGCCACGACAGCCTCCGTGAGGGCGGCCAGCCGCTCCTGCGCGACACCGAACTCGGCGCGCTGCTCGACCGGATCGCGCGCGGTGGCGCCCATGTGGTCGCCGTCCTCGACTGCTGCCACGCGGGCGGGGCGACCCGCGAGGAGGCCGCGCCCGGGGCGCGGACGCGGGGCGTGACGTGGCAGCCGTGGTGGCGTACGGAGGGGGCCGCGGGCGTGGGCGGCGGCGGTCCGTGGGGACGCGGCCGGGTGTGGGGCGGCGGGGCACGGCGCGAGCGCGGGGCGCGGGACGGCGGCGGGCTCGGGGCCGAGGCGCCGCGGCATGTGCTGCTCGCCGCGTGCCGGCCCCGGGAGAACGCCTACGAGACGTCCGTCGACGGCGCCGTGCGGGGCTGCTTCAGCCACGCGCTGCTGGGGTCGCTGCGGCGCCTGGACGCCATGGCCACGTACGGGGCGCTGCACGCGCTCGTCGAGGAGCGCGTGCGGGGCGCGCACCGCGACCAGCACCCCGAGCTGCGCGGGCCCGGGAGCCGCCGCTTCCTGTACGACGCCCCGCTGCCCGCCGCGCCCTTCCTGCTCCGGCACACGGAGTCCGGGTGGGAGGTCAACTGCGGTTCCGCGCACGGGCTGCGGGCCGCCGGGGCCGAGTTCACGCTGCTGGACGCGGGGGCCGGGGCTCCGGGCGGTCCGCCCCGGGTGGTCGCGGTGCGTGCGGTGCGGGCCGAGTCCGCGCTGGTGGAGCCGGTGGGCTGGCGGCCCGGGCCCTTCGAGCGGGACGTGGTGCACGGTGTGACGCCGTCCGCCTCGGCGTTCCCGCCGGCCTCGGTGACGGTCTCCGGGCCGCCCGACGCGGTCCGCGCGGTCTCCGCCGCCGTCGACGGGCAGCCGCTGCTGGCCCGGGGCGGGGCCGGACTGCCGCTGCGGGTGGCGGTGGGCGACGACGGGTTCGCCCGGGTGTCGGGCGGGGCGGGACATCCGCTGGAACCGATGCCGCTGCGGTCCGGCGAGGACGCGGTGCGGGTGGCCGACTGCCTGGCGCACCTGACGCGTTGGCATCAGCTGCGGGACTTCGGCAGCCCCGATCCGGCGGTGTCGGCGCGGCTGCGGATCACGGTCGAGGGGCTGGTGGGGGACGTGCGGGTGGACTCCGCTACGGGGGAGCTGGTCTGCGCGTACGCCTCCGACGGGAGGGAGCCGCAGGTGCGGGTGCGGATCCACAACGACTGGGATCGTGAACTGTGGTGCGTGCTGCTTGATCTGACGGACAGTTACGAGGTGTCGCCCGCGCTGTACGAGGGGGACTTCGTGGGGCCCGGGAGGGTGGGGCTCGCACGGCGGGGGGAGGCGGTGTGGCTGCGGTTGCCTTCGGGGCGGGCGGTGGTGCGGGGGGCGGTGGTGCGGGACGTGTTGAAGGTCGTCGCCACGGAGGGGCCGTTGAATACGGCGCCGTTCGTGCTGCCCGCGTGGTCGGCGGCGCGGGCGGCGGGGGGTCCCCCACGGGGTGGGGTGGTCCGTCTCGGGGCGGCCCCGCGGGGCGGGAGCCGGGACATGGTCGCCGCGGGGCGCGGTGCGGGGCGGTGGGGGACGGCTTCGGTGACGATCCGCACGGAGGTTCGGTGAGGCTTCTTGTGCGGGGCCCCGGGGCGGGTGCCTTCTTTTAGAGCTGCCCGGCGCCGGGGGTGTGCCCGCCTGCGCCGGGGCGGGTGTCTCCTTGATCGCTGCCCGGCACGGGTCGGCTGCGCCGGGGCTTGGGCCACGGTCATCGCTGCCCGGCACCGTCCGCTTCCCGGCGCTCCGCGCCGGGTCTTTCCCACCCACCCACCCGTTTGCCCCGCACCGCCCTGCGGGACCGGCTGCGCCGGCGCTGGAGCCACACTTCCCGCCACCCGGCACCGTGGGCTGTGCCCACCCTTCCCCAAGCTCTCGGCTTCGCTCGAGCAGGGGAGACCCCACTCGCCCTGCGGAACGCCTGCCCACAGCGGGGGGCTGGGGGGCTACCAGCCCAGGTGGGTGAAGCCTGCCCAGCCTGTCAGGTCTGTGGAGCGGATGTGGGGGACCTGGGACAGGAGGTGCGGGGGCATTTCCGGTGGGGGTTGGCGGGAGTCGTTCAGCATCCAGAGCTGGGCACGGCGCAGGGCCTGGCCCGGAGGGAGGGCGTCCGCGTGCAGGTAGTGGTGCGTCATGTACATCAGGAGTGACGTCGCCTCGTCCGGCACCGGCCACATCGAACCGATCACCGAGCGCGCGCCCGCCACGAGGAACGCCGTGGCCAGGCTGTACGCCTCGTCGTAGCCGCGGCCGGACACATGGGTGCGGCACGCCGCGAGGAGCACCAGCTCCAGCCCCCGGTACCCGGGCGTCCCCTCCGTCAGCTCCTCGGCCGTCAAGTCGCCGCCGGACAGCACGAGATGGGCGCTGTGCCGTTCGCCGTGCCGCACCACGCCGTGGCAGGCGAGGTGCAGCACGCCGCCGCGCTGGCGCCGCAGCCACGACCGCACCGCGGCGGGCGTCGCCGTGCCGGGGCCGAGCAGGTCGCCGCCCGGGTGGAACGCGCGGTGGACGGCCGCCGCCTCCTCGCCCGCGTGGCGCAGGTCCTGGGTCGGGTCGCCGACGACGAGGGCGTCGCGCGCGCCGGTCCCCGCGCCGGGCCGCGCGGCCACCTCGCACAGCATCCGGGCCGACGGCACGGCGGAGATCTGCGCCCGCTGGCAGGCGTACGGCCGCGTGCCCCGCCGTCCGGGCAGCCGGGCCGCGTGCCAGGGCACCACGCCCAGCTCGCCCATGGGCACGAGCGCCACGGTGGGCGCCGTGCCGTAGCCGCGCGGCAGGTGGTCCAGGAGCGGGCCCATCACCGTGCTGCCCGCCCAGTCGCAGAGCCGCTCCAGCGCCCGGCCGCCGTCCGGCGGGGGAGTGGGCGCGGCCGGGGGCGGCGGGGCGGCGGTGGGCGGTCCGCCCGCGTCGCGCACGGCCCCGACCTGCGCGTGATACCGCGTCAACTGCGCCGCCTCAAGGGTGAGTCCGGGCAGCTGGAGCGCGCTCACGGTGCCGTCGGCGGCGACGGCCAGCGCCGTGCCGGGGACGCCGTCGCCCGCCGGCACCAGATAGACCAGCGCGGTGGCGCCCATGGTCCGCAGCGCGTCGCCGATGTCGCCGGGCGAGGGGACGTCGAGGATCCGGCGCCGCACCGGCGACGTGCCGAGCGCCTCCAGGGCGCGCCGCCGCAGCCGGCTGGACGGGCCCGAGGCCGCGGCCCGGCCGGTGAGCGCCGCCTCCTGGTCCAGTTCGGGCCCCACGGCCCCCGCCGCCCGCCACTCGTCCGCGAGGGCGGCCGCGCCGACGGAGTCCAGCATCTCGGGCACCGTGGCCGACACGGTGGCCGCGTGCAGCACCAGGCCGCGCCCGGAGTCCAGGGCGCGTACGGCGTCGTCGAGCGCGCCGTCGGCCAGGCACCAGCGGGCCACGTCGAGCGCCCGTTCCCCGGCGCGGCGCGCGCTCTGCGCGGCGTGCGCGGTACCGGACTGGAGGAGGGCGCTCCACGACGCGGCCCGCACCGCGTCCAGGCCCACGCGCCGGGCCTCGGCGTGATTGAGCGCCCGGGCGCGGGAGTGGGGCCTGTGCGCGTCGCCGCGTACGCGATAGGCGCTCGCCAGCGACATGCCCGTGGTGACCCGCAGCGGGTGCTCGGGGCCCTCGGTCAGCCGCAGCGCGTGGGTGAGCCAGGAGATGCCCTGGTCGCGGTCGTGGGCGCGCTCCGCGCGCGAGGCCCGCGCGCGCTGTCCCTGGAGGAGGTGCGCGTTGCCGAGCGTGGCGGCGGCACGCACCCAGCGGTCGTCGTCGGGTTCGATGAGGCCGAGCGCCTCGTCCAACAGGCCCATGGCGTCCGCGACTTCATGGGGCGCGTCGGCGAAGAGGGCGCGGGCCAGGCGGCTGGTGCCGGTCTCGACGAGCCGGTCGGCGCGCGCGTTGCGCGGCAGCCCCGCGATCTGCCGCCGCACCTCGTCCACGGGCGGCTGGCCCGACGGGGTCACGGGCGGCAGCAGGCCCCCTTCGCGGCGTGCGCGCAGGATCGCCAGGTTGCTCCGGTCGATGTCGAGGGCGGACTGCATGCCGAGGCGGTCCATGTGGTCGGCCGGCAGCCGGGCCAGGACCGCCTCCTGGAGGCGGATCTGCTCGGCCAGCGCGTCCGCGTCCTCGCGCCGCACGGCCTGCTGCGCCCGGAAGGAGGCGAGCTGCCCGTCCACGGCGAGCCGCAGCCCTTCGTCGAAGATCGGCGAGTCGCGCAGCCGGGCGATGTCGTCGACGGCCGAGTCGAAGTCGTCGTCACCGCCGCCGAGTTGGGCGAGGTGCGCCCGAAGAGCGGCGTGCTGGAGATCGACCGCGTCGCGCTGCGGGCTGCCCGGCGGCAGCAGGGCGCGGGCCTGCTCCAGGCGTGCGAGGTCCGCCTCCATCGCGCTGGGGTTCTCGCCGGTCGGGTACTGCATCCCGGACGAGCTGCCGACCGTGGTGATCATGGCCTGCCACTGGGCGTCCGACGGGCCGTGCTCACGGGCCGCGTCACGCAGTTCGTCGAGCTGGTGGCCGGGGAGCTGTGCGTCGTACCGCAGCATCGGCAGGATGGTGAGCACCTGGCCCGCGCGCATGCCGGAGATGAGCGTCCCGGCGGGCAGCGCGCGCCAGTCGGCGTACAGCATGGCGTAGGCCTCGGCGCCCGTGGCGCAGCCGAGCCGGTCGAGGACGAGTTCGGTGAGCCGGTTCAGGTCCTGGGCGCCGGTCATGCCCTGGTCCGCGGCGTTCTTGACCTCCCATGTCAGGGCGTGGAGGTCGTACGTCTTGCCCGGCATGTCAGCGGCTTCCTCCTCGGCGGTCCGCCCCGGTGGCACTCGGCTGACCGAACGTCAAAAAACCGAGTGCCACGGTGACTTGTGCTCATGATCGGGCACGGGTGGCCCGCGTCACAAGCCGGTGCGGGGTGGACGGGACGAGGACCGGGCGCGTCCTCGTCCACGCCGGCGGACGGTCGAACTCCAGGACGCCAGACGCCAGAAGCCAGACGTCAGATGTCAGAACGTCAGTTTCCAGCTGTTGATGTAGCCGGTGTCCTGCGCGGCCACGTCCTGGACGCGCAGCTTCCAGGCGCCGTTGGCCGCCTTGGCGGACGCGTCGACGGTGTACGTCGCGATGACGTTGTCCGCGGAGTCGTTGCCGTTGGAGTCCTTCAGGCGGTACGCCGTGCCGTCGGGGGCGAGCAGGTCGACGACGAGGTCGCCGCGCCAGGTGTGCCGGATGTCGACGTCCACCTTCAGGGCGGCCGGTGCGTTGCCGGTGCGCCCGGTCACGTTCACCGTCGAGGTCACCGCGGCGCCGTTGTCCGGGACGGTGACGTCCGTGGTGTTCTCGTACGCGTCGCCGGGCGGCACGGTGGCCTCGGTGCCGAGCGCCCACACCGCGTAGGCGATGGCGTCGCTGTTGCGGTCCAGCGCGGTGTCGTTGACGTTCGACGTGGTGTCGCAGGACGAGTGGTAGCAGCGGTCGAAGGCCTGGCCCGCGGTGCCGCCCCACTTCTGCGCCTGTGCGCTGGACTTGGCGCGCTCGGCGCCGGAGAAAAGACCGCCGACCGGGATGCCGACGTTCTTGAACGGGGCGTGGTCGGAGCGGCCGTCGCCCTCGGTCTCGATCTCGGTCGAGATGTTGAGACCGGCGTAGTAGTCCTTGAACGTCTTTTCGATCGTGGGGTCGTCGTCGTAGACGAAGTAGCCCGCGTTCGGTGAGCCGATCATGTCGAAGTTCAGATAGCCGCTGACCTTCGAACGCTCGGCGGTGGGCAGGTTGTTGACGTAGTAGCGCGAGCCGACCATGCCCAGCTCCTCGGCGCCCCACCAGGCGAACCGCAGGTGCTTGGTGGGCTTGAGCTGGGCGCGCGAGACGGCGAGCGCGGTCTCCAGGACGCCGGCCGAGCCCGAGCCGTTGTCGTTGATGCCGGGGCCCGCGGAGACGCTGTCGAGGTGGGCGCCCGCCATCAGGACCTTGTTGGGGTCGCCGCCGGGCCAGTCCGCGACGAGGTTGTAGCCGGTGCCGCCGCCCGAGGTGAACTGCTGGACGCTGGTGGTGAATCCGGCGGCGTCCAGCTTGCCCTTCACGTAGTCGATGGAGGCCTTGTAGCCGGGCCTGCCGTGGGCGCGGTTGCCGCCGTTGGCCGAGGCGATGGACTGAAGCTGCGAGAGGTGCGCCTTGACGTTGGCGAGCGGGATGTCGGGGGCCGCGAGCGTCGGGGCGGGCGCCGCGGCGGTGGGAGCGGCGGTGGCGAGCAGGCCGCCGATGGCCAGAGCGGCGGCACCGACGGCCGCCCGTCTGAAGACAGTCATGTGGGGCTCCGTATTCCGAACAAGAATGGGGACGGAACGTACGAGACGCCCTGCGACGCGGGTGTGTCGCAGGACGCCTTTGGAGCTGTGCGTTGCCTGATGGTGAGGGCGGGGCGGCCCCCGGTCAAGGGCGGAATCCGGTCAGAAAGCGGGGAGCGATGTCCGCATATCGGACCCTGCCTAGAGGGAGTGCCGGGTCAGAAGAAGACCCCGCACCGCAGCAGCACGTTCGCGTACGGAGTGGCCTCGCCGGTCCTGACCACCAGACGGGCCGTCGCCGAGAGCCCCTTGAGCTCCTCGTGCGGGACCAGGTCGAGCGCGGGGAGCGAGTCCCGCAGCAGCCGCGCCGCCCCCGGATTCGCCTCCCGCACCTCGTGCGCCGCGGTGCCGCCCTCCACGACCAGCTCCGCGAGGAGCCCGTCGAGGACCTCGGCGAAGGAGGGGACCCCGGCGCGGAACGCCAGGTCCACCACGCGCGGCCCCGCCGGGATCGGCATCCCCGCGTCGCAGACCAGCACGGTGTCGCCGTGGCCCAACTCGGCCAGCGCGCCCGCGAGATGACGGTTCAGGATGCCCGACTTCTTCACGGCGAAGGGACCTCGGGACCGGCCAGCTCCGCCGCCGTCGGGTACGAGTCCTGCGCGCCCTTGCGGGTCACCGCCGCCGCACCCACGCGTACCGCGTACGCCGCCGCCGTCGCCAGGTCCTCGCCGAGCCCGAGACGCCAGGCGAGCGCCGCGGTGAAGGCGTCGCCCGCGCCCGTCGTGTCCACCGCGTCGACGCGCGGACTCGGCACCCGTACGAAGGCGTCGGCCGCGCCGTCCGCGGTGAGGGCGCCCTCGGCGCCCAGCGTGATCACCACCGAGCGCGGGCCGAGCGCGAGCAGCCCGCGCGCCCAGTCCTCGGGGGCGTCGCCCGCGTCCGCGCCGAGGATGACACGGGCCTCGTGCTCGTTGACCACCAACGGGTCGCAGGCGGCGAGGACTTCGCCCGGCAGCGGGGCCGGCGGCGAGGGGTTCAGGACCAGGCGGCTCTCCGGCCGCAGCCCGCGCACCAGCTCCGCGACCGTGTCGAGGGGGATCTCCAGCTGCGTGGAGACCACCCGCGCGGCGGCGAGCAGACTGCCCGCCGCGCGGATGTCCCCGGGCGTGAGGCGGGCGTTGGCGCCCGGCGACACCACGATGCTGTTGTCGCCCGACGGGTCGACGGTGATCAGCGCGACGCCGGTCGGCGCGCCGCCCACCAGGACGCCGACGGTGTCCACGCCGGCCGCGCGCTGCGCGTCGAGCAGCAGCACGCCGTGCGCGTCGTCGCCCACCCGGGCGAGCAGCGCGGTGCGGGCGCCCAGGCGGGCGGCGGCGACCGCCTGGTTGCCGCCCTTGCCGCCCGGGTGGACGGCCAGGTCGGAGCCGAGGACCGTCTCCCCGGCGGCCGGGCGCCGCTCCACGCCGACCACCAGATCGGCGTTGGCGGAGCCCACGACCAGCAGGTCGAACTCGTTCATGGGGTGATTCCTGCTTTCGTACGGTACGGAGGTGGCGGCGGCCTCGGGGGAGGCGGCGGTGGCCGGGCCGGGCCCGGCCACCGGGGCGCCGGTCGAGGGGACCGGGGCGTCGGTCACGAGAAGTCGTCGACGTTCTTCGACGTCACGACCTTCACCGGCACCTTCACCATCTTCTCGACCTTCTTGCCCTGTGCCGCCCGGACCGCGTTCTCCACCGCGATCCTGCCGAGCTCCTTCGGCTGCTGCGCCACCGACGCGTACAGCGTGCCCGCCTCGACCGCCTTGAGGCCGTCCGGGGTCCCGTCGAAGCCGACCACGGGGACGGACGTGCCCGCCTTGTCGCCGAGCGCCTTGACCGCGCCGAGCGCCATCTCGTCGTTCTCGGCGAAGACGCCGTTCACGCCCTTGTGGGACTGGAGGAGGTTCGTCATGACGTCCAGGCCCTTGGTGCGGTCGAAGTCCGCGGGCTGCTTGGCGACCACGTCGATGCCGGGGTACGCCTTGATGCCCTCGGCGAAGCCCTGGCCGCGCTCGCGGCTCGCGGAGGTGCCGGGCGTGCCCTGGAGGACGACGACCTTGCCCTTGCCGCCCAGCTTCTCGGCGAGCGTCTTCGCCGCCAGCTTCCCGCCCGCGACGTTGTCGGAGGCCACGAGCGTGGCGGTCTCCGCCTTGTTCACGCCGCGGTCCGCGGCGATCACCGGGATGTCCGACTTGTTGGCGCCGCGCACCGCGGGTCCCGCCGCGTCGGAGTCCACCGGGTTCACGATGATCGACTTCACGCCCTCGCCGGTGAAGTTCTGCAGCTGGTTGCTCTGCTGCGACGCGTCGTTCTGCGCGTCGGTGACCGTCAGGTCGATGCCCGCCTTCTCGGCCTCGGCCTGCGCGCCCTCCTTCATCTGGACGAAGAAGGGGTTGTTGAGGGTCGACAGCGACATGCCGACCTTGGTGGTCGTGCCGGACGAGCCCTGGTTGAAGAAGGACACCGCGCCGACCACGGCCGCCACGACCACGGCGGCGACCGCGTACTTCACCGCCTGCGGCCCCTTGCCGCGCACGCCCCCGGACGCGCCGGAGGACGCCCCCGGGCTCGCCCCGGCCCGGCGGCGCAGCGTGTCGAGGAGGACCGCGAGCGCGATGACCACGCCGATCACGACCTGCTGCCAGAACGCCGACACGGACAGCAGGTTGAGGCCGTTGCGCAGCACCGCGAGGATCAGCGCGCCGACGAGCGTGCCGGACGCCTTGCCGACGCCGCCCGCGAGGCTCGCGCCGCCGATGACGACCGCGGCGATCGCGTCGAGCTCGTAGCCCTGCGCGGCCTGCGGCTGCGCGGAGACGAGACGTGAGGCGAGGACGATGCCCGCGACGGCCGCGAAGAGCCCGGAGAGCGCGTAGATGACGAGCTTCTGCCGCTTGACCCGCAGGCCGGACAGGCGGGCCGCCTCCTCGTTGCCGCCGATGGCGTACATGGAGCGGCCGATGAACGTACGCCCGAGGACGACCGCCGTCACCAGACCCATCGCGATCATCACGATCACCGGGACCGGCAGCCAGCCGCCGACCGTGTCACCGAGGTGCGAGACCGAGTCGGGGAACGCGATCGGGCTGCCCTGCGAGATCACCAGGGACAGGCCGCGCGCCACGGACAGCATCGCGAGCGTCGCGATGAACGGCGGCAGCTTCCCGTACGAGACGAGCAGGCCGTTGACGAACCCGCACGCCATGCCGGTGGCGACGGCAAGCACGACCGCGAGCCAGACCGGCAGCCCCTCCGACGTCGCCGTCCAGGCGAGGACGGTGGCCGAAAGCGCGGCCACCGAGCCGACCGACAGGTCGATGCCCGCCGACACGATCACGAACGTGACGCCGAACGCCAGGATCGCGGTCACGGCGGCCTGCACGCCGACGTTGAGCAGGTTCTGCGTGGTGAGGAAGTCGCCGGAGAGCAGCGACATCGCCACGACCAGGACTATCAGGGCGCTCAGCGCGCCGTTGTCGAGCAGGACGCGGCGGAGCGTCGGTGCGCCACCCGCGTCGCGCTTCACGGTTTCAGTGGCCACGGGAGCCCTCCGCTTCTTCTTCGTTCCGTACTGCCGCGGTGGTGACGGCGAGCGCCATCACCGCGTCCTGGGTGGCCTCTTCGGCGGCGAGTTCACCGGCGATCCGGCCCTGCGCCATGACGAGGACCCGGTCGCTCATGCCGAGCACCTCGGGCAGATCGCTGGAGATCATCAGGACCGCGTGCCCGGCGGCCGTCAGTTCGTTGATGAGCTGGTAGATCTCGACCTTCGCGCCGACGTCGATGCCGCGCGTCGGCTCGTCGAGGATGAGGACCTTGATGTCGGCCAGCAGCCACTTGCCGATGACGACCTTCTGCTGGTTGCCGCCGGAGAGGGTGCGCACGTGCTGGCCGAGCCCGGCCATCCGCACCCCCAGCTGCTCGGCGATCCGCGCGGCCGCCCGCTGCTGGCCCTTGAGGTCCACGAGCCCGGCGCGGGTGGCCGAACGCAGCGTGACCAGGCCGAGGTTCTCCTGCACGGAGGCGTCGAGGACCAGGCCCTGGCCCTTGCGGTCCTCGGGGACCAGGCCGATGCCCGCGCCCATCGCCGCGTTCACGTCGTGCCGGGGCAGCCGCTCGCCGTGTACGTCGACGGTGCCCGTGTCGTAGGGGTCGGCGCCGAAGACGGCGCGCGCCACCTCGGTGCGGCCCGCGCCGACCAGCCCCGCGAGCCCGACGACCTCGCCGGCCCGCACCTCGAAGCTCACGTCGTGGAAGACGCCGTCGCGGGTGAGGCCGTCGACGCGCAGCAACGGCGCCCCGGTGTCGGGGCGTTCGCGCGGATACTGCTGCTCGATGCTGCGCCCCACCATGAGGCGTACGAGCTCGTCCTCGTCCGTCGACGCGGGCACCTGGTCGACGCTGCGGCCGTCGCGCAGGACGGTGACGCGGTCGCCGAGGGCCGCGATCTCCTCCAGGTGGTGGGTGATGAAGACGATGCCGACGCCGTCCTCGCGCAGCGTGCGCACGATCCCGAAGAGCTTGTCGACCTCCTCCGAGGTGAGGACGGCGGTCGGCTCGTCCATGATGAGCACGCGCGCGTCCAGGCTCAGCGCCTTGGCGATCTCGACCATCTGGAGCCGGGCGATGCCCAGTTCGCGCACCTTGGCGCGCGGCGACACCTGGACGCCGACGCGCCGCAGCAGCACCTCGGCGTCGGCCTCCATCGCCTTGCGGTCGATCATCCCGAAGCGGCGCGGCTGGCGCCCCAGGAAGATGTTCTCGGCGACGGTCAGGTCCGGGACGAGGTTGAACTCCTGGTAGATCGTGGCGATCCCGAGCCGCTCGGCGTCCTGCGCGCCGTGGATGCGGACCTCCTCGCCGTCCACGACGACGCGCCCGCTGTCGGGCCGGTAGGCGCCGGAGAGTATCTTGATCAGGGTGCTCTTGCCCGCGCCGTTCTCGCCGAGCAGGACGTGCACCTCCCCGCGCCGCAGATCGAAGTCGACGGAGTCCAGCGCGACGACGCCGGGGAACGTCTTGCGGATGCCTTCGATGCGCAGCAACTCCTCCTGGCTGCTCACGAGTTGCTCCTTTCCTCAACGGGGGTGGGCTCGCCGCAGGAACGCCGTACGACGAGCCGGGCGGGCAGGGTCACGGACCGGGGACTGCGGCCCTCGATGCGGTCGACCAGCGCGTGCACGGCGGCGCGGCCCAGCTCACCGGTCGGCTGCGCGATCGCGGTGACCGGCGGGTCGGTGTGCACGAACCACGGGATGTCGTCGAAGGCCGCGAGGCCGATGTCCTGCGGCACGCGCAGGCCGCGGGCGCGGATCGCGTCGAGGGCGCCGAGCGCCATCAGGTTGTCGGCGGCGAAGACGACCTCGGGCGGCTCGGGCAGGGCGAGGAAGCGCTCGGTGGCGCGGCGTCCGCTGGCGGCCTGGAAGTCGCCCTGGCCGATGTACGCGTCGGGCAGGGCGGTGCCGTGCTCGCGCAGCGCCTCACGGAAGGCCTCGACGCGCTCGCTGCCGGTGGTGGTGGCGGCCGGGCCCGCGATGATGGCGAGCCTGCGGTGCCCGAGGCCGTGCAGGTGGGCGACGAGGTCACGGACGGCCTGCCGTCCGTCGGAGCGGACGACGGGCACGTCGAGGCCCGGGATCCACCGGTCGACGAAGACCATCGGGGTGCCGGCGCGCGCGGCGTCCAGCATCAGCGGGGAGCCGCCGTCGGTGGGGGAGACCAGGAGCCCGTCGATGCGCCGGTCCAGGAGGGTCCGTACGTGGTGGTCCTGGAGCTCGGGCCGCTCGTCGGCGTTGCCGATGATCACGCTGTAGCCGAGCGCGCGGGCCGCCTCCTCGACGGAGCGGGCGAGCTCCGTGAAGTACGGGTTGAGCACGTCGCTGATGACCAGGCCGAGGGTCCGGGTCTGGTCGGTGCGCAGGGAGCGGGCGACGGCGTTGGGCCGGTAACCGAGCGACTCGACGGCGGCGAGCACGCGGGCGCGGGACGCCGGGCTGACGGAGGGGTGGCTGTTGAGCACGCGCGACACGGTGGCGACGGACACGCCGGCCTCGGCCGCGACGTCCTTGATGCTCACCGAAGACGGGGCCATCGTCGGTCCACCTCCTCGTGGAATCGATTACACGAGGATTGGAAACGATTACACGGGCGTGTGGCAAGAGGTGGACGGGATCTTCGTGGTGAGCGAGACCTGATTGTGATGGAGCGGGCTCAGATGAGCGGAGGGCTGGAGGGGGAGGGGAGGGTGCGGCGCTGGTGGCGGGGGTGTGGTCGGTGTGACGGTGGCTTCGATCGGTGTGGTGGGAGGGGTGAGAGGGGCGTCGTGAGAGGTACATGACTGTTGTGCTGAGAGGTGGTGAAGGGTGCGGTGGGGCGCGTGGCTCGTGCGGCGTGAGGGCTGTGACCGGTGCGACGGTGGGAGTGTGGCCGGTGCGGCGGTGCGGCGGTGCGGCGGTGCGGCGGTAGGGCTGCGGCTGATGCGGCGGTGGTGCTGTGGCCGGTCCGGCCGGAGCGTTGTGATCGGTGTGACCCGTGTTCTGGCGGGGGTGTGACCGGCGTGACGGGAACCGTGGGGGCGGTCATGGGTGTCGTGACTTCGGGGGAGGCGCTGCGGCTGCCTCGTGGGTCCGTGCGTCCCGAGTGGACGCGAGCGGCCCGTGTGTACGTGCTCTGACCGAATCGGACCTGCCTTGACCGAACCTGTCCTGCCCTCGCATGAACCCGCTTGGCCCGGATGAACCTGCCCTGCCCCGTACGCATCCACGTCACCGCGCATGATTCCGCCTCAACCAGCATGAATCCGCTTCAGTTCGCATGAATCAACCCTGTCCTGCCCACCCTCGGTCCCGCCTCGCACGAACCCACCCGGCCCGCCGGGAACCCACCCCACCCCGCCCCGCATGGCCCCCCGCCCTCGACCGCCCCGCCCCTTCCCCGGAGGTGCCGTGAACCGGATGACCCCGCCGGCCGCCGTCGGCGCAGCCGTGATCGCCACCGGTACGGCGCCGCTCGTCGGGCGGCGGCGCGACCGGCGGGAGCGTGCGCGGGAGCGGCACGCCACGCGGCGGGAGCCGTACACCTCCTGCCCCGCCGTGCTCGGCGAGGCCCGCGACGAACCGCGTGCCCTCGCCCGCGACTCCGTCACCGTGTCGGCGGACCCATCCGCCGGGGCCGGCGAGGCGTGCGCCCCGTGCTCCGCGCCCCGGTACCGGACGCAGATCCTCGCGCCGCCCGCCGCCGTCGGCCCCGTGGACGGCGTGCGCGCGGGTGCGCCGGAGCGCGAGCGTCTGGTCGACCGCTTCCGCCGCGAGCTGGACGTGGTGAGAGATGTCCTGCGGTGCGACCCGGCGGCGGGCAGGCCGTGAGGGGGGTCGCGGGTCGTGCGGGGCGTCGCCCGCCGGGCGGCGCATGAGCGCGGCGCACGGTCATGGCGCGCGGCGGCGGCGTGCGCTTCGACTCCCGTGCCCCGATCCGTCCGTCCCGTCCGTGCCGCGTACGGGGCGGAGCCGGGCCGTACGGGAGCGGACCGCGCGGCGGGACGGCAGGTCGGCGGGGGTGGGTCCGGGGCGCGGGCGGGGGCCCGGTCCCTGCGCCGGGCCGCGCCGTCCGGCGCGCCGGGCACCACTTCGTCCCTCCCGGGTTCCTCCCGCGTGAGACGTCGGCCGAGGCCCGTAGGGAGGGTCCTTAAGATGTGCGCGACCAGTACCTCGCAGGAGAGCGTGGGGGCCATGCAGGGGGACGAGCTTCATTACGCGTTGCTGGGTCCCGTCAAAGTGCGCGAGCCCGGCGGGGGGACGGTCGGCCTCGCGCCCCAGCAGCGGGCGATCCTGGTGATGCTCCTCTCCCGGGGCGGCAGGTCCGTCACCGCCGCCGAACTCGTCGACGGCGTCTGGGGCGACCCGGCACCCGAGCGCGCGCTCTCCACCCTGCGGACGCAGATCGCCCGGCTGCGCCGCGTGCTCGAACCCGCACGCCCGGCCCGCACGCCCGCGAAGGTCCTGCTCTCCACGCCCGGCGGCTACCGCCTGCGGATCGCCGAGGGCGCCTGCGACCTGGACCTCTTCCACGGGCATGTCACGGCGGCCGAGCGCGCGGTCCGCGACGGCGACCCGCACGCGGCGCGCCGCCTGTTCGGTGCCGCGCTCGACCTGTGGCGGGGCGAGCCGCTCGCCGGTGTCCCCGGACCGTACGCGGACACCCTGCGCGCCGCGCTCGCCGAACGGCGGCTCGCCGCCCTGGAGGCCCGCGTCCGCCTCGACCTGGAGCTCGGCGCGCCCGCCGAGAGCATCCCCGAACTGACCCTCCTGGTCGCCGAGCACCCGCTGCGCGAGGGCCTGCGGGCCCAGCTGATGCTCGCGCTCTACCGCGGCGGACGCCAGGGCGAGGCGCTCGCCGCGTACGCCGACGTACGCCGTGTGCTCGGCGAGGAACTCGGCGTGGAGCCGGGGCCCGAGCTGCGGGACATGCACCGGCGCGTCCTGCGCGCCGATCCCTCGCTCGGCGGGACGGAGGGGGCCGCGCCGGTCGGCTTCGTGCCGGTGCCGACGGGCTCCGCGGGTGCCGACGAGGCCGCCGCGGCGGACTACCACGTGCCGACCCCCGCCCAACTTCCCGCCCCGCCCGCCGACTTCACCGGCCGTACCGAGGACGTCGAACGCCTCCTCGCCGCCCTCGCCACCGACCGCCCGCAGGTCGTCGTCTCCGCGATGGCCGGCCTCGGCGGGGTCGGCAAGACCGTGCTCGCCCTGTACGCCGGACACCGGGCCCGCGACCGCTACCCGGACGGGCAGCTCTACGCCGACCTCGGCGGCGCGTCGGCCGTGCCCGTGGACCCCGCCGACCTGCTCGCCCGGTTCCTGCGGGCGCTCGGCATCGGCGTCGTCCCCGACGGGCTCGACGAACGTGCCGCGCTCTACCGGTCCGTGCTCGCCGGGCGCCGCGTCCTCGTCGTCCTCGACAACGCCGCGAGCGCGGGTCAGGTCGCGCCCCTGCTGCCCGGCACGCCGGGCAGCGCGGCCCTGGTGACCAGCAGGGCCCGGCTGCCCCTGCCCTCCGCGCACGCCTTCGAACTGGACGTGTTCACCGAGGACGAGGCCCTTGAGCTGCTCGCCGGGATCGTCGGCGCCGACCGGGTCGAGGCGGAGCCGGAGGCCGCCGCCGCGCTGGTCGCCGCCTGCGCCCGGCTGCCGCTCGCCGTGCGGATCGTGGGCGCCCGGCTCGGGCAGCGGCCCTCCTGGCGGATCGCCGGGCTCGTGGGCCGGCTCGCCGACGAACGGCGCAGGCTGGTCGAGCTCAGGGTCGGCAGCATGGCGGTCGAGGCGACGTTCCGGCTCGGCTACGACCAGTTGGCGCCGCCCCTGGCCCGCGCCTTCCGGCTGGCCGCGCTGATCGAGGGCCCGGTGTTCGCGGCGCCGATGGCCGCCGCCGTGCTCGACAGCACCGAGCAGGAGGCCGAGACGCTGCTCGAACGCCTCGTCGACGAGGGCCTGTTGGAGGCGCGGGCCGACGGCGGCTACCGCTACCACGACCTGCTGCGGCTGTTCGCGCGGGCGCAGACGGAGGAGACGGGAGAGACGGGAGGGACGGAGGGGTACGGGGCGGCGGCCTCCGGCGAGCGGCACCGCGGCCGTGCGGAGGCGGCCTCCGGCGAGGAGGACCGGGGGCGCGGAGGAGGCGTCGCCGTCGAGGGGGACCGGGCCGGCGAAGGGGACGCCGCCGTCGCGCGGCTCGTCGACCACTGCCTGGCCGTGGTCCGCGGCGCCCACCGCCTCGCCCGGCCCGGCTCCACCACCCCCGACGACCTCGCCCCCACCCGCGCCGTCGGCCTCCCCTTCGAGGACGCCACGGCCGGGCAGGACTGGGTGCGCCACGAACTCGACACCCTGCTCGCGCTGTTGCGGGAGGCCGCCGACCGCCCTGGCGTGCCGATCGGGCCCGCCGCCGACCTGCTGCTCGCCCTCGACCCGTTCGCCGAGTCGGACTTCCTGTGGCCCCGGCTCAACGGTCCCGCCGCCGCGCTCGCGGACGCGGCCGCCGTACGGGGTGACACGTCCGCCGAGATACGCGCCCGCTACATGCTGGGCGGCGGGCTCTGGCAGGTCGGCCGCGAGGAGGAGGGCAGGGAGCACGCGAGCCGCGCCCTGGAGCTGAGCCGCACCACGGGCGACGAGGTGCTGCTCGGCCAACTCCTCAACATCGCCGGTCTGCTGGTCGGCAGGGGGCACGAGGTGCGGCTCGCCCTGTTCCGGGAGGGCGTCGCCGTGCACGCGCGGCGCGGCAACCTGTGGGGCGAGCTGGAGACGCTGAGCAACACCGCCCAGGCGCTGCGCGGCCTGGGTCGTGCGGAGGAGGCCCTGGACTGCCTCAACGGAGCGCTGGACCGGGCCAGGCCGCTCGGCTGGACCCTCGTCCGCGTCTACCTCCAGGGCAGCCACGCCCGCACCCTGGCGCAGCTCGGCCACCCCGCGGACGCCGTGGCCAGCTACACCGAGGCCCTGGCCGGCTGCCGTGCCGTCGGCTCCGTGTACCTGGAACTGCTCCTGGAACAGGGGCTCGGCGAGACCGAGCGGGCCCGGGGCCGGACCGGTCAGGCCGCCGCGCACCTGGAGCGCAGCCTGGCCGGAGCGCGGCGGATCGGCAACGAGCCGATGCAGGCCACCGTCCTGCTCGAACTCAGCCGCACCCTGGCCGAGGCGGGCCACGCCGGGCGCGCCGAGGCGTGCCTGCGGGCCGCGCGCGACCTGCACCTCCGGCTCGGTCTGCCCCTGCCGCTCCGCTGACCAGCCCCCGGGCCGCGCCCGACGCCATGGCCGCGTACCTCTCGTACTTCTACGCGGGCGCCCGCAGCCGCAGTGACTTGAGCCCGTTGATGAAGTGCGAGACCAGCCTGCGCGGTGGTTCCGCGAGGTGCAGCTCGGGCAGGGCCCGCGCCGACTCCTCGTAGAACACGCGCAGTTGGAGCCGTGCGAAGTGCGCGCCCAGGCAGACGTGCGGGCCGTCGCCGAACGCCACGTGGGGGTTGGGCGAGCGAGCCAGGTCGAGGCGGTGGGGGTCGGCGAAGACGCGCTCGTCGTGGTGGGCGGACGCGTGGAAGACGACGACCTTGTCCCCGGCCGCGATGCGCGTGCCCGCGAGTTCGGTGGCGCGGGTGGCCGTGCGCCGGAAGCTGAGCACCGGCGGGTGCCGGCGCAGCAGTTCGTCCACGGCGGTGCCGAGGGGGACCGCGCCCCGCCGCAGCCGTTCGTACTCGCCGGGGTTCTCCGCGAGCGCGAGCAGCCCGCCCGGCGCCGCCGAGCGCACGGTGTCGTTGCCCGCGACGGTGAGGAGGAAGAAGAACATCTCCAGCTCGGGGCCGCTGAGTTCGGGGTCCGTGGCGAGCGTGGTCATGATGTCGTCGCCGGGCCGCTCGCGCTTGTCCGCCGCCAGGGACCGCGCATGGTCGAACATGTCGCGCAGCATCGCCGGGGAGCGCGGATCGACCGGTGTGCCGTCCGGGCCGAGCACCCGCGGGGCCGCCTCGTCGGGGTCCTGGTAGCCGATGACGCGCCGCGTCCAGTGGAGCAGCTTGCCGCGGTCGGCGGGTGGGACGCCGAGCAGGTCGGCGAGGTTGAGCAGGGCGTAGTCGTCGGTGACGGCCGTGACGACGTCGAAGGTGCCGTCGCCGGCGCGGGCGTCCGCCAGGGCCGCCGCGAGCAGCGTCCTGGCCCGCTCGCGCGCCAGTTCCTCGAACCGCGCCACCCGCCCCGGCGTGAACGCGCGGCTGACGAGCCTGCGCAGCCGCCCGTGGTCGGGGGGATCCTGGTTGAGCATCATGCGCCGGATGAACGGCAGGTCGTCCGGGGCGGGGTCGCGGATCTGGGTGGCGCCCAGGTGCGAGGAGAAGGTGACCGGGTCCTTCAGGACGCGCACCACGTCCGCGTGCCGGGTGACGGCCCAGAACCCCGGGCCCGCGGGCCAGCCGAGCACCCCCGGCTCGTCCTGCCGGGCCACGGGGTGGTGGTCGCGCAGGACGCGGTAGCGCTCGTGGGGGACCCCCGTCGCGTACAGGCGGGGGTCGAAGACGTCGGGGACGGGCGGCGGGGTCGTCGGCGCGCTGCCCGGTCTCACGCCGCCCCGCCCGCGGCGTGGTCCTCGTCCGTGACGCCGCCCCCGTCCGCGCGCAGGAAGTCCTCCACGGTGCGGATCAGTTCGAGGGGCACCTCGTCCATCGCGTAGTGCCCGGACGTGGTCAGCTCGGCCAGCTCCCCCTGGGGGTAGGAGCGCAGCCAGGTGCCGCGCATGAGGTCCGCCGAGAGCGCCGGGTCGAGCGCGCCCGTGACGGCGAGCGCGGCCACGGGGGAGCCGTCGACGTCGGTGTGGAAGTCCTCGCACGCCCAGGAGTCGAGCCAGGCGCGGAACGCCTTCACGTCGCTGACCTCCAGCGAGCGGCGCACCATCCGGTCCAGCCAGGCCCGCGGCCGTACGCCGCCCGTGGTGACGTCGAGAATGGCGCGGCGGGCGTCCGGGTCCTGCGCGGCCGAGGCGAACAACTCCCATTGCTCCGTCGGCAGTTGCAGTCCCGAGGCGGGCACCGGCGACACCCCGACGAGGCGGCGCACGCGGTCCGGGGCGGCTGCCAGGACGCGCTGCGCGACGCTCCCGCCCATGGAGTGCCCGATCAGCGAGAACCGCTCCCAGCCGAGCCGGTCGGCCAGGTCGAGCACGTCGGCGGCACCCTCGCCCGTCGTGTACGACCCCGCGGTGTCCTTGGCCTCGCCGTACCCGCGCAGATCCACCACCGCGTAGGTGAACGCCTCGGTGTCGAGGTCCGGCAGCACCGGCGCGTACGCCGACCGGTCGGCGAACCAGCCGTGCACGGCGACCACCTTGTGCGGACCGTCGCCGAGCAGGGTGTGGGGGAGCAGGAAGGAGGTCACGTCGACTCCGATCGCCGGCAGGGTCCGGGCACCCGGCGGTGCGGGACGATCCCACGGTGTCCCCAAGTCCCGGGCCGCGCAAGGGCGCACGGAAGGGGTCGGGTGCCCGGCCGGGTGCGGGCGGCGCGCACTGGGGCGGGGGTGAACTTGGCGGACGGCCTGCGGGGCGGTGCCGCTGTTGGTCAGAATGTGGCATGGCCATTCGTCGCCTCAGCTACCGGCTCGATGAGGAGCCGGACACCGGAACCCGTTCTCTGGTCCCGGCTGCCCCGGGAGATCCGCAGGAGCATCAACTCGGCTCTGAGTACGGTGAGTTGAGTGATGTCGTCGAGCGCCTCATCGGCGTCGGCTCCGAGCTGAGCTACAGCCTGCTCCCGGACGGCGCCCGGCTGCTGTGCGCGGCCCTGCCGGACCAGCGGGTCGAGGCGCTGCACCTGAGTGCCGACACCCCCGGACCCGGACCCGTGTGGCCGATCGACACCTGGCGCTCGGCCACCTGGGAGCCGGGCGCCGAGGACACGCTCGGGGCCGGGTTCGTCGAGTCCGAACTGCCCGTCCCCGAGGCGCACGTCGACCGCGAGATCCTCGTGGAGTTCGCACGGGCGCACGCCGAGCGCGTGGCGCCGTTCCTCGCCGACGTACGACGCCTGTTCGAGGACCCCGCGGGCCGGCAGATCGTCCTCGTGGAGCGGGACGCCGAGAGCGTGGCCCGCTGGGTCGCGCTCGCCTGCGCCTCGCTGCCCGAGGCGTACGTCCCCGCACTGACGTTCACCACCTGGACCACCGACCCGCACGGCGCGCCGCAGCAGATCATCGGCATCGGCCCGGACGTGGAGTTCGACCGGTCCGACGACGCGACGGTCGAATACCTGTACCGCGTCCACGACGCCACGGGCGGCCCCGAGAGCCCGCACGCCGAGCTCGACGCCTGGGCGCAGCTGACGGCCGAGCGGTGGCTCGCGGGCCATCCGCCGCGCCCTCGACCCGGCGCGGCGGCCGGAGCCGAGAGCGCCTTCTCGCTCCTCCCGCTGATCTCGGGGACGCCGACGGGCGGCAGCAAGGGCCGGCGCGCGCACGCGAAGGGCGAGGCGGAGCCGGCGGAGGAGACCGGCACGCGGTCCGCGGCCCCCGCACCCTCCGGTGCCGACCTCGCGGGACTCGGCGGCGACTCCCTGCGGACCGTCGTCGAGGCCTTCACCCGGTCCGTGGGCAGGGGCGAGCTCGACGCCCGCACCCTCGACGAGCTCGACCGGCTCTGCCGTGGCCTCGACGGCGACCAGGCCCTCGCCGTCCGGCCGCTCGCCCTCGCCCTCGTCCGGCACCGGCTCGACGCGGCCCGCTCCCGCGGCACCCTGCCCGACCTCGGCGCGTTCGAGGGGCTGCCGCTCGGCCAGGACGCGTGGCGGGAACTGCGCGAGGAGTACGGCGGCCGCGCCGACGACGCGCTGCGCGCCCGGCTCCGCGACCCCGTGCCCACCTGGACGGAGCCCCTGCGCCTGGCCCTCGCGGTCGGCGCGGACGGCGGCCCCGGACTCGCCGAGGCCATGGACCGCCTCGCGGACGCGCTGCTGCACCCCGACCGGAGCGTGTGCGGACACGCCGTCCGGGTCCTCACCGACCTCGACCACGTCGCCTTCACGCGCAGGGTGCTGCGGCTGCTCATCGTGGACTTCACCGAGCGCAAGCTGGACCGGCTGCGGGAGCTCGCCAACTCCCACCAGGGCGACTGGCTGTGGGACCACATCGACGACGCGCCGCTCACCGTCCACCTCGCCGCGGCCGCCGCGCGCTGGAACGGCCCCCCGGACCACCTGCGCGGCTCCCGGCTCTTCGAGCGGCTCACCGAACTGCTCCCCGGCAAGCGCGTCGACAACGTCAAGACGCTGAAGCTGCTGTGGCGCATGGTGTGGCGCAACACCCCGCCGGACCGCTCCGAACAGCCCTGGGTGGCCCGTACCTGCACCCCCCGCCTGATCCTTGAGGCGGGCCTCGGCCGCCGCGTCATGGGCTGGGTGCGGGCGCCGGACCGCTGCGACGCGGAGCTGGTCGAGTTCGCCCGGACCATGCGCAGCGACGGCCAGCTGGGCGCCACCGACCGCGACACCGCCGACCTGCTCGTGACCGCCCAGGACCTCGCGGACGGCAGGCTGCGCCTGAGCAGGTCCTCCGTCGCCCGCCTCCGGGAGCTGAACCGAAAGGTCTCGCCCCTGGACACCGTCCTGCGACAGGGGATCGACGAGCGGGTGGGGCGCGCCCTCGCCGGGGCGAACCCCCTCGACGTGTGCGAGGCGCACGGCCTGCAGATCCTCGTCGCCGCGGGCCCCCACCTGCTGAAGGCCTACCGCGCCCACCTCCTCGACGAGCGGCAGTGCGAGCGCATGGTGCGTGAACTGCCCGGCAAGCCGGCGGAGTTGGCCGCGTACTACCACATCTGGCGGCCCCGGCGGCGGCACGGCGTCACCCCCGAGTGGCGCGACGTCGCCGAGGACCTCCTCGACCACGCCCTCGCGCCCGTCCTCGCCCACCTCGACCACCACCACCTCGGACAGGTGGCCACCGTTCTCCAGCGAGAGGGCCAGGACGTGCAGGAGTGGACGGCGTGGCGTCATCGGGCGGCCCAGGGGGAGACCTGACCGTTCCGCACGGCTGCCCGGGCGGCGCGGGGCGCGACCTCCGCCGGATCCGGGCCCATGGCTCCCGCGGGCGCTCCTGACCCTCCGTCCCCGACGCACCACACCCCGCACGACCCTCCCCATGAACCTCCGTACGACCCTCCCCACGAAAGGACCAGCGTGAGCGACACGACACAGACCGTCGCCGACAATTTCCCCGGCGGCAGCATGGCGAGCCGTCCCGTGCACTTCATCTGGATGCTCGACTGCTCGGGCTCCATGGGCGTGAACGGCAAGATCGGCGAGCTGAACTTCGCCATCCGCGAGGCCATCCCGGAGATGCAGCAGGCGGCCCAGTCCAACCCCGCCGCGTCGCTGCTGGTGCGCGCCATCACCTTCGCCAGCGGGGCGAGCTGGCACGTCAGCGAGCCCACCCCGGTGGACCAGTTCTCCTGGGAGGACGTCCACATCTACGGCGGCACCGACATGGGCTCCGCGTTCAAGCTGGCGGCCGGCGCGCTCCAGACCCCGCCGATGCCACAGCGCGCGCTGCCGCCGGTGCTCGCCCTCGCCTCCGACGGCCAGCCCACCGACGACTGGCGCGCCGGGCTGCGCGCCATCGACGCCACCCCGTGGGGCAAGCGCGCGGTGCGCGTCGCGGTGGCCATCGGCGACGACGCCGACAAGAGCATGCTGAAGGAGTTCCTCGGCAACCCCGAACTGGACCCCCTCCAGGCGAAGAACCCCCGTCAGCTCGCCGCCGCGATCCGCTGGATGTCCACCGCGGTCGTCAAGGACGCCTCCACGCCGAAGGTCGACGACGGCTCCAAGCCCACGACGCCCATCGACGTGCCGTCGCTGACCAAGGGCGAAGACGACATCTGGTGACCGGGCCGGAGACGACGACCAGACCCGTGCGGGCGGCGGCGGCCTGGATACTCCTGAGCGGCGCGGTCAAGGGCGTGGCGAAGAAGTACAGCCAGGACCGCGGCGCCGCCCTGCCCGTGGCGGGGGGCCGCGCGGCCGTCCTCGCGGTCGCCGACGGACACGGCAGCGCCGCGCACTTCCGCAGCGACCTCGGCGCGCGCTGGGCCGTCGAGGAGTTCACGGCGTGCGCCCGGACCTTCGCGGACGAGGCGGTCCGCGTCGGCGAGGACGCGGCGGGCTGGCCCGCCCTGCGCGAGGAGGCGCGCCGCCTGCCCCAGCAGGTGGGCCACCGCTGGCACGAGCGCGCCCTGCTGCACGACTGCAACTCGCCCGCGCGCGGCGCCCGTTCGCTCGCGTCGGCGGACCGCGTCGGAGCCGGACAGCGGCCACGGCGTCCCGAGCCCCCGGACCTCGCCGCCTACGGCAGTACCCTCATCGGTGCCGTACTGACCGAACACATGCTGTTCTGCTGGCAGTTGGGCGACGGCGACGTCGTCCTCGTGGACGCCGACGGCACCCCGCACACCCCGCTCTCCACCGGACCGGACATGGGGGACGAGACCGACTCGCTCTGTGAACCGGAGCCCTGGCGCAAGATGCGCTCGCACTGGCAGCCCTTCACCGGGGGCGCGCCGCCGTGCGTGCTGCTCTCCACCGACGGGCTCTCCAAGAGCTTCGCCGACGACCAGGGCTTCCTGGACTTCGCCACCGGTCTCGGCGAACGCGCCGCCCAGCAGGGCGTGGCGGCGGTGCAGGACCAGCTCCCGGACTGGCTGGGGCGGGCCGCCAAGTTCTCCGGGGACGACACGACCCTCGTGGGCGCCGTCGCGGCGCCCCCGCAGCGCAGCGACGAACGATAGGGCAGAGAGGAACAGCATGGTGAACGGCATGCTCGCCGCCGGAAAGACCCTGGTGGCCGAGTCGGGGGAGAAGCTCAAGGTCGCCGAGCTCTTCGGCTCCGGCGGCCAGGGCGAGGTCTACCGCGTCACGTCGCCCACCGGCGACCAGGCGGTGAAGTGGTACTACCCCCAGCTCGCCGACGCCCGCCAGCGGGAGATCCTCGAAGGGCTCATCGCCAAGGGCTGGGACGACCCCCGCTTCCTGTGGCCGCGCTCCATCGTGATGGACCCCCAGGGCAGACAGCCCGGCTTCGGGTACGTCATGGACGTGCGGCCCGCGCGGTTCTGCGATCTGCCCGCGCTGTTCCGCCGCGACCCCTCGGTGTCCGCCGCGACCATGCGCACCCTGGTGACCGTGGCGCTGCACACCGTCGAGGCCTACCGCGCCCTGCACTCGCGCGGCATCGCCTACCGCGACATCAACTGGGGCAACATCTTCTTCGACCCGCACACCGGCGACGTCCTGGTCTGCGACAACGACAACGCCGTCGTGGAGGGCGCCGAGGCCGCCGTCGCGGGCACCATGGACTTCATGGCGCCCGAGCTGGTGCGCGGCGAGAAGGGCCACCAGCCCGGCACCCAGAGCGACCTGCACTCCCTGGCCGTGCTGCTCTTCCTGCTCCTGATGAACGACCACCCGTTCAACGGCGCGCTGGCCCTGAAGATCCGCTGCATGGACGAGGCCGCCAAGCGCCGCCTGTACGGCACCGATCCGGTCTTCGTCTACGACCCGGCCGACACCCGCAACCGCCCGGTGCCCGGCGAGCAGCCGACCGTCGAGGCGACGTGGGGCGCGCTGCCGCAGATCCTGCGTGACCTGTTCATCCGGACGTTCACGGACGGGCTGCGCCACCCCAAGCTGCGGGTGCGCGAGACGCAGTGGCGCGACGCGCTCAGCCAGGTCCTCGACTCCATCACCCAGTGCGGCGTCTGCGGCAAGCAGAACATGACCCAGCCGGACGGCGCGCCGCCGGACTGCTGGAAGTGCCGCCGCACGCTGACGCTGCCGCCCCGCCTCGAACTGGTCACCGGCACCGGCACGCTGCGCACCCGGCGGGGCATCCGGCTCGCCCCGAACGCCCGCGTCTACGCCCATCACCTGCGCGACGACCCCGAGCGGCACGACTTCTCCGCCGTGGTGGGCGAGGTCACCGAACACCCGCAGCAGCGCGGCAGGTTCGGCCTGACCAACCGCACGTCGGCCGTGTGGACGGCGCGCAAGGACGACGGGACGGTCCGGGACGTGGAGCCCGGCAAGACGATCGCGCTGCGGTCCGGTCTGCTCATCGAGTTCGGGGGCGGGACGGAGGCCGTGGTCAAGGAGTGAGGTCCGCGGCCGGTCCGGTGGCTCCCGAAGCCGCCGGACCGGCCTGACCGCGCAGGGCCACGGCCGCCTACGACCACCAGGTCCGCCAGCGCCGCCACCAGCCGCGCCACCGGGGCGGCGCGACCGGCGGCGGTGGCGGGGGCGGTGGCGGCGCCGCGGGCAGGAGCGCGCGGGCCGGCTCCGTGCCGATCGCCACGGCGTCGGGCCGGGGCAGCGGCACCGCGGTGACCACGCACCGCTCGGCGGACACGGGCAGGTCCACCCGCCCCGCCCGGTGCGCGCTGCGTGCCACGCGCCGCTCGCCTCCTAAGTGCCCGTCGCTCCACGTCACCCGCACCAGGACGGCGGGCTCCGGCCAGGCGAAGAACAGCTCGGCACGGTCCGCGGCGACCCGTCGTACCGTCAGATCGTTTATCGGGGCCGGGTGTTCGATGACGACGCTGGGGCCCGACACCGCCCGGTCGCCGAGGACGCTCACCGCGGTCACCCGCATCCGCCGCTCGGGCGGCGGCGTCAGCTCGGCGCGCGACTCGGCGCCGACGGCGGTCGCCGGGATCCGGTCGGCGCCGCCCACCAGGCCGGAGACGTCCGTGCCCGGGGCGACAGGACCCGCCGTCCAGGGCAGCAGTACGCCGTCGCCGAGGTCGGGCGGCCGCCACGCGATGGTCACCCGCTCGCCGTCCGCGTGCCGGCGCACCGTGAGCTCCTCGACCGGCGAGGGCCACCGCTCGGCGCGCGCGGCGACGGTGACGCCGCGCGACCACACCAGGTCGCCGTCCGGATCCGGGTAGCCGCAGCGCACTTCGTACGTGTACGTCCCCGGGGCCAGCGGTGCGTCGAGCACGCCGTCGTGCGCGCACGGCACCCGCACCAGCGACGCCTCGCCCCACCCGCCGGTGTCCGCACCCGAGCCCGAGCGCGTCACCCGCACCTCGGCCGCCGCCGGGTCGGGCCGCCAGTCCAGCCGCACCCCGCCGGGCACCACCGTGGCGCGCAGCCGGGTCACGACCGGCGTGAGCAGCACCGGCGCGGTGACGCGGGGCACCCCGGCGACCCGGTCACGGCGCAGCGGCACGACCGCGTACCGCAGGGGGCGGCCCACGGGCGCGTCCGGGTCCACGGCGCCGGGCCCCCGCTCGGCGCCCACCGTCTCGACGGCCAGCTGCGGGGCGCCGTCGGGGAAGCGCAGGACGCGGTACGACACGTCGGCGCCGCCGCGCGGGGGCGCGCACCACGACAGCCGTACCGCACGCTCGTCGGGCACGGCCGTCACCTGTGAGGCGGCCGGTGCGAAGGGATCGTCGGCGAGGAGCGCGGCCACCCGCAGCAGACCCGTCTGGGCGTCCGCGTCGTCCCTGGCCAGGCGGAGCGCGGCGAGCCAGGCGGCGGACGCGGTGCGCAGCGCGCCGGTCGCCTCCGCGGCGGCGCCCTCGTCGGTGAGCCGCGCGACCTCCGCGGCCCGCGCGCGGACGCCGTCGACGAGCGCGGCCAGGCGGTGGTCGTCCGGCCCGTCGGGGTAGCCGGAGCCGCGCGGGAGCCGCGCCACGACCCGCTCCGCCGCGCGCAGCCGTACCCCGGGCCACACGTCGTTGAGGGTCTCGGCGGCGTGCCGCGCGGGTCCCGCCTGCGGGAATCCGGCGGCCACCGCGGAGGCGAGCAGCGCCGCCTCGGAGCGGTGCACGCCGAGCGCGACGGCGTCGCTCTCCGTGGGCCGTTCGCCGCCGTCCCTGAGCAGGCAGCACACCTCCCACAGGACCAGGCGGCGCAGGCCCATCGCGTCGTCCCGCAGAACGGTCTCCAGGGTGTCCACCAGCGCGGCCGCCGTGTCGGCGCGCGGGTCCGACGAGGAGAGCCACTGGCCGCGCGCCCGCCGCACGAACGGCACGTCGACGCGTTGCCAGATGCCGCCCCGGCCCGGGAACCAGAGCCCGTCGAGGGCCCGGAAGCCGTCGTCGGTGGCGGACTTGGGGAGCGTGCCGAAGACCGCGTTCGTCGCGGCGGCGGGCGCCGGGGCGCGCAGCGCGTCCGCCGCGTGCCGGAACTTCGCCGCCCGCAGCTGGGTGCGCAGTTCGACGTAGCCGCGCATGGCGGGGGAGCGCGGCAGCGCGGGCAGCGGGTGGCGGGCGCCGCTCGTCTTCGGGTGCTCGCCGGGGCGCAGGACCGCCATGGCTCAGCCGCCCGGTGCCGTGTAGAAGTACACGCGGACGACGGCCGTCTCCGGGGACTTGCCGAGGTTGTGGAAGTCGTCCGTCGCCGTCTTCTTGGTGAACATGTCCGGGCGGCCCTTGCCGAGCAGGCCGTTGACGCGGTGGGCGTAGACCGTGCCGTTCTGGCCGCCGCCGAAGGTGAGGACGAGCGCGGCCTCGCGGCCCGACCACTTGCCCGTGCCCTTGGAGATCTGCTTCACGAGCTTGCCCTTGTCATCGCCCGAGACCTGGAACTCCTGGGGGTGGCGGTCCACGGAGCGGGGGCCCGTGGGCTTGTGCGAGGGCGAACTGCCCTTGGAGGGCTTGGGCTTGGGCGGGTCGTCGAACATCGGGTCGGGCCGGTCCGCCATCGACACCAGCGCGAGCACGAGCAGCAGATCGGCGAAGAGCCACCCCGCGAGGACGACCACCCCGAGCCGCCCGGCACGCCGGCCGGGACGCCATCGCGTCACGCGGCGCCCCCGTCCTTCGGCGCGGGCGGGGGAAAGCGCGTCGTCGGCGCGTCCAGGGGAGCGTCCGGCGTCGGGTCGAGCGGCCGGTCGGGCGCGGGGTCGGGTGTCGGGTCGAGCGGCGGGTCCACGGGACGGCCGGGCGCGGGGAAGGCGCTCGACGTGGTCGGGGCGGAACTTCCGGTGTCCGGGCGGCCGTTCGCCGAGCCGCTTCCTTCACTGCCTCCGTAGGTGCCGCCGCCGTGAGCACCGCTTCCGTAGGTACTGCTTCCGTACGTGCCGCTTCCTTCACCGCCTCCGTACGTACCGCCGCCGTGAGCAGCGCTTCCGTACGTGCCGCCGCCGTACGTACTGCTCCCGTACGGCGACCCGTTGGCGGAGCCGTGCGTCCCCGCCTGCGACCCGAGCGACAGCGAGGGAAGGGCGCCCGAGAGCGAGTCCATGCGGGCGTCGAGACGGGCCGCCGCGTCCTGCCAGTGGGCCGCCGCCGCGTCCCAGCGCTCGGTGGCCTCGCGCATGCCGTCCACCGCGTCGCCCGTGCGGCCGGTGCTCGACACCAGGGCCTGCGAGGCCAGTTCGGTCGCCTTGGCCACCGACTCGGACTTCGCGACGAGCGACTGCTGGGCCGCGACCAGCGCCTTGAGGGAGGCCTCGACCGTGGCGCCCGCCGACTTGACGTGGTCGGCGATCCCGCGGGCCGCGGCCGCGTTGGCCTGGCCGGCCTTGGTGGCCTGCGCCGTGCCGTCGCGCAGCGTCGTGTCGAGGCGGACCGCCGCGTCGCCGAGCTTGGGCACCTCCTTGGTGAGGGAGAGCGCCGCCTGCTTCAGCGCCTCGGTCGCCTGGTTCACCGACGCCGTCGCGCCCGAGAGCGCCTTGTGGCTCTGCTCCGCCTTGTTCGTCAGGAGCTGCATCTTCTGGGCGGCCTTCGTCAGCTCCGCCGTGAACTGCAGCGGCGACGCGCTGCGGAACGGCGCGAGCAGCATCTGGGTGCGTGTGAGCACCGAGGCCAGCTCGGCGAGCAGCCGCTCGCGGGCCGCCTCCTGTGCCTCCTCGTCGCGCTCGCCGCGCACCCGCACGCGCGCGTGCCACACCGAGAGCGCGACGAGCAGGGCGATCAGGAGGACGGCCATCAGGGCCACGTTCTCGAAGCGGCCGAACGACGACAGATGACCTCCGAAGCCGGACTGCCACAGCTGGAGGAAGGGGCGCGTGGCCTGCTTGCGGTCCTCCTCGGCGAGTTCCCCGTACGCGCGCACGGCCTCCCGCAGCCCGTACCAGGTGATGAGGAGGGGGATGAAGACGAGGACGCCGAGGGCCGCCTCCAGGAGGCGGTCGTACCGCCCGCTCTGCCGCGCGGCGGTCGACGCGCGCACGCTCTCCGGGCGTACGTAGGACTGCACGAGGTCGACCTCGGCCCAGGAGTCGAGCCGGGTCGTGGCCGACAGGTCCCGCTCCAGTGCCGTCAGTTCGGCGGCGCGCGGGGACAGCTCGGGCACTGCCGCGAGCCGCCGCAACTCCTTGACGACCGAGGCCTTGTCGAGCAGTTGTGCGGGCGTCAAACGGGTTCCCTCCCTGGCTTGCGGCGCGGCCCCTCGGGGCGGGGCGCCGGTCCTCTACCCGAGGACGTCGCCCCTGCCACGCCGGTTCCTGCCGTCACGGTTCAAACGCCTCAACAGCGCCTCGGCGTCGGCGTGTTCAGGATCCCACGTCAGGCACTTCCCGAGGGCCTCAATCGCCTCATCGCGCTGCCCGCGCCGGTCCAGTTCCACGGCGTGCCGGTAGGTGCGCTCGGCGAGGAGCCCGCGCACGCGCACGTTCGTCGGGTCGTGGCTGTAGGCGCAGTTGAGCCACCGCTCGGCGTCGGCGAAGTGCTCCGGCGCCATGTCGGCCATCGCGGCCGCGCAGTGCACGTCGATCATCGCGTCCAGCATGTCGGCCCCGGTCGGTCTGGTCGCCGCGTCCTGCCAGGCGATGTGCGCAGCCTGGATGGCGTGGTCGTAGCGCCCGAGCGACAACAGGGCCTGGGCGCGCGCCAGTTGGCGCCGCGAGGCGTAGTCGAGGGCCGGGGCGGGGCCGGGCGGCGCGGGCGGTGAGGTCGCCGCGGGCACCTGGCCGCCGAGCCGCCGTGCCTGCAGGTCCCGCTGTTCGGGGGCGGCCCGGGTCCCGGGGCGGTCCTGCCCGCCGGACCGTCCCGGCGCGTCCGAACCGCCCGGTCCACCGGCCCGGACCGGGGAATCCGGCCTGTCGACGGCCGCGGACCGGTCCGGCCCCGCGGACCGGTCCTGGCTCCCCGGCCGCTCCCGTTCCACGGAGCGGTCCAGGCCGTCCAGGATTTCCTGGGCCTCCGCGATGATCCCGCGCAGCAGCGTCACGGCCTCGCCCGCGCGCCCCTGCCGCACGAGCAGCCGCGCCCGCGCCACGCCGTGCGGCTCGCCGTCGTCGTCGGCGCCCGCCTCCCGCAGGTCGTCCGGACGCTGGGCGGCCGACGGTTCCCGCTCCTCCGACCCCACCAGGGCCGCCCCCACCAGCGTCGCCGTCAGCGGCGGCGCGTCGGAGAGGGTGTCCTGCGGCGAGGCGGCCGGTTCCAGCGGGCCCTCCTCCAGGGCGGCGGGGCCCGAGGAGGCCGCGCCGCCCGCGAGCCGCACCGCGTGCTTGAGGGCCCCCAGCGCGAGCAGCTCGGGCGGCCCCTGCACGCTCTGCCTGCCGAGCCCCGCCACCCGCGAACGCACCTGCTCCATCCGGGTGTTGCCGCCCACCAGCAGCAGCGTGTCGACGTCCGACGGTGTCATCCCCGACTGGTCGAGCAGGGCCCGCGCCCGGTCCAGGGTGCGGCGCACGTGCAGGTCCAGATACGCGTCGAGGTCGTGCCGCGCGATCCGCACCCACAGCGGCGGCCCCGCGCCGAGCGCCAGATCGAGCACGGCGGCCTCGGGCCCGTCCGGCCTGCCCAGCGCCTCCCGCGCCTCCTGCCCGCGGGCCCGCAGGTCCTGCCACACGGCCGCGTCGACCCCGGTGGCCGAGCCCGCGCCGCGGTGCCTGCTCAGCAGCCTGACCGCCGACGACAGCGTCTCCGCGTCGAACGCGCGTCCCCCCGAGGTCGCCCCGCCCTCGTAGCCGAGCGAGCGGAAGTGCCCGCGCACACTGCGGATCAGACCGAGTTCGAACCCCTCGTACCCCATGCCGTAGACCAGGCACGTGCCGCTGTCCCGCTCCGTCGAGTGACCGATCACGGCGGCCATGGAGTCGCTGATGAGCCGCGCCGGTTCCAGGCCCGCCTCGCGCGCCGCGTCCCGCAGCGCCGCCCGCTGCGCCGAGCCGAAGCGCGCCGGCACGCTGATCACGGTCTGTGCCACCCGTCCCGGCGCCTCCTCCTCCACGTGCTCCCGCACGGACCGCAGCAGGCGCACCACGACCTGGTCCGGGTCGAAGGCCGAGCCCCCCACGAGCACCGGACGCCCGCTTCCCAGGCGGCTCTTGAGGCTCGGGAAGGTCACGGGCAGCACGCCCGTGTCGACGGGCTCGCACAGCAGCCACGGGCCGTCCGTCGGCTCCGCGTCCAGGCGTCGGCCCGGCGCGTCCGGCAGGGCGTAGACCGCGCGCAGGCCCGTGGCGCCGAAGTCGATCCCGAGGCTGACGGGGGCCGCCGCCCCCGGCGCCGGACGGCCCGCGGCACGTGCCTGCGTCATCCGCCCGCCGTCTCTCCGGCGAACCGCAGGATGCCCTTGTAGTCCGGCTTGTCGGGGAGCGTCGGCACCGCCCGTTCGGACTGGGCGATGGCCACCAGGTTCACCAGGTTGCGGGACTGCTGCTGGGTCGTCATGCGATTGCCCTGCCGGTGCGCCTGCTTGACCCACTCGACGGCCTCGTTGATCTGCCGGACCGTCTCCGGCGGCGCGCCCTCCGAGGCCAGCTCGGCCTGGCGGAACTGGCTCGCCAGACCGCACTGGCGGTACATGTCGTCGAGGAGCAGTTCGGTCAGGCGTTTGTACTCGCCGCTGTCGCCCATCGCGATCGCCCGCTGCGCCTGCTCGATGTCGCGGCGCACCTTCATCGCCTGTACGGGCTCGATGTAGGGCCCGTACCGCTTCAGGAAGTGGTCGGCCTCCCGCTCGGCGAGGTCCAGCTGCTCGCGCAGCACCGCGCTGTCCAGTTCCTCGACGGGCTCCGGCGGCGGGGTACGGGGCTTCTCGCGGTTGGGGGTGGCCTCCATGACCATGTCGGTGCCGCGCACGGAGATCTTCACCGTGATGATGCGGTCCGCCGAGTAGTTGAAGGAGACGTCGACCTGGCGGTTGATCTCGATCTCCTGCGGCAGCTCGAACTCCACGACGCCCTGCTCGTGGTTCTCGCTCGCCACCTTGCTGTCGCCCTCGTAGACCGGCACCCGGATGCGCCGGCTGTCCGTGGCGTGGAAGGTGCGCTGGCGCGGCTCGGACAGCGGGTACGGCGAGCCCGCCTCGATGATCTCGACGAAGACGTCGCGCTGGTTGCCCTTGATCGCGGCGATGCCCATCGCCATCGGCGTCGACTCGTACAGACCCGTATCGCCCTTGGACCGTCCGTCGGCGAGGCTGCGCCCGCAGGCCGCACAGGCGTCCGCGCCGTACTCGTTGACCTTCGCGCACTCCGGGTCCGAGCACTCCACGCCGTGCAGCGTCTCGGCGAGGACGCCCGCGCCGAAGGCGACGCACTCCATGGGGTTGATGTTCCTGCGCACCTTGGCCGTGCCGAAGAACGCCTCGACCGCCTCGTACACGGGACGGGTGAGCGTGCCGCCGCCCACCAGCAGCACGTCGGAGATGTCGTCCGTGGAGAGCTCGTAGCGGTTCAGGGACTCCCGCACCAGGTCCATCGTCCGCGTCACCAGCGGCGCGATCATCTGCTGGAACTCGCCGCGCGTCAGCTCCATCTCGACGTCCAGGACGCCGTTCTCGCTGCGGTACGCGGCCGGGATCACGATGTACGTCTCCGGCAGGTCGTTCAGCTCGCGCTTGGCCCGCTCGGCGGCCTTCTTCGCGTGGAACAGGAACGCCTTGTCGCCGGACGGGTCCACGTGGTGCTCCTCGCGCATCCACGCGATGATCCGCTCCACGATCGCCAGGTCGAAGTCGTCCCCGCCGAGCCAGATGTCCCCGGCCGAACGCAGGACCTGGAACTGGCTCCTGCCCTCCTGGTCCTTGACCGCGTTCAGGACCGAGATGTCGAAGGTCCCGCCGCCCAGGTCGTAGACGAGCACCCGGCTGCGCGCGCCGCCCGGCTTGTGCAGGCCGAAGGCGACCGCGGCGGCCGTCGGCTCGTCGACGATCTTCTTCACCACCAGGCCGGCCTTCTCGGCGGCCTCGCGGGTGGCGGCGCGCTGCGCGTCGCGGAAGTAGGCGGGCACGGTGATCACGGCGTGCGTCACGGGCTCGCCGAGCGTGCGCGAGGCGTCCCTGACCAGCTTGTCCAGGATCACGCTGGAGATCTCCGCGGGGGTGCGGGCGCGCCCGCCGAGCAGCACGTGCGCCCGCGGGTCCTCGTCGGGCCCCGCGACGATCTCGTAGCTCATCCGGTCGCGCGCCTGGACCACCGACGCGTCCGCGAAGTCCCGCCCCATCAGGCGCTTCACGGAGACGATGGTCTCCTTGGGCTGCCTGATCGCCCAGTTCAGCGCGTCCTCGCCGACCAGCGGCTGGTCCTTGCCGTCGCGGCGGCCGACGCCGACGACGGACGGCGTGAGCCGCTCACCCTTGCTGTTGGTGAGCACCGCGATGTCCGCGCGGTGCGGATCGTGGGCGGCGACCGCGCTGTTCGTGGTGCCGAGGTCGATGCCGATGGCCTTCATTCCCGCTCCGTCCCTTGCTCCGTGCCGCCGTCGGCGGCGACGACCACCCGGGCGGCACGCAGCAGTTGCCCCCGGTATCGATACCCGCGCTGCACAATCTCAAGGACCTCGTCGGCGTCCGCCGTGGACGGCGCGGCGCGGACCTCCGCGATCTGGTGCGTGGCCGGTGCGGCGCGCTCGCCGACCCGCCCCACGCGTTCGAGCCCCTCCTCGGCGAGTGCCGTCTCCAGCTGTCCGGCGATCAGCGCCACGCTCCTGCGGTACGTCTCCACGTCGCCGGCAGCGCCGTCGGCGAGCAGCCGGTCGAAGGAGTCGAGGACGTCGGCGCAGCGCAGCAACAGCCGCTCGGTGAGCGCCTGGTGGGCGGCGTCACGGGCGACGAGGGCGCGCGCGTGCTCATAGGCGAGCCGGGCCGCGGGGTCAGACATCGAACCGGATCAGGTCGTGGAGGAGGCGCACGGTGTCCTCCGGGGGCGGGCCGGGGTCGGGCTCGCGCCCGGCGCCCGCCGCGGCCAGCTCGCGGTCGATCCCGGCGACGGCCAGGGGCGCCTCGGCCGCCGGGTCCACGTCGTACAGGAGCAGATCGACGAGCAGCCTGCGGCGTACGCTGCGCAGCTCGTCCCAGGCCTGCTGGGTCACCGGCGTCATCAGGTGCCGGGCGAGCAGCTCGAAGGAGACGTCCCGCATGTCCGCGTGGGACGTCCAGGGGGTCACGCCCGCCGGGGCGAGCGTGCCGTAGGGGAAGGGCCCGTCCCAGCTCGCCGATGGGTCCTCGATCACGCGACACCGCCTCCGTCTTCGGTCTTCACGGCCTGCGCCGCACCGTTCCTGTCCGCGCCGTTCCGCGGTCCGCCGTAGGTGTTGTTCTCCAGGGCGCCGTGCCCCGGAGCCAGTTCGGCGAGCCAGCGCTGCGCCGCGTCGAGCAGGGCCCGCCGGATGCGGCTGTCGGTGGGCTCCGCGCGGGTGGCGCGGATCAGATGGTGCAGCGCCCACAGGATGTCGCCCGCGCGCAGGGCCCGCTCGGCCCGGTCCGTCAACTCCGCCGCCCACGCGGGCAGATCGTCGTCGTCGGGCGGGGTCTCCTCGCCGTCGCTGCGGATCAGGTCGCCCATGCCCTCGACGCCGAGATGGCGGGTGAGCAGCTTCTCCATCTCGTCGAGGGCCTCGCCGAGCGTCTCGCGGTAGCGGTGGGTCAGGGCCTGCCCGAGGCCCACGTCCAGGAGTCCGAGGGCCTCGCGGATCAGTTCCAGGCGTTCGGAGACCTCGTACGTACGGTCGTCGAGGGTGAAGACCAGCGCCCGCGCGAGGTTGTCGCGGGCGTGGCTCGACTCCGGGTTGAGGGCGAGCGCGCGGCGCAGGTCGGCCTCCGCGCCGTACACGTCGGAGCGCATGCCGTGCTTGGTGCGGGTGTAGCCCCGCCACACGCCGCGCATGGACATCAACGCCGAGAGCTTGGCGTGCAGTTGCCCCGTCAGGTCGCGGTCGAGGGGGTGCAGCACGGTGATGACCGACTCGACGAGCGCGACGGCCTCGTCCAGGCACTCGCCGAAGTGGGCGCCGTCCTCGTCGGTGAGCGCCTCGACCCGGCCGAGCACCGTGCGGATCACGGCCTTCTTCGAGCGGGCCTGCATCCCGGCGTTGCGGGACACCTTCACCAGCTCGCCCCACTGCGCGAGCGCCTCGTCCAGTCCGCCGTCGCCCCGCGTCAGGGCCGTCCTGGCGAGCGCGAGACGCACGTGCACGGCGAGTTCGACGCCGTCCTGGAGGAGCCGGGCGTGGCGGCGCGGGAGGCGGACGTAGGCGGGGTTGCGCCGCAGGAAGTCCTGGCAGTGCTCGCACTGCCCGGTGTGCGCGGCCGCCGACGCGGGGCCCGCGCAGTCGTCCGGCAGGGTGGTCAGGGTCGGGAAGACGGGCAGGGCGCGCAGCGCGGTCTCGAACTTGCGCACCTCCGAGAGGGCGAAGCTCTGCGCCAACTCCGAGAAGGCCCAGCGCAGTTCGCGCACCGCGTACTCGCCGGGGTCCTTGCCCTGCTGGGCGGCCGCGTCGAGCTGCGCCGCGAGCTCGCCGAGCGGTACCTGGAGTCCCAACAGCCGCAGATAGCGCGGCCCGCAGGCCAGCGTGGCGCCCGAGCCCGGCACGTCCGGCAGTCCGCCCACGTCCTTGAGCACGCGCGCGCCGCCCAGCTCGGATTCGAGTACCGCCGCCAACGCCTCGTAGGCGTCGGCCTGTTGGGGGCGGTCCTGCTCGGTGTGGCGCTGCTCGTACGCCGACAGCTGGCCGAACAGGTGCTGGCTCAGCTCCCAGCGCAGCGACGCCATGTCCTCGTGGGTCAGTTCGCGGTCGTAACAGGCGGCGCGCTCGGCCCGCCAACCGTCCCAGTACTCGTCGTCGCTCAGCAGCGTCGCCCAGTAGGCGAGCGCCGACTCCCAGGCGTGCACCGCGTGCTCCCAGGCGCCGCTCTGCTCCAGCTCCTGCGCCTGCCACAGCCGGGCCGCCGCGAGCCCGTGCAGCACGGCCATGTCGCCGGGCGCCTCCTTCAGCCGCCGCTCCCACTCGGCGGCGGCGGTCTCGCGGTCCCGGGCGAGCAGGAGCAGCAGCGGGGCGTCCTGCGGGAAGCGCTCGCACAGGGTGTCGAGGAGCCCCGGGCCGTCGTCCGGCGACAGCCCGGCGAGGGCGTCGCGCAGGGCGTCGGGGGAGTGCCAGCGGTAGAGCAGCGCGTCCAGCTGGAGCCGCCTGCCGGGCAGCCGCATCCGCTCCAGCGCGACGCGCTCGTGCCACGACATGGAGCCGCGCTCCAGGAGGGCGTACGAGGCGTTCTTGACGACCGCCATCGAGGCGCCGGGGTCGACGCCCGCGTCCCGGAGCGCCAGATACGGAAACGCCTGGTCCCGTACGGCGAAGGGGTCGGCGACCAGGGGCGCGCTGGTCAGCCCGTCCGCCCACGGCAGCAGCCCGATGAGCCGCCGCAGCCGGCGGCAGCGCACGTCGGCCCGGTCCAGGACGCCACCGGCCCGCTCGTACGCGACGACGGCGGCACTCCACTTCCCGGCCGCCTCCAGCAACCGCCCCTCGGCGTAGGCGAGATGGGCGTCGGCGTCCCGGTGCCCCGGGCACTGCCGGAAGGCGTCGGCGGCCCGCTGCCACTCCTGGTGGGCGTCGGCGAGGCGCCCGCGCGCATAGGCGGCGACGTCCGGCGAACCGCCGTCCTCCCCGAGCGCGTCGGCCTCCGCGACGACACCGGCCCAGTCGCTCTCGGCCTCGGCGGCCCGCACACGCGCGTGGCGCCCCCGCGCGGCGACGTCCGCGCCCCGTACGCCCTCCCGCCCCAGCTCCGCGTACGTCTCGACGATCTCCCGCCAGTCCGCCGCGGTCTCGGCGCCCGCCTCGGCGATCCGCGCCCGCACGTACCGCACCCGTACCTCGACGTCCTCCCACGCGCGGTCCATCGACGCGTGGACGCGGAGCGCCTCGTCCCACCGCTCCTCGTCCTCGTGGGCGCGGGCCAGGGCGTAGAAGTAGAGGTGGAGCTCCTCGTGGGAGGAGTCGGTGCCGTCGGCGGACGCGGGGTCCGGCGGGCACCCGGGAAACGCGCGCGCGTGGATCGCGCACGCCGTCCCCCACGCGTCCGCCTCCTCGGCGAGGCGGCCCTCCGCCTTGCGCCGCAGGGCGTCCACCGCGCCCTCGCGGGCCTGGTCCGCGACACCGGTGAGCAGGCTCAGGACCGCCGCCCAGTCGCCGCGCAGATCGGCCGCCACGCGCGCGCGTGCGTACAGGCGCCGCGCGCCCACCTCGCCGTGCGCGTAGCCGTCGGGCAGCCGTCCGAAGCCGTCGATGACGCCGTTCCACTCGCCCCGGGTGTCCGCCGCCCGCCCCCGCGCGTACAGCACCCGGTCCGGGACGTCGGCCAGCGAGGACGGCAGCGATCCGAAGTGCACCAGCGCCTCGTCCCACCGCTCCTGTTCCTGGCACAGGCGCCCCTCGGCGTAGGCGCGAAGGTCCTGCGCGTCGCCGGGAACGTCCCCGCGCACGTCCTCCTCGACGGCCCCGCACGCGCCGAACTCCCCGGCCGCCGTCGTCCACTCGCCCGAGGCCGCAGCGAGTCGTCCGCGCGCGTAGTGCCCGAGGGCACGCGTGGCCCGGTGGCCGTCCGGCAGCGGCGCGAGCCGCGCCAGCACGGACGGCCAGTCGGCGGCCTCGGCGGCGGCGAGCGCCCCCTCGTACACGCGCCCGCTCAGCTCGCTCAGCAGGGGCTCCGTGTCCCAGCCCCGCTCTGCCGCGCCGGCCAGGTCCGCCAGCGCCTCGGCGAGCCGTCCCTGGGCCGCCGCGTCCCGGCCGCGCGCGTACAGCAGGCGCACCGCGCTGTCCAGGAAGCCGTCCGCCGCGGCGTACTCCCGCGCCGCCTCTGCCCACCCGCCCGTCGCGTCCGCGGCCCGCCCCGCGCAGTACGCGCCCCAGGCCCCGCACTCGGCCCCCGCCCGCGCGAAGGCGTCCCGCGCCGCCGCCCAGTCGCCGAACTCCGCCGCCGCCCGCCCGCGCGCGTACGCCGCCCGCGTCACCGCGCCGTCGAGCCCCTCGCACGCCGCGTACGCGGACTCCGCCGCGCCCCAGTCCTCGCCCTCCTCCGCGGTCCGCCCGGCCAGGTACGACACCCAGGCGGTGGCCGCACGGTGGCCGGGCCGCAGCGCGAGGACGGCGGCGTACGCCTGCGCGGCCGCGCCCCAGTCGCCCGCCTGCCGGGCCCGCTCGCCGGCCGCGCAGGTCCGCGCCACGTGCAGCTCGTCCCGTGCCGCCGCGAGCCGCTCGGCGACGTCCCGCGGCCCGCCGGGCCGGACGGCGAGCACCTCTTCGTAGCGCCCGATGGCCGTCTCCCAGTCCTCGGCCGCCTCCGCCGCCCGCGCCTCGTCGACCAGCGCGGCGATCCGCCGCAGCCCGGCCACCTCCGCCACGAGCGCGTCCGGCACCGCCCCGGGGAGCAGCTCCCGCACCACCGCGAGCTGGGCCTCGGCGCCCGCCGCGTCCCGCTCCCCGGCCAGCAGCGCGCAGAGCTTCTCCAGCTCGGGCCAGGCCAGTTCGAAGGCCGCCTCGGCCCGCATCCGGCGCTGCTCGTCGGCGTAGTTCTGCGTCGTCGTCCGCAGGATCCGCTGCACCTGCGACCACCGCCCGAGGTCCCGCTGGAAGCGCGCCGCACCGATCAGGTCGGCCGAGCCGACGTGGCCGACGGGGCTCTGGAAGGTCCGCAGTGCCTCGGCGCCCTCGCGCAGCGGATCGGCCACCGCGCCCGTCCCGAAGTCGTCGTCCCGCACCTCCCGCGCCTTGAACAGCCAGCCCTGCCGGCACTCCTCGTGCAGGAACAGCGCGGGCGTCGCCCACTCCACCGCCGTGTGCTCGGGCTGGTGCGAGATGCGCAGCCGGGCGGCGGCCATGGACTCGTCGACGGTCTTGTTGGTCGCGATGCCCTTCAGGAGCTCGGGGCCGAACGCGCCCGCCGACACGTCGCTGACCCGTCCCCGCATCGCCACCACGGCGGGCACGCCCCCGCCGATCAGCGCCTGCGCGAGCCCCGAGAAGGGTTCGAGGTGCGAACTGTCGGCGCTGGAACAGAGGTTGAGGACGGCGAGGCGCAGGCGCTGCGCCTTCAGGAGGATCCCGCTGAGCGTCTCCGCGGGCACCCGGTCGATGCCGCCGCCGTCCGTCTCCAGGGCCACCACGCCCTTGCCGAGGTCCTGGTCGTACGAGCCGTGCGCGATCAGCAGGACGGCCGTGGGCAGGTCCGAGTGGCCGCCGAGCGCCGACTCCAGGCCCGCGCGCGTCGCCCGCTCCAGGACCGTGGTGTGCACGGCGACGTCGGGCAGGTCCTGGCGGAGCGCGGCCACCTCGGCGGCGGCCCGCAGCGGATCGAGCCCCCGGGGGGACGCGCAGGCCACCAGGAGGCGGATCACGCTCGGCTCGTCCGCCGGGTCGGGCAGCCGCTGCCCCACCGGGCCGCCGGGCAGCGAACGCACCAGTGAATAGCCGTGGTTGAGGGCCAGGGACTGCTGTGGGCTGCCCGGCGGCGCGCACAGCGACTCCAGGGGCAGGTCCCGCAGCTCCGGCGGCAGGTCGAAGCGGAGCCGGAGCCCGCGCGCGGGCCGCATGCGCTGGGCGCGGTCCAGGGCCGTGTCGACGCAGACGCCGACGCGCGGGCCGACCTCCTCGCCGGTCCCGCCCGGGCCCACGGTGTTCCCCATGCCGCCGGGGTCCGAGCCGTCCCCGCCGGGCCCCGCGTCGCCGAAGAGCAGCCGGAACACACCGCGCCCGAGCGTCCGCAGCTGCGCCACGGTGTGCTGCTCGCCCATCGGCGCGTATCCGAGCTCGGCCGCGATCAGCCGGTCCCACTGCTCGCGGAAGGCCGCGGGCTCGCCGTCGACCGCCATCACCTCGGCGGCGCACGCCGGGCCGCCCGCGGTCACGAGATAGCGGGACGCGCCGACGCGGCGGACCCGGATGCGGAGTTCCTCATAGGCGAGCACGGCCGTCACTCTTCGCTCGCGTCGGGCTGCCACATGACGTGATTGAGGTCGGCGACCGCGGCCTCCCGCTGCTCTTCGAGGTCGGGGTCGTCGGGGAAGAGCGCGAGCGCGGCGGTCAGCTGGTCGATGGCCTCCTGGAGGGTGGACCGCGCGCCCGACAGGCTGCCCGAGGTCCACCGGGCCGCGGCCAGGCCGCGCAGCACCACGCCGAGGCTGACCTGGGCCCGCAGCAGGTGCGGGTTGAAGGCGACGGAGCGGCGCAGGTCGGCGGCGGGCTGGTCGAGCGGCGACTCCTCGTCGTTGGCGACGGAGATCCCTCGGTCGGCCAGGACCCGCGCCAACTGCCCCTCCAGGCGGCCCCGTTCGTTGGCGCCGATCACCGAGTGGGCCGTCTCCAGGGTGCACACGGCGAGGTCGAGGCGCCCGTCGCGGTGCGCGAGCCGGGCCGCGCCGAGCGACATGTCGACGATGGCGACCTGCGCCTCGTGATAGCGCTCCAGCGCCCTGCTGTGGACCAGGGCGCGCCGCCAGTACGCGGCCGCGGCGGCGAAGTCGGGCCGCCTGCCCGTCAGTTCGGTGCGGCCCATGGTCAGCCGCGCCTCCAGGGCGAGGCCGCGCGCGTCGAGGGAGAGCCGCCGGTGCTTGTCGGGGAGTCCGGCGTAGCCGGGGTTGAGCTCGTCGAAGCGGGCGCAGTCCGGTTCGCACACGGCCGCCGCCCCGGGGCCGCTCCCGCCCGCCCGGCAGCCGGGGCAGCGCAGCTCCGAGAGCGCGGCGAGCGCGTCGGCGGCCTTGTCCTGCCCCAGGAGGAGCTGCGCGAAGCCGAGTTCGGAGAACGCGTACGTGAGGGAGGTGTAGGGCGAGGCGGCTTCCTGGGCGGCGGCGAAGGCGCCGAACTCCGCCGCCCTGCCGAGCTCCGCGACGCGCAGCGGCCCGCAGAACAGGGGTGCTCCGCCGCCCCCGGCGGACGGGAAGCCGCCGGCCGCGGCGAGGAGTTTGGCGGCGTCGGCCTCGCGCTGGAGCAGCGGGCCCGGCGCGACGCGCGCTCCGGCGTCCTCGGCGGGCATGCGGCGTTCGAGCGCCTCGCGCAGCCCGGCGCGCAGGGCGGGCACGAGGGTGGCCTCCACGGCGGTGCCGTACCGCTGGGCCGCGGTGGCCCTGACCCGCTCCCAGAACCCGGCGTCGTGCAGCACCGCGGCCCAGGCGGCGACGCACGGCTCCCAGTCGCAACCACCCTCCTCATCAGGCGAGTTGAGCAGGGCCAACGCGAGGGTGTGGGTGACGCGGTGGTCGGCGGGGTCGTGCCGCACGGCGTCCCTGAGCAACTCCACGGCGGCCGGGCGCCGCCCGCCGCGCACGAGTGTCACGGCGTGGAGCGGGGCGAACTCCGACGGCCCCCGGTCGAGTCCCCGCGCGGCGGCGACCAGTGCTCCGGCCCGCGCCCACGTGGCCGCGTCCGGCTGCGCGCGCTCCTCGCCGGGGCCGGTGAGCGAGGCGAGGGCGGCCCGGCGCAACCGCAGCGCCACTTCGCGCGCGGGGCGGCCCGACAGTACGGCGAGCACCCAGCGGGCCTCGTCGTCCAGGGGCGCGGCCGACGCGGCGGCGCGCAGATCGGTCAGGGCGGCGTCCGTGCGGCCAGCGCGGGCGCGGACGTAGGCGCGCTGGACGAGGCTGCGGCCGTGCGGCACGGCGCAGGCCAGGGAGGCGGTGAGATGACGCTCCGCAGCGTCGAGGTCCCCGCGGTGGGCCTCGGCGCAGCCCAGCCAGTGCAGCGGCCCGGCGGCCGCGGGCCGCAGCGCGCGCGCCCGCTCGAACTCGCCCACGGCGCGCTCGACGTCGCCCGCGGCGAGCCACACCCGCCCGACACCGGTCCACGCCCGCGCGGCAAGCCGCGCGGCGTCGTCGGGGAGCGGAGGCGGGGGCAGAGGCGGGGTGTGGTTCGGGAGGGGGGTGCCGTTGGCCGGGGAGGTGCTGCCGAGGGGAGGTGTGCCGTCCGACGGAAGGGTGCCGTCAAGGGGGAGGGTGTCACTGGACGGAGGGGTGCTGCCGAGGGGAAGGCTCCCGCTCGACGGTGAGGTGCCGTGAAGAGGGAGGGTCCCGCTCGACGTAGAAAAGCCGCCAGCGGGAGGGGTGTCGTTCGACGGCGAGGTGCCGCCAAGGGGAGAGGTGTCGTTCGACGGTGAGGTGCCGCCAAGGGGACGGGCGTCGTCCGGACGAGAGGTGCGGTCAAGGGGAAGGGTGCCGTCCGGGCGGGAGGTGCCGTCTGCGAGATGCGTGCCCTCGACCCCCGCGCCTCCCTCGATCCCCGCGCCTCCCTGAGCCCCCGCGCCTCCCGCGCCCCCCGCATCCGCCACGGACACGCCCGCCAGTGTCAGGGCGCGTCGGAAGTGGCGCTCCGCCGTCTCGCCGTCGGCGCGCGCGAGGGCCGACTCACCCTCGGCGCAGGCCTGTTCGGCACCTGTCACATCGGTACGCGCGCTCTGCGCAGTCACAGTCAGCCCCCGATCCGCGGGCGGGCGGCCCGCCGCGTCCTGTGGCCGGCGGATCAGCCGGCGGCCTCGTCAAGGACCGAACGCCAGCGGCCCTGGGCGCGGTCGTAGTGCAGTGGTCCCACCGCGAACCGCGTCAGGTCGAGCGCGGCGAGGCTCTCGTACGCCTCGGCGGGCAGATCGGTCTCCAGCAGGACGGTCAGTCCCGTGGCCGCGTCCTGGAGCACGAGCGGTCGAGCCTCGCGGTCCTCGCCCAGGGTGCCGGGGGCGGGCGACGCGGGCCGGGCCGTCCTTCGTACGACCCCCTTGAACGCCTCGTACGCGTCCCTGACGGCCTCCGCTCCCAGGCCGCTGAGGAACGCCTGGAGGGGCAGTGAGGCCAGCACGATCCAGGGGATGTCGGCGGCTCCGCGGTGCTCGACCACGCGGCGGACCCGGGCCGGCGGCACGCCGAGCCCGGCGAACGCGGCGACCAGCTCCTCGCGCAGTTCGTCCGGGACCTCGCGGCCCAGGAGCAGCTCCGCTCGCGGCGGCGCATCGGTCATGGACGTGCTTCCTTCCCGGGGTGTGCACCGCAGCCTAGAGGCGTGAGCCCTGCGCAGGCGGGGAAACCGGTGATTCAGTGGGGCAGATCCGGGACAGGGCCGGATCGCGCGTCCGCGGGGTTCGGCCGGGGCGGTCGTCCCTATCCCTCGCGCGCCCGCCACGTGCGCCGGTCCACGCCGATTCACGCGATAAGGCGATCATGTGTCCCCTCGCGGATGTCGGCCGAGGGCCCCGGGTAGGGCCGGGCCATGACGCAGCCGTTCGAACTGCCGCACTTCTACATGCCGCATCCCGCGCGGCTCAACCCGCACCTGGAGGAGGCGCGCGCGCACTCCACGCGCTGGGCGCGCGAGAGGGGCATGCTGGAGGGTTCCGGCATCTGGGAGCAGAGCGACCTCGACGCGCACGACTACGGCCTGTTGTGCGCGTACACCCACCCCGACTGCGACGGCCCCGCCCTGTCGCTGATCACCGACTGGTACGTGTGGGTCTTCTTCTTCGACGATCACTTCCTGGACAGGTACAAACGCACGCAGGACCGTTCCGCCGGGAAGGCCCACCTGGACCGGCTGCCCCTGTTCATGCCGATGGACCTCGCCGCTCCGGTGCCCGAGCCGCAGAACCCGGTGGAGGCGGGCCTCGCCGACCTGTGGGCACGCACGGTGCCCGCGATGTCCACCGACTGGCGCCGCCGCTTCGCGCTGTCCACGGAGCACCTCCTCAACGAGTCCCTGTGGGAGCTGTCCAACATCAACGAAGGGCGGATCGCCAACCCCGTCGAGTACATCGAGATGCGCCGCAAGGTCGGCGGCGCCCCCTGGTCGGCGGGGCTCGTCGAGTACGCGACCGCCGAAGTGCCGGCCGCCGTCGCGGAGTCGAGGCCGCTGCGCGTCCTCATGGAGACGTTCTCCGACAGCGTGCACCTGCGCAACGACCTCTTCTCGTACCAGCGCGAGGTGCAGGACGAGGGGGAGCTCAGCAACGGCGTCCTCGTCCTGGAGACCTTCTTCGGCTGTACGACCCAGGAGGCCGCCGACACCGTCAACGACGTCCTGACCTCGCGCCTGCACCAGTTCGAGCACACCGCGCTCACCGAAGTGCCCGCCCTCGCCCTGGAGAAGGGCCTCACCGCGCCCGAGGTCGCCGCGGTCGGCGCGTACACACGGGGGCTTCAGGACTGGCAGTCGGGCGGCCACGAGTGGCATCTGCGCTCCAGCCGGTACATGAACGAGGGCGCCCTCGACTCCTCACCGCTCGGCGGGCCCACCGGAATCGGCACCTCCGCGGCCGGCGTGGGCGCGCTGCTGGCGGCGGCCGGGCAGGAGCGCCTGCGGTCCTTCACCCACGTGCCGTTCCAGCGGGTGGGACCCTCCCGGATCCCCGACTTCCCCATGCCGTTCGAGCTGCGGCTCCATCCGGGTCTGGACGCGGCGCGGCCACGGCTCACGGCCTGGGCGCACGCGACGGGCATCCTGGCGGAGGGCGTCTGGGACGAGGACAAACTCACCGCGTACGACCTCGTGCTGTGCTCGGCGGGCATGGACCCGGACGGCACCGAGGAGGCCCTCGACCTCAGCGCGCAGTGGCTGGCCTGGGGCACCTACGCCGACGACTACTACCCGCTCGTCTTCGGCCGCCGCCGCGACCTCGCGGGCGCCCGGCTCTGCACGGAGCGCCTCTCCGCCTGCATGCCGCTGGAGGGCGAGCCGGTCCCGGCGCCGCTGAACGCCATGGAGCGTGGCCTCGTTGACCTGTGGCGGCGCACGGCCGGGCCCATGACCCCCGAGCGGCGGCAGCGGCTGCGGGAGTCGGTTGAGGTCATGACGGAGAGCTGGCTGTGGGAGCTCTGGAACCAGGCGCAGAACCGCGTTCCCGACCCGGTCGACTACCTGGAGATGCGCCGTGCCACCTTCGGCTCGGACCTCACGATGTGCCTGAGCCGGCTGGGCCACGGACCCGCCGTCGCGCCCGAGGTCTACCGCAGCGGTCCCGTGCGCTCCCTGGAGAACGCCGCCGTCGACTACGCCATGCTCGTCAACGACGTCTTCTCGTACCAGAAGGAGATCGAGTACGAGGGCGAGTTCCACAACGGCATCCAGGTGGTGCGGAACTTCTTCGGCTGCGACTACCCGGCCGCGCTGCGCGTCGTGAACGACCTGATCACCCAGCGCATGCGGCAGTTCGAGCACGTCGTCGCGCACGAGTTCCCCGTCCTGTACGAGGACTTCGAGCTGTCGCCCGAGGCGCGCGCCGCGCTGGACGGCCATGTGGTCACGCTGCGGAACTGGACGGCGGGCATCCTGAACTGGCACCGGGAGTGCCGCCGCTACGGCGCGGCGGACCTGGCCCGGCGCGCGCACGGCTTCGTGCCCGACCGGGTGCCGAGGGTGCCGTCGATCGCGGGGATCGGATGACGGACCCGCGGGTCGGCGGTCGGCGCTGACCGGAAGGCGTGTGTGAGGGGTCTCACCCGGCGTGCGGGTGGGGCCCTTCCGCCGTCCGATGTGCAGGTGGGGCGCCTGCACCGGCATATCCGGAGTGTCTCGTTCGGATGATTTCTTCCGGAACGCGGGATTCGTGGAACTTCACTGCTGCGCCAGGAGTCTTCTGGGGTGAGGGCGGCCGGTGCACGGCCGGCCGCGACATGGGGGAAGAACGAAGCGAACACGGGGGTGTTCCATCGTGACCGACATCATCGAACGCATCGCGGACCGCTTGACGGGCGACGCGGCACAGACCGAGGCGAAGGCTCCGGTGGACGGCGAACTGACGCCGTTCGTCGCGCCGTTGACCGTCCCGCCGGTGCTGCGTCCCGACGCGGCGGACGTCCGCGAGGAGACCGAGATCGCGCTGCGGCCGACCTGGGTGCGTCTGCACCCGCAGCTGCCGCCGACGCTGATGTGGGGCTATGCGGGCTCGGTGCCCGGACCCACCATCGAGGTGCGGCGCGGACAGCGCGTCCGCATCGCCTGGACCAACCGCATCCCGCAGGGCGAGTATCCCGTCACGGCCGTCGAGGTCCCGCGCGGGGACCCGAGGACCCCGCCGCCGAGCACCGAGCCCGGCCGCGCGGGCGTCGAGCCGAACAAGGACGTGGCGGCCCTGCCCGCCTGGTCGGTGACGCACCTGCACGGCGCGCAGACGGGCGGCGGCAACGACGGCTGGGCGGACAACGCGGTGGGCTTCGGCGACGCCCAGCTCAGCGAGTATCCGAACGACCACCAGGCGGTCCAGTGGTGGTACCACGACCACGCCATGAACATCACCCGGTGGAACGTCATGACGGGTCTGTACGGCACCTACCTCGTCCGTGACGACGAGGAGGACGCCCTCCAACTCCCCTCCGGGGAGCGGGAGATACCGCTGCTGATCGCCGACCGCAACCTCGACACGGACGAGGGCGACGGCCGGCTGAACGGCCGCCTGCTGCACAAGACCGTCATCGTCGACCCGAAGAACCCGGAGACGGGCAAGCCGGTCTCCCTGCCCTTCACCGGCCCGTACACCACGGTCAACGGCCGCATCTGGCCGTACGCGGACGTGGACGCGGCCTGGTACCGCTTCCGCCTGGTCAACGCGTCGAACGCCCGGATCTACGACCTGGTGCTCATCGACGAGGACGACAACCCCGTGCGGGGCGTCCTGCACCAGATCGGCAGCGACGGCGGACTCCTGCCGCGCCCCGTGCCGGTCGACTTCGAGGGGGCGCTGCCCGCGCTCACGGTCGCGCCCGCCGAGCGCATGGACCTCCTTGTCGACTTCCGGGGGCTCGCCGGCAAGCGGCTGCGCCTGGTCAACAAGGGGCGCGACCAGGCGCCCGGTGTGCCCGACGCGGCGAACGACGTGCGCTATCCGCAGGTCATGGAGTTCCGGGTGGGCGAGTGCGCCGAGCCGGACGCCTTCGAACTGCCGGAGATCCTCTCGGGTTCGTTCCGTCCGCTCACGCACGACATCAGGCACGGCCACCGGCTGATCGTGCTGACCCCGCCCGCCACCAAGGGCGGTGGCGGCCACCCGGAGATCTGGGAGATGGCCGAGGTCGAGGAGCCGGGCGACATCCAGGTCCCGACCGAGGGGATCATCCAGCTGCGCGGCGAGGACGGCAAGGTCAAGACGTACCGCCGCATCGCCCGTACGTTCAACGACGGCCTCGGCATCAACATCGCCGAGGGCACCCACGAGCAGTGGAGCTTCCTCAACCTCGCGGTGAACCCGCCGGTGACCCACCCGATGCACATCCACCTGGCGGACTTCCAGCTCCTGGGCCGCGACGCGTACGACGTCTCGGGCTTCGACGTCACGATCGGCGGCACCCTCGCGCCGGTCGCCTTCGACCCGGACCGGCGCATCCCGCTGGCTCCGAACGAGCGCGGCTGGAAGGACGTCTTCCGGGTTCCGGGGGGCCAACTGCTGCGCGTCATGGGCCTGTTCGACGGCGCGTACGGCCGCTTCATGTACCACTGCCACCTGCTGGAGCACGAGGACATGGGCATGATGCGGCCCTTCGTCGTGATGCCGGAGGAGGCCCTGAAGTTCGACCACGGCGCGGGGCACGGCGGCGGTCACGGGGGCCACGCGGCCTAGCCGGGCCCGACGCGCGGCCTCAGGCCGGCAGGCCCGCGTGGCGCACGGCGGCTCGCGCCAGCGCCCGCACGATCGGGTGCGGCCGCGCGCCGTCGTCGGTCAGCTCGGGCTGGAAGAGGGTGGCCAGGAAGAAGGGGTGACCGGGCAGTTCGGCGACCCGCACCTGGCCCTCCTCGTCCTCGCCCGTGAAGCGCAGTCCGTGCGCGCGCAGCGTGTCGAGGTGGGCGCTCGGACCGTAGGAGCAGTGGTAGCGCTCGACGGACCCGCGGGCGCCGACGACCGACTCGGCGAGCGAGTCCGGCGCGAGCGTCACGGTTCCCTCGTGGCCCACCAGGGAGCAGGCGAGCGGAGTGATCAGGAGGTCCTCGGCGTCCGGGTCGTTCTCGGCGTGCGCGACGTGCGGCAGGCCGCACACGTCGCGGGCGAATTCGAGGAGCGTGTGCTGGAAGCCGCCGCAGGTGCCGAGGAAGGGCACGCCGTCCTCGCGGGCCGTGCGGATCGCGGCGAGCACGCCGGCCTCGCTGCGGTAGGGGCTGCCGGGCAGCACCCACACGGCGTCGAAGCCGCGTACGGCGTCCGGCTCGGCGGCGTCCTCGCTCGGGATCCAGTACGCGTCGAGGAACAGGCCGTCGTGGACGGCGAGGGCTTCCAGGAGAAGCGGGATCCGGGTGTGGGCGGTGACGTTCGGCGAGCGGTCGCCGACGAGGGCGATGCGGGCGGCGCGGGGCGCGGGGGCGTCCGGGGCCGCGGTGTGCGGTGTGGTCGTGGTCATGCGGATCATCCTGGGCGCGGCACGTGGTTCACGTCCAACGATGAAAACTGCATCCGCCATAAGCATCGCTGATGAGGTGGGGGATCCTTGGGGCCATGGATCCGCACCTCCTGCGTACGTACGTGACGGTGGCCCGCCTGGCCTCCTTCTCCGAGGCCGCGCGCGAGCTCGGCTACACCCAGTCCGCCGTCTCGCAGCACATCGCCGCCCTGGAGCAGGACCTCGGCACGGCCCTGCTCACCCGCCGCCCCGTGGCGCCCACCCCGGCGGGCGTGCGCCTGCTGGAGCACGCGGGCCCGCTGCTGCTGCGTCTCGACGCGGCCCGTGCCGAGGTCGTCCGCATGGCCGCCGCTCCCGCGCACGGCCTGACCCTGGCGGCCACGCCGACCGCGCTGACGCGCCGCGCGGTCGAGGCGCTGCCCCCGGCGGGCGTCACCCTGCGCGTGCTGCCCCGCGAGGAGATCCCCGCGGCCGTCGCGGCCGGCCACGCCGACCTGGGTCTCGTGGACGGCCTCGCCGCCCCGAACGACCCGCTGCGGCTGCCCGACGTGGCGCCGCTGACCGCGCGCGCCATCGCGCAGGAGCCCGTCGACGTCCTGCTGCCCGAGGGGCATCCGCTGGCCCGCCGCGCGGGCCTGCGGCTCGGCGATCTCGTCGACGCCCGCTGGATCGACGCCCCCGGCGCCGGGCTGCCCCTGGCCCAACTCCGCGCCGCGAACGGCACGTCCGGCTTCCGGCCCGCCCTGTGCTACGACGGCACCGACCTGCGGACCCTCGCCGCGCTCGCCGCCGCGGGCCACGGCCTCGCCCTGCTGCCGCGCTCGGCGGCCGGGCAGGCGCCGGGCACGGTCGCCGTGCCGCTGACGGCGCCCCGCGTCGTCCACCGCACCGAGGCGGTCCACGCGGGCGCCCTGCGCGGGCCCGCGGCGGCGCTTGCCGCACAGCTGGACACCGCCTCACCCGTTCGTGAGGCGTCGCCGCCGGGTCACGCCGGGTAGGGCTGTGGCCGGAGGCGAGCCATGGATCAGACCACGTTGCGTCCCAAGCCGATGCCGGGCGAGAACCCCGGCCAGAACCCGGGCCGGGCCCCCGGGCACCACCCCGGAAAGCGCTGGGCCAGGGGCCCGGGGCAGCGGTGGCGGAAGAGCTGGGTGAACCACCCCGCGAGCGGCCCGGCCGGCCTCGGCAAGAGGCCGGGGAAGGGCCCGGGAAAGGCCTCGGGGAAGGCCCCGGGCAAGGGGCACCGTCCGCACGCCGCGAGGCGCCGCTTCAGGCGTCTGACGACGCTTCTGTTCGGCCTGCTGGTCGCGGCGATATTGGTGCTCTCGGGCGTCGGACTCGGCACCGTGAGCGCCACCGTCATAGGCATGAGCAAGCTGGCCGAGATGCAGGAGGCGGCGCAGAAGGCCGCCCAGAAGGGGCCAGGCGGCGCGCCCGGGGCGAAGCCGCCGACGGCCGCGGGGCCGGGAGCGGGGACGGCCGCCGCGCCGGGCACTCCTTCCGCGCCGGGCGCGTCCGCCGCGCCGGGCACCGGCGGACGCCCGCCCGCGGGCCCGGTCCGCACCGCCACCCTCGGCGTCGAGGCCGTCGACGCCCCCGGCGGCGCGGGCGCGCTGCTCGTCGGCGTCCACATCCCCGGACCCGGGTACACCGCGGGACTCGTCCGCGGAGACGTCCTCGTCGCCGTCGGCCGCACCCGCGTCGGCTCCGCGGCCGGGCTCGCCGCGGCGGTCGGCGCCGCGCGCCCCGGCAGGGCGACCACCCTGACGGTGCGCCACGAGGGCGGCGCCCGCCAGACCCTCCCGGTCCGGCCGGGCGTCGTCACATGAGCGCCGGACCCCGGGTTCGCGGGCGCGGACGGCTGCGGGCAGGATGCCGACTGGGGCGCCCGGACAGGGACGCCCGCACAGGGACCGCCCGGACAGGGACGATCCGGCAGGGACGAAGCGACCACAGGAGGCCCTCATGAGCAGCGCGCCCGCGCCCTTCACCGCCGACGACTACCGGGCCCGGATGGAGCGCGCCGCCGCGAGCGCCGCCGACGCGGGTCTCGCGGGCGTCCTGGTCGCCCCGGGCCCCGACCTCGTCTGGCTCACCGGCTACCAACCCACCGCCATCACCGAGCGCCTCACCGTCCTCGTGCTCGCGGCCGGGCAGGACCCCGTCCTCGTCGTGCCGACCCTGGAGGCCCCGGACGCCGAGCGGGCCGTCGGCGCCGCCGCGCTGACCCTGCGCGACTGGACCGACGGCAAGGACCCGTACGCCGTCACCGCGCCCCTCCTGGACGGGTCCGGCCGCTTCGGGGTGAGCGACAACGCCTGGGCGATGCACCTCCTGGGCCTCCAGCAGGCGCTGCCCGGCACCTCCTACGTCTCGCTCACCGAGGCGCTGCCCATGCTCCGCGCCGTCAAGGACGCCGCCGAGCTGGAGCGCCTCGCGGCGGCGGGCGCGGCGGCCGACGCGGCGTACGAGGAGATCCAGAAGGTGCCCTTCGCGGGCCGCAAGGAGACCGACGTCGCCGCCGACCTCGCGGACCTGCTGCGGAGGTTCGGGCACGCACAGGTGGACTTCACCGTCGTCGGCTCGGGCCCCAACGGGGCCAACCCGCACCACGAGGCGGGCGACCGCGTCATCGAGCACGGCGACATGGTCGTCCTCGACTTCGGCGGGCTGCTGCACGGCTACGGCTCCGACACCTCCCGCACCGTCCACGTCGGCGAGCCGACCGCCGAGGAGCAGCGCGTGCACGACATCGTGCGCGAGGCGCAGGCGGCGGGCTGCGCGGCGGTCCGGCCCGGCGCCGCCTGCCAGGACGTCGACCGCGCGGCCCGCGCCGTGATCACCGAGTTCGGCTACGGCGAGCGGTTCATCCACCGCACCGGCCACGGCATCGGCGTCACCACCCACGAGCCGCCCTACATGATCGAGGGCGAGGAGCGGCCGCTCGTCCCCGGCATGTGCTTCTCCGTGGAACCGGGCATCTATCTGCCCGGCCGCTTCGGCGTGCGCATCGAGGACATCGTGACCGTCACCGAGGACGGCGGGCGGCGGCTGAACACCACCGCCCGCGAGATGGCGATCGTCGGCTGACGGCGGGCCGCGCCCGCGCCGGACGTCAGGCGAAGTCCGTGCGCGGGCCGGTGCGCGGCTCGCGGCCCGGGTAGTACGCGAGGACGTCGTACGGGTAGGGCAGCGGCCGGGCGCTCGCCTCGGTCAGCCGTTCGTGCTGCGCGGCCGTCAACTCCCACTCCACACAGCCGAGACTGTCGGCCAGCTGCTCCACCGACCGCGCCCCGACGATGGGCGCGGTCACCCCGGGCCGCTGGAGCAGCCAGCGCAGCGCCACCTGTGCGGGCGGCCGCCCGACCTCCTCGGCGACCGCCACGACCGCGTCGACGACCCGCCAGGTCTCCTCGGTGTTCCGCCGCTGCCACGCGCCCGCGCCGCGCGTGCCCTCGGGCGGCTCGACGCCCCGCCGGAACTTGCCCGTCAGCCAGCCGCCCGCCAGTGGGCTGTAGGGGATCACGCCGACGCCTTCCGCCGCGCTGAGCGGCAGCAGCTCCCACTCGGTCTCCCGGGCGAGCAGGTGGTACAGCGGCTGCAGACAGGAGTACGGCTCCCAGTCGCGCGCCCGCGCCACGTCGAGGGCCTTCTGCAACTGCCCGGGGGAGTGGTTGCTCGCGCCCAGGTAGCGCACCTTGCCGGCCTTCACCAGGCCGTCCAGGGTGGACAAGGTCTCCTCGATCGGCGTCGTCGCGTCCCACACGTGCGTCTGATAGAGGTCGATGTGGTCGGTGCCCAGGCGGCGCAGGCTCGCCTCGACCGCCGCGACGATGTGCTTGCGGCTCAGGCCGCCCGCGTTCGGCGCCTCGCCCATCGTGGCGAACACCTTGGTGGCGATGACGAGTTCGTCCCTGCGGCGGCCCTTGAGCCAGCGGCCGAGGATCTCCTCCGAGACCCCGCGGCCGTACATGTCGGCCGTGTCCACGAAGGTGCCGCCCGCCTCCGTGAACGTGTCCAGCATGCGGTGCGAGGTCGCCTCGTCGGCGCCGCTGCCGAACATCATCGCGCCGAAGCACACCTCGCTGACGCGCAGCCCCGTCCGGCCGAGAAATCGCTGCTTCATGATCCGCCTCCCCTGGTCCGGCCCTCAAGATAGGCGCCGCGTGCGAACGGCCGCACGATTCCTCGGAGGTTGCGCTACGCCGTGCCGAGCACCGCGCACGACTCGGCGGGCAGCAGGAGCGCCCCGTCCGCGCCGGGCGACTCGACCGGCTCCCACGCGGCGAGCACGCGCGCGTGGCGGGCGCCCAGCGGCACGGACACCGGCTCCTTGCCGAGGTTCACGCCGATCCGCAGGTCCCCGCGCCGCAGCGCGAACCAGCGGGCCCGCTCGTCGTGGGCGACCCGCACGGCCGCGAGGTCCGGGTCGGTGACGTCGCCACGGGTGCGCCGCAGCCGGAGCAGGTCGCGGTGCCAGGTGAGCAGGCGCGCGTGGCGGCCGTTGGTGGGCTGCGACCAGTCGAGGCAGGACCGCTCGCGGGTGGCCGGGTCCTGCGGGTCGGGGATGTCCTCCTCCGCCCACCCGTGCGCCGCGAACTCCCGCCGCCTGCCGCGGCGCACGGCCTCGGCGAGGCCGGGGTCGGTGTGGTCCGTGAAGAACTGCCAGGGCGTCGTTGCCCCCCACTCCTCGCCCATGAACAGCATCGGCGTGAACGGGCCCAGCAGGGTGAGCGCGGCGGCGCAGGCCAGCAGACCGGGGGAGAGGGCGGCGGAAAGGCGGTCCCCCTGCGCGCGGTTGCCGACCTGGTCGTGGGTCTGCGTGTAGCCGAGGAAGCGGTAGGCGGGCGTCCGCGCCCGGTTCACGGGGCGGCCGTGGGCACGGCCGCGGAACGACGAGTACGTCCCGTCGTGGAAGAAGCCGCGCGTGAGCGTCTTGCCGAGCGCGGCCAGCGGGGCCCGCGCGAAGTCCTCGTAGTAGCCCTGCGACTCCCCGGTGAGCGCGGTGTGCAGCGCGTGGTGGAAGTCGTCGTTCCACTGGGCGTCCATGCCGAGGCCGCCGGCCGCGCGCGGAGTGACGACCCGCGGATCGCCCAGGTCCGACTCGGCGATCAGGGACAGCGGCCTGCCGAGCTCGGTGCCCAGGTCGGCCACGGCGGCGGAGAGTTCCTCCAGGAAGTGGCACGCGCGCGTGTCCCGCAGCGCGTGCACCGCGTCCAGCCGCAGACCGTCGATCCGGTAGTCGCGCAGCCAGGCCAGGGCGCTGCCGATCAGATACGCGCGCACCTCGTCCGAGCCCGGCGCGTCCAGGTTGACCGCCGCCCCCCAGGGCGTGTGGTGCGTCTCGGTGAAGTACGGCCCGAACGCGGGCAGATGGTTGCCCGCCGGGCCCAGGTGGTTGTGCACGACGTCCAGGACGACACCGAGCCCGAGCCCGTGCGCGGCGTCGACGAAGCGCTTCAGCGCCTCGGGCCCGCCGTACGGCTCGTGCACCGCCCACAGCGACACGCCTTCGTAACCCCAGCCGTGCCGGCCGGGGAAGGGGCACAGCGGCATCAACTCCACGTGCGTGACGCCGAGGTCCGCGAGGTGGGCGAGCCGGTCCGCGGCCGCGTCGAGCGTGCCCTCGCGGGTGTACGTCCCCACGTGCAGCTCGTACAGGACCGCGTCCCGCACGCCGCGCCCCGCCCACGCCGTCCGCCACGCGTACCGGTCGTCGTCGACGACGGCGCTGAGCCCGTCGGGCCCGTCCGGCTGGCGCCGCGAGCGGGGGTCGGGCAGCACCGGGCCGCCGTCCAGCGAGAAGCCGTAGCGCGTCCCGTCCTCGGCCGGCGCCTCCCCGGCCCACCAGCCCGCGCGGTCCGCGTCGCGCCCCAACGCGTACGTGTCGCCCGCGCACTCCAGTACGACCTGCTCGGCCTGCGGCGCCCACACCTCGAACCTCACCGAAAGTTCCCCCTCGTCAGCCGTCCGTCACGTCGTGGATCCCATGGTGCGTCAGCGGCGTCCGGTCCGTGGGTGATCCCGTTCCGTTCGACCGCCGCCAGCCCCTTTCTGGACACCCGGGGCGCGGTTGCCCGACAATCTCCTGGTGACCTCCTCCTTCGAGTTCTCCACGCACCCCGCTCGGGTCACGGACGCCGAGCGCGACCGGGCGCTGGACGCACTCAAGGAGGGCGCGGCCGTCGGCCGGCTCTCGCACGACACGTTCCTGCGGCGCATGGAGCTGGTGCTCGCCGCCCGCAGGCCCGACGAACTGGCCGTGCTCACCGCCGACCTGCGCACCGAGGGCCGCTGGTCGCGCCTGGTGCTCGGCGGCGTCGGCGCCGTCTCCGGCTTCACGATGAAGATGCGCAGGGCCTGGCAGGCCGAGCGGCTCCCGAAGCTGCTGCTGCCCTCGCCGGAGAGCCCGTATCCGCTGCGGATCGGCCGCGACCCGGCCAACAGCCTGCGGCTCAGCCACGACACGGTCTCCCGGGTGCACGCCGAGCTGCGCCGCCAGAGCGGCGTATGGGTGCTGCGCGACCTCGGCTCGACCAACGGCACGTCCGTGAACGGCCGCAGGGTCGTCGGCGCCGCCCTCGTCCAGGACGGCGACCTGGTCAGCTTCGGCCGGATGGCCTTCCGGCTCGCCGTGAGCTGAACCCCGCCCGGAATCCGGCCCTCACGGGCGCGTCCGGTCGATGTCGGACTGTACGCGCGCGTGGCGCGCGGCGGCGACCGTCGTGCGCGACTGGTGCTCGACCTGGTGCTCCAGCGGCACCCAGCGCGCCCTGAACCGCTCGGCGAACGCCTCGCTCCACTGCGTCACCAGCCGCTCCAGACGCGGCGCCGACCGGTCGCCCGCCTCGTCCAGGACCCGCAGCAGCATCGCGGCCGCCCGCAGCGGCAGGCGTCTGCCGAACGCGTCGACACTTCCGATGTACGCCATGCTGGTGCCCGCGGGCGGCAGCCGCCCCCAGTCGTCGGCGAGGCCGGGCACCAGCGCCAGCGCCCAGCGCGCCGCCCGCAGCAGCGGTCCTTCGGCGCCGGGCAGCCGGGGCAGCGCCTCGGCCAGCACGTCCTCGACCAGCCGCGCGTCCCGGCTCAGCCGCCGCGCCAGCGCCCGCATCGCCCGCACCGGCGCGGGGTGCGTCGCCGGGTCGTCGACCAGGTCGCTCGCCCACATCGGCACCTCGACGATCGCGGTGCGGCCGCCGTAGCGGTGCACGTGGTGCCAGGTCGTGCGCCGGGCGTCCTCGGGCAGGCTCGGGTAGGCCGCGTCCGCGCCGGGGCCCGGCAGGACGTGGACGCCCGGCCCCGAGACCGGCCAGCCCGCCGCGTCGGACGCCCCCGTCTCCACCGGGATGTGCAGCTCCGCGGCCGACTTGGCGAACGGCTCCACGAGGCCGGGGATGTCCTTCGTCAACTGCACCCAGCTGCCGCCCAGATCGGTGCCGTGCAGGGACACCTGGAGGTAGGGCCGCAGCTCGTCGATGACGGCGGTCAGGGCGCGGGTCTCGGGCGGCAGCCGGTGCGGCGGCAGCACGGAGGGCGACCACTCGGGCTGCTCGGGGCCCGCCGGGCGGAAGAAGTTGCGGTGGTAGTCCAGGAGCGTGCGCGGGGCGGGCGTGCGGTGCAGGTGCGCGCCGTCCGGGTCCGCGCACAGCAGGAAGTGCCAGGAGGTGTCGGCGCGCAGGGCCGGGTCGCGCAGGGTCTGCTCGGCGAGGTGCAGGAGCGTGGAGCCGCCGGTCGGTTCGTTGGCGTGCGCGCCCGCGACCACCAGGACCGCGTGGGGCGAGTGCCCCACGGACAGCAGGTGCAGCGGCCGGCCCGCGCGCGAGGAGCCCACTTGGCGGAGGGCGCCCAGGTCCGGACGCATGGCCGCCAACTGCCCTGCTCCGGAGACGAGTTCGTTCACACTGGGATAACGCTGCACCGCCAGTTGACTCACCCCCGTCTGGTCCGCCACTGACGCCATCGAAGTACGCCACGCCCCGGGGGAGGTGTCAAGGAGCTGCACGCGGGGCGGCACCTCGTGCCTCCCTCACTCGTACGGGTGTACGGAACCTGCGGCGCGGCCCCCGCGGTGGTCCTCTGGAACACACCCGCGCTGCCCTTCGCCGCGCCGACGCACAGGTGGGAGCCCCGCGGTGCGCTGCCTTCCCGTCCCGCCGGACGGCCCGTTCTCCTCCTTCCGCGCCACCGGGGGCGGGATGTCGCACCGCCTCCGGCCCGAGCCGGTGCCGTCCGGCCGCGGCGTGTGCCCCCTGGTGAGACCGGAGGCCGCCCCGGTCGCGGTGGGCCCCGGCACCGCGGCCCCGCATCGGCGGCTGCCCGCGCCCGGCCTGCTGTCGCCCGGCGTCGACCGGGACCCCTACCCGCTGTACCGGCTGCTCCGCGAGGAGCTTCCCGTCGTGCGCGACGAGGCCTTCGGGGCGTGGCTGGTGAGCCGGTACGCGGACGTGCGCTCCGCGCTCACCCGGGCGGCGCTCGTCGCGCCGCCGCCCGGGCGCACCCTCACGCACATGGAGGGCGCCACCCACCGCGCGCACCGCGCCCTGGTCGAGCCGGGGCTGCGCGACCGCGCCGTCGCCGCCCTGGCCGCGGGTACCTCGCGCACCGCCTACGTACTGGCCCGCCGCATCGCGGCACGCGAGGAGGCCGACCTCGTCGCCGAGTTCTGTCAGTGGCTGCCCGCCGCCGCGGTCGTCGCCGCCCTCGGCCTGCCCCGCGAGGACGCCGCCCGCGTCCACGCGTGGTGCCGCGACGGCCTCACCCACCTCGGCGGCCACCACCGCGACCTGGACGCCTTCCTCCGCCCCCACCTGGCACGGCGCCGCGCCCACCCCGGCGACGACCTGCTCTCCGTGCTGTGCGGCGCCGAGGTCGACGGGCGGCCCCTGTCGGACGGGACCGTCGCCGGGCTCGTCGGCTCACTGCTCGGCGGAGGCGGCGAGGCCACCGCGCTCGCGCTCGCCGCGTGCCTCGCCGCCCTCCTGGACCACCCGGACCAGCTGGCCCTGGTCCGTGAGCGGCCCGAGCTGATCCCCGCCGCCTGGGCGGAGTCCCTGCGCCGCGACCCGCCCGCCCCCGTCGTGCTGCGCCGCGCGGTCCGCCCGGTCGCCGTGGCGGGCGTCCCGCTCCCCGCGGGCGCCACCGTGGCGTGCCTGGTCGGCTCGGCGGGCCGCGACCCCGCGCGGTTCGCCGACCCCGACCGCTACGACCTGTTCCGGACGGACCAGGGACCCCTCGCGTTCGGCGCGGGCCGGCACGCCTGCCCCGGCGCCGAACTCGCGGCCCGCACCGCCGAGTACGGCCTGCGCGCGCTGCTGGACGCCCTGCCGGGGCTGCACCGGGCACCGGGCTTCCGGCCGACGTCCCAGGGCCTCCTGACCCGCGGCCCGCGCACCCTTCTCGTACGCACAGGGTGAGCGGCGTACGCCCTAGGGGAGCCGCTCCAGGAGCGCCACCGGCGACTCGGCGAAGAGCTCCGCCACGCGCGCGTGCCCCTCGAACTCCCGCTCCGGAGCGAGCAGATCGCCCCACCGGCCCGCCGGGAGCGCCAGCTCCGTCCCCTGCCAGCCGCCCGCCTCGGCGAGCCGCAGCGACAGCCGTGTCGCCGCCGCCACGACGTCCTGGGAGCGGACGAACGCCACACAGTGCGCGGCACCGGGTCCCTCGGCCGCCAGCGGTTCGTACGTCGCCGCGTCGCCGAACAGCGCGGGCCGCCGCGCGCGCAGCCGCAGCGCCGCCGCGGTGAGCCTCAGCTTCTCCCGCGACAGGCCGTCCCGCCCCGGTCCGGTCCCCGGCTCCTCCAGGGCGTCCGAAAGGAACCTGACCGGGCGCCGGTTGTCGGGGTCGACCAGGGCGCGGTACTCGCCCTCGGTGCCCTGGTAGAGGTCGGGCACCCCGGGCATCGTCAGCTGGAGGAGCGCCGCCCCCAGGACGTTCGCCCGCACATGGGGGGCCAGCTCCCGGGCGAAGGCGGCCACCGTGTGCCGCGGCGGCCCGCACGGCCCGGCCGCCACGAAGGCGTCCACGGCCTTCTCGTACGCCTCGTTGGGCTCGGTCCAGCTGGTGTGCAGGCCCGCCTCGCGCACGTGCTTCAGGAGGGCGCCCCGCAGCCGCGCGTCGTCGGGCGACCCGAAGCCGACCGCCGTCTGCCAGGCGGCCCAGGCCAGTTGGGGGTCGGGCGCGCAGGCCCCGCCCACGCGCGCGGTCTGCTCGGTCAGCTCGACGAGGAGGTCGGCCCACCGGCCTGGGCACTGCGTCAGGACGGATATGGCGGCGCGCACATCGGCGCTGCGCTTGGTGTCATGGGTCGTCAGGACCGTCCCCGAGTGCGGCCAGTCGCGCTGAACGCGCGCGCAGTACGCGTGGAACGCGGCCACGTCCACCGCGGGACGCTCGGGCGCACCGCCGACCTCCGCCGCCGAGAGCAGCGGCGCGTGCCGATAGAACGCGGTGTCCTCGACGGCCTTGGCGCGCAGCGCCGATGCGGTCTGCGCGAACCGCGCGCGGAAGGCGTCCCCCGCCGCCGCGGGCACCCCCTCCCGGCGGCCCAGCGCCAAGTCCCGCACGACGTCGATCGCCTGGGCCTCCTCGGGCACGCCGAAGGCCGCCCCGGCCTCCTCGGCCGCGCGCGGGGTGAGCACCGTCTCGGGAGGGACGCCTCCCACGGCGTAGGGCCGGTAGACGGGGACGCGCACGAGCAGCTCCCCGAGCGCGGTGCGCAGGGCCCACGGCGCGTGGTCGCGCAGCGCGGGGTCCGCCGCGCAGATCGCGGCCGCCGCGCGCGTGAGCCGGTCGACCTCGGCGGCCAGCTCGTGCGTGACGACCTTGTACGCGGCGCGGCGCACCGTCGCGTCCCAGTCGCCGCCCCGGTCGGCGGGCGGCGCCGCGAAGCGCCGGTACTGCCCGAGGAGCTCCCCGGCGCCCGCCGGGTCCGTGAGGACGCCGTCGATGTGGCGCAGCGCGTCGTAGCCGGTGGTGCCCGCCACCGGCCAGGCGGCGGGCAGGTGTTCACCGTCGGCGAGGATCTTCTCGACGACCGTCCAGCGCCCGCCGGTCGCCCGGTGCAGCCGCTGGAGGTAGGCGCCCGGGTCGGCGAGGCCGTCGGGGTGGTCGATCCGCAGCCCCTCGACGACGCCTTCGTTGAGCAGCCGCAGGATCGTCGCGTGGGTCGCGTCGAACACCTGCGGGTCCTCGACGCGTACGGCGATGAGGTCCGAAATGGTGAAGAAGCGGCGGTAGTTGAGCTCGGTCCTGGCCAGGCGCCACCACGAAAGGCGGTACCACTGCGCGTCCAGGAGTTCCGGCAGCGGCAGGCGCGCGGTGCCGTCGCGCAGCGGGAAGGCGTGGTCGTGGTAGCGCAGCACGTCCCCGTCGACCCGCAGCCGCTCCAGCTCGTCGCCGACCCGGCCGCCGAGGAACGGCAGCAGGACGCGCCCGTCGCCCGCCTCCCAGTCGATGTCGAACCAGCGCGCGTACGGCGACCGCGGTCCCTCGCGCAGCACCTCCCAGAGCGCGTGGTTGTGGCGCGGCACCGCCGCCATGTGGTTCGGCACGATGTCCACGACCAGCCCGAGGCCGGCCCGGCGCGCGGTGCGGGACAGCGACCGCAGGCCCTCCTCGCCGCCCAGCTCGTCGCGCACGCGCGCGTGGTCGACGACGTCGTACCCGTGCGTCGATCCGGGGACCGCCTCCAGCACCGGCGACAGATGCAGATGCGAGACACCGAGCGAGGCCAGGTGGGGCACGGCCGCCTCGGCGGCCGCGAAGGGGAAGTCCGGCTGCAACTGGAGCCGGTACGTGGCGGTGGGCGGCGGTGGGACCGCGGCCCCGGAGCGCTCCGGCGTCATGCGCGTCATGCGAACGTACGTACCCGCCTGGGCGGCTTTCGTGCCATCGACTCATGCGTGTCCGCGCCACCGCGTCGTTAGCGTCGGACGATGGCCGAGAACACATGGGACGCGTACCGCACGGTGATCCGGATGACGGGGGCGGCGCTGCCCGTCGTCTCCTTCCTCGGCAGGCTGCCCGTGGCCATGATCCAGTTCGGCAGCGTGCTCCTGGTGACCGAGACCAGCGGGTCGCTGGCCACCGGTGGGATCGTCGCCTGCGCGCTCGCGCTCGGCCAGGTGACGGCGGGGCCGTTCGTCGGGCGCCTCGCGGACCGGCGCGGCCAGCGCGCCGTGGTGCTCGCCTTCTCGCTCGCGAACGCCGTGGCGATCGCCGCGTACACCCTGGGCGCGGTCGCGGACCTGCCCACGCCCGCGCTCGGCGCGCTCGGCGTGCTCGCGGGCGCGACGATCCCGGGGATCGGCCCGCTCGCCAGGGCCCGCGTCGTCCCGCTGGTGCGCGCCAAGGGCGGCGACGACCGGCTCGCGAGCACGGTGCTGTCCTTGGAGAGCACCATGGACGAGCTGTCCTTCGTGCTCGGCCCCGCGCTGGTGGGGCTCGCGGCCGTGGCGGCACACCCGGCGTACGCCTTCGGGGCCGCCGCGCTCCTGGTCGCCGTCTGCGGCACGGGCTTCGCGCTGCACCCGACGGGGCGCACCGCGAGGGCGCTCGCGCCGGACACGGCACGCGCGCGCGGACGGCGGCCGGGCCTGCCGCGCTCGGTGTACGTGGTGCGGGTCGGCCTGGTCTTCCTGGGCGTGCTGCTCGGCGCCTGCGGTGCGGGCATCACGGCGCTGACCGAGGAGTTGGGGCAGCCGGGGCAGGCGGGACTCGTGTACGCGGCGATGGGCGTCATGAGCGCCGTCACCGGGCTGTCCATGGCGGCGCTGCCCGAGCGGTTCGGGCTGCCGGCGCGCTGGCGCGTGGCGACGGCGGCCGCGGCGCTCCTGGTGCTGCCCCTGGTGTGGACGGACAGCCTGCCCGGCCTCTACGTGGCGGTCACGCTGTTCGGCGCGATCTTCGCCCCGAACCTCATCACGGGCTTCGCGCTGACCGAGCGCGCCGTGCCGCCGGGGCGGCTCGCCGAGGGCATGACGTTCGCCTCCAGCGCCTTCGTCGGCGGCCAGGCGGTGACGCTGGCGGCGGCCGGGCGCCTCGCGGAGTCCCGGGGCGCCGCGGCGGCCTTCGCGCTCGGCGCCGCCGCGGCCGGGGCGGCGTTCGTGGTGGCCCTGCTGGCCCGCGCCGAGCCGCCCCACGACCCGCCCCGCGAGGAGCCGCCCCACGAGGACCCCGCCCCGCGCTCCCGCGCCGGTCTCACGCCGGACGCTGCAGCACCGTAAGACTCCGGTCGGCCAGCGTCAGCCGGTCCCCGGCCCGCACCTTCGCCGGGTCCGGCGGAACGCCGTCCTCATGGGCCGTGTCGACCACGATCTGCCACTGCCGGCCGTGGTTGACCGGCACCGTGAACTCCAGCGGGTCCGGCGAGGCGTTGAACATCAGCAGGAACGAGTCGTCGTTGATCCGCTCGCCGCGCTGGCCCGGCTCCGAGATGGCGTTGCCGTTGAGGAAGACACTCAGTGCCCGCGCCTGCGAGGCGCTCCAGTCGTCCTCCCGCATCTCGTCGCCCTCCGGGGTGAACCAGGCGATGTCGGACAGTTCGTCGTGCGTGCCCTGGACCGGGCGGCCGTGGAAGAAGCGGCGCCTGCGGAAGACCGGATGGTCGCGCCGCAGCATCGCCATCGCCCGCGTGAAGGCCAGCAGCGTGTTCTCGTCGTCCGGCCAGCGCACCCACGCCAGCTCGCTGTCCTGGCAGTACGCGTTGTTGTTGCCGCCCTGGGTGCGCGCGAACTCGTCGCCGTGGCTGAGCATCGGGACGCCCTGGGAGAGCATCAGGGTGGCGATGAAGTTCCGCATCTGCCGCGCGCGCAGGGCCAGCACGTCCGGGTCGTCGGTCTCGCCCTCGGCACCGCAGTTCCAGGAGCGGTTGTGGCTCTCGCCGTCCTGGTTGTCCTCGCCGTTGGCCTCGTTGTGCTTCTCGTTGTACGAGACGAGGTCGTGCAGGGTGAAGCCGTCGTGGCAGGTGGTGAAGTTGATCGACGCCAGCGGGCGCCGCCCGTCGTCCTGGTAGAGGTCGGAGGAGCCGGTCAGCCGGGAGGCGAACTCCGCGAGCGTGCGCGGCTCGCCGCGCCACAGGTCGCGGACCGTGTCGCGGTACATGCCGTTCCACTCGGTCCACAGGGGCGGGAAGTTGCCCACCTGGTAGCCGCCCTCGCCGACGTCCCAGGGCTCGGCGATCAGCTTCACCTGGCTGACCACCGGGTCCTGCTGCACGAGGTCGAAGAACGACGACAGCCGGTCCACCTCGTGGAACTGCCGCGCGAGCGTCGCCGCGAGATCGAAGCGGAACCCGTCCACGTGCATGTCGGTGACCCAGTGCCGCAGCGAATCCATGATCATCTGGAGCACGTGCGGCGAGCGCATCAACAGCGAGTTGCCCGTCCCCGTGGTGTCCATGTAGTAGCGCGCGTCGTCCATGAGGCGGTAGTACGAGGCGTTGTCCAGGCCCTTGTAGGAGAGCGTGGGGCCCAGGTGGTTGCCCTCGGCCGTGTGGTTGTAGACGACGTCGAGGATCACCTCGATGCCGGCCTTGTGCAGGGCCTTCACGGCCTGCTTGAACTCCAGGACCTGCTCGCCCCGGTCGCCCCAGGAGGCGTACGCGTTGTGCGGGGCGAAGAAGCCGATGGTGTTGTAGCCCCAGTAGTTGTTCAGGCCCATGTCGACCAGGCGGTGGTCGTTCACGAACTGGTGGACCGGCATCAGCTCCAGGGCCGTGACGCCGAGCTTCGTGAGGTGCTCGACGACCGCCGGGTGCCCGAGCGCCGCGTACGATCCGCGCAGTTCGTCCGGAAGGTCCGGGTGCAGCATCGTCAGGCCCTTCACATGGGCCTCGTAGATCACCGTCTCGTGGTACGGCGTGCGGGGCGGCCGGTCGTCGCCCCAGTCGAAGTACGGGTTGACCACCACCGAGGTCATCATGTGCGGCGCCGAGTCCAGGTCGTTGCGCTGGTCGGGCTCGTCGAAGTGGTAGCCGTACACCTCCTCGCCCCAGTCGATGCGGCCGCTCACCGCGCGCGCGTACGGATCGAGGAGCAGCTTCGCGGAGTTGCAGCGGTGCCCGCTCGCGGGTGCGTAGGGGCCGTGCACCCGGAAGCCGTACCGCTGTCCGGGCATGACGCCGGGGAGGTAGGCGTGCCGCACGAACGCGTCGGACTCGCGCAGCTCGACCGCCGTCTCCGAGCCGTCGTCGTTCAGCAGACACAGCTCGACGCGCTCCGCGGTCTCGGAGAAGACCGCGAAGTTCGTGCCGGCTCCGTCGTACGTGGCGCCTAAGGGGTACGCCTGTCCTGGCCAGACCTGCATGCATTCGACTCTTCCACTAACGCCCCCTCGGGTCGGGGCCACTTTGGCCAGAGTCTCCCCGAAAGTGGGGCAACCACCCAGGAGTTGAACCCGTCTAACCGTCTGACCACATACTCGGTATGCCCATGAATGGGGCGCCAGGGGAGTAGGGGGAGTAAGTGCGAGAAATAGTCAGACGTCACCTGGGGAAGGTGGTGGCGGGCGCGGCAGTGGCGGCGGCCGCCACCGCCGTGCTGGTGGGCGTCAATCTGCCGGGATCGGGGGCCGGTGGGTCGGGGGACCGCCAGGCCAACGCGGCAGCGGCACAGCAGGACGCCATCGCCAAGGACGGCGTCGTGGAGGCCGCGCCCGAGGAGGGCGCGAAGGGCATCGGCAGCGACCCGCTGACCGACGCGGAGATCGAGCGCGCGGAGAAGGCCTCGGTTTCCGGCCAGATGCGCTCCAGCGCCCGGGACGTGGAGGGGGACCGCGGCCCGCAGCTGCTGTCCACGAACCTCAGCGAGCCGGAGCCGGGCGACAACGGCGCCGCGGCTCCGCGCCGGGCCGAGGTCGTCTACTACGACTACAAGAAGGACGCCGTCATCACCAGGACGGTGAACCTGGAGACCGGCAAGGTGGACGACACCGCCACCACGCAGAACGTCCAGCCGCCACCCAGCCAGGAGGAGCTCGCCGAGGGCGCGAGGCTCCTGATCGCCGACCCGCTCGGCAAGGGCCTGAAGAAGGACTTCAAGCACGCCACGGGCAAGGCGCTGACCGGCCCGGACCAGCTGCAGCTCAGCGGCATGATCTTCCGCAAGGAGACCGTGGAGCGCGTGCCGTCCGACCTCGCCGCGTGCGGGAAGAACCGGTGCCTCCAGGTCGTCACCAAGGTCAAGAACGGTCCCTGGATCGACACCAGGTCCTTCGTCGTCGACCTGAGCACCCGCACCGTGGGCCGCCTCGGCTGACGCCGGCCGCCCGCGCCCGACACCACACATCAACTTCTCCTCGTACGAGGGAGTTCACTCCGCAATGCACGTCAACAGACTTTCGCGTGCCCGCAGACGAGCCACGCTGGCCGTCGCGGTCTCCGCGCTGCTCGGCGGCGCCGTCATGTCCACCGCGGGACCCGCCTCCGCCGCGCCGCCCCAGGCGCCCACGGCGGCGGCCGACTGCAGTGACGCCTACAAGATCGAGCAGACGGTCGACGGCGGCACGACCTGGCGCATGTGCTGGCACTACAACACGCTCTCCGGACTGATCCTCGACAAGATCAGCTACCAGCCCAAGGGCGAGCCGAAGCCGATCCCCGTCCTCACCAGTGCCCGCCTCGCGCAGGTCCATGTCCCCTACGACGACGGCGAGGCCGAGTACGACGACGTCACGGGCACCGACTTCGGCCAGGCCCTGCAGAACCTCAACGCCGGCGAGTGCCCCGGCGGCACCATCAAGACCGTCAAGGTCCCGCACCGGGGCAACGTGAAGGGCCTGTGCACCACCACGCGCGCGCGTGGGCACGCGTACCGCCTCAACGACGACGCGTCCACGGGCGGCAACGGCAAGGTCTACACCGGCCAGGGCAAGGACCTGCTCGTCTACACCGTGAACAAGGCCTCCTGGTACGAGTACATCACCGAGTGGCGGTTCTCCTCGGACGGCACCATCACGTCCAACGTCGGCGCGACCGGCAGCCTCTCGCCCTACGACTATGACGGCGGCGACAGCCGCGGCTGGCCCATCGGCAAGGGCGACCAGGCCAAGGCCGAGAGCCACGCCCACAACGTCTTCTGGCGGCTGAACTTCGGCCTGGACGGCTCCCCGAAGGCCAAGGTCGAGCAGTACGACTCCAAGGTCACCCCGCCCACGGGTGACGGCAGCCCCACCACGAAGACCACCCGCACCAAGGTCACCAAGGAACTCGCGGGCGACCGCAAGGACATGCGCTGGTGGCGCGTGGTCAGCGGGGCGGGCAAGAACAAGGACGGCCACCCCAGGTCGTACGAGATCGTGCCCGGACCCAGCAACAAGCACGCCGGACGGCCCTTCACCAAGCACGACGTGTACTTCACCGAGTACAAGAAGTGCGAGCAGTACGCGAGCAACAACCCGGGCTGCCCCAACGGCACACCGACGAGCGTCGACAAGTGGGTGAACGGCCAGAGCCTCACGCACCCCGTCACCTGGGTGCACATCGGCTTCCACCACATCGCCCGTGACGAGGACCAGCAGCCCATGCCGGTCCACTGGCAGGGCTTCTCCCTGGCGGCGCGCGACGTCACCGCTATGAGCCCGCTCACTCCGCAGGACCTCGCGAACCAGAACGGCCAGCCTCCGCTGGGCGGTTGAGAAACCACCCTGCCCATCGGGCTGCACCGCCCGCCGCTCCCGGAGTACCCTTCCTTGATCGTTGACCGGGGGAGTGGCTCGGGGGAGCGGAAGGCGGTGCGCGGGTGAGCTCGGGTGGGCGGGAGCTGACCCCTGGTGACGAGGGTCACGAGGGGAGCTCCGCGGACGTACCTCCCGGAGCGGTGTCCCTGGCACGGCCGATGGAGATGGGATCCCAGATCGGACCGGAACTGGACTGGGGCGCCGACGCCTGGCGCGAGGTCCGTACGCGTGCCCAGCGGGCCGGCCGGGCCTACATCTGGCTGAACCTGGTGGAACAGCGGCTGCGCGCGGTCGTGGCCGCTGTTCTGCGTCCCGTCTACGAACCCGTCCACGCCGACGACTGGGTCGTGGCCGCCGCGGGCCCCGCCGGGCAGGAATGGGTCCAGCGGGCCGTCGCCGTGCGCGAGGTGAGCCGCCGCAAGGGCTATCTGCTCGACCCGGCCGACGACAACGTCCTCAGCTTCCTCACGCTGCCGCAGCTGCGCGAGCTGATGGTGCAGCACTGGCCGTGCTTCGAGCCCTACCTCGACGACCGGCGCGACGTCGAACTGGCCCTGGACGAGCTGGAGGTCACCCGGAACGTCGTCTCCCGCAACCGCGCCCTCTCCGAGACGGTCCTCGCCCAGGCCGAGCGCGCCTCGGCCCGCCTCCTGGACATGCTCGGCGCGGGCACGGACACGCCCTCCGCGCGGCGCCTGCCCGTCGACGCCGTCGAGGACCTGGTCGGCGACCGGTACGCGGACGTGGTCGGCGTGCACCCGGACCGGGTGCGGCTGCTGCGGCAGTTCCCGGCGGAGGACATCTTCGGCGGCGCCCGCCGCCTCGACGCCATCGGCATCGGCCTCAACCTCCTCGTGCAGAACTTCTCGGGGCGCCGGCTGGTCCGGCTCGCCGAGTCCGGCTGCCGTACGCGGCTGCTCTTCCTCAACCCGGCGAGCAGCGCGGTCAAGCGCCGGGAGCGGGAACTGGGCATCAAGAAGGGCGAGTTGAGCCGTTCCGTCGAGATGAACATCCTGCACATGCGCCGGGTGCGGGCCCGGCTGCGCGACCCCGGGGCCTTCGAGATCCAGGTCTTCGACGAGACGCCGCGCTTCACCGCGTACCTGGTCGACGGGGACGGCGCGGACGGCATCGCGGTCGTCCAGTCGTATCTGCGCAGGACGCGCGGGATGGAGGCGCCGGTCCTCGTGCTGCGCGGCGGCGGCCGGGTGGTCAAGCAGGGCGACCCGGGCGAGGGCGGGCTCTTCACGACGTACCGCGAGGAGTTCGAGCTGGCGTGGGCGGACTCGCGGCCGGTGTCGTGACCGCGGGGACGGGCGAAGCGGAACGCGGTCCTCGGATTGTCAGTGGCGCATGGGATCGTGGTGGTCACTGGGGGAAAGCACCACGAAGAAGGGGGCGGCCATGGGCTGGCACCGGGAGCTGCTGATCGGGTTCGACCTGGAGACGACGGGGACGGACCCGGGCGAGGCGCGCATCGTCACGGGGGCGGTGATCGAGGTCAAGGCCGGCGAGACGCTGGGCCGCCGCACCTGGCTGGCGGACCCGGGCGTCCCGATCCCCGCCGACGCGGTGGCGGTGCACGGCATCACGGACGAGAGGGCGGCCGCGGAGGGCCGCCCCGCCGCCGAGGTGGCCGACGCCCTCGCCGAGGTCCTCACCTCGTACTGGCAGTCGGGCGTCCCCGTCGTCGCGTACAACGCGGTCTTCGACCTGAGCCTGCTCTCCGCCGAGCTGCGGCGGCACGGGCTGCCGTCCCTGGGCGACCGCCTCGGCGGCAGCGCCCCGGGCCCGGTCATCGACCCCTACACGATCGACCGCTCCGTGGACCGCTACCGCCGCGGCAAGCGGAACCTGTCGGCGGTCTGCGCGGAGTACGGCGTGGTCCTGGAGTCCGCGCACGACGCGGCGGCCGACGCCCAGGCCGCGGCGAGCCTCGCCTGCGCGATAGCCGACCGCCACCCCAAGGTCGCCTCCCTCGGCCCGGCGGAACTGCACCGCCGCCAGATCGAGTGGTACGCGGCGTGGGCGGCGGACTTCCAGAACTTCCTCAGGAAGAAGGGGAACGAGGACGCGGTCGTGGACGGGGTGTGGCCCCTCCGCGCGGAGGGGTAGGGGCCCCGGGCGGGGCACTCAGAAGGGGTACCAGCGCACGGCCGCGTCCCCGTCACGGAGTGATGCCACCCGGCGCCGGAACTCGGCAAGGGCCTTCGGGTTGGCGGGTGCGTGCTGCGCGACCCACGCGCAGCTGGCCGTCTCGCGTGCCCCGCGGAGCACACCGCAGCCCTCCCACTCCCGTACGTCCCACCCGTACGCGGCGACGAACCCGTCGTACGCCTCCGGCGCGAGCCCGTACCGGTCGCGCGACAACGCCATCACGACCAAGTCGTGCTCCCGCAGGTCCGAGGAGAACGTCTCCAGGTCCACCAGGACGGGCCCGTCCGGCCCGACCAGGACATTGCGGGGCAGCGCGTCCCCATGGACGGGCCCCGGAGCGAGCCGGGGAGTCAACGCGGCGGCCGCCGCGGCGAACCCGTCCCGCCGCTCCCGCAGATAGTCCGCGTCGGCCGCGTCGATCGCGTCGCCCGCGAGCCGCAGCCACCGCTCCACCCCGCCGAGCAGCTCGCGGCGCGGCAGGTCGAAGGAGGGGGAGTCCAGCTCGTGCACCAGACGGAGAAGCCCCGCGAGGTCCCGCGGCTCGGCGGGCCGCACGGCCTCGGGAAGCCGGTGCCAGAGCGTCACGGGGTGCCCGTCCACGTGCCGCGCCTCGGCCTCCGCGGCCCGCACCGCCGGCACGCCCGCCTTCTCCAGCCAGCGCGCGACGCCCAGTTCACGGCGCGCCCGGTCGAGGAGCTCGGGCGCGTCGCGGCCGACCTTGACGACCAGGTCGCCGACGGCGAACACCGCGTTCTCGCCGAGCGCGAGCAGCCGCGCCCCGCTCACCGGAACCGGCAGCTCCGCCGCGTCCAGTACGTCCCGTGCCCGCGCCTCATCCATGACGTGCCTCCCGTACCTCTTGCCCCGTTCGCCCGACAGTCTCGCATTCGCACTGGCCAACAGGCGTGTGAGGGCCGCCCGGCTGCTTGACGTATCAAGATCACATCAGCACGATGACGGGGGCCGCCGGGGCGGCCAGACCTACACGAGCCGCCCGAAGGAGCCCATTCCGTGACATTGGCGACCGCAACGAAGCGGTCGGCGAGAGGCACGCCGACAGGCAGACCTGCGGACCACGGCGCGTGGTTCCTCGTCCTGCCCGCGCTGATCCCGATCCTCGTCCTCAGCGTCGGCCCGCTCCTCTACGGCATCGCGCTGGCGTTCACCGACTCCCAGTCGGGCCGCACCGAGCCCACGCAGTGGGTCGGCGCCCTCAACTTCCAGGACCTGCTGCACGACACGCTGTTCTGGGAGTCGTTCCGCATCGGCCTGCTCTGGGCGTTCGGCGTCACCGTGCCGCAGTTCCTGCTCGCGCTCGGCCTCGCGCTCCTGCTCAACCAGAACCTGCGCTTCCGCTGGCTGGCGCGGGCGCTCGCGATCATTCCCTGGGCGATGCCCGAGGTCGTCGTCGGCATCATGTGGCGGCTCGTCTACCACCCGGACGCGGGCGTACTCAACGAGACGCTCGCGAACCTGGGCCTCGGGGAGGGGAAGGACTGGCTGACCGGCACCTCCACCGCGCTCCTCGCCGTGATCGTCGTCGGCGTCTGGGCGGGCATGCCGCAGACCACCGTCGCCCTGCTCGCCGGTCTCCAGAACACCCCGCGCGAGCTGCACGAGGCCGCCGCGATGGACGGCGCGGGCGCCTGGCGCCGCTTCACCACCGTGACCTGGCCCGCGATCAAACCGGTCGCCCTTGCCATCACGGCGCTCAACTTCATCTGGAACTTCAACTCCTTCGCCCTGGTCTACGTCCTGACCCAGGGCGGCCCCGGCGGCCGCACCCGCCTGCCCATGCTCTTCGCGTACGAAGAGGCCTTCCGGTACGGCCAGTTCGGCTATGCCGCCGCCATGGGCTGTGTGATGGTCGCCGTGATCTCGGTGATCCTCGCCTTCTACCTCGTGGGCCGCCTGAAGGGAGGCGACGAGGCATGATGCGTACGAAGCGGACGACGCGCGCCGCGCAGTACCTCGCGCTCGCGGCCTATCTGGTCTTTCTCGCCTTCCCGTTCCTCTGGCTGATCTCCACGGCCTTCAAGCCCGCGCGGGAACTGGGCAGCCTGCACCCCACCTGGATCCCCGAGGACCCGACCCTGGAGAACTTCCGCCAGGCCTTCGACGAGCAGCCGCTGCTCCGGGCGGCGGGCAACTCCCTGGTCGCCGCGCTCAGCGCGGCCCTGATCGCGGTGGTCATCGCGACCCCGATGGCGTACGTGATGGCACGGCACCGCAACCGCGTCGCGAAGGCGGCCACCGGGTGGGTGGTGGTCAGCCAGGCGTTCCCGTTCGTCCTGATCATCATCCCGCTGTTCCTCGTCCTGAAGAACCTGCACCTGATCAACTCGCTGCTCGGTCTGATCATGGTGTACGTCGTGTGGTCGCTGCCCTTCGCGCTCTGGATGCTCGTCGGATACGTCCGCGCGGTCCCCGCCGAGCTGGAGGAGGCGGCGGCCGTGGACGGCGCGAGCAAGGCGCGCACCTTCGTCTCGGTCGTCGCGCCGCTGCTCGCGCCCGGCATCGTGGCCACGGCGATGTTCTCCTTCATCACCGCGTGGAACGAGTTCTTCTTCGCGCTCGTCCTGCTCAAGACCCCGGAGAAACAGACCTTGCCGGTCATCCTCAACCGCTTCATCGGCGCGGAGGGCGTCGCGGACCTGGGTCCGCTCGCCGCGGCGGCGTTCCTCGCGACCATCCCCTCGCTGGTCATCTTCGCGATCATCCAGAAGCGGATCACCGGCGGCATGCTGGCCGGGGCGGTGAAGGCCTGATGCGCACCGCGCCCCGGCTGCTGACCGCCGCCGCCACGGCCCTCGCGCTGCTGCTCACCGGCTGCGCCGGGGACTCCGGCGAGGACGACGGGAAGATCACCCTCCAGTTCCAGTCCCTGGCCTGGCAGAAGGAGTCCGTCGACGCGAACAAGGCGCTCGTGAAGGAGTGGAACGCCACCCACCCCGACGTCCAGGTCAGGTACGTCCAGGGCAGTTGGGACAGCGTCCACGACCAGCTGCTCACCTCCTTCGAGGGCGGCGAGGCGCCGGACATCATCCACGACGCCTCGGACGACCTCGCCGACTTCGCGTACGGCGGGTACCTCGCGGACCTCGGCGACCTGCTGCCCGAGCGGCTGCGGTCCGACATCCCGCAGCGGAGCTGGGAGACGACGACCTTCGGCGGCAAGGTCTACGGCGTGCCGTTCCTCCAGGAGCCGCGCGTCCTGATCGCCAACGCGACGTGGCTGAAGAAGTCGGGGGTGCGGATCCCCACGCCCGACAAGCCCTGGAGCTGGGCGGAGTTCCGGCAGGTCACCAAGGAGCTCGGCGACGGCACCGACGGGAAGTACGGCGTCGCCTGGCCGCTGAAGGAGCCGGTCTCCGCGACGCTCAACCTGTCGCTGTCCACCGGCGGGCAGATGTTCCACCGCGGCGCGGACGGCAAGGTCGACGTCCGCTTCGGGGCGGCCGACGAGGTCGTGCCGCGCACCGTCCACGACCAGGTCAACACCGACGGGAGCGCCTCCGGGACGACCCTCGGCATGGGCGGCTCCGACACCCTGCCCGGCTTCTTCGGCGGCAAGTACGCGATGGTCCCGCTCGGGTTCTCGTACCGCCAGCAGATCGTGCAGCAGGCGCCCGACGGCTTCGAGTGGCAGGTGCTGCCCGCGCCCGCGGGCAAGGAAGGCCTCGCGCAGGGCGTCAGCCCGCAGACCCTGTCCGTCTCCGAGGACAGCCCGCACAAGAAGGAGGCGGCGGAGTTCATCGACTTCTTCCTCCAGCCGGAGAACATGGTCAGGCTCGCACGCGGCGACTGGATGCTGCCCACCGGCAAGGAAGCGCTGAAGGACCCCGCCCTGCACACGAAGAAGGACGACTGGGCCGCGGGCACCGCGCTCGCCGCCGACCTGCGGTCGGCGCCCGCCCAGTCGGTGCGGGGCTACCCGGAGTGGAAGGACAAGGTCGCCACCCCCGCGTTCCAGGAGTACTACAGCGGCGCGATCGGCCTGGACGAGCTGCGCGAACGCCTGGTGAAGGACGGCAATCTGGTCCTCAAGAGGTACCAGCGCTAGCGCCGTGACGTCAGCCGGCGGGCCGGTCCGTCCCCGTGCCCCGGTCCGCCGCCCGCTCCCCGGCCCGCACGAGCCCCGACTCGTACGCCACGATCACCGCCTGCGCGCGGTCGCGGACCCCCAGCTTGGTGAAGACGCCGGAGGCGTGGTTCTTCACGGTCTGCACGCCGATCTCCATCCGGTCGGCGATCGCCGCGTTGTCGAGGCCCGCGGCGATCAGCCGCAGCACGTCGACCTCGCGCGGGGTCAGCGCGGAGAGGTCCCCGGACAGCGGGTGCGCGGCCGGGGCCGGTGCCACGAACGTGGCGAGCAGCCGGGTCAGCAGCCGCGGCGCGACCACGGCCTCGCCGCGGTGCACGGTGCGCAGCGCGGCGACCAGTTCCTCGGGCGTGACGTCCTTGGGCAGAAAGCCCGCCGCCCCCGCCCGCAGCGCGCCGACCACGTGCTCGTCCAGGTCGAAGGTGCTCAGCGCGAGGACCCGGCACCCCGGCAGCTCGGCGGCCAGCCGCGCGGTCGCCCCGACCCCGTCGAGCACGGGCATGCGGATGTCCATCAGGACCACGTCGGGGCAGAGCCGGCGGGCCGCCGCGACGGCCTCCTCGCCGTCGCCCGCCTCGCCGACGACCTCGACGGCCGGGTCCGAGCGCAGGATCAGCGCGAGGCCGTGGCGGACGAGGGGCTGGTCGTCGGCGATGAGCACGGTGATCCGCTCCAGCGCCGGACCCGGGGGAGCGGTCATCGGGTGGTCCTGTCCTTCTCGTACGCGCCCTCATGGGCCTCGGCGGGCAGCGGTACCGCGGCGGTCACCGCGAAGCCGCCTTCCGGACGGTTGCCGACATGCAGCGAACCGTCGTGCAGGGCGACGCGTTCGCGCATGCCCAGCAGACCGTATCCGCCGTCCCGGCTCCCGCCGCCGGGGGCCCTGGTGTCACCGACGCCGTCGTCACCCACCTCGACGGTGACGCGGTCCGGCAGATAGGCGAGCCGCACGGTGGCGCGGGTGGCGCCCGCGTGCTTGCGGGTGTTGGTCAGCGCCTCCTGGACGATGCGGTGGAGGGTGAGGCCGACCGTCGTCGGCAGCGGCCTGGCCCGCCCGGTGACGTGCAGGGCGACGGGCAGCCCCGCGGCTCCCGAATCGGCGACGAGCCGCTCGATGTCGTCGACACCGGGCTGGGGTTCGGACGGCGCCTCCTCCGGAGTGTCGGTGCCGCGCAGCACGCCGAGGAGCTGGCGCATCTCGCCCAGCGCGGTGCGGCCCGACGCCTCCAGGGACAGCAGGGCCTCGCGGGCGGTGTCGGGGTCGCGGTCCAGGGTGGCCCGCGCGCCGCCCGACATGAGGTACATGGTGGTGACGTGGTGCGCCACGACGTCGTGCAGCTCGCGGGCGATGCGGCGGCGCTCCTCGGCCACCGCGCGGTCGGCGAGGAGCGTGCGGTTGATGTCCAGCTGCCGCTTCCACTGCCGTACGCCCAGGCCCACGGCGACGACGGCCGCGGTGATGACGACGTCGATCGTGCCCGTCATCGCGAAGGGCTCGGCGCCCTGCGCGTCCCGTACGAACTGCACGGGCACGCACACGGCGGCGCCCACCACCACGGCGCGCGGGCCGGAGTACCGGGCCACGGTGTACAGCGCGATGCTGGCGGCGGCGCCATAGCTGTGCGTCATGGGGCGGCCCGGGTCGGCCGCGACCCCCAGGTTGGCGGCCAGTTGCACGGCGAGGACCGCGCCGAGGGCCGGTACGGGGCAGCGGCGCCGCACGATGAGCGGGAGCACGAACGAGACGATCAGCAGGACACCGGCCACGGTCACGGGCGAGGTCGTGACCGCCGGAACGCCGGCGACGGCCGGGCCCGGCGTGACGTAGGCCAGCATTTCGACCGCCGTCGCGACGACGGCGAGCACCACGTCGCCCCGCGTGGGCCGTTCGCGTCCTTCGGGCGGTACCGGAGGGAAGTAGTCGCGTCCCATCCGGGCGCCTCCTAGCGGGGCCGATGGCCGGCCCCTTGTGTTCCGTTCTGTCCGCACCATTAGATCCCGGCCCACCGTGCCGCGGATCGGCGCGGGGTGGGGCCTTTCCCCAGTACCCGGGTACTGCCCGCGCCGGATGACCGGACCGGGGTCCCGGTCACTTCCCCTTCCGGCGGCCGAGGATTCCGGCGGGTTGCGCGTGATGGCCTGTGGGGAGCCCCGAGAACCCCTCGTGGCCCGTCGTGCAGGCCGGGAAGAAGCAGGGAAGAAAAGACCATGATCCACAAGCTGACCTCGTTCTCCACCCGACATCGATGGACGGTGGTCGTCCTCTGGACCCTGCTCGGCGCGGCCCTGAGTTTCGTGGGCAAGGCGATGATGTACGACGTCACCGATTCCCGGTCGGGCGACTTCCTGCCCAAGAAGTACGACTCGGCCGTGGCGCTGCGCATCGCCGAGGAGAAGTTCGGCACCAGGCCCGACCCCAACGCCCTGACCGTGCTCGTCGCCAGGGACGACGAGGCGAGGCTCACGGCGGACGACCAGCGGCGGATCGCCCGTGCCGGGGCCGTTCTTGGCCGGGAGCGGCTCACCGCGCCGAAGCCCGAACCGCTGATGAAGGACCATTCCCAGACGCCCCGGGTGGCGCCGGGCGCCATGGCCCCCGACCGGAGTTTCCAGCTCCTCACGGTGTCGCTCGACGGAAATCCCCAGGACCCCGGAGTCCAGGACGTCTACAAGGAATTCCGCGACACCGCGAAGAAGGAATTCGCGGAATCCGGACTGCGCGTCGGATTCACCGGCGGCATCGCCTCCACGGTGGACAACGCGGACGCGGAGGAGACCACCGGGAAAGTCGTCGGCGCGCTGACGACGGGCCTCATCGTCCTGCTGAACATCCTGGTGTTCCGCAGCCCGGCGGCCGCGTTCGTGCCGCTGGTCGCGGTCGCGCTGATCGGCGGTGTCGCCTCCGGAGCGGTGGTCGGCGCGGCGAAGCTCTTCGGCATCGACCTCGATCCGTCCACGCCCTCGCTGATCGGCGTCGTACTCCTCGGCATCGGCATCGACTACTTCCTCTTCCTGATGTTCCGGTTCCGCGAGCACCTGCGGAACCACCCCGGGCAGGACGCCCGGACGGCCGCGGCCGAGACGACCCGGCGGGTGGGCGGCGCGATCACGTCCGCCGCGCTGACGATCGTGGCGGCCTTCGCGACCCTGGGGCTCGCGAGCTTCGGACAGTTCCGGGTCCTCGGCCCCGCGATCGCGGTCTCCGTGCTCGTGATGCTGCTCGCCAGTCTCACGCTGATGCCCGCCCTGCTCGCCGTGCTCGGGCGCGGCATGTTCTGGCCCGCCCGCGCCTGGCGGAAGGAGCGCACCGGAGGCACCGCCGCCCGCCTGGGGCGCGCGGTGAGCGGCCGGCCGGTGCGGTACGCGCTCGGCGCCCTGGTGCTGCTCGGCGCGCTCGGCGCGGGCACGGTCGGCATCAAGATGAGCTACGACCAGCAGGGCCTGCCCGAGACCGCCGCGACCAGGACCGCCGAGCAGATCTCCCGCAGCCTGCCCGCCGGGGTCTCCGATCCGCACAGCGTCTACGTACGCGGCACCGACGGCACCGACATCACGGCCGGTTCGCTCACCGGCATGACACGGGCGCTCGCCAAGACGGAAGGGGTCGGCGAGGTGGGCAGGCCGGTGCTCAGCAAGGACCGCACGGCGGCACGCGTCGATCTGCTCCTGAGCGTCGAGTCCGACACGCAGCACGCCCGTGACCTGGTCTCGGGCCCCATCAGGGACACCGCGGCCAAGGCCGCGCCGCCGGGCACCGAGGCGTACGTCACGGGAACGGCCGCCGTCTTCGCCGACATCTCCACGGCGGTGGAGCACGACCTGCGCCTGGTGTTCCCGGTCGCGGCCCTGCTGATCGCCGTGATCCTCTTCCTGCTGCTGCGCTCCCTGCTCGCCCCCGTCGTCCTGATGATCGCCGTGGGCCTCGGGTTCCTCGCCACCCTGGGCGCGAGCACGCTGGTCTTCCAGCACGCCCTGGACCGGCCGGGCGTCTCCTTCACGCTGCCCCTGGTCCTCTTCCTCTTCGTCGTCGCCCTCGGCACCGACTACAACATCCTGATCACCGACCGGATCAAGGAGGAGATGGCCAAGCCGGTCGGGGCGCGGCACGCGGTGGCCGAAGCGGTGCGGCACACCGCGCCCGCCGTCGCCACGGCCGGCATCGTGCTCGCCGGTTCCTTCGCCGGTCTGGCCGCGAGCCCCGTCACCCTGGAACTCGGCTTCGCCACCGGCCTCGGGATCCTCCTCTCCTCGCTCGTGCTCTCCCTCGTCCTCGTGCCCGCGCTCGCCGCGCTCCTCGGCCGCGGCCTGTGGTGGCCGCGCAGGCAGGCCCGGACGACGCGGGACGACTACGGCATGCCGTCACCCCGAGCGACGCACGCCGACCCAGCGGTGGCGCACGCCAACACCGCTGCGACGCCAGCCTCTTGAGCTGCGCGCACGACGTGATCGACGCACACCGCGGAACAAGGCGCACCCGCGAACAAGGCGCACCCGCGAACAAGGCGCACCCCCGAACAACGCACACGCGAACAACGCACACCCCTTGAGCGACAAAGGACGTACATGAAGGCAACCACCACCACCCTGACCGCCCTGGGCCTCGCGCTGGCCGCCGCCGGGGCGACGGGATGCGCGACGAACGGCGGCTCCCCGGCGGGGGAGGACGGCTCCTCCGCGGCGCGGCGGACCACCGTCGTCTCCTCCTCCTCTGCCGAGCGGGCCCCCGCGATGAAGGGACTCGACCGCTTCTACCGGCAGCACCTCGACTGGGGACCCTGCAAGGACCCGTCGCTCGCCGAGAGCGGCACGCGGTGCGCGAAGGTCACCGTCCCGCTCGACTACGCGGCCCCCCAAGGCCCCACCGTCGCGCTGACCGTCTCCCGGGTGAAGGCCACCGGGCCCGCCCGGGAGCGGCGCGGCATCATCCAGACCAACCCCGGCGGACCCGGCGGCCACGGCCTCGACATGCCCGCGCGGCTGCGCGCCCACATGACCCCGAAGGTGGCAGCCGCCTACGACGTCATCGGCATGGACACCCGTGGCCTCGGCGAGAGTTCACCGCTCGACTGCGGTCTGAACGGCCTGTCCTGGATGCGCGGCACCGGCTTCGATCGCGCCGCGTTCGACCGGGTGGCGCGCAAGGCCGTCGACGACGCGCGCAAGTGCGACGCCGCGTACGGCGAGCGGCTGCGGCACTACTCCACGCGCAACATCGCCCGGGACGTGGACGTCGTGCGCGGCGCACTGGGCGAACGCAGGACGTCCTGGTTCGGCCAGTCGTACGGCACGTATCTCGGCGCGGTCTACACGCAGATGTTCCCCGGCCGGGTGGACCGGGTCGTGCTCGACAGCGCCATCGACCCCCGCGACTACGGCATCCGGATGACCCAGGCCATGGGCCCCGCCAACGAGGACGCCCTGGACGACCTGGCCCGCTGGGCCGCGCCGCGCGACGCGACGTACCACCTGGGCCGCACCCCGACCGCCGTGCGCGCCACCGTCGAAGGGCTGGTGAGGAAGGCGGCGGAGCGCCCGATCCGGATCGGCGGCGACCGGCTCGACGAGGAGACCCTGCCGTTCGTCCTCTACTTCCTGGGCACCGACGACCGCGACAACGCCGAGTACGCCGACACGCTGCGGCTCCTCGTCGACGCGGCGGCGGGCGAGCGGGTCGAGCCGTCGAAGAGCCTCGCGGGGCTGCTCGACGCCATGTTCCGCACCGGACCCGAGGAGACCGGCACCGGCCGGGACTACGCCCTCACCCTCGCCGTCCTGTGCGCGGACAACTCGATGCCCGGCGGTGACGGCGAGTGGTACCGCGAGGCCGTCGAGAAGGCCCGCCCGACCCAGCCGGTGTTCGGCCCCTTCCACAACGCGCCCATGCCGTGCGGCTGGTGGAAGCAGAAGTCGCCCGAACCGCTCACCAGGATCGGCAACTCCCTGCCGGTGCTCCAGTTGCAGGCCACCGGCGACACCCGCACCACCTACGAGCAGGGCCTCGGCATGCACAAGGCGATGCGCGGCTCCCGGCTGGTGACGGTGCCCGTGCGGACCCACGGCGTGTACGACTACCCCAACGCCTGCGCGCGCAAGGCCGTCGACGACTACCTGCTGAGCGGTGAACTGCCGAAGAAGGACCACACCTGCGCGCGTGACGAGCGGCGGAAGTAGCCCCCGCGTCAAGGGAGTCGGACGGCGCGAGGTCAGGGTCCGAAGCGCTCCCGCAGCAGCGCGGCCTCGGCGCTGTCCTCCGGCGCGGTCATGACGACCAGCTCCACCTGCTCCGGGCCGGGCAGCAGATAGCCGGTGTACGCGAGCGTCAGCGCGCCCGCCTCGGGGTGGTTGAGCCGCTTGTGGCCGGTGTTCGGGCCGCGCACCTCGTGCTCGTTCCAGGCGTCGTGGAACAACGCGCCGCCGTGCAGGGCGAGTTCGGCCAGCAGGGGCGCGTGGTCCGGGCGCCCGGCGAGGGCGTTGCGCAGGCGGTGGACATTGCCGCGCGCCACCGTCTCCCAGTCCGCGAACAGGTCGCGGGCCGCCGGGTCGCAGAGGGCGAACCACGCGAGGTTGCGGCGGTGCGGCGGCAGCGCGCCGAAGTCGGTCACGAGCCAGGCCGCCGCCTCGTTCCAGGCGAGGACGTCCCGCATCGGTCCGACCAGATAGGCGGGCCACACCGTCAGCCCGCGCAGCAGGTCGAGCGCCGTCCGGGGGACCTCGGGCACGGCGGGCGCGGTCGGCGGCTCGGCCCTGGCGGTGAGCCGGTGCAGATGGCGGCGGCCGTCCGCGTCCAGGCGCAGGGCGGTCGCCAGCGCGTCCAGGACCTCCGGCGACGGGCGCCGCTGACGGCCCTGTTCGAGGCGCGTGTAGTACTCCGGACTGATCCCGGCCAGCGTCGCGACCTCCGCCCGGCGCAGCCCCGTCAGACGCCGCCCCGCACCGCGCGCGAGACCGACGCACTCGGGGGTGAGCCGGGCCCGCCGGGTGCGCAGGAACCGGGCCAGCTCGGTCGGCGGGGCGGTCATGAGGGGAGTCTCCGGGGTGCCGTCATGGGTCCAGTGTCCGGCGTCGCGATCACCCGGGGCCACCCCTGGGGGTGGCCCCGGCAGGGCCACCCCCGCCGGGGAGCGCCCCCAGCGGTGTCTGGTGGCGGTCCGCCGCCGGGCGGAGGCTGCCGCCCATGAGCAACTCCGCGCCTCCACCCCGCACAGCCCTCCTCCCCCTGCTGGTCCTGAGTGCCGCCGCAGGCCTGGACGCCGGCAGCGTCGCCGTCCTGAACAGCGCGCTCCCGGCGATCGGCGGGGAGTTCGGGGCGCCGCCGCAGGCCCTGTCGTGGGCCGTCAGCGGATACGCCGTCGCCTTCGCCGGGCTGCTGCTCGCCGGGGGCGCCCTCGCCGACCGGTTCCCCCGGCGCCGGGTACTGGTCGCCGGACTGCTGACGCTGGCCGCGGGGACCGTACCCGCCCTCGCCGCCGGCGACTTCTGGCTGGTCGCGGCGGGCCGCGCGGTCCAGGGCGCGGGCGCCGCGATCACCCTTCCCGCGGCCACCGCCCTGGTCGCCGACCTCCATCCCGCGGGGCCCGCCCGCTCCCGGGCCCTCGGCGTGTTCGCCTCGGCGCAGGCGGGCAGTTACGGCGCGGGACTGGTCCTCGGCGGTGTCCTCACCGGGGTGGCGGGCTGGCGTCTCGTCTTCGCGGTGCAGGGTGCCGCGGCGCTGCTCACCGCGTACGCCGCGGTGCGCAGGCTGCCGGCCGGCGCACCGGACACCGGCCGCCGCATCGACGCCGTCGGTGGCTGCGCGCTGGTGGCGACGGTCGTCCTGGTCGTCCTCGGCGTCGACCTGATGGCCCACGGGGGCGGCGGTCGGCTCGTCGCGGCCGGTGCGCTGGCCGGTGCGGGGGCGGCCGGTGCGCTGTGGTGGCGGCGGGGCGGTGACGCGCTGCTCGACCGGACGCTGCTGCGGCTCGGCGCGGTGCGGACGTCGGCGCTCACCGCGGTGGCCTTCTACTTCTGCGTCAACGGCGCGCTCTTCTTCGTACCGCTGTATCTCCAGGACGTACGGGGGATGTCGCCGGCCGGGTCCGGGCTCGCGGTGCTGCCGGTGAGCGCCGCGGTGACCGCCACGGCGCTGGTCACCGGCCGGCTCCTGGAGCGGCTCGGGGGACGGGCGGTGCTCGCCGCCGGGCTGCTGCTGACCGGTGCCGGTGTCCTGCTCTGGTGCCTGACGAGCAGTCGGAGTCCGTACTGGTGGCCGGTGCTCGCGGGGCTCGTGGTGACCGGCGTGGGACAGGGCCTCGCCTATCCCGCGCTGACCGCGCTGGGCCTGCGGGACGTGCCGCGGGACCGGCAGGGCGCGGCCGCCGCGGTGACGGCCACCGCGCTGCAGATCGGCAGCGGACTGGGCCCCGCGGTCCTCGCCGGGGTGGCGTCCGCGGGCGCGACGGCGCTTTCGGGGCAGCACCTGGCCTTCGCGGCGGCGGCGGGCGCGGTGGCCGTGGCCGGGCTGGCGGTGGCGGCCGGGCGGGGGTCCGCCGCCGGGCCGGGGCCCGGCACCGGACAGGGCGGCGCGACCGGGCCGGGACCCGAGGCCCGGCCCGGTCGCACGACCGCGACGAAGTGACGGAGACGGAGTGGCGGCGGCGGAGTGCCGGCGACGGGGTGATCGTCGCGGAGTGCCGGCGACGGAGTGACCGTCGCGGAGTGACGGAGACGGAGTGAGTGAGACGGGGTGACGGAGGCGAAGTGAGTGAGACGGAGTGACGGAGACGGGATGGCGGCGACGAAGTGACCGTGCCGAAGTGGCGGCGGTGAAGTGACCGCGACGGAGTGGCTGCTACGAAGTGGTGACGACGGGGTGAGTGCGGCGAAGTGGCGGCGGCGGAGTGACGGCACCGAAGTGACGACCTCGAAGTGGTGACGGCGGAGTGACAGCACCGAAGTGACGACGGCGGAGTGACGACGGCGAAGTGACAGCACCGAAGTGACGACCTCGAAGTGGCGACGGCGAAGTGACGGCGACGGAGTGGCGACAGCGGAGTGACGACGGCGAAGTGACGGGGACGCGGTGGCGACGACGGAGTGCCCGTGCCCAAGTGACGGCGCCAAAGTGACCACATGGAAGTGACCGCGGCGAAGTGACGACGACGCAGTGACCGTGACAAAGCGCCCGTAGCGAAGTGCCCGGCGCGAACTGCCCAGCGCGAAGTGCCCAGAGCGGAGTGCCCAGAGCGGAGTGCCCAGCGCGAAGTGGCCGCGGCACAGTGACCGTGCCGTCGCGTCACACCGCGACCGACTCCTCCATCTCCTCTTCCCGCCCCTCCTCCCGGTCCCGGTCCCGCACCGCCGCGTGCCGTCCGGCCGGAGCGGGCGCGGCGCTCCGCCGCCCGCGCTCCCAGAGGCCCGCGACGGCGACGAGCAGCAGGCCGGCGACCAGCCACGCCGTCAGCGTCCAGACGTGCTGCCCCAGGTCGTGGCCGCCGAAGTAGAGGTGGCTGCGGATGCCCTCGACGAAGCCCGCGCCGTTCCAGAACGCGTGCAGCGAGCCGAAGAAGCCGTTCTGCAGCTCGGGCCGGAAGAGCCCGCCGGACGTCGTGAAGTTGAGCATCACGAAGAGCACCATCATCGCCAGCGTCGTCCAGCGCTTGAGGAACGTGTGCAGCCCCAGGCCGATGAACAGGACACCGGCCGAGTAGAGCCAGGACATCGCCCACACGCCCCACAGCCCCTGGTGCGCCAGGTGGAAGACCGGCCCCGCGAGTGCCGCGCCGATCAGGCTGACGGCGAGGGACACGCCCACGACGAGCCCGGCACGGGCCCGCATGCGCAGCCCGGCGCCCGCCGCGCCGAGCACCGCGACCGACGCGTACGAGCCGATGCTCACGGCGACGAGCAGGAAGAACAGACCCTGGCCCGTGGGGTCGTCGGAGACGGGCGGGGCCACGTCGGTGACCTGGAGCGGTGCGCCCTGCGCGGCCGCGACCGGCGTGAAGACCTTCTCCACGGCCATCGCGCTCATGTCGGAGCCCGCGGAGGCGACGATCAGCTCGGGCGACTTCGCGTCGGGCACGTAGGCACCGGCTATGTCGAGGGACCTGAGCGCGGCGGTGGCCTCGGCCCGCGTGGCGAGGCTCCTGACGTCCAGGGCGTCGCCCGCCTCGTCCTTGACGCCCTGCGCCAGAACCTGGCTCTGCGGTCCCGAACCGACGACGGCGACCGGCAGTTCGTGCGGCTCGGGCGTGACGAACGCGCCCATGTAGGCGAGGCCCATGCCCAGGCACATCAGCAGGGGCGTGACCAGGTGGACGAGGACGTGACGCAGCACGTCGCGCGGTCGGGGCGCGGGTTGCGCGGTGGCGGACATGGGGTCTCTCCGGATCGTTCTCGACAGCTGAGGGGCCTGCGGGGACGGCGGGCCGCCGCGGCCGGTCGGCAGATGGTTGGCATATACAACTCTTTACGGTGTTGTACTCTACAACCATTCGCGGAGAGGGAGAAATCGTGACCGATCGAGGCGGGTCCCCTTCCGGGGCCCGGGACGAGTCCATCGAGACCATTCAGCGGGAGATGACCGCGTTCGCCCGGCGGGCGCGCGCCACCGCCGCCCGGATGCACCCCGAACTCTCGCTCGTCTCCTTCACGTTGCTCAGCCACCTCGAGTACCAGGGCGGCTGCCGGGCCACGGATCTGGCGGCGCACTACACGCTCGACAAGTCGACGATCAGCCGGCAGGTGGGGTCGCTGGAGAAGGCCGGGCTCGTGGAGCGGCGGCTCGACCCGACCGATCACCGGGTGCATGTACTGCACCTCACGGACCGGGGTGTCGAGGTCCTCGCGCAGGTCGGCAAGGCCCGCAAGGTCGCGTTCGAGGACCGGCTCGCCGAGTGGAGCGGCCCCGATCTGGCGCGGTTCGCCGACTACCTGCTGCGCTACAACGAGTCCGCGCGGAGCGCCACCGGGGTCGAGTAGTCCGCCGGGGGCGAGGGGTGGGCCGGAGAGGTGGGCGGCAAAGATTGCACGATACGTATCGTCTCGCTTAGAGTCGTCACATGACCGCATCCCGGCCCGCCCACGTCGCCATGTTCTCGATCGCCGCCCACGGGCACGTCAACCCGAGTCTCGAAGTGATCCGCGAGCTCGTCGCCCGCGGCCACCGCGTCACCTACGCGATCCCGCACGCCTTCGTGGAGAAGGTCGCCGAGACCGGCGCCGAGCCCCGGCCCTACACCACGACGCTGCCCTTGCCCGACGCCGACCCGGAGGCGTGGGGCACCGAACTGATCGACAACATCGAGCCGTTCCTCACCGACGCGATCCAGGTCCTGCCGGAGCTGGCCCGCGCCTATGAGGGCGACGAGCCCGACATCGTCCTGCACGACATCACCTCCTATCCGGCGCGCGTCCTCGCCCGCCGCTGGGGCGTCCCCGAGATCTCGCTCTCGCCGAACCTGGTGGCCTGGGAGGGGTACGAGGAGGAGGTCGCCGAGCCGATGTACGCGGAGCTGAAGGCGAGCGAGCGCGGCCGGGCGTACTACGACCGCTTCACCGCCTGGCTCGCGGAGAACGGCATCACCCAGCACCCCGACCCCTTCGTCGGCCGGCCGCCGCGCTCGCTGGTGCTGATCCCCAGGGCGCTCCAGCCGAACGCCGACCGGGTCGACGGGTCCGTGCACACCTTCGTCGGCGCCTGCCAGGGCGACCGCGCCGCGCAGGGCGACTGGGAGCGGCCCGCGGACGCGGAGAAGGTGCTGCTCGTCTCGCTCGGCTCGGCCTTCACCAAGCAGCCCGACTTCTACCGGGCGTGCGTCGAGGCCTTCGGCGGCCTGCCCGGCTGGCACGTGGTGCTCCAGGTCGGCAGGCACGTCACCGCGGCCGACCTCGGGGACGTGCCCGCGAACGTGGAAGTGCGGGACTGGGTACCGCAGTTGGCGGTCCTGAAGAAGGCCGACGCGTTCATCACGCACGCCGGGGCGGGCGGCAGCCAGGAGGGGCTCGCCACCGCGACGCCGATGGTGGCCGTGCCGCAGGCCACCGACCAGTTCGGCAACGCCGACATGCTCCAGGGGCTCGGCGTCGCCCGGCACCTGCCCATGGCCGAGGTCACCGCGCGGACCTTGCGCGAGGCGGTCCTCACCCTGGTCGGGGACCCCGAGGTGGCCCGCAGGCTGGGGGAGATCCAGGCCTCGATGGCGGGGGAGGGCGGCACCCGGATGGCCGCCGATCTCATCGAGGAGGAGCTGGACAGGGCGCGGGCCGACCGGGCCCGACGTAACGCTCCGTGACGCGATTCGATAACGTCCCGGTCATTCGGTAACGCTCAGGTAACGCGGCACTGTGCTGGGAGGGCCATTGACTCGTCCCGAAGGGTTGACCGTTACCCCCGGTCAAAGGTTGCACGGGGCGGATCTTGTTCCTTGGGCGAACCCCTTCCTAGCGTGAGGTGAACTTTCGCCGAACGCCAGGAAGTTGACCCCCATGCGCCGAGACATACCGCCCCTCGCAGAGGTGCGCCGCATCACCCAGAAGAAGCGCGACGCGTGGTGGACCGTGTTGCTCGTCGACCCGGTCGCCACGCCGCTCGTGCGGCTCACCGCGATGCGTACGAGAATCACGCCCAACCAGATCACCTGGGGCGCGTTCCTCCTCGGCCTCGGCTCCGCCGCGTGCTTCGCGCTCGGCGAGTGGCGCTGGCTCGCCCTGGGCGCGGTGATCTACCACCTGAGCTTCATCCTCGACTGCATGGACGGCAAGGTCGCCCGGCTCACCGGGCAGGGCTCGGTCTTCGGTGCCTGGCTGGACTTCGTCTTCGACCGCATCCGCGTCATGGTGTGCGGCGTCGCGCTGATGGGCGGCCAGTACCACCGCACCGGCGACACCCTCTACATCTGGCTCGCGCTCGCCGTCGTCGCCCTCGACACCCTGCGCTACATCAACTCGCTGGAGATCTTCAAGATCCGCCACTCCATGCGCAAGCAGATCAAGGCGCGCATGCGGGCCGCCCGGCGCGCGCAGAACGAGGCGGAGCTCGCCTTCATGGAGGACCTGCTGCGGGAGAACCCCTCGGCGGACATCGAGCAGGACCTCCAGCGGGCCACGGACGAGGCCGACCGCGCCGTGCGGTCCGCCGAGGAGGCGGGTGCCGAGGGGACGGGCGCCGAGGGGCAGGCCGGTGCCGACGGGGAGACGGCACCGGCGCGCAAGGCGCAGGTGATCGACCTGCACCAGGAGTTCCGGCGGAAGTTCCCTGCCTACCTGCGGGTCCGGTCCTTCCTGCTGCGCCACCGCATCCGCGCGCACCTGGTGAGCGGAATCGAGTTCCAGATGGGCGTCTTCATGATCGGCCCGCTCTTCGACGTGGTGATGCCCGCGACGATCGTCTCCGGTGCGCTCCTTCTGGTGTTCGAACTCGCCATCATCTACAAGCTGTTGCTCTCGACGCGGGACTTCACGCGCACGATCGACTCCTTCGAGGAGCAGAAGATCGCCACCGCGGCCTAGCCGGACCGCGGCGCCGTCCGGCGCCGCACGGCCATCGAATTCACCGGGTTCGTCCCCGAACGCCGGGCGGACGGGAGCTCATCCCGTCCGCCCGGCGTTCGCGTGCAAGCCCGCCGCTGTTACCCGGAGTTGGGGGGTCTGTGACCCGGGATGTCCCGTTCCGTCGGCGCGGGGCCGATTTGTTATTACAGAACCTTGTTGAACAAGTCACAGCTGCATGTAGGTATTGATCTGCGCGCGTCAATCCGACAGGGTTTCGTCCCAACACCCGGAGATCTTCCGGACCTCAAGGGGTGCCGCAACGAACTTGTCGCCGCGGCGGGCCCTTGGGAAGACAGCTGAATACCCCCCACACATCCCCCCACAGACACCACGAGGAGACCCCTCTTCATGGCAACTCACAAGCGTGCCCGCACGATGAAGCTCACCGCCGCGATAGCCACCGCCGCCACCGCGGTCGGTGTCACCGTCTTCGCGACCTCCTTCGCCGGTGCGGCCACCCCCGCCGAGGGCAAGGTCTACGGCCTGGACGCCAAGGGCGCCGTCGCCGGCAGCTACATCGTGATGCTCGACGAGAAGGCCAGCAAGGACGCCAAGTCCGACCTCGCCAAGGAGTACGGCGGCGAGCTCAAGCGGAACTACTCCTCCGCGATCAACGGCTTCTCCGCCAAGGGCCTGAGCGAGACCGACGCCAAGCGTCTGGCCGCCGACCCGGCCGTCGGCAAGGTCGTCCAGTCGAAGAAGTTCAGCATCGACGCCACCCAGGACAACCCGCCGTCGTGGGGCCTGGACCGCATCGACCAGGCGGACACCGCCGGTGACAAGAAGTACACCTACCCCGACGCCGCGGGTGAGGGCGCCACCGCGTACGTCATCGACACCGGTGTCCGCGTCAGCCACAAGGACTTCGGCGGCCGCGCCACCTCCGGCTTCGACGCCGTGGACAACGACGACAACGCCGACGACGGCAACGGCCACGGCACCCACGTCGCCGGCACCATCGCCGGTGACGCGCACGGCGTCGCCAAGAAGGCCAAGATCGTCGCCGTCCGCGTCCTGGACGACCAGGGCTCGGGCACCACCGAGCAGGTCGTCGCGGGCATCGACTGGGTCACCAAGAACCACGAGGGCCCCTCCGTCGCCAACATGAGCCTCGGCGGCGGCGCGGACGAGGCGCTCGACGCGGCCGTCCAGAAGGCGATCGACTCGGGCGTCACCTTCGCGGTGGCCGCCGGCAACGAGTCGACCGACGCCTCCCAGGGCTCCCCGGCCCGCGTGAAGGACGCGATCACGGTCGCCTCCTCCACCAAGGACGACGAGCAGTCGGACTTCTCCAACTACGGCGACATCGTGGACATCTACGCCCCGGGCTCGGACATCACGTCCGACTGGAACACCGGTGACGACGCCACCAACACCATCTCCGGTACGTCGATGGCGACCCCGCACGTCGTGGGCGCCGCCGCCGTCTACGTCGCCGCCCACCCGGACGCCAAGCCCGCGGACGTCGCCAAGGCGCTGACCGACGGTGCGACCCCGGACAAGATCACCAACCCGAGCGAGGGCACGCCCAACAAGCTCCTGAAGGTCGTCGAGTAACCTCGCCGCCCCCTTGAGCCGCGGTCGTCGTGCCCACCCCCACGGGGCACGGCGACCGCTTTATCGTGTACGCATGGCGATCAAGACATACGCGGCGCTGCTGCGCGGCATCAACGTCGGCGGCCACAAGAAGGTGCCGATGGCCGAGCTGCGGGCGCTCCTGGAGGGGCTCGGCCTCGGCGGCGTACGGACGTATCTGCAGAGCGGCAACGCGGTCTTCACCGCCGACCGGGGCGGGGCGGACGCGCGCGCCGCGGAGGAGTCGCTGGCCACCGAGGTGGGGGCCGCGATCGAGGAGCGGTTCGGCTTCGCCGTGGACGTGCTGGTGCGCGACGGGGCGTATCTCGCGGCGGTCGCCGAGGCGTGCCCGTTCCCCGCGGCCGACCTGGAGCCCAAGCAGCTGCACGTCACCTACTTCTCCGCGCCCGTCGACGCGGACCGCTTCGCCTCCGTCGACCAAAAGGCCTTCCTGCCCGAGGAGTTCAGGCTCGGCGACCGCGTCCTGTATCTGTACGCCCCCGACGGCCTCGGCCGCTCCAAGCTCGGCGAACAGCTGTCGAGGCCCGCCCTGAACAAGGGCGTCGTCGCCACCAGCCGCAACTGGAACACCGTCACCCAGCTCGTGGAGATGACCCGTGGCTGACCGCACCCCCGCCGTCGAGGCCGCCATCGAGGGCGAGCTGCGCCTCCTGGACCCCGAGGTGCGCGCCTCGCCCGAGCTCTTCGGCGCACTGCTGCACCCCGAGTTCACCGAGTTCGGCGCCTCCGGCACCCGCTGGGACCGTGAGTCGATCGTGCGGGTCCTCACGGCGGGCCCCGAGCCCGGCGGGCGCCCCGTCACGACCCGTGGCATGCGGGGCGTCCAGCTCGCCGACGACCTGGTGCACCTGACCTTCGACACCGACAGCAACGGCCGCCGCGTCCACCGCAGTTCGCTGTGGCGGCGCACGGACGACGGCTGGCAGCTCTGGTTCCACCAGGGGACGCCGTTCACCGAGGGCTAGCCGCGACGGGGGGAGCCGCGGCGGGGGAGCGGGCCGATTGGCCCACCAGAGAGCCGTGTCAATGGCCCATTCTCCGTGCCACTTGCCTGGATAGTGTCGAGTCATGACGAAGCCGGACACCACCCCCGCGGCCCCCGCCGCCACCGCTCCGACCCGGGTCGACTTCTACTTCGACCCCGCCTGCCCCTTCGCCTGGATCACCTCGCGCTGGATCCTGGAGGTCGAGCGCCACCGCGACCTCGACCTCCGCTTCCACGTGATGAGCCTCTTCTTCCACAACGCCGGCAACGAACTCCCCGGCTGGTACCGCGACCTGGTCGACCGCTCGCTCGCCCTGACCCGGATCGCCGCGGCCGCCGCGGACCGGCTCGGCGAGGACGTCCTGCGCGACCTCTACACCGCCTTCGGCACGCGGATCCACCAGGAGAAGAACCAGGACTTCGCGGAGGTCGCCGCGCAGGCCCTGGCCGAGCTCGGGCTGCCGGGCGACCTCGCGGCGGCGGCGCACGACACGGCGTACGACGAGGTGCTGCGCCGCAGCCACGACGCCGGCAAGGACCCGGAGGCCGACGGCTACGTCGGTACGCCGACGCTCCACGTCGACGGCACCGTCTGGTTCGGCCCCGTGCTGCGCGCGATCCCGCGCGGCGAGGAGGCCGCCCGGATCTTCGACAGCTTCCGTGTCCTCGCGGGCCACCCGGACTTCTTCGAGCTCAAGCGCGCCCGCACGGGAGGCCTCGACTTCTCCTGAGCCCCGCCCGTCGGCCGCGTCAGCCGGCGTGCGGCGGGCCGGGGAGCCGCGAGGTGAGCTGGAGCGTGATCCTGCCGTTCTCCTCGGGCACCTCGCGCGTCTGCGTGAAGCCGAGGCGCTTGAGGACGGAGAGCGAGGGGGCGTTCTCGGAGTCGACGGTCGCGTGCACCTCGGCCAGGCCCAGGGCCTCGTGCCCGTACGAGGTGAGCAGCCCGGCCAGCTCCGTGCCGAGCCCCAGGCCCCAGCTCTCCCTGGTCAGGCCGTAGACGATCTCGTGCCCGTCGAGCCAGCGCTCCGGCGACGGCTTGATCTCGGCGTGCCCGACATAGCCCCCCTCGTACCGCACGGCCCACACGGGGAACCGCTCCTCCGCGTACACGAGACTGAAGATCCGCCCGAACAGCGCCCGGTCCTCCGCGGCACTCTGCATCCCGTCCCCGAACCAGCGCCCCACGGCCTCGTCCTGGAACAGCGCGACGAAGTCCGTCTCGTCGGCGGCTGTATAGGGCGCGAGACAGAGGCGTTCGGACCGCAGTTCGGGTGTCATCCGCGTGACGGTAAGGGGGCGGGGCCCGGCAGTGCAAGCGGTTTCGGCCACCTTGCGCGTCGCCCTCTCACCCCACCGTGCGCGGCAGCCCCATCGGGTTCGGGAACGGCAGGACGTCCGAGGCCAGGATGGAGCGGGCGGCCGGTTTCAGGGTGGTCAGGAGGGTGTCCGTCTCGGCGGTGGTCAGGGGGTGCAGCAGGCGGGAGGCGAGGCGGTCCGTGTCGTCCTCGATCAGCTCGCGTTCGGTGACGCCCAGGTCCGTGATGTGCCCCGCCGTGTCCAGCAGGCCGCGTCCGCACAGCCGGTCCACCGCGGCCGCCCACTCCTCCTCGGTCCAGCCCCGGTCCTGGCGGATCCCGCCCGGGTCGACGCGGCCGGTCGCGGCGGCCAGGACGAGGGCCTCCCGGGCGTCGAGGCCGTGGTCGGCGAGCGCCGCGACATGCGCGTCGCCGCGGAACTCGCGTACACAGGTGGCCAGTTGCCACAGCCGCTCGACCGGGTCGGTGCGGTCGGCGAGGTCGCGATTGGCGGCGAAGAGGGGACGGGCGAGCGCCGGGGCGTCCGCGACCACGGCCGCCAGCGGCACGTTCGCCTCGGCCGCCAGGGCCTCGACGTCCGGGACGAGGCGGCGCAGGGCGCTCGCCGAGAGGCGGGCGCGCTCCTCGACGACACGGGCCGGCGAGGCGTACTCCCAGGCCGACGGCAGGGCGCGCGCCACCATGCCCGGCGCGAAGACACCGAGCGCCGCCGCGGCGACGCCGGGGCCGACCCGGCCCATCGGCGCGGTGCGGGCGGCGAAGTACCCCATCCAGAAGCCCTTGAGTCCCACGGCCCTGCCGAGGCCGCGGCAGCGTTCCTCGAAGTAGGTCACCGCGTGCAGGGGTTCTGTCCGCAGCCACAGCGTGCGGGATCGGCTCGGGGTCATGAACCCACAAGCTAGGCCAGTGCGGGAATCCGCGCCAGAGGCGCAACGGGGCAGGTGCCAGGGGCAAGCGCCTCGTCGAAGCGCCGTACCAGCAACTGTGCCACCTCCGGCGCGGGACCGAGGACTTCGGCCAGTATGTCGGCGTCGGCGGCGCCCCGCGCGATCCGGTCGGGCAGGAAGCCGGGCGCCAGGACGTAGGGCGCGACGGCCACCCGGCGCACCCCGGGCACGGTGCGCAGCGCGCGCACCGCGTCCTCGGTGCGCGGCAGAGATGCGGAGGCGAACGCAGGCCGCACGGCGCACCAACCGGTACGCCGCCACTCCCGCGCGATTTCAGCGATCACTGCGATCGCCTCCGGGTCCGATGATCCCGCCGAGGCCAGCACGACCCCGGTCGAGGACTTGTCGGCGGGGCCGATGCCCGCCTCGTACAACCGCTGTTCCAGCGCGTCAAGGAGCAGCGGGGAAGGGCCGAGGACCGCCGCCTGCCGGATGCGCAGGGACGGCGGCGCGGCGCGCAGCACCGCCGGGATGTCCGCCTTCGCGTGGAAGGCGCGCGTCAGGAGCAGCGGCAGCGCCACCACGTCCCGTACGCCCTCCGCCGCGAGCCTCTCCAACACCCCTGACACCGTGGGGGAGTTGAAGTCGAGAAAGCCCGTCTCCACCCGCAGCCCCGGGCGCAGCGCCCGCACCCGGCCCACCAGCGCGTGCACGGTCGCGGCGTGCCGCGGATCGCGGCTGCCGTGGGCGATGACGAGGAGCACGGGACGGGGCCCGGCGGCATGTGACGGATGGCGCATGGGAGTTCAGCTCTTCACGAGGAGACCGCGGCTGCGCAGGACGCGCCGCTCCAGCGGACTGAAGATCAGCAGGTCGATGGCGATGCCGACGATCAGGATGAGGAAGATGGCCAGGAAGACCATGGACATGGAGCTGGCGTTGCGGCCGTTCTCCAGGAGCTGGCCGAGGCCCACGCCGAGGTCGGGCGAGGACGCGATGATCTCCGCGGCCATCAGCGAGCGCCAGGAGAACGCCCAGCCCTGCTTGAGGCCCGCGAGATAGCCGGGCAGCGCCGCGGGGAGCACGATGTGCCAGGTGTGCCGCAGCCCCGTCGCGCCGAGCGTGCGGCCCGCGCGCAGGAACAGCGGCGGCACCTGGTCGACGCCCGACACCAGGCCGTTGGCGATGGAGGGCACGGCGCCGAGCAGGATCACCGCGTACATCATCGAGTTGTTCAGGCCCAGCCAGATCACGGCCGGCGGCACCCAGGCCACCGAGGGCAGCGACTGGAGTCCGGACAGGATCGGGCCGATCGCCGCCCGTACGAAGCGCACCCGCGCCACGATCAGGCCGAGCGGCGTACCGATCGCCAGCGCGAAGAGGAAGCCGAGCAGACCGCGCGAGACCGACGTCCAGATGTAGTCCAGCAGGGTGCCCTGGCGCCACGCGGCGGACACCTCGTCCCACACCGCGGACGGCGAGGGCAGCTTCGTCGGGTCGTCGACGATCTTGAAGGAGACCAGCGCCTGCCACACCAGGAGGACCAGTACCACGGCGGTGAGCGGCGGCAGCACCTTCTGGACGAGCACCTGGCGCACGGGCGTGCGGGTGGGGCCCGCGCCGGACTCCAGCGCGTCGAGCCCCGCCTCCAGGCCCGCGAGGTCCTGCCCCTCCTTGGCCTCCTCGGCCTCCTCGACCGGGGCCGTCGTCTCAGTCCTTGCCATGGCGGCGGATCTCCCCACGCAGTTGTTCGGTGATCTCGACGGACAGCTCCGCGACGGCGGTGTCCTCGATGCGGCGCGGCTGCGGGATGTCGACCCGCCACTCGTGCGCCACCCGGCCCGGCCGCGACGACAGGAGCACGACGCGCTCGGCCAGGCGCACGGCCTCGCGGACGTTGTGCGTGACGAAGAGGACGGAGACGTTGGTCTCGCGCCAGATGCGGGTCAGCTCGTCGTGCAGCACGTCGCGCGTGATCGCGTCCAGCGCCGCGAACGGCTCGTCCATCAGCAGGAGCGGGCTGTCCTGGGCGAGGGCGCGGGCCATCGCCACGCGCTGGCGCATGCCGCCGGACAGCTCGTGCACCCGCTTGCGGTGGGCGCCCTGGAGCCGGACCAGTTCGAGCAGTTCCTCGGCCCGCGTGCGCCGCTCGGCCTTGGGGACGCCGCGCAGCTTCAGGGCGAGCTCGATGTTCTTGCCCGCGGTCAGCCACGGGAAGAGCGCGTGCTCCTGGAACATCAGGGCCGGGCGGCCGTCCGTCGTGATGGTGCCGTCGGAGGGCCTGTCGAGCCCGGCGACGAGGTTGAGCAGTGTCGACTTGCCACAGCCCGAGGCTCCCAGGAGGGTGACGAACTCGCCCGGCGCGACATCGAGCGTGATGTCGTCCAGGACGAGCTGGGGCCCGGCGGGACCGCCGAAGGACTTCGAGACGTGCTCGATCCGGGCGGCGGGCGCCGCCGCGTCACGGATGTCCTCCGCGGCCTTGGCGAGGGTGGTTGCCATGGTCGTCACCTCCTGGGAACTCGGCTGGGGATCGGGCTACTTGACGCCGAGGCCGGCGTCGTCGACCGGAGACTCGCCCGCGGCCTTCAGGACCTTGTTCAGCGGACGGAGGTCGTAGATGCCCTTGAGGTCGGGCTTCTCCAGGAGGCCGGCCTTGACCGCGTGGTCCGCCTCGGCGTCGAGCGTGGCGGCCAGCGGGTCGTTGGTCGTCTGGATGGACTTCCACGCCGGGTCGAGGACCTCGGCGGGCAGCGCCTTGCCGGAGTCGGCCTTCAGCCGGGCGTTCGCGGCCGCCTTCGCCTTGTCCGGGTTCTCCTTGATCCACGCGTTGGTCTTCACCGCGCCGCGCAGCACGGCCTCGACGACCTTCGGGTGCTCCTCCAGGAAGCTCTGCTTCACGATGATGTTCGTGATCACGAACTTCTTGTCCGGCCACAGGTCGGACTCGTCGATGAGGACCTTGCCGCCCTCGGCGACCAGCTTGGACGCGGTCGGCTCGGGCACCCAGGCGCCGTCGACGGAGCCGGACTTGTAGGCGTCCGGGGTGATCTTGTTGTCGGTGCGGACCACCGACACGTCGCCCTTGCCGCTCTGGGCGTCGACCTTCCAGCCCTTCTCGGCGATCCAGTTGAGGAAGGCCACGTCCTGGGTGTTGCCGAGCTGCGGCGTCGCGATCTTCTTGCCCTTGACGTCGGCCTCGGACTTGATCTTCTTCGGGTTCACCACGAGCTTCACGCCGCCGGAGGCCGAGCCGCCGATGATGCGCAGGTTCTTGCCCTGGGACTTGGTGTAGCCGTTGATGGCGGGCGACGGGCCGATCCAGCCGATGTCGATCGAGCCCGCGTTGAGCGCCTCGATCTCCGAGGGGCCTGCGTTGAACTGGGAGTACTTCGCCTCCGTGCCGCCCAGTTCCTTCTGGAACAGGCCTTCCTGGTTGCCGACCAGGGCGGTGGCGTGGGTGAGGTTCGGGAAGTACCCGATCTTCACGCTGTCGAGGCCCTCGATCTTCTTGGCGCCCGCCGCGACCTTGGACTTGTCGTCGTTCTTGTCCGCGTCGGAGCCGTAGCCGCAGGCGCCGAGCGCCAGGGCGAAGAGGGGCAGGGCCGCGAGGGCGGCGAGTCGGGTACGTCGTGCTGGCACGGGAGGCGGTCCTCTCGTTGGCCCGGTGCGCACGCGTCAGGGCGTGGCCGGGAGGTCGGCAGGTCTTCGTCTTCGCAGGGACACACCGCCGCACACGGGTACGGAGGTGCCCCCGCGGAAGGGGCGGGCTGGGGCGCGCAGGCAGTGCGCGTACGTCATCGCGCACATCGCGCGACCCCGCCCTGTCCGCTGCCGAGGGCGCCGCTGCCGATGCGGCCGCCCTCCTTCGCGAACGTCGCGAACACGTCTACGTAGGTCATGGTCAGAAGTCCCAGCCCTCGTCGTCCGCCGCAGGTCCGCTCTCCTCGGCGGCGGTGGCGAACGCGTCGCCCGCCATGCCCGCCGCGAGCGTCGTGCCGTCCGCCGGGTCGATCAGCAGGAAGGAGCCGGTGCGGCGCGAGTCGGCGTACGCGTCGAGCGCGAGCGGCTCGGCGGTGCGGACCTTCACGCGGCCGATGTCGTTGGCGACGAGCCGGCCGGGCTCCGGGTGCTGGGAGAGGTCGTCCAGGGTGAGCCGGGACGGGATCTCCTTCACGATCGCCTTGACCGTGCGGGTGGTGTGCTTGAGCAGCACCCGCTGGCCGACGGTCAGCGCGGTGTCGGCGACGTGGCAGACGGTCGCCTCGATGTCCTGCGTGGTCGGCGGGGTGTCCCCGCTCGGCACGATCAGGTCGCCGCGCGAGATGTCGATGTCGTCCTCCAGGAGGAGCGTGACGGACTGCGGCGTCCACGCCACGTCCACCGGCTCGCCCAGGAGGTCGATCCCGGAGATCTTCGAGGTCCGTCCGGCGGGCAGCACCGTCACGGACTCGCCGACCCGGAAGGTGCCGGCCGCGATCTGGCCCGCGTAGCCGCGGTAGTCGGGGTGCTCGGCGGTCTGCGGACGGATCACGTACTGCACCGGCAGGCGCGCGTGGCAGGAGGTCAGGTCGTGGCTGACCGGGACGGTCTCCAGGTGCTCAAGGACCGTCGCGCCGCCGTACCAGTCCATGTTCGAGGACGGCTCGACGACATTGTCACCGGCGAGCGCGGAGATCGGGATCGCGGTGATCTCCGGGACGCCCAGCTCGCTCGCGTACGCGGTGAACTCCTCGGCGATCCTCGCGAAGACCTTCTCGTCGTAGGCGACGAGGTCCATCTTGTTCACGGCGAGCACGACGTGCGGCACCCGCAGCAGCGCCGCGACGGCCGCGTGGCGGCGGGTCTGCTCGATGACGCCGTTGCGGGCGTCGACCAGGACGACCGCGAGGTCGGCGGTGGAGGCGCCGGTGACCATGTTCCGGGTGTACTGCACGTGCCCCGGGGTGTCGGCGAGGATGAACCGGCGGCGGGCCGTGGCGAAGTAACGGTACGCCACGTCGATCGTGATGCCCTGCTCGCGCTCGGCCCGCAGGCCGTCGGTGAGCAGCGCCAGGTCGGGCGCCTCGGCGCCGCGGCTGGCCGAGACGCGCTCCACGGCCTCCAGCTGGTCGGTGAGGACCGACTTGGAGTCGTGCAGCAGGCGCCCCACCAGCGTGGACTTGCCGTCGTCGACGGAACCGGCGGTGGCGAACCGCAGCAGGGTGGTGGCCGACAACTGCTCGGTGGAGAGCGGCTTGACCGGCTCAGTGGTGCTGTTGCTCATGGTTAGAAGTACCCCTCGCGCTTGCGGTCTTCCATCGCGGCCTCGGAGAGCTTGTCGTCGGCCCGGGTCGCGCCGCGCTCGGTGAGGCGGGACGCGGCGATCTCGGCGATGACGGCGTCCAGCGTCGTGGCGTCCGAGTCGACGGCGCCGGTGCAGGACATGTCGCCCACCGTGCGGTAGCGGATCAGCCGCTTCTCGACCTCCTCGCCCTCCTTGGGGCCGCCCCAGTCGCCCGCGGTCAGCCACATCCCGGAGCGCCGGAAGACGTCCCGCTCGTGCGCGAAGTAGATCTCGGGCAGCTCGATCCCCTCACGGGCGATGTACTGCCACACGTCCAGCTCGGTCCAGTTGGAGAGCGGGAAGACGCGGACGTGCTCGCCGGGCGCGTGCCGGCCGTTGTAGAGCTGCCACAGCTCGGGGCGCTGGCGGCGCGGGTCCCACTGGGAGAACTCGTCGCGCAGCGAGAACACCCGCTCCTTGGCGCGCGCCTTCTCCTCGTCGCGGCGCCCGCCGCCGAAGACCGCGTCGAACTTCTCGCTCTGGATCTTCTCGGTGAGCGGCACGGTCTGCAGCGGATTGCGCGTCCCGTCGGGCCGCTCGCGCAGCTTGCCCGCGTCGATGTACTCCTGCACGGAGGCGACGTGCAGCCGCAGCCCGTGCTCGGCGACGACCCGGTCGCGGTACTCGATGACCTCGGGGAAGTTGTGCCCGGTGTCGACGTGCAGCAGGGAGAAGGGGATCGCCGCGGGGGCGAAGGCCTTCAGCGCCAGGTGCAGCATGACGATCGAGTCCTTGCCGCCGGAGAAGAGGATCACCGGCCGCTCGAACTCGCCCGCCACCTCGCGGAAGATGTGCACCGCCTCGGACTCCAGGGCGTCCAGGTGGCTGAGCGAGTACGGGCTGTCGTCGCCCTCGCTGGTGCCCTCGTCGGTCACAGTGGCGACGGTCGTCATGAGAGACCCCTCTCGGTGAGCAGCGCCTTCAGGGCCGCCGCCGATTCCTGCACGGTCTGGTCCTGCGACTCGATGCGCAGATCGGGCGACTCGGGCGCCTCGTAGGGGTCGTCGACCCCGGTGAGCCCGGAGATCTCGCCCGCCGCCTGCTTGGCGTACAGGCCCTTCACATCGCGTACGGAGCAGACCTCGACCGGCGTGGCGACGTGCACCTCGAGGTACGCGGTGCCGCCCGTCTGGTGGCGCTTGCGCACCGCCTCGCGGCTGTCCGCGAACGGCGCGATCACCGGTACGAGCGCCAGCACGCCGTTGCGGGCGAGCAGTTCGGCGACGAAGCCGATCCGCTGCACGTTGGTGTGCCGGTCCTCGCGGCTGAAGCCGAGGCCCGCCGAGAGGAACTCGCGGATCTCGTCGCCGTCGAGCACCTCGACGCGGCGGCCCTCGGCGCGCAGCAGGCCCGCCAGTTCGTACGCGATGGTGGTCTTGCCGGCGCTGGGCAGGCCGGTGAGCCAGACGGTGGCTCCGGTGGTCACGTGGTTCTCCCGGGTGTCTTCCTGTGGCGCGGGCATCAGTGGATCCCGCACTCGGTCTTGGCGTTCCCGGCCCAGCGGCCCGCCCGTGCGTCCTCGCCCGCCAGGAGGCGGCGGGTGCAGGGGGCGCAGCCCACGGAGCCGTAGCCGTCCATCAGGAGCGGGTTGGTGAGGACGCCGTGCTCGGCGACGTACGCGTCGACGTCGTCCTGCGTCCAGCGGGCGATCGGCGACACCTTGACCTTGCGCCGCTTCTCGTCCCAGCCGACGACCGGGGTGTTCGCGCGGGTCGGCGACTCGTCGCGGCGCAGCCCGGTGGCCCAGGCGCGGTATCCGGTGAGCCCGTCCTCCAGCGGCTGCACCTTGCGCAGCTTGCAGCACAGGTCGGGGTCGCGGTCGTGCAGCTTCGGGCCGTACTGCGCGTCCTGCTCGGCGACGGTCTGACGCGGCGTCAAGGTGATGACGTTGACGTCCAGTACGGCCTCGACGGCGTCGCGGGTGCCGATGGTCTCGGGGAAGTGGTAGCCCGTGTCGAGGAAGACGACGTCCACGCCGGGCATGGCCCGCGAGGCGAGGTGGGCGACGACCGCGTCCTCCATGGAGGAGGTCACGCAGAACCGCGGGCCGAACGTCTCGGCGGCCCAGCGGAGGATCTCCAGGGGCGAGGAGTCCTCCAGGTCGCGGCCCGCCCGCTCCGCGAGCGCCTTCAACTCCTCGTCCGTGCGCTGTCCTTCGTCCTGAGTGGTCGTCATATCTCTTCCCTTCCACCGTCGGTGTGCCGAACCCCCCGGGCGAGCAGCCCGAGGAACTTCAGCTGGAAGGCTCGATTGCAGGCCGCGCATTCCCAGGCGCCGTGGCCGGTCTCATTCGGGCGCAGGTCCTCGTCGCCGCAGTAGGGGCAGTGGAACGGGGCGGCACGCTCGCTCACTTGAGGTCCTCCTCGGCGGCGCGGGCCACCCAGGTGGCGAACCGCTCGCCGCCCTCGCGCTGCGCCTGGAAGCGCCGGACGACCCGCTCGACGTAGTCGGGCAGCTCGGTCGCGGTGACCTTCAGGCCGCGGACCTTGCGGCCGAAGCCGGCGTCCAGACCGAGGGCGCCGCCCAGGTGTACCTGGTAGCCCTCGACCTGGTTGCCGTCGTCGTCCAGGACCAGCTGGCCCTTGAGGCCGATGTCGGCGACCTGGATGCGGGCGCAGGCGTTGGGGCAGCCGTTGATGTTGATGGTGAGCGGCTCGTCGAACTCCGGGAGGCGGCGCTCCAGTTCGTCGATGAGCGAGGCGCCGCGCGCCTTGGTCTCGACGATGGCGAGCTTGCAGAACTCGATGCCGGTGCAGGCCATGGTGCCGCGCCGGAAGGGGGAGGGGCTGACCCGCAGGTCCAGCGACTCCAGGCCCGAGACCAGCGACTCGACCTGCGACTCGTCGACGTCGAGCACGATCATCTTCTGCTCGGCGGTGGTGCGGACGCGGCCGGAGCCGTGCGCCTCGGCGACCTCGGCGATCTTCGTGAGGGTGGCGCCGTCCACGCGGCCGACGCGGGGCGCGAAGCCGACGTAGAAGCGGCCGTCCCGCTGCTTGTGGACGCCGAGGTGGTCGCGCCAGGTGCCGGCCGGCTGCTCGGGCGCGGGACCGTCGACGAGCCTGCGCTTGAGGTACTCGTCCTCCAGGATCTGCCGGAACTTCGCCGGGCCCCAGTCGGCGACGAGGAACTTCAGGCGGGCGCGGGTGCGCAGCCGGCGGTAGCCGTAGTCGCGGAAGATCCCGATGACGGCGCCGTACACGTCGGGCACCTCGTCGAGCGGCACCCAGGTGCCCAGGCGCACGCCCAGCTTGGGGTTGGTGGAGAGGCCGCCGCCGACCCACAGGTCGAAGCCGGGGCCGTGCTCGGGGTGGTGGACGCCGACGAACGCGACGTCGTTGATCTCGTGCGCGACGTCCAGCTGCGGCGAACCGGAGACGGCGGACTTGAACTTGCGCGGCAGGTTCGAGAAGTCGGGGTTGCCGATGAAGCGGCGCTGGATCTCCTCGATGGCGGGGGTGCCGTCGATGATCTCGTTCTCGGCGATGCCGGCGACCGGCGAGCCGAGGATGACGCGGGGCGTGTCGCCGCAGGCCTCGGTGGTGGAGAGTCCCACGGCCTCCAGGCGCCGCCAGATCTCGGGGACGTCCTCGACGCGGATCCAGTGGTACTGGATGTTCTGCCGGTCGGTGAGGTCGGCGGTGCCGCGCGCGAACTCCTGGGAGATCTCGCCGATGACGCGCAGCTGCTCGGTGGTCAGGCGCCCGCCGTCGATGCGGACCCGCAGCATGAAGTACTCGTCGTCCAGCTCCTCCGGCTCCAGGATCGCGGTCTTGCCGCCGTCGATCCCGGGCTTGCGCTGGGTGTAGAGGCCCCACCAGCGCATCCGCCCGCGCAGGTCGTTCGGGTCGATGGAGTCGAAGCCGCGCTTGGAGTAGATCGTCTCAATGCGTGTCCGCACATTGAGACCGTCGTCGTCCTTCTTGAACTGTTCGTTCCCGTTGAGCGGAGTGAAGTGCCCGGCGGCCCACTGACCTTCGCCGCGGTGACGGCTCGCCTTGCGGCGGGGCGTGGCTGGGGCGGGCTTCTCAGGCGTGGTGGGCATGGTTGTACGTCCTTCGGGGCAGCGGAAAAGCGGCTCTGACCTGCGGATATGGCACACGTCCGCGAAATGTGGGGACATGCGGGGGCGTGCGCGCGGCGCTGCGCAGGGAGGGAGGTGGGGAAGATCGTCGATCAGATGTGCGGCGGTGCTGAGTCGATCAGCAGGCCGGACACATGGCGCTGGACATGCGGCCGAGGTCGACGTGACGCCGACTCACCAAGGCAATTCCAGTGCGATCCATGCCGGAAGCGTGTCACGGGACTTTCGGCCCAGTCCAGCATTATCCAAAATGCGGACACCCTTGTCCCGTATCGTGGACAAGGGTGTCGTCGGTCACAGCGGGTCCGCGAGGGCTCCGCGGGCCCGGAACAGCGGGTCAGTCGCGGTCGGCCCCCGGCCACGGGCCCGGGTTCGGAACGTCCGCTTCCTGCTCGACCTTCGTGTCGAAGAGCGTGAAGCCGCGCCGCAGGTAGTTGTCCATGGCGTGCTCGCCGTCCTTGGAGCAGGTGTGCAGCCAGACCCGCTCGGTCGGCGCGAGACCCGGCCACCGCTCGGCCAGGTCCCAGGCGCGCGCGACGCCGTGCGAGAGGAGGTGGCCGCCGATGCGGCGCCCCCGGAAGGCGGGGAGCAGCCCGAAGTAGACGATCTCCACCACGCCCTCGGCCTGGTCGCCCCGCTCGCCGCGCGCCGCCAGCTCCACGTACCCAGCGGGCGTGCCCCTGTCGTAGGCGACCCAGGTCTCCACGCCCGGCCGGTCGAGCAGCTTCTGCCACTCGGCGTAGGTGAGGGCCAGGCGGTCCGTCCAGCGGATGTCCCCGCCGACGGACGCGTACAGGTACCGGCTGTACTCGGGGGAGGGGACCTCGGCGCGCACGATCCGTACGTCGCCGTCGGGCGCGGCGGCCGGGAGCAGATCGGTGCGGGCCGTCTGCTCCAGGGACCAGGTGGTGACAGTGATGCTCATGGGGCTCAGAGAATCACGGGCCGGGCCCCACCGCGCGGCCGGGTGCGAGGGCCTGCCCCGCAGGCGTGCGGAAACGTGTCCCCAGGGCGTGCGGAGACGTGTCCCGAAGGCGACGGGGCTCAAGGCTCCGCCACGCTCCTCGCCTCCCGCACCGTCGGTGCGTTCGAGTGGGGCAACAGGTCCACCGGGCGCTCCGGCAGCACCACCTCCACCTCGACGGCCTCCGGGAAGCGGTAGGGGCGGTGGGCGAGCAGTCCGCCCAAGTAGCGCCGCACGCGCGAGAGTTCGGCACGGACCGTCACCGTGCGCGCCGGGTCGCCGAACATCTCGTCGGCCAGGTCCGCGGCCGTGCGCCCGGTGCGGTGCGCGGAGAGGAGATAGAGCAGCTCGGCGTGGCGCGGGCTCAGCTCGTGCGTCCAGTCGCGGGCGCCGCCGAGCACCGCCAGCGTCCACCGGCGCGGACTGCTGACGTCCAGGACGAGCCGGGTCGCGGCGACCGGCTCGGGGCCGCGGCCCGGGTCCTCCAGGCGCAGCAGCCAGCCGCCCGGCAGCGGCTCCACCCGGCAGGAGCCCAGCGCGGGCAGCCAGGTGCGGCCCACGCCGAAGGACTTGGGCAGGGTCAGCCGGTCCGCCGGCGGCATGCCCGTCACCGCGGCGGTCCACCCGTGCACGTCCACCGCGAGCGCCCGCCCCTCCAGCCGGGCGAGCACCGGTGCCGCCACCGCGCGCAGCCGCTCCAGCGCCGAGACGTGCCGCTCCCGCAGCCGCGCCTCGGCGAGCTTGGCGACCGAGTCGACCAGGGCGAGCGTGGCGGGATGCATGGTCTGCAGCGGTCCGCTGACGTCGACCACGCCGAGCAGCCTGCCGTCGCGCGGATCGGTCACCGGGGCGCCCGTGCACGTCCACGGGTGATGGGTCTGCACGAAGTGCTCGGCCGAGAAGACCTGCACCGGCCTGCGCACCACCAGCGGTGTCCCTATGCCGTTCGTGCCGACGACGCTCTCGCCCCAGTCCGCGCCCGGTTCGAACCCCAGCGAGTCCGCCTTGCGCAGCACCGCGGAGCTGCCCTCGCGCCACAGCACCCGGCCGTCCGCGTCGCAGACGACCATGATGTGCTGCGCGGCGTCCGCCACCGAGACCAGGGCGTCGCGCAGGACCGGCAGTATGTCGAGCAGCGGCGAGGCGCGCCTGCGCTGCTCCAGCTCCTCCTCGTCCAGCAGCCGGGAGCGGAAGTCGTGGTCGGGATCGACCCCGCCGAGGATCATCCGCCCCCAGGAGTCGCCGATCACGGGCCGCGGCAGGACGCGCGGCCGCTGCCCGGACAGCGTCGCGTCGCGCACTCCCTTCAGGAGCCGCGCGGCGTGCGCGAGGTCCATGGCGGACATGCGCGCGAGATCGATCGTCGAGGGGGAGTTCATCACCACTGGGTCCTTTCCGGCCAGACCAGTGCGTTGGGGTACGTATTCATCGTGCCCCTTGGGTACGTCCATCGGTGCTGCTTCGAGGGAGGAATCGGCGGCCGGCCACCACGGTTTGCAACCTCGTGCAACCCTGGCGAACGGCTGTGCGGTGCCTGAATCTGGACACAACGCCGCCCGTGCGGTGTTCACGCTCCTCAAGGGGCCTGAAAGACGGGGGTGGTGCCGTGTCGGCGCAGCACCACCCCCGTGTCATCCCCGGACTCCGGGACCTTGTCGAGCGCGGGCCCTAGACCCCGGGAGCGGCCCGGTCCACCACGGCCGCCAGATCCAGGCTGTGCGGCAGCGTGCCGAAGGCCCCGCCCCAGTCCCCGCCGAGGCGCGAGGCGCAGAACGCGTCGGCCACCTGGGCCGGAGCGTGCCGCACGAGCAGCGACCCCTGGAGCACCAGCGCCATGCGCTCCACCACCCGCCGCGCCCGCCCCTCGATGCCGTCCAGGTCGGCGAGCTCGGTCAGCATCGACTTGATGGCGCCGTCCAGCCGGTGGTCGGCGCCGCGCGCCTTCCCGACCTCCTGGAGGAACGCGTTGAGGGCCATCGGCTCGCGTTGCAGCGCCCGCAGGACGTCCAGCGCCTGGACGTTGCCCGAGCCCTCCCAGATGGAGTTGAGCGGCGCCTCGCGCAGCAGCCGCGGCATGCCGGACTCCTCGACGTAGCCGTTGCCGCCCAGGCACTCCAGGGCCTCGCCGGCCAGCGGCGTGCACCGCTTGGTCACCCAGTACTTCGCGGCCGGCACCGCGAGCCGCAGGAACGCCCGCTCCTGCTCGCCCCCGTCGTCGTACGCCGCCGCCAGCCGCATCGCCAGCGTCGTGGCCGCCTCCGACTCCAGTGCCAGATCGGCCAGTACGTTGCGCATGAGCGGCTTGTCGACCAGCTTGCCGCCGAACGCCTCCCGGTACGTGGCGTGGTGCACCGCCTGCGCGACGGCCTGCCGCATCAGCGCCGCCGAGCCGAGCACGCAGTCGAGCCGGGTCGCCGCGACCATCTCGATGATGGTGCGCACCCCGCGCCCCTCCTCGCCGACCCGGCGCGCCCACGTCCCGTCGAACTCGACCTCGCTCGACGCGTTGGACCTGTTGCCCAGTTTGTCCTTGAGCCGCTGGAGGGCGAAGACGTTGCGCGAACCGTCCGCGAGGACGCGCGGCACCAGGAAGCACGTCAGCCCCGCGTCGGCCTGCGCGAGCACGAGGAAGGCGTCCGACATGGGCGCCGAGCAGAACCACTTGTGCCCGGTCAGTTCGTACGTCCCGTCCTCGGCGAGGGCCCGCGCGCGCGTCGTGTTGGCCCGCACGTCGCTGCCGCCCTGCTTCTCCGTCATGCCCATCCCGAACAGGGCGCCGGCCTTCCGGTCCGCCGGGCGCAGCCCCGCGTCGTACACGGTCGAGGTCAGGCGCGGCTCCCACTCGGCGGCCAGCTCCGGATCGGCACGCAGCGCGGGCACCGCGGCGTGCGTCATCGACACGGGACACCCGTGGCCCCCTTCGACCTGGGTCCACACCACGAACCCGGCGGCGCGCCGCACGTGCCCGCCCGGCCGCGACCAGGCGGCCGTCAGCCCCGCGGAGACCGCCTTGCCGAGCAGCCGGTGCCAGGACGGATGGAAGTCGACCTCGTCGATCCGGTGGCCATAACGGTCGTGCGTACGCAGAACGGGAGGATTCTCATTGGCCAGCACACCCCACTCCTGCGCCTGCGCGGAACCTGCCGTGCGGCCCAGCAGTGCGAGCTCCTCGCGGGCGGTGTCGAGGAGCGCGGGGTCAAGGTGCCGCGCCACGCCCTCCGCGAGAACGCGGTCGGACGTGAATACGTCATATCCCACCAGGGGCGGAGCCTGGTTGGTCACTGTGTGGGTGCTGGCTGCCATGCCGCTACGGTAAGGAGGTGCACCAGGCAAATGAAACACCCGAGCGGCCCTCCGGCCGCTGGAAACGGGCCCGCGCTCTGTACCGGAACGTCTCCAAGCGCAGGACCGCCTGGCTGCTGCTCAAGGACACCGTCAACTCATGCATGGAGTACCGCATCCTGGGGCTCGCGGCCGAGGCGGCGTTCTTCACGCTGCTGTCCGTTCCGCCGCTGCTCCTGAGCCTGATCGGGCTGCTCGCGTACGTCGACCGCTGGACGGGCGCGAACACGATCGCCAGCGTCGAGAACAACATCCTGGAGGCGTCCCGCACGGTCCTTTCCGACCGCGGTGTCAGCCAGATCGCGCAGCCGATACTGGAGGACGTGATGAAGGTCGGCCGCCCCGACGTCATCTCCATCGGCTTCCTGTTCGCCCTGTGGTCCGGCTCGCGCGCGGTCAACGTCTTCATCGACACCATCACCGTGATGTACGGCCTCGACGGCGTGCGCGGCATCGTCAAGACGCGGATCCTCGCCTTCGGCCTGTTCATCGTGGCCCTGCTGATCGGCTCGGTGGCGCTGCCGCTGATGGTGGCCGGGCCGGACGCGGTGGTGAAGCTGCTGCCGGGCTCCACGACGGTCGTCCAGATCCTCTACTGGCCGGTCGTCGTCATCCTCTCCGTGGTCTTCCTGACGACGCTCTACCACGTGTCCGTGCCGGTGCGGTCGCCGTGGGTCGAGGACATGCCGGGCGCGCTGATCGCGCTCGCCATGTGGGTGCTCGGCAGCTTCCTGCTCCGCATCTACCTCACCAGCACCGTGGAGGGCCCCACGATCTACGGCTCCCTGGCGGCGCCGGTCGCCGTGCTCCTGTGGATCGGCGTCTCGGCGTTCGCGGTCCTGGTCGGCGCGGCGGTCAACGCGGCGATCGACCGGGTCTGGCCGTCGGTCGCGACGGCGGCGGCCCGCGCCGCCAACGACCGCATCAGGGAGGCGCAGGCCGCGGAGGTCGTGGCCCGCGCGGCCGCCGCGCGCGAGGCGACGGCGGACCCGGACGACCCGGAGATGCCGTCCGAGTTCCCCGAGCGCTGGTCCCGCTTCCTGCCGCCGGACGACGTGACGTCGCGCCTGCGGACGCACGCGAAGAAGAACGGCACCGGGGCGGACACGCCCTCGGAGTAGCGGATACGCCCTCGGGGCACCTGGGACACCTTCGCGGCCGCGCCGGAATCTCCGGCGCGGCCGCGGCCGTTCCCCCGCCTCACGCCTTCCAGACACCCGCGTCGGCGCACTCGCGGGCGAAGTCCGAGAACTCCCTGGGCTCGCGGCCCAGGGCCTGGCGCACCCCGTCGGAGAGCATCGCGTTCCGTCCGTCCAGGTTCGTCTCGAACAGCTCGATCAGGAACTCCACCTCCCCGTCCGGCACCCCGAACTCCGTCAGCGCCGCCCCGTACTCCCGCGCCGACACCGGCACATAGGCGATCTCCCGCTCCGCCGCCCCGGCGATCTCCGCCACCGCCTGGCGGAACGACAGCAGCCGGGGCCCGGTGAGGTCGAGCGTGTGCCCCGCGAACCGCTCGCCACCGGTCAGCGCCGCGACGACCACGTCCGCGATGTCCCGCGTGTCGATGAACGGTTCGAGCACCTCCCCGGCGGGGAAGACCAGCTCCCCGCCCCGCAGCTCCGCCAGGAGCGGCCCCTCGCTGAGGTTCTGCGCGAACCAGCTCGCCCGCACCACCGTCCACTGGGCGCCCGAGTCCCGCACCGCCTGCTCCGTCGCGTGCGCCTGGTCCTCGCCCCGCGCGGAGAGCAGCGTGAGCCGCCGTACGTCGAGTTCGACGGCCAGCCGCGCGAACGCGCCGACCGTCTCGGCGGCGCCGGGCGCGCCGACGTCCGGGAGGTAGGCGAGGTGCGCCGCGTCGGCGCCCCGCAGGGCGTCCGCCCAGGTCGACCGGTCCGCCCAGTCGAACCGCACCGCGCCGGACCGCGAGGCCGAGCGCACCGTGAGCCCCGCCGCCTCGGCGGACTCCACGACCCTGCGGCCCACCCGGCCGGTCGCGCCCGTCACCAGGACGGTCATGTCCGTCGTGTTCGCGTCGCTCGTCGTGCTCGTCGTGCTCGTCGGGTTCATGTCGTTCGTCTTGTTCGTCTTGTTCGTCGTCATGCGTACAGTCAACTGCCCGGCGCCACAAGGAACCATCGCCCAGGAGCTCGCCCGCATAAGCGTGCGTCTACGCTTCCCGCATGGACGTACTCGCAGGTCTGCTGGAGGGCCCCCGCGCACGCGGCGCCTTCATGATCCGTGCGCTGTTCGACCCTCCCTGGTCCGTCCGCATCGCGGACGAGGCGCCGCTGTCGGTCATGGTCATGGTGCGCGGCACCGCGTGGATCGTCCCCGAGGACGGCGGACCCGCCCAGTGCATCCGCCCCGGCGACCTCGCCATCGCCCGCGGCCCCGACCACTACACCTGCGCCGGCGAACCCACCACCCCGCCCTTCGCCGAGATCCGGCCGGGCGAGCGCTGCGTGCCCCTGGACGGCGCCCCCGTGGCCCGCTACCGCGACCTGGGCGTCCGCGCCTGGGGCGAGTCGCGCGACGGCTCGGTGGAGATGCTGATCGGCACCTACCAGATGCGCGGCGAGCTCACCGGACGGCTCCTCGACGCGCTGCCGCCGCTGCTCGTGCTCCCCACCGAGGTGTGGGACTGCCCGCTGACGCCGCTGCTCGCCGACGAGATCAGCAAGGGCGAGCCGGGCCAGGACGTCGTCCTCGACCGCCTCCTCGACCTGCTCCTGATCGCCGCGCTGCGCGCCTGGTTCTCCCGCCCCGAGGCGGCGGCCCCGGCCTGGTACCGCGCGCTCGGCGACCCCGTCGTGGGCCGCGCCCTGCGGCTGCTCCAGGACGAACCGGCGCGCCCCTGGACGATCGCGGACCTCGCGGCGGAGGCGGGCCTGTCGCGGGCCGCGCTGGCCCGGCGGTTCACGGATCTCGTGGGGGAGCCCCCGATGACGTATCTGACGAACTGGCGGCTCGCGCTCGCCGCGGACCTGCTGCGCGACAGCGACCTGACGATCGGCGCGATCGCGGGCCGCGTCGGGTACGGCAGCGCGTTCGCGCTGTCCAGCGCCTTCAAGCGGGTGTACGGGGTCAGCCCGCAGGACCATCGCACGGGGGCGGCCGAGCGGGCCCCGGCGTAGCCTGGCGCACGTGGCGCACAAGAGCGGCGGCGGGCACGTCGACTACCGGGAGCGGCCGTCCCGGCTGACCGGCGCGGTCGTGTGGACCCGCGCGGCCACCGGCGCCCCCGGCGACACCCGTCCCGTGCTGCCCGACGGCTGCATGGACCTGCTGTGGAGCGAGGGCCGGCTGTTCGTCGCGGGCCCGGACACCCGTGCGCACGTCCCGGCGATCAGGGACACGGGCGGCCTCTTCGTCGGCCTGCGCTTCTACCCCGGCACCGCGCCCGCCTTCCTCGGCGTCCCCGCCCACGAGCTGCGCGACCGGCGCGTGGAGCTGGCCGACCTGTGGAGCGCGGCCGAGGCGCGCCGCCTCGCCGAGCGGGTGGACGGCGCGGGCGACCCCATGGCCGTCCTGGAGGCCGTCGCCCTGGAGCGGGCCGCCGCCGCGGGCCCGCCCGACCCGCTCCTCGCCCATGTCGTCCGGTCCCTGAACGCGGGCAGGTCGGTGGCCCGCACCGCGGCGGACGCCGGCGTCAACGCCCGGCTGCTGCACCGCCGTTCCCTGCCCGCGTTCGGGTACGGACCCAAGACGCTGGCCCGGGTGCTGCGGCTCCAGCGGGCCCTCGCGCTGGCCCGCGACGGGCTGCCGTACGCGGACACGGCCGCCGCCGCGGGCTTCGCCGACCAGGCCCATCTCGCCCGTGACGTCAAGGACCTGACGGGGCTTCCGCTGGGCGAGCTGCTCGGCAGGGAAGCCTCCGCCTAGGAGGCCGCCGACGGTGCGAAGAGGTCGACGCCGTTGCCGTCCGGGTCCCGCACGACGGCGTACCGCTGCCCCCAGGGCGCGTCGAACGGCTTGAGCTCGCTCCCGTACCCGGCGCCCACCAGGTCCTCGTACGTCGCGTCGACGCCCCCGGGCGTCGCGCAGTGGAAGGCGAGCCCGACGCGGCCCCCGCCGGAGGGCGGCGCGAAGCCGGGGTGGAAGGACCGGACGGTCTCCTCCGTGTCGAAGGCGATGCGCAGGCCGCCGGGGAGCGCGGCCTCGACGTGCGGCGCGCTCTCGGCCCCCTCGGGGAACTCCAGGCCGAGCCTGCGGTAGAAGGCGAGCGACGCGGCCAGGTCGGAGACGACGAGGCCGATCAGGTCGAAGCGTGGTGTGGGTGTGCTGGTCATGTCCGGCAGCGTAGGAGGCCCGTCCGCACCCGGTCTTGAAGGAATCGGACACCCTCGGCGCGGCTGTCCGGGCCGCCCGTTCCCCGCTACGGTGGACGGCATGGACTATCCCGGCGACATCCGGCTCGCGGCGGCCGTCGTGGCCCATCGAGGCCGCGTCCTGCTCGTGCGGCGCAGCGAGACCGAGCGGTTCCTGCCGCGGGTGTGGGGCGTGCCGTGCGGCAAGCTGGAGCCGGGCGAGAGTCCTCGCGAGGGTGTCCTGCGGGAGCTGACGGAGGAGACCGGACTGCGCGGCCAGGTGCTGCGCAAGGTCGGCGAGTCGTCCTTCCTCAGCACCTTCCAGGGCCACGAGGTGAAGAACTGGCAGGACAACTTCCTGGTCAGACCGCTCACCTTCGACGTGGCCCTGCCGCTGCCCGACCAGGAGCACCGCTGGCTCACCCCCGCCGACCTCGGCACGGTCGAGATCGACGACTACAACCGCGAGATCGTGCGCCAGGCGTTCGCCTAGCCTGCGACCAGCTCCGCGAGCGCTTCCAGCGCCGCCAGATACTCCCGTACGTCCAACGGCTTCTTCGTCACCGTCGAGCCCCCGGCCCCCGCTCCGGTGAACACGTCCGTGTAGCGCCGCCGGTCCGCCCCCGTCTCCAGGAACAGCGTGACCGTCGGCCCCCGCGAGGCGCACCACGCGCGATGCAGGACGTGCGGCGGCAGGGCGTAACCGCTGCCCGCCGCGTACCGCGCCGTCTGCGTCAGGCGCAGCCGCGCCCGCCCCGCCGGTTCCAGGCGCCAGTCGCCGTCCTCGCCCGCCAGGGACTCCCGGTACCAGGCCGCGGTGACGCCGCCGCCCGCGCCGGGGTCCACCGCCTCGTACAGCTCCATGCCGAGCGCGCCCCGCACCACGTGGGAGGCGAGCGGCGAGCGGTGGTTGTGGATGTCCTCGCGCGTGTCCGCGCCGGGGTGCCAGACGTGGGCGCGCAGCATGTGCCGCGGCCCGCCGTCGATCAGGAGCAGCTTGTCGAAGCCGAGGACGTGCCGGTAGGACAGGAGCGCGCGGCCCGAGGCGTCGCCGTACCCCTGCGCCAGCTCCCGCAGCAGGGGCAACAGCCTTTCGGGGGAGCCCAGTTCGTCGACGACCAAGCGGGCGGACCGCACCAGGTCGTCGACCGTCGGCCCGTCCAGGGCCCCTTCGAGGAGCCGCCCGGCGTCCTGGACGTGCCGACCACCCAAGGAACTTCTCCCCCCAGTTCACCGCGCACGCGCGCCGGGCCGGGGGTTCAGACACCCGGCTGATACATCCATACGGCATGTGCCCGCAGCGCCGAAAGCCCTTGGTAGGTCATCCACATCGGGTGGGCGAGTTCGTCGCCGGCCCACGTCCAGATGCCGTCGGCCTGCTGCGCCCACACCGAGGCCGCCGCGCCCGAAAGCAGCTCCTGCCAGACCTCGTCCAGGCCCTCCTCCGTCGCGGTGCGCCGGGCTCCGGGGGTGAGCAGGGCGCGTACCACCCAGGCCGCCGCGAAGTGCCGTACGGAGAGCACCTCGTGGCGCGAGGCGTCCACCGGATGCGGGCGGCGCACCGTCTCGCGGCCGCTCGCCAGGTCCGCGCAGCCGTCGTGCGCGGGCCCCGGGCAGGACAGCAGCCAGCGGATGCCGTCCTCACGGGTGGCGCGGGCGTTCGTGTCCTCGCCGAGCACGCGCGCCGCCCGGTCCAGGGCGACCACGGCCTGCGCGGTGTGCACGGGCGACGGGGCCGCGGTCCGGCCGCCGAGCGGCGCGAGCCGGGGACCCCAGCAGCGCCGGTGCCCGCGCGCCGGGTCGGTGACCGCGCCGTCGACGAGCGCGTTCCGCAGCCGCGGCAGCGCGGGCGAGTCCGGCGCGGCGCGCAGCAGCCCGCGCAGCACGGTGGTGACGACATGGGTCGTCTCCAGTCCCGCGGGCTCCAGTTCGTGGCGGAAGCGGTCGGCGCACTGCGCCGCCTCCGTCGCGAGCCGCACCGGGTCCGCGCCCGCCCGGGCCAGCGCGCCGAGCACCAGCGCCGTCACCTCCGGGCGGGGCACGGCGCCCTGGGAGCGCGCCGCCCAGCCGCCGTCGGGCAGCCGCAGCCGCCACAGCGTCTCGACGAGGTCCGTGGCCCGCAACCGCCCGTCCGGCACGCCGAGTTCGAGCACGATGTGCAGTCCGTAGGCGGTGCCGGTGGGCGTCGGCCGCTCCGGCTGGGGCAGTTCGTCCAGGGCGTGCGGCCAGCCGCTGAGCCGGCCCCGCAGCGGATCGTCGAAGACCGTCAGGCGCTCGGCGAGCGTGGCGTACGCGGCGCTCGACAGGCCCGGCAGCGGCCCGGGACCGGACCCGGCACCGCCGGCCTGCGGCGCCGTGCCCCGGCCGCGCGGCGCGGGGAGCCCGTCGGGGTCGTCCGCGGGCCCGCCGTCCACGGCGGCCCTGGCCCGGATCAGCGCGGCCGCCAGCCAGACGGCGAGCCCCGTCCCCAGGCCGCTGACCACGGCCAGCGCATAGCGGGCGGTGTCCCCGAACAGGCTGTCGGGCAGCAGCCCCACCAGGGCCTGGAAGACCGCGTATCCCACCGCGACCGGTCCGAAACGGGCCAGCCATGCCACGAGCCGCCCGGACGGCGGTCCGGGCGGTGCCCCGGGAGGCTCGGGCGGCCCCGCGGGCCCTGTGCCTCCACGCACGTGTGCTGTATGCATGAACTCCACTTACCCATCAGGCACGTGTGACGAAAGGGAGTGAGCGCCGTGTCCGGTACGGAATCGGCGGCGGACCTCACCGGCTGGCGCAGGTCGCCCTTCACGGCGGCCGGGCTCACCCATGATGTCCATGAGAAGGGGACAGGGCCAGGTGTCGTCCTGGTTCCCGAAGTGCCCGGACTGCACCCGGGGGTGCTGGCCCTGGGCGAGCACCTGGTGCGGCAGGGGTTCACCGTCGCGATCCCCTCGCCGTTCGGCGAACCGGGCCGCGAGATCTCCGCCGGCTACGCCCTCGGCACCCTCGCCCGGATCTGTGTCAGCGCCGAGTTCCGCGCCTTCGCCACCAACGCGCGCCGCCCCTTCGCCGATCACCTGCGCGCCCTCGCCCGGGAGCTGGCCTCGCGCACCCCGGGGCCCGGCGTGGGCGTCATCGGCATGTGCTTCACGGGCGGCTTCGCGCTGGCCGCCGCCGTGGACGACACCGTCCTCGCGGCGGTGCTCAGCCAGCCCACGCTGCCGCTCCCGGTGAGCGGCGCCCGCAAGGTCGACCCGGGCCTCTCGCGCGGCGAGTTCGACACGGTGGTGCGGCGCAGCAGGGACGACGGGCTGTGCGTGCTCGGCCTGCGCTTCAGCGAGGACAGGCTGGTCCCGCGGGACCGCTTCGAGACCCTGCGCCGCCACCTCGGGGACGCGTTCGACGTCATCGAGCTCGACTCGTCCCCGGGCAACGAGGCGGGCTTCGGCAAGGCGGCCCACTCCGTCCTCACGGAAGAGCTGCGCGAGGTGCCGGGCCACCCCGCCCACGCCGCGCGCGAGCGGGTGGTCCGCTTCCTGCGGGAGCGGCTCGCCTCCTAGCTCACCCGCCGGTGCGGGAGAAGGTGTGGCCGAACCGCCAGTGCGTGGCGGTCAGTTCGTACTGCGGGAGCACGCCGGGCCCGCAGGACTGGGAGCCGATGCCGTGCAGTGCGGTGTCGAGGGTGACCCAGACCGTGTCGCCGGGGAGCAGGTCGGTGCGGTGGGCGGCCGCGTCGAGCTGCTCGGTGGTCCAGCGGCGCGCGGTGAACGACGGGCCGTGGTCGCTGTCGATCCGCAGCCCGCCCACCTCCGCCCAGCGGACGTCCGGGCGCGCGCCGTTCTCCTGCGGGCGCACGTACGGGGTCTGGAGGGCGTCGACGTCCGCCTCCCACACGCCCGTCATCGCGGCCTGCGCGGTGTCGGGGTAGCCCTCGCCGGGGCCACCGCCGAACCACCGGACCGGTCCCGCCGCGCCGGGCAGCCCGAAGCGGATGCCGACCCGGGGCAGCGGCACCGTCCACGCGCCCTCCGGGGCCACGTCCACGCTCAGCAGGAGCCGGTCGCCGTCCGACTGCCAGCGGTACGTCACGCGCAGGCCCAGGTCGCTCGCCGCGGGCGCGACGCGGGTGCGTACGGTCAACGCCTCCTGGCCCAACTCCACGGTGTCGAGGCGGTGCTGGACGCGGTCCAGGCCGAGGCTCCGCCAGCGCGCGGCCACGGAGGGCTCGGGGCGCCACGGCATGCCGTTGTCGTTGTCGGTGGGCGCCCGCCACACGTCAAGGCGCAGGTCCTCGACCGCCAGGCCGCCGAAGGACTCCAGGGTGCCGTGGGCGTCGAAGACGGCGGGACCGAGCAGGATCCGCCCGCCCTCGCGCACCGGGGCCGTGCCGCCCGGCACCGGCAGGACCATGCCGGTCCCGACGGGCAGTTGGGCCCACGCCACCACGTGCCCGCGTGCCGCCCACGGCGTGTCCCGCGCCAGTACCGCCCGCACCGTCCACTGCGTCTCGGCGTCCCGGCCCCGCGCCGGCGCCGGCGGCAGCTTGACCTCGGCCGACTCGCCGGGTGCCACCGGCGGCACGGCCAGGGCGCCGTCGGCGACGCTCTCGCCGTCCACGTCGTACGACCACGTGAAGGCCAGGTGGGAGAGGTCCGCGAAGTCGTGCAGGTTGGTGATCCGCAGCGTGCCCGCGCGCCCGTCGCCCTCGACGCGGACCGGCTCGATCACCTTCTTGTACGCGACGAGGCCGGGGGACGGCGTCCGGTCGGGGAACAGCAGTCCGTCGCAGACGAAGTTCCCGTCGTGCGGCCGCTCGCCGAAGTCGCCGCCGTAGGCGTACCCGTACGCGGGGTGCGCGATGCCGTGGTCGATCCACTCCCAGATGAAGCCGCCCTGGAGCCGCTCGTACGTCTCGAAGAGCCGCTGGTACTCGCTGAGGCCACCGGGGCCGTTGCCCATCGCGTGGCCGTACTCGCAGAGGATGAAGGGGAGTGCGCGGCGGGACTCCGGTCCCTCGTCGGTGCCCCGGCCGATGCGCTCGACCTCGGCGTGGTCGGCGTACATGCGGGAATAGACGTCCGTGTCCTTGCACGACCTGTCGCCCTCGTAGTGGAGCGGGCGGCCGGGGTCCCGGGCGCGGATCCAGTCGGCCATGGCGGTCAGGCCGCGGCCCGTGCCGCACTCGTTGCCGAGCGACCACAGGACGACCGACGGGTGGTTCTTGTCGCGCTCGACCATGCGGGCCGCGCGGTCCAGCAGGGCGGGCGTCCAGCGGTCGTCGTCGACGGGGTTGCCGCGCCAGCCGACCGCGGTGAAGCCGTGGGTCTCCAGGTCGCACTCGTCGATCACCCACAGGCCCAGCTCGTCGCACAGGTCGAGGAAGGCGGGGTGCGGCGGATAGTGGCTGGCGCGGACGGCGTTGATGTTGTGCCGCTTCATCAGGAGCACGTCCGCGCGCATCGTCTCCGCGTCGAGCGCGCGGCCGGTCTCCGGGTGGAACTCGTGGCGGTTGACGCCCCGCAACAGGATCGGGCGGCCGTTGACCCGCAGCAGCCCGTCCTCGACGGCGACGGTGCGGAAGCCCACGCGCAGCGGGACCCGCTCGCCCGCCGTGGTCAGCACGCCGTCGTAGAGCCTCGGCGTCTCGGCGGTCCACGGCCGCACGGGCACGGTGACCTCCTCGCCGGTGGCGACGTCGACCCCCAACTCGGGTACGGTGACGCGCCCTTGGACCGCCGAGTCGACCCGCAGCGTGCCCGTGCCCGCCCGGTGGTCGTACGAGGAGTGGACGAAGAAGTCGGCCGCGCAGCCCTCGGGCCGGTGCAGCAGCGTCACGTCACGGAAGATGCCCGGCAGCCACCACTGGTCCTGGTCCTCCAGGTACGAGCCGGCCGACCACTGGTGGACGCGGACCGCGAGGACGTTGCCCTCGGGGCGCAGCAGCGGGCCGACCGCGAACTCGTGGGCGAGGCGCGAGCCCTTGAAGTCGCCGAGTTCCGTGCCGTTCAGCCAGACGCGCGCGCAGGACTCGACGCCGTCGAAGCGGAGCACGGCGGTGCCCTGCCGCGGCCAGTCGGCGGGCAGGTCGAAGACGCGCACGTGGTCGCCGGTGGGGTTCTCGGTCGGGACGCGCGGCGGGTCCACCGGGAACGGATAGAGCTGGTTGGTGTAGTGGGGCGTGCCGTGGCCCTGGAGCACCCAGTGGCCGGGGACGGCGATCTCGTCCCAGCCGGCGGTGTCGTGGCCGTCGGCGGCGAACGCGTCGTCCCGCGCGTCGGCGGTGGGGGAGAGGCGGAAGCGCCAGGGACCGTTGAGGGAGAGGGCGGCGGCGTCGGACGCCGCGTACCAGGATCGGGGCGGGAGGGAACCGGTGCCGGGGGATACGTCCTCGTGGTGGGGGAGGTCCATGTCCTCCATCAGACCGTGCCGGGGCGTCGGCTCACAATTGTTTCGGAGCGGGAGTCGTTGGACTCTTCGGGCATGGCTTGGACGCACCACGGGGTTCATGCGGATATCGCAGTGAGCGGCGGGCGGGGCGGTCGATATCGGCTGAACCGTAGCGTCCAGGGCGCGGTATCGGTAACTTCTCGCCCTGTGAATCAACGACCTCAGCCGACGGCGTCCGCCCCGCTGCCCGCCGCGCTCCCCGTCACCGACCGCACCCGCCACCGCCGTCTGCGCGAGAAGGGCAGCCTGGTCCGCGCCGACCTGGAGGCGGTGCTCGACGCGGGCTTCGTCTGCCACCTCGGCGTGGTCGTCGACGGTCACCCGATGGTCGTGCCCACCGTCTACGGCCGGGACGACACCCAACTCTTCCTGCACGGCTCCGTCGCCAGCCGCAGCCTGGCCGCCGACCCCGAGGCGCCGGTCTGCGTCACCGTCACCCACGTCGACGGACTCGTCCTCGCCCGCTCGGTCTTCGAGCACGGCGTCAGCTACCGCAGCGCGATGATCCACGGCGTCCCCCGCGTGGTGACCGACCCGGAGGAGAAACTGCGCGGCCTGCGCCTGCTCACCGAGCACGCGACGCCGGGGCAGTGGGACTACGCCCGCCGCCCCAGCCGCAAGGAACTCGCCGCGACGACCCTGCTCGCGCTCTCCCTGGCCGAGGCCTCGGTCAAGGTCTCGGCGGGACCGCCGGACGACGGCGAGGGACCGGACGCCGCACTCGGCGTCTGGGCCGGCAACCTCCCGCTGACCGCCACCTGGGGCGCGCCCGTGCCGGACCCGCTGCTGCCCCCGGACATCGCGCCGCCCCCGCACATCGCGGGGCGCGCCGGGACCCGGCAGGGGTGAGGGCCCCGGCAGCCCCGGCCGCGCGGGCCGGGCCGGTGCCCGGCCCCTTGTCCCGGTCCGGGCCATCTGCTTGACTCCGCCCGCCGAACGATCGCCGTACCACCTCCGTACGATCCGCGCACACGCCCGCCCGAACGCCACGCACGTCGCCGCCGGTGGAGGCCGCCATGGAGATCACCCGTAGACGCCTGTTGTCCGCCCTGTCGGCCGCCGGTCTCCTGGCGGTGCTTCCCGTGGGCCGCGCGGACGCGGCGACGGCCGCGGCGGACCGCGCCCGGCTGCTCGCCAACACCGTGGCCGTCTTCGCGGGCACCGAGGAGTCCAACGCCCGCCCGGAGACCGCCGCGAAGCTCGCCGCCGTCGACAAGGCGGCGCGGGCAGGGCTGAAGGCGATGGACGACGCGGGCCCGGGCGAGCTCTTCGCCGGTCTGGCGCTCGGCACCGACGAGGCCAACCTGAACACCGCCTACCGCAGGCTGTACGAGATCGCCCTCGCCACCCGCACCCCCGCGACCTCCTCCGACCTGTACGGCGACACGGCCGTGCAGCGCCGCGTGATCGACGGCCTGGTGTGGCTGCACGAGCGGTACTACGGCGACCAGTCCAAGGGCTACTACGGCAACTGGTTCCACTGGGAGATCGGGATACCCCAGCACATCAGCCGGACCCTCGTCCTGCTGCTCGACGAACTCGGCACCTACCGGCCCGAGTTGATCCGCACCTACGTCGCCTCCATGGACGCCTACCTGCGCAACGGCACCGACGGCGACGTGAACCTCGACTCGCGCTTCCACACCGGCGCCAACCTCGCCGACATCACCACCAACCGCATCCTTCAGGGCGCCGTCCTGGGCGAGGCGGGCGAGGCCCGGATCCGCAAGGCCCTCACCGACCAGCTGACGGTCTTCGTCACCATCGACCCGTACCACCTCAACCACGGTGTGACGGACGGCTATTACGCGGACGGCTCCTTCATCCAGCACGCCTCCGTCGCGTATACGGGCTCGTACGGCAAGGGCCTGCTGACCCGCGTCGTGCAGACCCTGAAGATCCTCGACGGCACCGGCTTCGCACACGGCCGGGAGCTGGTGCCGACCGTGCACGGCTGGGTGCGCGACGGATTCGCCCCGCTCATCTTCGAGGGCTGGATGATGGAGATCGTCAAGGGCCGGGCGGTGTCGCGCACGGACTCCGGCTACACGGACGTTGCGGTGGTCGTCGAGGCCGTCGTCGACCTCTCCTCGCTCGCGACGGGCGCCGACGCCACCGCGCTGAAGGGGTACGTCAAGCACATCAGGGCCACCTCGCGCGCCGCCCTCGACCCGGCCCGCTTCGTCTCCCCGGTCAGCGTCGTGCGCTACGCCGACATCGTCGCCGACCCTTCGGTGCCGGCCGCCGACCTCAACCCCGCCGCGCGCAGCGTCGCGTTCAACGCCATGGACAAGACGGTGCACCGCAGACCCGGCTACGCCTTCGCGCTGGCGCGCAGCTCGGACCGGATCAGCAAGTACGAGTACATGAGCGGCGAGAACCTCATGCCGTGGTTCCAGGGCGACGGCGCGCACTACCTCTATCTCGCGGGCCAGGACCAGACCCAGGCGTACGGCGTCGACTACTACACCACCGTCCCGCCGTACGGTCTCGCCGGCGTCACCGCGCCCGTCGAACAGCGCCGCACCGTACCGGAGTCGTACGGCAAGCCGTACTACGACAACCCCGGCCACCCGCTCAACTTCACGCCGTCGTCGGAGTCCCAGAACACGTACGTGTACTTCCCGCGCGGCACGAACCGGCATTCCGGCGGCGCCGTCCTCGGGGCGTACGGCGCGGTGGCCGCGGTGCAGTCCAGTGACGCGGCGTACCGCGACCGGGCCCTGCTGCCCGACGACTTCGTGGTGTACCGGAACGCGACGTCGACGAAGTCGTGGTTCCTGCTCGACGACGAGATCGTGGTGCTCGCCGCGGACGTCGGCGACGAGGCGGGGCGGGCCGTCACCACGACCGTCGACGCCCGCACCGCGGCCCCCGGGGACCGCACCTCGCTCACCGGCGCGCGCCGCGACGGCCGCCCCTGGACCGGCCCCGGCACCGCCGACCTGCGCTGGCTGCGCTACGCCAATGCCACGCAGGGCACCTCGGTGGGCTATGTCTTCCTCGACACCCCGAAGGTGCGGGTCACCCAGGAGCCGGTCACCCGCAGCCGCCGGGTCGTGCGCACCGCCAACCCGGACACCGCCGTGACCCGTTCGGTGCTCGGCGTCACGATCGACGGGGCCGCGGGGGCCCGGCCGGGCCGGTTCGCCTACGCGCTGGTGCCGAACGCCGGCGAGGACCAGCTGCGCGCCCACCGCCATGGGCCGCTGAAGGTCCTCGCCAACTCCCGCCGCCTGCAGGCCGTGACCCACACGGGCCTCGGCCTGACGGCGGCCAACACCTTCACCGCGGGCGCGCACGAGACGGCGGGCCTGCGCGTGGCAGGGCCCGCCTCCGTGCTCGTGCGGCGCGCCGGGGCGACCACGTCCGTCGCGGTGTCCGACCCGACCATGGACCGGGACACCGTCACGGTGCTGCTCCGCGGGCGCGCCCTGCGCACGGTCACCGCGGACCCGGAGGTCCGGGTGAGCCGAACCCCCGGCGGCACCCGTGTCGAGGTGAACACCCGCCACGCCTACGGCAGGAGCTTCACGGTCACGCTGCGGGGGTGAGCGCCGTGCGGGCAGGGCTCAGGATTCCTCGACGGTGATGGCCTGCACCGGGCACGCCCGGACCGCCTCGCCCACCATGGGGTCGCCGCCGCCGTCCGCACGGCCCGGCAGCACCTCGCTGATGCCGTCGTCGTCCTGGGTGAAGACGTTCGGCGCGGTGAGCGCGCACATGCCCGCTCCCACGCACAGGTCCTGATCGACGTGTATCGCTGTGATCGTCATGGTCAACTCTTACCAGGTGACCGGGAGTTCGAGCATCCCCTGCACGGTGTCCCCGGGTTTGAAGGGGATCTCCTGCGCGGGCACCGCCAGGCGCAGCCCCGGCAGCCGGGCGAACAGGGACGTCATGGCGATGTCCAGCTCGGCCCGCGCGAGGTTCTGGCCCAGGCACTGGTGGACGCCGAAGCCGAAGGCGAGGTGGTGGCGGTTCGCGCGGTGCCAGTCCAGCTCCTCCGGCTCCTCGTACGCCGTGCCGTCGCGGTTGATGAGGGACGTGGCGAAGATGATGCCGTCGTCGGCGCGGATGGTGCTGCCCTCGACCTCGATGTCGGCCCGTGCCACCCGCATCATCCCGTCCGCGATGGACAGGAAGCGCAGCAGTTCCTCGACGGCGGCGGGCATCAGGGGCGGTCCGCCGTCCGGTCCCGCCGCGGGGTCCGCCAGTGCGGCGCGCAGCTCGGCGAGGTGTTCGGGGTGCTGCAGGAGGGTGAACGTCCCGAGGGAGATCATGTTGGCCGTGGTCTCGTGGCCCGCGATCAGCAGGATCGTGGCCAGGCTGACCAGCTCCTTGCGGTCCACCGCGCCCGTCGCGAGCTGCTGGTGGATCAGCTCGTCGAGCAGCCCTTCGCCCGGCTCGCGCTCCTTTCGGGCGATCAACTCGTAGAAGTAGGAGTCGAGTTCGTCGCGTGCCGCCTGTGACGACTCGGCGGTGCCGCGCAGCATCCGCCGCGACTTCTCCTCGAAGAACTCGTGGTCGGCGTAGGGCACCCCGAGCAGGGCGCAGATCACCATGGAGGGGACGGGCAGCGCGAAGGCGCTCACCAGCTCGGCGGGCGGCCCCTGTTCGACCATGGCGTCCAGGAGCCGGTCGACGGTCTCCTGGATCCTCGGGCGCAGGGCCGCGATGCGCTTGACCGAGAAGCTGGGGATCAGCATCCGGCGCTGGGTGTTGTGCCGGGGGTCGTCGACGCCGATCAGGGCGACGTTCTTGTCACGGGCCCGTGCGAGCCGGTCGGTCGTGGAGGGGAAGCCGTCCTTGGCCCGGTCGGAGGAGAGCCGTGGGTCGGCGAGCAGCGTGCGGGCGGTGGTCTGCCCGGAGACCAGCCACACGGAGCGGCCGTCGAACAGCTTGACGCGGGACAGCGGCCGTTCTTCGCGCAGTGGCGCGTAGCCGGTCGGCGGGTGGTAGGGGCACGTCCGGTCCTGGGGGAAGGCGATGGGCTCCGTCGGCTGCATGGGCTCGGCCGCCTTCGTTGACTCCGTCATGGGTGTACCTCGCAAAGTGCAGTTCTTCCCTTGCCTGACCCCATTGGATGCCTAGGGCATCTAATTCGTCCACGACAAGACCGGCCAGATCGTCCACCGCGCGGATCTGTCCGGAATCACTCCCTCCACGCAACCTGCCTGCGTCTATGGCCCCTTGACCGCGTGTGGTAGCACTGCGGTCATGAAGGACAGGCCCGCACCGCGCTCCGGCTACCACCACGGCTCGCTCCCCGAGACGCTCGTCGCCGTGGCCCTGGAACTGCTCGACGAGGGCGGCCAGGGCGGGGTGACCGTGCGCGAGGTCGCGCGCCGCGCGGGGGTGTCGCCGGGGGCGCCCTTCCGTCACTTCGCCGACCGGCAGGCGCTCCTCGCGGCCGTCGCGGAGCGGATTCTGGCCGACTACGAGCAGTGGCAACTGGCCACCGTCGAGCGGGCGGAGGGCTCCGCGATGCGCGCCTTCGGGCTGGGCTTCGTGCGGTACGCGATCCGCCATCCGCACCGCTTCGATCTGGTCAGGCCCTGGGTGTTCGGCCCGCGCAGACCGCCCGGTCTGGACGCGCGCCTGGCCGCCATCGAGGAGGCCTTCACCGGGCTCATCGTCGCCGACCAGCGCGCGGGCGAGCTGCGGGCGGGGGATCCCGCCGTCGTCGGGCTCGCCGGCCAGGCGCTGGTCTACGGCCTCTCCCAGATGATCGTCGACGGATATCTGCCCCCGGAGCGGGCCGAGCGCCTGGCGGAGCAGGTCCTCGACACCTTCGGCATCGGGGTCGTCAACTCCGCCCGCCACCAGGGGCATTGACCCGCACCCGACCCCTTGACCCCCTGAATGGCGCACTGATGTAATCGCCGATTACATCAGCCGGGCGCGCCGCGGGAACGCCGACGCGTCACCACACGGGGGGCCGCATGTTCGCCAGACCGACACGGGGTTACACCACGGCGGCCGCGGAGGGGGACGTCGCCGTCCTGCTCATCGGCATGCGCGTCAACCACTTCTGGGCGGCCCACCACTGGGGCCCCGTGATGTTCGCGATGCTCCGCATGCTCCGTGACCTGCGCAAGGACCCGGGGCGCGGCCTGCTCGGCCACGTCCTGCTGACCGCGTCGCCGCGCACGTACTACGTGGTCCAGTACTGGGAGTCCAAGGAGCGGCTCTACGCCTATGCCCAGGCGCCCGACGCCTTCCACCACAAGGTCTGGGGCATCGCCAACCGCAAGGTGCGCGCCGGGAGGACCCGCGGCCACGTCGGCCTATGGCACGAGACGTACATCGCCCCCGAGGGCTCGTACGAGTCGATCTACTTCGACATGCCGCCCTTCGGGCTCGCGGGCGCCACCGGCGTCCTGCCCGTCGAGCGCCGGGGCCGCCGCGCCGCGGACCGCCTCGCCCACCGCTCCACCACGCCGACGGGGGCCTGAGCCGCGGGCCGTGCGAGGATCCGGGAGAACCCCGCGCGGTCACTGTGGAGGATGACGATGTTCGCGATACCCCTGGGCGACGGAGCCGAGCTCGGCCCGCTGGAGCCCTGGCAGGCCGAGGAGTTCCTCGCCCACATGGACCGCGGACGCGACTACATCGGCCGGTTCGTCGGCCTCCCCGACCTCACCGCCGACCTCGACGCCGCCCGCGCCTGGCTCGGGGTGTACGCCCGCAAGGCCGCCGCCGACACCGGCCGGCTGTACGGCATCCGGCTCGACGGCCGTCTCGTCGGCGGCGTCCTCCTGCGGGTCTTCGACACGGAGAGCGGAACCTGCGAGGCGGGCTGCTGGCTGGAACCGTCGGCCGCCGGGCGCGGCCTGGTCACCCGCGCCGTGCGCGTCGTCCTCGACTGGGCCGTCGAGGAGCGCGGCATGCACCGCGTGGAGTGGCTGGTGGCCTCGGAGAACACGCCCAGCATCAACGTGGCCGTGCGGCTCGGCATGAGCCGCGAGGGCGTCCGGCGCGAGGAGGACCCCTACCGGGGCGTGCGCCAGGACACCGAGGTCTGGGCGGTCCTCGCCCCCGAATGGCGTGCCGCCCGTGCGAAGGAGGCGGGCCGATGACGGACGGCACCGCGGGCGGCCCGGGCGACGAGGCCTACGCGAACCCGCGGCTCGCCGCGCTCTACGACCCACTCGACCCCGACCGGAGCGATCTCGACGCGTATCTCGCCATGGCGGAGGAGTTCGGCGCGCGCAGCGTGCTGGACATCGGCTGCGGGACCGGGGTGTTCGCGCTGCTGCTCGCCGGGCGCGGCATCGACGTCGTCGGCGTCGACCCGGCGCGGGCGTCCGTGGACGTGGCCCGCGCGAAGCCCGGCGGCGAACGGGTGCGCTGGCTGTGCGGCGACGCGACGGCGCTGCCGCCGCTGCGGGTCGACCTCGCGACCATGACGGCCAACGTCGCCCAGGCCGTCGCGGACCCAAAGGCGTGGCACGGCACCCTGCGGGGCGCCCGCGCGGCGCTGCGGCCGGGCGGGCGCCTGGTCTTCGAGACCCGGGACCCCGCGCGGCGCGCCTGGCACGAGTGGAACCGCGCCGCCACGCACGGCGTCACGGAGGTGCCCGGCGTCGGCGCGGTCGAGAGCTGGTGCGAGGTGACCGGGGTCGAGGGACCCCTGGTGTCGTTCCGCTGGACCTATGTCTTCGCCGCCGACGGCCAGGTGCTGACCTCGGACTCCACGCTCCGCTTCCGCGAGCGCGCGGAGGTCGAGGCCGACCTGGTCGCGCACGGGTACGTGGTGGAGGACGTCCGCGACGCGCCCGACCGGCCGGGCCGGGAGTTCGTGTTCGTGGCACGGCGCCCGCACCGGCCGGGGGCCTGAGGCAGGGCCACCCGCCCCCGGCGGCGCGTGGGGCGACCCTGCCTTCCCTCAGTCCGTGAGCCGCTCCAGGATGCGGTCCATGCCGCTGTTCCAGTTCTCCTCCAGCGCCGCGGCCGCCGCCTCCAGGTCTCCGCGCTGAAGACACAGCGCGATGCGCTCGTGCTCCTCGGCCGAGCGCTCCAGGACGTCCTGGTCGCCGAGCGCGACCCGTTCGTACCGGTGCATCGTGACCTTCAGGGACGTGATCAGCTGCATCAGGCGGCCGTTGGCGCAGCCCGACAGGAGCAGGTCGTGCCAGGCGTCGTCGTAGCGCTCTATCACGTCGTGGGGGGCCTGCGGGGCGGCGAAGGCCCGTGCCTCCGCGAGCAGCCGCGGGGCGATCCCTGCGAGGTGGGCGGGGTCGCTGGAGCGCAGCGCCAGCGTCTCCAGCGTGGCGACGATCGCCGTCAGGTCGCGGAACTCCTGGGCGCTCAGCGGGGTGAAGCGGAAGCCCTTGCCGCGCTCGCTGGTGATGACGCCCTCGCGCTCCAGCGTGATCAGTGCCTCGCGCAACGGCGTGCGGCTGACGCCGAGTTCGGCCGCCAGCTGCACTTCGTTGATCGTCTGGTCCGTCGCGATCGTGCTGGTGCCGAGGCGCCTGAGCAGTTCCTCCTTCACCTGCTCACGCAGCGGTCGGTTCTCGATTGGCATGTGCGGCGGCCCTCCCCTTCGGTTGCTCGATTATCCGCTGCCCGCTGGTCAGGCGGTACCGGCGCCGTCGACGGGGATGATCGCTCCGCTGATGAACGCGGATGCGTCGGATGCCAGGAACGCCACCGTCCGGGCGATGTCGCGGGGTTGTCCGATCCGCCCGAGCGGCCGGTCGGCCGCGTCCTCGTAGAACGCCTCCGCCCGTTCGCCCAGCTGCCGGGCCTCCTCCGCCAGCATGCCGGTGGCGGTGTCGCCGGGGCACACGCAGTTGACGCGGATGTTGTCAGGACCGTGGTCGATCGCCATGGCCCGGGTCATGTTGACCACCGCGCCCTTGGACGCGCAGTACGACACCGCACGGGCACCGCCCGAAATGCCCCAGCCCGAACCGGTGTTGACGATCGAGCCGCCGCCCTGCCCCGCCATGCCGGGGATGACCAGGCGGCTCATCAGCAGGATGGAGCGTACGTTCACCGCCATCACCAGGTCCCAGTCGTCCTCGGTGATCTCGCACACCGTGGAACGGCGGATGACGCCCGCGTTGTTGAACAGGATGTCCACGCCGCCGAGCCGGTCGTGCGCGGCGGCGACCACGGCCTCGCAGTCCGCGCGCCGCGACACGTCGCACCGCACGAACGTGCCCGAGGTGTCCTTCGCCGTCCGCTCGCCGCCGTCCGTGTCGATGTCGGCGATCACGACGCGGGCGCCCAGCTCGGCGAGGACCTGGGCCGTGGCGCGGCCGATGCCGGCACCGGCGCCGGTGACGATGGCGCGCTTGCCGTCGAGAGAGATCATCGTGGGCTCCTTTGCTCCTTGGTGTGTGACGGGGGCGGCGGCAGGGGTCAGCCGGACGCCGGATAGAGGGAGACGCGCCGGTGGCCGGTGAGGACGGGCAGGTATCCGGTCAACTCGGCGTCCAGGGCGGCGTCCGTGGTGTCCAGGAGCAGCGGACGGCCGCCGAGCGCGGCCAGCTTGTGCTCCGGGCACAGCACGAGCAGCCGCGCGCGGCCACCGGCGGCGCGGAGCACGCGCGGCGAGATCTGCTGGTTGCCCCGGCCGAGCAGGAAGCCCTGCCCGCCGATGGGGGAGAGCGCGATCCAGCAGGGCCCGCGCCCGATCCGCGCAAGGAGCTCCGCCTCGGCGGCCTCGCGCGCCATGACCTCGGCGCGCCCCTCGCGCAGGGCGAGCACGTCGACCCCGGCGAGCGAGGCGTCGGCGCCCAGCGCCCGTGCCACGGCGCGGGTGGTGCTCCCGGGGCCGAGCACGAGCAGCCCCTCGCCGACGCGGGCCGCGAGCTCCGTCGCGATGCCGCCCGAGGCCTCGGCGGTGGCGGCCGTGCTGCCGGTCTTGCGCTGCTGGACCCGGGCGGGCACGTCGGGCACGGAGAGCCAGCCGAACAGCCGCGAGGCCACGCGTCCCGCGATCAGCGCGGACTCGTCGCGGTCCATGACCTCGGCGTCCCGCAGCCGCACGCCGCCCCTGCCGTCCAGCCAGGCCGCCGCGACCTCGCCCGCCGCGCGCGGCCCGACCGCGAAGACGGCCGAGTGCATCTTGACGCCGGTCGGGACGCCGAGCACGGGACAGCGGGCCCCGCCGAGGGCACCGAGCACGTCGCGGGCGGTGCCGTCGCCGCCGGCGAAGAGGAGCAGGTCGATCCCGGAGGCGACGAGCGCGCGGACGGCGGTGGTGGTGTCGGCGGGGGTGGTCGGGACGGCGGTGGCCGGGCCGGGGGCCGCCGCGTGCCCGGCGCGGGTGGCGGTCGCCGCGTCCTGGCCGGTGGCGGCGGTGGTACGGATGGCGGTCGCCGCGCCCCCCGGCGCGGGCCGCTCCACCGCCCGCCGCGCCGCGACCCCCGCCACCGGAGGCCCCACGACCTCCACCGCGAGCCCCGCCGCCCGTACCGCGTCCGCCCCCATCGGCCCCGGCGCGGTCACGACCACGGGGGCGGCACCGGTGCGCAGGGCACGCAGCGCCTCCGCCGCGCGGGCGCCCGCCTGTGGCCGCGCCCCCAACTCAAGCGCCCGCAGCGCGCGTTCGGGCCCGTCCGTGCCGCCGAGGCCGACCCGGCCGCCGAGCCCGGCGACCGGGTTGACCACGAGGCCGACGCGGGGCCGCGTCACGGGGCCCCGCCGGGGACCGTGGACTCGCCGAGGATCTTCCGGCGGTAGGCCCGCCACGACACCGCCCAGGTCTTCGGGTCGTCCAGCGTCTCCGGGCGCACCCGGTGGACGGTGGAGCGGTGCGGCGCCGTGCGGACCGTCTCCGGGTCCTCGTACGCCTCGCGCGCGACCTCCGCGAGGATCGCCGCGTACTCGTCGAGGTCGGCCCGGCTGTAGGACTCGGTCGGCTCCAGGGTCATCGGCTCGGGCACCACGTACGGGTGGTGGCTGGTCCAGTAGTGGGTGCCGAAGTCGGCGGCGCGCAGGCCGATGTCCTCGGAGTGCACGCCGGTGTCCTCGTACAGCTTCTGCCAGCTGTACCGGACCTGTTCGACGCGCGGCCTGCCCTCGGCGTAGGGCACGGAGACCCCCGGTATCCGGCGGACCTTGTGGAGCAGGTAGTTGTTGTTGAGGACCGCCGTCTCGGCCGCGGCCCGCAGGCCCTCCGCGCCGAGCGACCGGATCCAGGCGTAGGCGCGCACCAGGTTCGGGACGACCCCGTGGAACGGCCGCATCTTGCCGACCGAGCGGGGCCGGTCGTGGTCCAGGAAGAGCCGCTCGCCGTCCGGTTCGACCGTGGGATACGGCAGGTACGGCGCGAGCTCCTCCGTGACCGCGCAGGCGCCCGCCGCCGGACCCCCGCACGCGTGCGGCGTCGAGAACGTCTTGTGCAGATTGAAGTGGCACAGGTCGAAGCCCGCGTCCCGGGCGCGGGTGATGCCGAGGATGCCGTTCGCGTTGGCCTGGTCGTACGCGCACAGGCCGCCCGCCGCGTGCACGATCCGCACGAACTCCTCGATGCGGGGGTTGTAGATGCCGGTGTCCTCCGGGTTGGTGATCAGCAGCGCGGCGGTGCGCGGTCCCACCGCGGCCTTGAGGGCCCCGATGTCGGGACAGCCGTCCGCGTCCGGGTGGAGCGTGATCACCTTGAACCCCGCGGTCTTGGCGCAGGCCGCGTTCGACGGGTGCGAGAAGAGCGTCGTGATGATCTCGTCGCGCTGCTCCAGCTCGCCGCGGTCCGCGAAGTAGGCGCGGATCATGGCGACGTTGGTGTAGATCGCGGCGGATCCCGCGGCGGGCTGGAGCGAGACCCGGTCCATGCCGGAGATCTCCGCGAGCAGGCGTTCCAGCTCGTGCAGGACGCGCAGCACGCCCTGGACGGTGTCCGCGTCCTGGAGCGGGTGGAGGTCGGCGACGCGCGGGTCGCGCACGAACCGGTCGTTGACCTTCGGGCTGTACTTCATCGTGCAGGTGCCCTGCCCGACGTCGATGTTCAGGTCGGCGCCCAGGTTCTCCTGCGAGAGCCTCAAGTAGTGCCGCAGGACCTGCTGCTGGGACAGCTCGGGCAGTGCGGGCGGGGTGGCGCGGCGCAGCGCCGCCGGGATCTCCGGTGCCGCGATCGACGGGTCGGGGGCGGGCACCAGGACGCCCCGCTCGCCGGGACCGCCCAGTTCGAAGACGAGCTTCTCGTCCCAGGAGGCCTGCCGGAACCGGCGCAGCGGCGGCTTCGGTGCGATCCGCGCGTCCTCGGCGGTCACCGACCCGGGCGCGTGCACGTGATGGTCCGTCACTTGACGATCTCCTCCAGGGTCGTGGCGAGCCGGTCGATGTCCGCCTTGGTGTGGACTTCCGTGACGCAGAAGGTGGCCTCGCGCGCCTCGTCGGACGCGTCGGCGCGGGCGCCGTCCGGCAGGCCGATGCCGGTCGGTACGCCGCCGAAGATGCCGTACTCCTTGAGGCGGGCGCGGACCTCGGCGGCCGTGCGGGAGCCCGAATAGCGGACGGTGAAGTCGGCGAAGTGCAGTCCGTCGCCGAACGGCACCTCCAGGCCGGGTACCTGGGCGAGGCGCCGACGGGCGTACGCGGTGAGCGCGAGGATCGTCTCCCCGATCTCGCGCATGCCCTGGGGTCCCATGAGGGCCAGGTACACCCCGGCGCCGATCCCGTGCAGCGCGGCCGCGGTGCCGACCCACTCCTTGCCCTCCTCGCGCCGCGCGAAGGAGGTCCGCTCGTACGCGACGTCGCCGAATCCGTACTCGCCCTCGACCTCGGTCGGCACCAGGCCGAACAGCCGGGACGGGAACTCGGCGACGAGGTGCGGCTCGTCGCGGGTGGCGATGAACCCGGCGTTGCCGCCGCCGAAGCTCTGGTGGATGCCGAGGGGCTGGATGTCCCCGCACGCGATGTCCGCGCCGTACGCGGACGGGGGAGCGAGCGCGCCGAGGGTGAGCGGATTGCAGCCGACCACGTACAACGCGCCTGCGGAGTGGGCGAGTTCGGCGAGTCCGGGAAGGTGCTCGTCGACGAGGCCGAGCGCCGAGGGGGACTCGGCGTAGAGGGCCGCCGCGTCGCCCGCGGCCAGCGCCTCGCGCACCGCGGCGAGGTCCGCGCCGCCGGTCTCCCGGTCCACGGGGACGACCGTCACCTCGTGGTCGGGGCGCACGTAGTCCCGTATCCGCGAGAGCTTGTCCGCGTCGAGCGCCGTCGCCACGACGAGACGGCGGCGGCCGGTGATCCTGCCCGCCATGCGCAGCGCGGTGCCGGCGGCCTGGAACCCGTCGTACACGGGGACGTTGACGACGTCCACGTCCAGCAGCTCGGCCATCATCGACTGGTACTCCCACAGGGCCTGGAAGCGCCCGTGGTCCTCGTACGGCTCGCCCGCGTACGCGGTGAGGAACTCGGAGCGGTCCACGACCTCGTCGACCACCGCGGGGACGTGGTGCCGGTAGCAGCCCGAGCCGAGGAAGCTCAGGGCCTGGTGGGTGCCGGTGTTGCGGGAGAGCAACTCGTCCATGTGGCGGACGAGTTCGGCCTCCGAGCGGAGCGGGGCCGGCAGGTCCAGGGGGCGGTGGAGGCGTATCGCCTCGGGGATGTCGGCGTAGAACTCCTCGACGCTCGACGCGCCGATCTCGTCGAGCATCGCCTGTCGGACGGCGGGCACCGCGTTCGGGATGTACGGGTGGGTCATGCCGCACCTTTCGCGTGCGCTGGAAGCGGGGAGCTGACGGCAGGGGGCTGAAAGCAGGAGGGCTGAAGGCAGAAGGCGGGAGGGAGGGGCGGCGGGGAGGCGGCGCGGGGCCGAGGAGTTCGAGCGACTTGTGCGCAGGGCTCTTGACGGCGGGTCCTGTCATTCAGTGTTCTGAATACAGAATTAGGCATTCAGTCCTCAGGAGGCAAGAGTGTCAACAAGACCACCCCGGCGGCGCGTTGTGGCCGCGGGACTCGCCGCCTCGGCATCCGCGCTGCTCGGCTCCTGCGCCATGGGCGGCGCGGGCGGGGCCGGCGGCGCCCCGCGCGAACTGGGCGGCGACGACGAGGACGGCCCCGGCGGGAAACGGGCCGCGCGGCTCACCGGCAAGATCACCGTCTGGTCCTGGGACGTGGCCGCCACCGCGATGAAACGGCTCCGGCGCCCCTTCGAGCGGCGCCACCCGGGCGTCACCGTCGACGTGGTCGACATCGGCTACGACAACGCCTACGACAAGATCACCGTGGGCCTGCGCGGCGGCACCGGACTCCCCGACGTCCTCACCGTCGAGGGCAGCTACCTGCCCCGCTACACCGCCAACTTCCCCACCGGGTTCTACGACGTGTCCCCGCTCGGCGCCCGCTACGGCGGCGACTTCGACCGCGCCGCCTGGCGCACCGTCACCGGCGGCCCCGGCCGCGAGAAGGTCTTCGGACTGCCGTGGGACATCGGTCCCTGCGCCCTGTACCACCGCACCGACCAGCTGCGCGCCGCCGGAGTGGACGCCGGCTCCCTGCGCACGTGGGGCGATTACGTCCGCGCCGGCGTCCGCATCAAGAAGGCCACCGGGCGCAAGCTGCTCGTCCACGACCCGACCGGCGCCGGGATCTTCCCCATGCTGCTCCAGCAGCAGGGCCAGTCGGCCTTCCTCGGCGGCCGCATCGCCCTGGAGACCCCGGCCGCCGTCCGGGCCCTGACCCTGCTGAAGCGCCTGGCCGACGCCGGACTCGTCGCCTACGAGAAGAACTGGGACGGCCTGGTCACCGCAACCAAGGAGGGCAAGGTCGCCACCGCCCCCAACGCCGCCTGGTGGACGGGCACCCTCACCGGTGAGATGCCGGAGCTGAGGGACAGGTTCGGCGTGGTGCCGCTGCCCGGCTTCACGGCCGACGGGGTGCGCACCTCGAACATCGGCGGCTCCACCCTCTGCATCCCGGCACAGGCCGAGAACCCGGACGCCGCCTGGGAGTTCATGCGCTTCCTGCTCACCAGCAAGCGCAACCAGGCCGCGATGCTCCGCCGCGAGGGGCTGTTCCCCGCCTATCTGCCCGCGCTCGACGACCCGTATCTGCACGAGCGGCAGGAGTACTTCGGCGGCCGGCGCGTCAACGCCGTGTTCGCCCGCCTCGCGCGGCACATCCCGCCCGTCGAGTACACCAAGGACGACGCCAAGCAGAAGGACGTCGTCATCTCCGCCGTCAACGGCGTGATGCTGCGCGGCGAGGACCCGCGCGCCGCCCTAGCCTCGGCCGCCGAGCGGCTCGCCGAGGCGACCGGCCGGAAGCGGGTGGCGTGAGCCGTGGTCGCCCTGGACTCCGCGAAGACCCCCGTCACGCCCGCCCGCGGGACCGGCACCGCACCCCGCCCCCGCCGCCGCCCCCGGCTGTCCGGCTGGCTGTTCGCCGGCCCCGCCGCCGCCCTGTTCGCCCTCTTCTTCGCCTATCCGCTCGGCGCGAGCCTGCTCCAGTCGTTCACCACCGAGGACGCCGGATCCGTGCGCTGGGTCGGCCTCGACCAGTACCGTCGGCTCCTGCACGACCCGGCGTTCGCCCAGTCGCTGCTCAACACCGGACTCGTCCTGCTCGTGCAGGTCCCGCTGATGATCGCCCTCGCGCTGGTCCTCGCCGCCCTCCTCAACCAGTCGTGGCTGCGCTTCCGCGGCACCTGGCGTGCCGTGCACTTCCTGCCCGCGGTCACCACGCTCGTCGCGTACGCCGTGGTCTTCCAGGTCCTGCTCAAGACCGACAACGGCCTGGTCAACCAGGCCCTCGGCGCCCTCGGCATGAGCCCGATCGACTGGCTCAACGACCCGACCTGGGCGCGCGTCTCCCTCATCCTGACCCTCACCTGGCGCTGGACCGGCTACAACGCCGTCATCCTGCTCGCCGGACTCCAGGCCATCGGCAGGGACCAGTACGAGGCCGCCGCCCTCGACGGCGCCTCCACCTTCACCACGTACACGCGCGTGATCCTGCCGCAGCTGCGGCCCGTCGTCCTGTTCTGCGTCGTCACCTCCACCATCGGCACCCTCCAGCTCTTCGACGAGAACTACGTCCTGACCCGGGGCGGCCCCGACGACGCCACCCTCACCCCCGTCGTCCACCTCTACCGCGTCGGCTTCCAGCAGTTCGACTTCGGCTACGCCGCCGCCATCGCCTGGGTGGTCGTCGCGCTCATCGCCGCGATCTCCGCGCTCCAGTACGTCGCCTTCGGAAGGGAGCGCCGCCGATGAGCAGCACCCCGGCCGCCACCACGGGCACCGGGCGGCCGGCCGCCGTCCCGCGGCCCCCGGGCAACGCCGTCGTCCGCGGCGCCGGACGGCTCGCCGCCCGCACCGTGCTCGCGCTGGGCGCCGTCGCCGGTCTCGTGCCGTTCCTGTGGATGGCGGTCGCCGCCACCCACTCCTCCGCCGACCTGTTCCGCTCGCCGCCGCCGTTCCTGCCCGGCGGACGGCTCCTGGACAACCTCGCCCGGCTCCAGGACACCATCGGCTTCGGCCGGGTCCTGCTCAACAGCTTCGGCATCGCCGTCGTGCAGACCGCGCTCAGCTCCCTCGTCTCCGCGATGTGCGGCTACGCCCTGGCCAAGCACCGCTTCCGGGGCCGGGGCCTGGTGCTCGCCGCCGTGCTCGCGACGATGATGATCCCCTTCCAGGTGCTGCTCGTCCCGCTCTTCCAGATGATGGCGAGCATCGGCTGGATCGACTCCTACCAGGCCGTGATCCTGCCGTTCCTGGCCAACTCCTTCGGCATCCTCCTGATGCGCCAGGGCTTCGTCGGCTTCCCCGACGAGCTCATCGAGTCGGCCCGCATCGACGGCTGCGGCGAGCTGCGCATCTTCTACCGCGTCGTGCTGCCGTGCGTGCGCCCGCAGCTCGGCGCGCTGGTGATCTTCACGTTCATGGCGGCCTGGAACAGCTTCATCTGGCCGCTGCTCATGCTCAACAGCGAGGACAAATACACCGTGCCCGTCGCCCTGAACACCCTCACCGGACTCTCCCGCGTCGACTACTCCGGCCTGATGCTCGGCTCCCTGCTCGCGACGCTCCCGCTGCTCGCGCTGTTCCTGCTGTTCCAGCGGCAGTTCGTGGCGGGCCTGCTCGGCGGGGCGGTGAAAGAATGAGCGACGGTGAAGGAACATTCGAACTCACGCGCGTGCCCGGCCTGTTGTACGGCGGTGACTACAACCCCGAGCAGTGGCCCGAGGAGACCTGGGCCGAGGACGCCGCCCTGATGCGGGAGGCCGGGGTCACCATGGTCACCGTCGGCGTCTTCTCCTGGGCCCGGCTCCAACCGGGCCCCGAGATCTGGGACTTCGACTGGCTCGACCGGCTCCTGGACCTGCTGCACGCCCACGGCATCGCCGTCGACCTCGCCACCGCGACCGCGTCCCCGCCCGCCTGGCTGGTGCGCGCCCACCCCGAGATCCTGCCCGTCACCGCCGACGGCGTCCGCCTCGAATTCGGCTCGCGCCAGCACTACTGCCCCTCGTCCCCGCACTACCGGCAGGCCGCCCTGCGCCTGACCCGCGCACTCGCCGAGCGCTACACGGACCACCCCGCGCTCGCCCTGTGGCACATCCACAACGAATACGGCGACCACGTCACCGCCTGCTACTGTCCCCGCTCGGCGACGCACTTCCGCGCCTGGCTGCGCGAGCGGTACGGCACCGTCGACGCCCTCAACCACGCCTGGGGGACGGCCTTCTGGTCCCAGCGCTACGGCACGTACGACGAGATAGAACCCCCGCGCACCGCCCCGGGGCCCGTCAACCCGACCCAGCTGCTCGACTGGCGCCGCTTCTGCTCCGACGCCCTGCTCGCCCTGCACCGCGCCGAGCGCGACGTCCTCGCCGAGGTGAGCCCCGGCACCCCCGCCACCACCAACTTCATGTCGATGCTCAAGGACCTCGACTACTGGCGCTGGGCCGAGCACGAGGACCTCGTCTCCGACGACGCCTACCCCGACCCCGCCGACCCGCGCGCCCACGTCACCGCCTCCCTGAACTACGACCTGATGCGCTCGCTCAAGCAGGGCAGACCCTGGCTCCTGATGGAACAGGCCCCCTCCGCGGTCAGCTGGCGGCCCGTCAACGTCCCCAAGAAGCCGGGCCTCCAGCGTCTGTGGTCGCTCCAGGCAGTGGCGCGGGGCGCCGACGGGATCATGTACTTCCAGTGGCGCGCCTCACGGGCCGGCGCCGAGAAGTACCACAGCGCCCTGCTCCCGCACCGCGGCACCGCCTCGCGCGGCTGGCGCGAGACCGTCCGCTTCGGCGCCGAACTGGGCAGGATCGCCGAGGTCGCGGGCAGCCGCGTCACCGCGTCCGTGGCCGTCGTCCTGGACTGGGAGTCCTGGTGGGCCCTGGAGTCCGACGACCACCCCTCCGCCCGCATGCGCTGGCCCGACCTGCTGCGCCCCTGGTACGCGGCGCTGCACGCGCGCGGCATCACCGTCGACTTCGTGCCGCCCCACGCCGACCCGACCGGCCGCCGCGTCGTCCTCGCGCCCTGCCTGCACCTGCTGCGCACCGAGGACGCACGGCGGCTCGCCGCGTACGTGCGCGACGGCGGTCACCTGGTCGTCGGGCCGTTCAGCGGTGTCGTCGACGAGCACGACCACATCCACGACGGGGGAGCGCCGGGCCCGCTGCGGGACGTGCTCGGCCTGTCCGTGGACGAGTTCTGGCCGGTGCCCGACGGCCAGGAGGTGCCCCTCGCCTCCGGCGGCCGGGCCGAGGTGTGGTCCGAGTGGATCGAACCGCACGGCGCCGAGACCCTCGACACGTATGCCGAAGGCCCGCTCGCCGGGCGGCCCGCGGTCACCCGCCACGCGTACGGCGCGGGCGTCGCCCGGTACGTCGGCTGCCATCTGCCCGGCCACCTCGCGGACGTCCTCGGCCCGGCGCTCGCGGAGGCGGGCGTCACGCCGTGCGCGCGGGTCCCCGACGGCGTCGAGGCCACCGTCCGCACCGGCCCCGACGCCTCCTATCTGTTCCTCCTCAACCACACGGACCGCCCCGTCGACGTCACGGCCGACGGCACGGACCTGCTCACCGGAGACCCGGTGCGCGGATCCGTGCGGCTCGCGCCGCTGGGCGCGGCCGTGGTCCGCACCCCCGACCCCCAGGGAGAAAGCCCCTCGTGACCAGACCCCGCACCCCCGCGCCGACGTCACCCCGCGCCGCGCTCCTCGCGGCCCTGCTGCTCGCGGGCAGCGCGGCCCTCGCGGCCCCACCCGCGGGCGCCACCGCGCGACCCGACCGCACGACCCCCTCCACCGCGTACGCCGACGTCCTCGACCTGCACGGCACACCGACCGCCGCCCTGCCCGGCGACGCCGACGGCAACAACCCCGTCAACGTCTTCGCCGACCGGGGCGCCTGGCACGCGTACGCCCTGCCCGAGCCCGGCGACCGCGCCGCGTACGGCGGATTCAGCGGCCCCCTCTACATCGCCCAGGAATATCCCTGGTGGCTGAGCGGGTCCTTCACCCGCATCCGGCTCACCGAGCACGGCCGCCCCCTCGACCTCGCCGCGGGCGGCGCGCCCCGCACGGCTTCCCTGCCCGGCCGGCTCGTCCAGTCCTACGACCTCGGCCGCGGCCTGCGCCTCACGCTGACGCTGCGGTTCGCGACCGACCGCAGCGCCTTCGTGCGCGCCGAGGTCCGCAACACCGGCGGGACCCGGCGCACCCTGGGCGCCGACTGGACGGGCAGCCTGCTGCGGCCCGAGAAGGCGCCGATGCGGGACGCGCCCTCACTGGCCGCGACCGCCACAGGTGTCGGTGTCGACTTCGCGAAGGTCCGCGAGACCTGGGACTACCTCACGGACGGCACCGAGCACTTCGAGGTCACCCACGCCGACCCCGTCCGCACCACGGTCGACGGCGACTCCTACCGCACCGCGACCACGGCGCCCGTCTCCCTCGCGCCCGGCGCCACGCACCGCTTCGACTGGACCGAGTCGTACACCTTCACCGCCGCCGAGCGCGCCCGCGAGACCCGGCGGGTCCGCGACGTCCTGGCCCGCCCGCACGCGTACGCCACGAAGGCCGACGCCCGCTGGCGCGGCTACGTCGCCGGCGTGACGCGCGGCGTGCCCGCCGACCGCCGCCGCACCGCCGTGAAGTCCCTGGCGACCTTGGTCACCAACTGGCGTTCGGCCGCCGGGCAGTTGAAGCACGACGGCATCACGCCGTCCATCTCGTACAAATGGTTCACCGGCGGGCTGTGGTCCTGGGACACCTGGAAGCAGGCCGTGGGCACCGCGCGCTTCGACCCGGCGCTCGCGCAGTCGCAGATCCGCGCCATGTTCGACTGGCAGATCACCGCGGACTCCCGGACCCGCCCGCAGGACGCGGGCATGATCCCCGACGCCGTCTTCTACAACGACCCCGCCCGCGACGGCGGCAACTGGAACGAGCGCAACTCCAAGCCGCCGCTGGCCGGTTGGTCCGTGTGGGAGGTGTACCGCCAGAGCGGCGACCGGGACTTCCTGCGCGAGATGTACCCGAAGCTCGCCGCCTACCAGGCCTGGTGGTACCGCAACCGCGACCACGACCGCGACGGCCTCGCCGAGTACGGCGCCACCGTCGACCCCGCCAACGACTCCGCCGAGGAGCGCCGCCTGGCCGCCGCCTGGGAGAGCGGCATGGACAACGCGCCCCGCTTCGACGCGGACCTCGGCACCTCCGTCGTCGCCAACCGCGCCGCCGACGGCACCCTGCTCGGCTACTCCCTCACCCAGGAGTCCGTCGACCTCAACGCCTATCTCGCCCAGGACCAGGGCTACTTGGCGCGCATCGCGAAGGCCCTCGGCAAGCACGCCGACGCCGCGCGCTGGCAGCGCAGGGCGGACGCCACCCATGCCGCCGTCCGCGCGACGATGTACGACGCCGGTGACGGCTGGTTCCACGACACCGACCTCGCCACCGGCGCCCGGCTCACGGCCCGGGGCCGCGGCATCGAGGGCGCGGTGCCGCTGTGGACGGGCACCGCGTCCCGGGAACAGGCGCGCGCGGTACGGGCGAAGCTCGTCGACCCGGCCGAGTTCGCGACGACGGTGCCGTTCCCGACCGTCGCCAGGTCCTCGCCGTACTTCGCTGCGACGCGGTACTGGCGCGGCCCGGTCTGGCTCGACCAGGCCCACTTCGCCCTCGGCGGGCTGCGCCGCTACGGCTACGACCACGACGCGGACGCCCTCACCGACCGGCTGCTCGCCCACGCGTCGGGCCTCAAGGGAAGGGCCCCGGTCATGGAGAACTACAACCCCCTGACCGGAGCCCCTCTCAACGCACCGAACTTCAGCTGGTCGGCGGCGCTCCTGCTGCCGCTGCTCGGCCGGCCGTGAGGCGGCCGCCGCCCGGCCTACGCGTCGCAGTTCCCCGCGGCGCACCTGTCGAGCCACGCGTCGAAGTCCGCGTCGTAGCGGTTTCCGATGGTGCTGGTCAGGAAGGTGCGGGCGGCGTCCCAGTCACCGACGCGGTAGTGGCCGAGCAGCGTGGCCACGTCCTGCGGGTGGGACTGGAGGAGGTAGCGCACCGCCAGGTAGCCCCACGGGTAGGTGCGGGTGGTGTTGGTGTTCTCGTAGGTGGTGTCGAAGAGCGTGCTGAGCCTGTACGTCTTCTTGCCCGCCTCGGAGATCGCGTTGTCGTACGTGACGCCCCGGTACGAGTAGGAGATGTACTCGGCGAAGCCCTCCACCCACATCACGGTCGGCGTCTTCATGTTCTCCGCGAAGTCGCCGTACATGTTGAAGCGGCCGTCGAGGTAGTGGGTGTACTCGTGGTTCAGGTTCCAGATCTGGAAGGAACCGTCCTGCTTGGGCTGCTCGTAGGCGATGAAGCGCGGCAGGTTGCCCTCCTGCGCGGGGTTGCCCTCCAGGTACATGCCGCCGTTGTTGGTGTCGATGCCGAAGATCACGCCGGCGTACGTCTGGTAGTCGTCGCTGGAGTTGAAGGCGACCACTTCGAGCTGGGTGTTCTTGTCGTCCTTGACGGGGCCGTTGTCCTTGGCCACGCCGTGGAAGAAGGCGTCCTGCTTGGCCAGGCTGTCGCAGGAGGACGCCAGTTCCTCGGCGGTCATCTGCTGCGCGGCGATCTTCAGGCTGTCGCTGCACGTGTGCTTGACGGTGAGCACGGCGTCGCGCACGCGGTTCGCCAGGTCGCAGGTGCCGTACTCGGCGCAGTTCGCCTTGTCGTAGGCGTCCGTCATCTCGGCCACGCCGACCCAGAGGCGGGCGGTGCGGCCGGTCATCTGGCTGCGGCCGAGGAGCTCCTTGGCCAGCGGGGCGACCGCCGGCTTGAGGTCCGCGTGCTGGAGGAAGCGGCCGAGCTCGCGCCCGGCGTTGTAGACGAGGTAGGACCGGTCGGTGCCGAGCAGGTCGTCGTGCTTGACGGCGAAGTCGCGCAGGATCGTGAGGTTGCTCTGGTCCGCCTTGACCGCGGTCAGGAACGCCGGGACCTGGTGGCCGCGGAAGTAGACCGTGAAGGTGCTGTTGACGGCCGCGACCATGCCCCAGAACTCGTCGTACGAGGCGTCGTAGTCGGTCAGCAGACGCTTGGTGACGCTCAGGTAGCGGTCGTTCTCCTGGGCGCTGTCGATCAGGATGACGGCCTCGTTGAGGATGTTGCCGTTGGCGTCGGTGACGTCGAAGGCGTGGGACGAGGCGTAGAAGGCGTCGAGGCCGCCTTGGATCGCGCTCTTCAGCGCGGGGCCGTACTCGCCGACCTGGTCCTCGTTGCCCCACTGCACGTAGTACCCGGCGCGCAGGTAGAGGACGACCTGTTCCGCCGAGGTGGTGTTGTCACCCGGGTAGGTGGCGGCGGTGTCGCGCAGCGCGTTCGCCACGGTGACCATCTGCTCCTCGCGGAAGAGGTCCCTGGCGTCCGTGCCGGTCACGGAGAACAGCGTGTTGACGCAGGTGGTCTCCGACTTCTTGATCTGCTCGACCAGGGCGGCCCCGGTCTTGGAGGTGAAGTCGGAGACCCGGCACTCCGCGGCGCCGCCCTTGGCCGCGCGCTTCCTCTCGGGCTCGGCCCGCAGCGGCGGCCGGTCCGACACGTCCTTGTCGGGCCGGGCCTGCCGGTCGGCCTCGGCGTTGGCCGCAGTGGGGGTGGCCGGCTGCGGAGCGGGGCGTGAATTCGCCTTGCGGGGCGCGGAGTCGGTGCCGGAGTCGGCCGCGGCGGCCGGTCCTCCCAGGGGCGTCAGCAGGGCGAGCCCCAGGCAGACGACCAGGGCTGTTATCAGCGAACGCGCGCGTGCGCCGAGTGTGGGGGGTCTGGAATTCAAGGTGGCCTCCTGGCCCGGTGGCGGCCGCGCATGACATGAGCACGGCCGGTATGTGACATGTACCATTGCACATGGTGGAAGGTTTGAGAAGGTGCTGTGCCGTTGGAAAAGGGGCTGTGGGGGCGGGAGTTGTCGGCCCGTCAGAAACCTTGCAGGCCACCGCAGTTGGCCGCTGCGACACCGGGCGTCCGGTGCCTCACCCGTCGGTGCCGGGGTGTCCGGTCAGCGAGGAGTCCTTGGCGCGGAACCGCACCAGAGGAGCCGTCGGATCCACGGATCGCTTCGAGCGGCCGGGCGGGAGCAGACAGAAGGCCAGGGTGATCCCGGACGGGCGGACGGGCACGCCGGGCGGCATGTCGGTGTACGCGTCGGCGTCCTCGGGGTCCAGGACCGGGTAGAGCAGGGCGATGCCCCGGCCGTCCGCTGGGCCGGAGCGGAGCGACCGGGCCGCGTCGCGGTGGCGCGGATCGCTGATGCGGCCGAAGTGCGGCCACCTGCGCCGGGCGCGTACGAACAAGGACAGTTCCGCGGATTCGAGCACCGTCCCGGCCCGCGACCGGGGCGAGGTGAGCTGGGGGGCGAGGAACAGCCAGTCCCGGATCTCCGCCCCCGCCGTGCCCGCGTACCGCAGACGGTCGAGGTGCCGCGCGAAGGTGCCCGGGTCGCACCACTCCAGCTCGCCGAGCACCTGGAGCAGCCGGGCGTGCGGGACGACGGTGCGGTACGCGGGGAAGGAGATGCCCCGCCGGTGTCCCTCGGCGGCCACGGAGACGGTGGAAACCGGACCCTTCAGGGTCTTGAGGACCGGGCGCCAGCGCTCCGTGTTGCGGCGCTTGGCCGCGGCCTCCGCGGGGTACCCCGACGGCTCGATCCAGGAATCCGGCGCCGCGGTCTCCACGAGCTCGGCGTTGTGCATCTTGCTGCGGCTGGTCGGCCGGAGCCAGGGCAGGAACTGGGCCACCAGAGGCGGCAATTGGGCCGGTGTGACCATCGGGCGGCCGTCCACCAGGGCGGCGTAGTCGCGGAGTTGGGACCGGAACTCCTCCTCGTCACGGCACATCGCCTCGAAGGCCTCGTAGAGATCGGGTTCCTTGCCCGTGGCACCGCGGCCCCGGCTGATGTAGAGGCGCACCAGATCGGCGTAGCCCGGGCGGAAGCCGAACCAGCGGCCCATCTGCATCAGCGTGTCCGCCTGCGACGCGGCCCGGCGGTAGTAGCTGACGGTGAGTCCCTCGACGGTGAAGCCGCGCGCGAGCTTGGCGCCCCCGACGAGGACCTTCCACACCGGACGCCGCTCGAAGTCCACGCCGACCGTCTCGACGTCCCGGTCGCTGTTCACGACGATCACCGGCTCGCCGTCACCGGCGATGCGGGCGCGCGCGGCAGCGACGTACGGGACCAGCTCGTCGAACGAGGAGGGGACCGCGAGACCCGCGGCGTGCTGGGCGGACACCGGCGCGAAGTCGCGTTCGTGGAGCGCGCGCAGACGGTCGACGTGTGCGGCCCCGGGCGCCCCGGCCCCGGCCTCGGCCCAGAGCCCGAGCAGGCGTTCCCGCAGCTCCCGGTGGTCGGCGACCCGCACGGACTCGTGGACCAGCATGGTGTGGTGGCGGTAGGCGGCCCCGGCCGGATCGACGGCCGCGCGGTAGAGCTTGAGGGCGCCGCTGAGGACGAACGCGTCCAGCGCCTCGCGCAGCGAGGAGCCGTCGTCGGCCTCCTCGCACAGGGGACGGACGTGGGCCATCTCCCGGGAGTTGGCGACCGTCCGCTGTTCGGGCGGCACGTCCGAGTCGATGTCGTGGAAGTCGCGCACCCCCATGTACCCGGCCGGGCGCGGCAGCGAGAGGACGAAGTCCTTCGGGAAGACGTCCTCGGAGTCGGACGGGTCGATGAGGACGTTCGCGAACGGCGTCGCCGTGTACGCCACGTACTGCGCACGCGGCAGCATGCCGAGCAGCCGCGAGATGAGCCCGTTGATGGCGCTGCGCTCGCGCCCCTCGCGCGGCGTCCAGCCGGGCAGCGTGTTGACCGAACCGTGGTCCGACTCGTCGTCCACGATCAGCACGGGGATCTCCGCCAGCTGCGGCCCGAGCCTGCGCAGGTCGCGGACCAGGGCGTCGAGCACGGACTTGTTCTTCTTGACCACCATCAGGCGGGCCGCCGTGCGGTGCAGGTTCGACGGGTGGTGGAGCGGCAGGGCGGGGTCCCTCCTCTCGAACTCCAGGGCCGTGATCCCCTGGCGCAGGGACTGGTAGTCGCTGTCCAGGGTCGTGAGCCTGAGGACGTCGAAGGCGCCGAGGCGGGAGGGCAGCCCGCCGTGGGACAGGAACCTTCCGGCGCGCCACTCCGGGTCCGCCGCGTACTCGCAGTCCTCCTCCGGGGCGTCGCGCAGGATGTTCTCGCGCCCCACCAGCTCCATGTCGATGCGCCGTTGCGTCTGGGCGCGGAGGAGGTTGAGGGTGCCGCTGAGGACGATGACCAGCCGGTAGCCGGCGTCGACGGCCTTGGCGATCACGCCGATGATGTTGGCGGTCTTGCCCGACTGGACGTACCCGACGACCAGGCCCTTGGACTGGTACGCGGTGGCGGAGGTCGGGTCCGCGAGCCGCGCGACCACCTGGGCGGCGCTCTCGGCGACCCCGGCCACCGCGGCGGTGCTCCACCCCCTGACCCGCGTCAGGTGGCCCTCGTAGGCGGACCAGTACCAGGGGTGGCCGGGCCGGTGCGCGGGCGTGTACCAGGGGGCCTGCTCGCCGCCGATGACGATCGGGCCCTCGGAGAAGGACATCGGGACGAGCTCCGTGAGCAGCCTGCGCGTCCCGGGCTCCAGGTCGAGGCAGTCGTACACCGCGATGCGGCGCTCGAAGGTACGGGCCGGGGTGTCCGTCCAGCGGGGCCGCTCGGCGTGGTCCCACCAGGTCAGCGCCTGCCGCCACGACGCGAGGAGCGGCGCCGCCGAGCCGCCCGCCCCCAGGTGGCCGCGGAAGGCGGACTCGCTCGTGCCCCGAACGGCGGCGCCCCGCGCGGACGGACGGTCCTCGGACCAGTAGTCGAGGGCCCGCACCAGCGACCTGGGGCCGGGGGCGCGCATGGCGTCCAGGGCCAGGGCGTGCATCGTGAACACGGCGTCGTCGGGGGAGACGGCGGTCGTGGGGGCGGCCCCGGCGACGGAGGAAGCGGCCGACGGCGCTCGGGACGCGCCCAGTCGGCGCCTCAGGTCGCGGATCTCCGACTCCTGTCGCTGGACCCGCGCCGTCAGCGTCCTGACCCGGCCCTGCGAACGGTCCGCGGTCTCCCGGGCCTTGCGGCCGTGGAGGTCCCGCAGGGCGGCGGCCTGCCGCGGGGCGAGGCGGTCACCTGCCAGCTCGACGGCCTTGGTGAGGAAGGACTCGGGCGGGAACTGCTCCCCGCTGAGATAGCGGCTGACCGTCGAGGGGTGCAGGGGGTGCCGCTTGGCGTACTCCCTGAGGGACATCCCCGTGACCTCGAACGCGGCGCGCAGGCCGACGGCCAGGTCCCGGTCGAGTGCGGGCAGATCCTGGCGCAACGGCTTGAGGTGTCCGCCCGCCCAGTGTTCTGACGGCACCAGACAGTCCTATCGGTTGCGCGGCCCCCGCGTGCCTGTTGCAGGGGATTCGGCAACAGGCCCCGCTGTTGCGCCGCAAGCCGGCAACGCGTTGCCACGGGCGCACCGGAGCCCCGCACGGGACGGTCGGTGCGCGGCCATGACCGTGGCCGCGCACCGGTATGCGCACCGCGCACGTGAGGAAGGCGAAGCGAACGATGGGAGAGCGTGAGAGGAAGCCGGCGGGAGAGCTGCTGCGGGAGGCCGCCCGCCGGCTGCGCCGACCGGCCCGTCGCACCTGGCTGTTGTTCGGGCGGTACGTGCTGAGGGGCGCGGCGACCGCCCTGGGCGCCACGGTGACGGGCTGGGCCGTGTGGTGGTGGGGCGGGCGCTGAGCGCCGGTCAGGGCGCGTGGGACGGGGGCCGGAAAAAAGGGTTGGTGCGGGGACGCCCCCGTCCCGTACGCTCGGCCGCGCAAGCCGTCGAGTACGGACGCACACGAGCGGTCACGTTCGTTGCGTACGTCTCGTGCGTCGTGTGCGTTGCATACGTCGCGTACGCCGCGTACGAGAAGACGTGCACCCAAAGGTCGGTGCGCGGACAAGAGATCCAGGAGGTGGCCTTCGGTGATTGCCGTCGAGCAGGGCGCTGCCCGCACTCAGGAATTCATTGCCACCCCTGTGGCCTCCGGCTGACCCACACCTGACTCTCCGCGCGCCGAGCGCGCGCCGCCGGGGCCACCCTCCGAAGGGTTCCCCTTGTCTTTCTCGTCTCTTCCGTTCTCTTCCCGCATGGGCTCCTCGCCCCTCCCGCACGCCCTGGCCCCCTATGGCTGGGACGAGGGCTGGGCGGCGGAGTTCGCGCCCTACGCCGAGCGGGGCCTCGTCCCCGGCCGGGTCGTCCGCGTGGACCGCGGCCAGTGCGACGTCGTCACCGCCGACGGCGTGGTGCGGGCCGACACCGAGTTCGTCACCCCGCGCGACCCGCTGAAGGTCCTGTGCACCGGTGACTGGGCCGCCGTCGACCCGGACGGCGGCGATCCCCGCTACGTACAGGCGTATCTGCCGCGTCGGTCGTCGTTCGTGCGCTCCACCTCGTCCAAGCGGTCCGAGGGGCAGATCCTCGCCGCCAACGTCGACCACTCGATCATCGCGGTGTCGCTCGCCGCGGAGCTCGACCTCGGCCGGATCGAGCGGTTCCTCGCGCTCGGCTGGGAGTCGGGCGGGCAGCCGGTGGTCGTGCTCACCAAGGCCGACCTCGTGCCGGACGCCGCCACGCTCGCGCACCTCGTCGAGGACGTCGAGACCGCGGCGCCCGGCGTGCAGGTCCTGGCGGTCAGCGCGGCGGCCGGGGAGGGCGTCGACGTCCTCGCCGCCGTCGTCTCCGGCGGTACGTCGGTGCTGCTCGGCCAGTCCGGCGCGGGCAAGTCGACGCTGGCCAACGCGCTCGCGGGCGCCGACATCATGGAGGTGCAGGCCATCCGTGACGTCGACGGCAAGGGCCGGCACACCACGACGACCCGCAACCTCCTGCTGCTGCCCGGCGGCGGGGTCCTCATCGACACCCCCGGGCTGCGGGGCGTCGGCCTGTGGGACGCCGAGACCGGCGTCGGCCAGGTCTTCTCCGAGATCGAGGAGCTGGCCGAGGGATGCAGGTTCCACGACTGCGCCCACATGGCGGAGCCGGGCTGCGCGGTGCTCGCCGCCGCCGAGGACGGCACGCTGCCCGAACGCCGCCTCGACAGCTACCGCAAGCTGATCCGCGAGAACCAGCGCATCGTCGCCAAGACGGACGCCCGGCTCCGCGCGGAGATCCGGCGCGAGTGGCGGCTGAAGGGCGCGGAGGGGCGCGCGGCGATGGAGGCCAAGCGGGGGCGCGTGCGCTGATCCCGGGCAGTGAGGTGTGTGGGGAACTGCGTGAGCGGCGCTGTGGTGGCGCGCGCAGTTCCCCGCTCCCTTGACGTGGCCCGTCACCTCGGTGTCCGAATCCCGCCAGCCCGTGCGTCCGCCGCGGCCCACAATGGGTGGCGTGATCGATGAAGAGACCAGGTACGAGGCCGTGCGCAGCAGGGACGCCCGCTTCGACGGGGAGTTCTTCTTCGCCGTCGAGACGACCGGCATCTACTGCCGTCCCAGCTGCCCCGCCGTCACCCCCAAGCGCCGGAACGTCCGCTACTACGCCACCGCGGCCGCCGCCCAGACCTCCGGCTTCCGCGCCTGCCGCCGCTGCCGGCCGGACGCCGTTCCGGGCTCCGCGGAGTGGAACGTACGCGCCGACGTGGTGGGCCGCGCCATGCGCATGATCGGCGACGGCGTCGTGGACCGCGAGGGCGTCCCGGGGCTCGCCGTGCGCCTCGGCTACAGCGCCCGGCAGGTGCAGCGCCAGCTCACCGCCGAACTGGGCGCGGGACCGGTCGCCCTGGCGCGGGCCCAGCGCGCGCACACCGCGCGGGTGCTGCTCCAGACGACCGACCTGCCGATCACGGAGATCGCGTTCGCGGCCGGATTCGCCAGCGTGCGGCAGTTCAACGACACGATCAGGGCGGTGTACGCGCTCACGCCGACCGCCCTGCGCGCCGCCGCCCCCAGGCGCGGCGCGGCCCGCGCGACACCGGCCGCGGGCATCCCACTGCGCCTGGCCCACCGCGGCCCCTACCAGTCCCGTGCCGTCTTCGACCTGCTCGCGCGGGAGGCGGTCGCCGGGATCGAGGAGGTCACCGGCGAGCGCGGCGCCCGCACCTACCGGCGCACGCTCCGACTGCCGTACGGGACGGGGATCGTGGCCGTCCAGGAGACGCACCCGGCGGGGAGCCCGACGACGGGAGGCGGCTCGCACAGCGAGGCCGTGCACCGCGGCGGCTGGCTCGACGCCCGCCTGCACCTGTCCGACCTGCGCGACCTCACCACGGCCGTGCAGCGCCTGCGCCGCCTCTTCGACCTGGACGCCGATCCGTACGCGGTGGACGAGCGGCTCGGCGCCGACCCCGGGCTCGCCCCGCTCGTGGCCGCCCGGCCGGGCCTGCGCTCGCCGGGGACCGCGGATCCCGAGGAGTTCGCGGTGCGCGCGCTGGTGGGCGGGGAGGCCGCGGAACGCCTGGTGGAACGGCACGGCAAGGCGCTGGACGCCGCGTGCGGCACCCTCACCCACGTCTTTCCCGCCCCCGCCGATCTGACCGGCGAGCCCGGCCCGCTCGGCACGCTGGCCACGGCGCTCGCGGACGGCTCGCTGCGCCTGGACGCGGGCGCGGACCGCGACGACGCCGAGACGGCACTCCGATCCCTGCCCGGCATGACCCCCCGAACCGCCGCGCTCATCAGAATGCGCGCCCTGGGCGACCCGGACGTCTCCCCACCCGACGAGCCGACCCCGGTCCTCGACGCGTGGCGCCCGTGGCGCTCGTACGCGGTGTGCCATCTCCGGGCGGCGACGCCCGAGTAGCCGAAGTCCGGCGGCGCCTCGTGGGGGACACCGCAGGCGCCCACGGCTGCTACTGGAACCCCCGGATCTCGGCCGGAATGGAATGGTCGCGGCTCACTGTCGAGTCCCCGACTCCCAGCGAAACGGAGAACGTGCCCTCCGCGCGCCTGGATGCGAGGGTGCGGCCCTTTTCCACCGGGAGCGTCAAGGTGGGCTGGGCGCGCCCGCCGTCAGCGGAGAAACCTCGGGTGACGTCGACCACGCGGAATGTCTTCGGGAACTCAAGATCTACGTTCACCGACTGCTTGGCCGGCAGCGCGATGCCGACGTCCACCGAGAACTCGAGGCTCCCGTCCACGCAGCCCTCGTCCAGCGATCCCGTGGTCGTGTAGGCGTACTCGTCCGATCCCTTGGCCGTCCCCTCCACTTTCTTACGTTTCGGGTCTTCGGTCCGCGTGACGTTGATGACGTCCGTGAATCGGTACGACGCGCCTTGGTCGTGGCATCCGTTGACTCCGGTCGTGGTGACGAAGTCGACGCGCAGGCCCAGGCGGTCGATGACGTACGGACTGGCCGCGTCATTGAGGACGGCCAGGGAAGTGCGGTATCCGGATTTCGACTGGGCCACCGAAATTCCCTGGATCCGCACGTCGTACCTGGCGTCGCTGAAGCCGAGCACGTGGTGGCGTACGGGCCTCCCGGTGCCGGGAGCGAGCGGCGTGACGGCCATGGCCGCGACGACCAAGAGGCAGGCCGCTGACGAGGCGATACGCCATCGCGCCCGCACGCGAAGGGATCCGTCGCCCGCGCGCCGGGTCCAGGTCAGTGCGGCACCGCCGAGGGCGGCGCAGCCGATCGCGGTCATCAGGGCGATCGCCGACGCCGGGCGCTGCTGTGAAGCGGCGACCACCACCCCGCCGTCCATGGTGCTTGTCGTTTCTCCTAAGGCAGCCGTCTTTTTCGTGACACGAGGGGAGAGGGAGGGCTCCCGGAAAGGGAAGTTCTCTTGTCCCGGCCTCAGCCCGACTCCAAGCCCCAGCTATGGATCCGGCGTGGATGGATGCGGATGATTTCCTCGCTGAAGTGGGGGCCCAGGTCGTGTGGGCCCGTGAGGAGTTCGGCCTCGCCTCTGATCTCGATGCCCCTCACCCGCCACGGGTCCAGGCTCACGATGTCGTCGACGACCAGGGACACCTTCGGGTGGGCCAGGAGGTTGCGCCATTTCTTCGTGGTCCCGAGGTGCCATGAAGGACACCATTAAGCCCGCAGGTCGACGACCTGCGGGCCCATTTCGCGGTGCTGGCGGGGTGAACTTGCCTACCTGCCGGTCCAGTTCTGCACCCACATGCCCTCGCGCACTATCCGCTGCAACTGGTCGACGAACTCCTCGACCGCCTGCGGGTGGACGTACTTGCGCGAGGCGAGCCACATGAACTCGCCCTCCCGCTCCACGCCGATGACTGCACGGTCACCGGGAAGGCTGTCACGCAACTCCATCCGGAACTCGGCCTTCGGATGGACCTCTCCCTCTTCGCCGCCCCCGAGTGACTTGCTCTCCGAGCCTTCGCCATGCGCCTGCACGCCTTCCTCGTCCGCCATCGCGCGCGCCTCCCTGTGCCAGTGCCCGCACACGGAACCGATCAGTAGTTCGAGCGCACGAGCGAGGTAGTCCCTTTGCGCCCCCCAGGCGGATCACCGACTGTGCCACACGGGTTCGGTTGTGACCAGAGTGCTTCACTCGGTAATGGAAAGTCGTACTAATCGTCGGAATTCCGGTCACCCTGAGTCCGCCTACGGGCAAAGGTTTCGGCGATCTCGGCGAGTTGCCGGCGCTCCGTGGCGTTCATCTCCTCAATGCGCGCCGCGAGGATGCGGGTGGAGCGGTCCCGGCTCCAGACCTCCCGCTTGTCCAAGCCGAGGAACTCGGCCGCGGCGGCCTCTTGCAGGACGGCCAGTGGGAGTTGCAGCCCTTCCTTGAGTGCCTGGATCTGGTGCAGCGACGGCGTGTCGATCGGCTTGCGGTTCTCGACCTTGCTCAGCCAGCCGAACTTGACCTGCGTGCCGCTTTCCGGGTCGATCGATCGCGCCTCCAGCTCGCGGAGGCTGATCCCCAGCTCGGCGCGCCGGTCTCGAACGAGGTCACTGAAGTCGGTCCGCTGCTCAGCCATGGCGGTCATCTTGCCTCTTAGCTCCCGTGTGTGACGGCTGATGTCTACGTTACGACGTTCTCGCGTCGGAGAAATCGCAGGTCAGTCGACGCAACCATTCACGCCCGACGACACAGTGTCTACGCACGCACCCCGTGTGCGCCATCCCTGCGGGGTGTGATGACCGAATCCAAGTGGGCGTGCGTTTCCGTAGACAGCACGTCTACCTCCATGTACTGTCGCTTTTGTTCACGGAAACGCACACCACGTCTACGGAGGTGAATACGTGCGCCCCCCGCAAAACCCCATGCAGCTCGTGAGCGCTGACCTCCTGTGTCAGCTCATGCACCGCACCGGCGATGGCCGCGACGTCAGCGTCCGAGAGCTCGCACGGGCCGCCGGATGCCACCCCAGCAAGATCGGCCACCTACGGACCGGAGAGCGTGAAACTGCCGAGGAGGACGAAGCCAAGGCAATTGCCAAACGGCTTGGAGTCGACCTTCTCGTCCTGTGGAGGCACACCGGACGCGCGAACCCCGCGCCGACCGAGCCGACGCACCTCGCCGCGGTGCCGGTATGAGCAGCGGGCCCACATTCGACCGTGCAGCCATCGAGCAGAGACTCGGTGCCGCAGCCGTCGAGGCCTCGCGCCGCAACGCCGCCGCAGCTCCTCCACTTCGCCCGGAGCAAGTCCTCTTCCTGCGGGCCCTGTTCGCCTCGGCGCAGCTCGTGCAGACGTCGGCCCCAGCTGCCTGATCCATCCCTGAATGCGCCGCAGGGGCCGCCCGACTGCCAGGCCCGGCGACCCCCACGACTACGGCGCCTCAACCACAAGAAATCGAGGTCACCGATGACCACATCCTTCCAGACCCCACCGCCGCCGACCTTCGCGGAACAGCAGGACGCCCGCGAGCGGAACGACTCCGCGTACCGGTCCACCGTCACCTTCAAGGAACTGCCCGACTCCGGACACGTCGCCCACAGGGCCACGCCGACCGACGTGCAGGTGACGGCCACGGACATCGACGTCCTGGCCGAGTGGCTGTACGTCACGGGCGGCCGGGTCACAACGGTCGACCTGCCGTCGGGCCAGACGGTGTGGACGCTGCACACGTCGACATGGTCGGACTCGCCGACGTTCCCGGTGGTGCCGGTGCATGTGTCGGTGGTGCTGGCGGTGGACGAGCCGGTCATGCAGGAGATCCGTGACGCGGTCGTCCCGTGGCAGTACGTCGTGGCGATTCAGACGGACGAGCGGCTGTGGATTCGGTTCAACGACCGCGACCGCGCGGTGTCCTGCGCGGCGAGCTACGGGCTGGGGCCCGAGTACGTGCGCACGGTCCTCGGCGGTGAGGCGTGAATTCCCAACGCGTGAACGCTGCGGCGACCGTGATCCTAGGCGCGCAGATGATGGACCGGACGTCTGCGGGTATCGCGCTCGCGCTGGAGTCGGCGCAGATGCTGATGTCGCCTGAGGTGGCTGCGGAGTTGGAGCGGCTGCGGGCTCGGGTCTCAGAGCTGGAGGCGCGGATCGCGACGGCGCTCGCCCCGCACGTGCAGTACGAGGACTCCGCGCACTGCCAGGCGGACGGCGAGCCGTGGCCGTGCCTGGTCACGACGGCGCTCACCGGGCCGGACCGGGTGCAGCGGTTGGCGGACAAGCTGACGGCGTTCTTCGCGCCCACGCAGGCGCTCCGCGAGCCGGTCGAGTGCAAGGGGTGTGGTGCCCCGCCGTCGCGGTGGTGCCCGGACTGCGCGGCCTGCGAGGCGGACTGCTACAGCCACCGGTCCCGTTCCTCGTGCGCGCACTCGCGGGCTCCGTGGGGTGAGGCGTGATGCCCGAGTCCAGCGACGCGCTCGCGTACGCGTCTCTCGCCGTCGGCACCGCGGGGTTCATCCGCTTTGGCTGGTGCCTGGTCTACCTGATCTGCGATGCCGACCACCTCGCCCCCGCGTGGGTGCAGCGTGCGGCCCTCACCACGGCGAACGCGGTCGACCGGGTCCGGCTCGCAGTCGTTCAGGCGCTCCTCTCTCTCCTTCTCCGTCTCTCCACCGTGAAAGGGGCCGTCCGATGAGCGACGACCGCACGCCCGTCGACGGGCCCTTCCGCATCGGCGTGGACGCCATCCCGACCGGGGTCGGCCTCGACGTCTCCCACTACCTCACCGCCGTGATCCTCGGCATCGCGCAGGCCGCCGACGAGGACGGTGAGCAACTCCTCGACGACCTGCGGGACATCGCCGCGCTGGCGCGCTCCGCCGCGGTGCAGGGCTCGGACTCGCACGCCGCGCATGAGCGTGACGAGGAGGTGGCCCGGCTCCTCGCGGAGGTCGCGGACGACGGGGTGATCCCGGTGTACGGCGATCAGGCCGCGCGGTTGCGGGATCGGCTCGCGGTGCTGACGGCTCCGCGTCCGGTGCCCGGTCAGCGAGGTGCGGCATGAGCACCCGCGCGCAATCCCCGACCGTGACCGTCGGGCAGAAGTACTCCCGCCGCGTGCCCGATCCGGCTCGGATCGTGACCGTCACTCAGGTATGGACCGCCCACGACGGGCACGAGAACGTCGCGTACGAATGGCGGGACGACAAGCCGGGCCTGTGCGGCAGCGCCTGCCCCCTCGACGTCTTCCTCCGCGAGTACCGGCTCGACGAGCAGCGCTCGGCTGTGGGTGAGCTCGCCGCGCTCGTGCGGGCCTGCCCGGTCGAGTGGCTGGATGCCACGTACGGGGCGGATGCCGAGCCCGGTGACATCGCCGTCGGCCTGTACGAGGCCGTGCGCGCCGAGCAGGCCGGGGAGAAGAGCAGCCGCGCCGCGGCCAACGCCACTCCCGACCCGGTCCGGGAGCGTCGCCTGGAGCAGCTCCTCGACGCGGTGCGTACCTGGCGCGGGCGCTGGACCACGGTCCGCGCCCAAGACCTCTACCGCCTCACCGGCGGCCCCACCGAACGGCACGTCGCCCGGCGTGACCTCGCCGAGCTGCACCGGCGCGGCCACCTGCGCAAGCACAGTTCGGACGGCGGCCAGCACTACACCCTCGCCACCCGGAAGGACGGCCGCTCATGAAGCACGCCGACCACTACGCCGCCGAGGCCGAGCGCCTCCTGAAGGCCGTCACGACCGACACCGGCGCGATCGTCATCGACGAGGGAACCGCCGAGGTTCTCGCCGCGGCGCAGGCCCACGCGACGCTCGCCCTCGCCGCCACACAGTCCGCGCCCGCGCCCGCCGTGCTTCTGGAGACCGAGCCCGCCGTCGCCTACGTCTACCGCGCCGCGTGGAACACGAGCCCGCTCGGCACGTACACCAACGCGGAAGCCGCGCGGATGCACTGCGAGGCCGATGCGATCAACCACAACCCAGAGTTCGGCTCGGGCCGCGTCTTCGACTGGCTCGGCGACGAGTCCGAGCCCGGCGACCCGTACGAGCTCGTCGTCGCAACACAGGGCGGACGGGGTGTGGAGAAGGAGACCGAGTACACCGTTACCCGCGTCGAGGTCGCCTCCGAGTACGACGCGGAGGCCGACCAGTGAGCCGCCATATCCGCGTCGACCACGCCCGCGCCGCCGCCCGGCTCCGCAAGCAGCCCCGCACGTGGCTGCCCGTCGGCGAGTACCGCAACCGCCAGTCGGCGTCGAGCACGACCACGATGATCCGCACCGCGTCCGCCCGCTCCGGCAGCTGGTACCAGCCCGCCGGATCCTTCGAGGCCCGCCAGGTCCCCACCGACGACGGCACCCGTGTGGAGGCGCGGTTCGTCGGAACCGAAGAACTCCTCCCGCCGCCCGCACGGGAGCGCCGGAAGGACGGGCGCCGTACGGGCCCGTCGGCCTCCAAGGGCGGTGCTGCCGAATGACGACGACCGCGCAGGCCGGGGCCACTGCCCCGGCCGCCGGCCGGAAGGTCACACCGACCGGCCGCCTCCTCCTCGACCACACCGCACCCCGCGACGTCTGGCTCGACGCCCGCCGCCGCGGCATCGGCTCCAGCGACCTGCCCGCCGTCATGACCCTGTCCGGCTTCAAGACGCCGCTGCACATCTTCCACGACAAGCTCGGCCGCCTCCCGCACGACGACAAGTTCAGCGACGCCGCGCACTTCGGCGTGCTCTTCGAGGAACCGCTCGCCCGGGACTGGGCGCGCCGCAACCGCACCGTCGTCGAGCCCGTCGGGATCATCGCCAACGACGACGAACCGTGGCAGATGTGCACCCTCGACCGGCTGTGCACCGAGTGCCCTCTCGACCGGCGCGTCCGCTCGCTGTGCGCGCTGGAGGTCAAGACCCGTAACGCGTTCGTCGCGAACCTCTGGCGCCAGGGCCCGCCCGACGACGTCCTCGCGCAGGTGTTGTGGCAGATCCTCGTCACCGGCCTCGACCACATCCACGTGGTGTGCCTGATCGGCGGCCAGGACTACCGGCAGTACACCGTGCGCCGCGAGGACCACGTGAAGCTGGTCGCCTACCTCAACGCTGAGGCCGGCCGTCTGTGGCACGAGCACATCGTGCCCGGCCGCGCGCCCGCCGTTTCCGGGGAAGAGCCGCCGGACGCGCTGATCGACCTGTACGACCGGCTGCACCCCGACCGGTCCGGTGTCGTGGTCCTCGACCGGGACGGCGACGCGCACGACGCGATGTGCGCGTACATCGAGGCCGTCGCCGCCGAGCGCAACGCGAAGGCCGCGAAGAAGACCGCGAAGGCCAAGCTCTTGGCGGCTCTCGGCCCGGCGCAGGCCGCCCTGTTCCAGGACCGCCCCTTCTTCTCCATCGAGCAGTCCTCGAAGAAGACGCCAGATCTGCCGCGTCTGGCCGAGGAGTTCCCCGAGGCCTACCGGGCGTGCGTGGCCGACGTGCCGCACGACCGGATCGCCATCCCCCAGTACGTGCGTGAGGAGTTCGCCGCATGACGTCCCTGACCGAGCGAGCAGAGCAGGCCGCCCACGGCGAGCAGCCCCAGACCCCCGACGCTCCGAAGTACGCGCCCCCGGCCCCGGCCGAGCCGCTGCCCGCCTACGACTACGAAGCGTCCGAGGACTACCCAGCCCCGGCCATGGTGCCCGTGCACCTCGCGTGGCTCCGCGTCCGCAACGACGTCCGCGCCGTCGCCAAGAGCGACCGGCACATCGAGAACGGAAAGCTCAAGTACCACTTCCGTGGCATCGAGGCGGCTCTCAACGCCTTCGGTCCGGCCACCCTGCGCCACGGCATCACCGCGCTCGCCGTCGACATCACGACGTCCTACCGCGACACCAAGTCGAGCCGGGGCAACCCGATGCGGGAGTGCACGGTCGTCGTCACGTGGCAGATCCTCGGTCCCAAGGGGGACAGTCTGCCGCTGCTGAAGTCGGCCGGTGAGTCCCTGGACTCGGGCGACAAGGGCACCGCGAAGGCGCAGTCCCTCGCGCTGCGGGCCCTGCTCTTCAACACGGGCATGATCCCGACCGGGGACCCCGAGCCCGAGGGACAGCACATCGAGCGGGGCGAGGCGCCGCAGCGGTCGGCCACCGACTACCGCGACGAGATCGTCAACCCGAAGACCACGCCCGGTCGCCTGGAGCAGATCGGCTACGAGCTCAGGGCCGCGCGGATGCTGCACGTGAAGGTCGCCAACGAGAGCGGCGACGAGGAGACCCTCGACGCGCTCGGCATGCGGCACTACAACGAGCGCACCGGCGGTGGCGCATGAAGCTCCGTGGGTTGTTCCGTCCCACCGGCCGCCACCGCTACGACGAGCCCGCCCCGCTCGCCGGCCTCGACGAGATCCCGCGCGACGGACTCCTCGGGCTCCTCGACGAGGGCCAGGTCGAGCAGTTGCTCGCCGACGGCGACATCGAGGCCAACGAGCAGGCCTTCTGCGGTGTCGAGCAGCGCACCACCTTTCACGCCTTGCACACCGACGCCTCCCGCACCTGCTGGACGTGCGGCACGACCACGGCAGGTGACCAGTGAACATCCGCGCCGACGTCGCCGAGCTGCTCCACGCCGGCCTCTCCGACAGCGCCATCGCACGCGAGCTCGGCGTGGACGCCGACAAGACCGTCCGCCGCACCCGCCTGGCCCTCGGACTGCCCAAGACCCGTCCGGGCCGAAAGCCCGCTGCCTCGCCGGAAGACCTGTTCTGGCGGCGCACGCAGCCCATCGACGGCGGACACCTGATCTGGACGGGCTACCGCGCACCCCGCGCTGACGGCGGCTGTCCGCTGGTCCGCCACGGCGGCCGGATCCACTCCGCGTACCGGATCGCGTTCGGTCTCCGCTACGGCCGCGAGCCCGAAGGGCACGTCACCCCGACGTGCGACGTGGACGGCTGCGTCGCCCCGGACCACACCCAGGACCGGCAGATCCGCGAGCGCACCAAGGCCACCTTCGACGCGATCTTCGGAGGTGAGTCGTGAGCGGCTCGCGCTACGCCCCCGACACGATCAGCAGCGCCCCCACCTGGCACCAGGACGCCGCCTGCGCCCGCGTCGATCCCGAGGCCATGTACCCCGAAGGCAAGGGCGCGCAGGCGGGAGAGCTGTACGCCAAGAGCTTCTGCCAACAGTGCCCGGTCATCCGCGAGTGCCTCGAAGACGCCATGCGCCTCGAAGGCCGTGCCGGACGCGACAACCGGTGGGGCATCCGCGCCGGACTCACCGGCAGCCAGCGCGCGGGCCTCTACCGCCGCAACCCCGGCCGGTGGGCCGCTCTCCGGGCGTCGCGGTGAGCGGCCGCCAGCGCCGCCGCGCACCGCCCGCCGAGTACGTCCCTGGCGCCCTCCTCGACTGGCGCGACTCCTCGCACTGGTCCTGGACCCCCAAGCCCTGCCGCTACTGCGGCCTCGACACCCACCTCCGCGACAGCAAGCGGTCCCCGGCGCACAAGACGTGTGCCGAGGCCGCCCTCGCCCGGCAGCACGCCGAGGCGGTCGACGCCTACCACGCCGAAGGACGCCTCTCATGACCAGCACCGCCCGCGCCATCACCGATCTCACCAAGCAGGACCTCGGCCACGTCGTCGCCGTGGAGCTCGGCGTCACCCACGCCGAGGGACGCGCCGCCGTCGAGGCCGTCCTCAACGCCATCACCCGCACCGTCGCCAGCGGCCACCAGGTCGCCGTGAGCAATTTCGCGACGTTCCGGCCCGTCTGGCAGCCCGCCCGCGACGGCTGGAACTTCCAGACCGGCCAGCCCATGACCGTGCCCGGCCGCCACCGGCTCCAGATCATCGTCAGCCCGCAGTTCCAGGACGCGGTCAAGGCGCAGGACCCGGCGGCCGCGCTCATCACGAAGCGCCCCCGCCCCACCAACTGATCACCCGATCGTTCCGCAGGAAGGCACCGCACATGGACCACGCGCCCGGCACCCGCCTCACCGGCGACGCCCGCACCACCGCCCAGACCAAGGCCACGGAGTTGTACCTCGCGGGCTGCACGATCCGCTCCGTCGCCGCGCAGATCGGCCGCTCCTACGGCACGGCCCGCGCCCTCCTCCTGGAGGCCGGCGTGCAGCTGCGGCCCACGGGCGGCGACACCCGCAAGGCGGCTCGCTGATGGGCTACTACCACTCCGCCTACTTCGCGTACGGCATCCACATCCCGATGAACAGCCAGGCCGCGGCATGGGCCGAGGCCGAGCGGATGGACGAAGCGCTCGCCACGGTCAAGGACCGCTGCCCGGACGTGGGGCACCTGTCCGCGGGCGACTACGACCGCGACCGGCTGTTCCTCGTCACCAAGTGCGACGAGGTCGCCCTCGGCGAGTACGGGCGCGCGAGCACCGCCACCGCCGAGCAGCGCGCGAACTGGGATCTCCAGCTCGTCAACGCCGTACAGGCCCTCGGATACGGCGAGAACACCGAGCTGGAGCCGCCCGGCTGGCTGTGTGTCCCCGATCTGAGCTGACCACTGGCCGGGGCGGGCGAGTGCCTGCCCCGGCCGCCGGATCTTGCCGCAACGGTTCCGCAACATCACTGAAAGAAGCCCGAGTTGAGCACTGAGGAGCAGGAGACCCGCGCGAGCGGCAGCGTGCCGCACGCGTACGGCAACGCGTTGGCATGGCGCTGGTCACGCGAGATGCCGACGGCACTCCGGCGCGGTTTCCTCACGCTCCTCTACGCCATGCGCGCCATGGCCAACGCCAACGGCGAGCTTCGCTTCCACGGCGACCGCAAGCCGATCCGTATCCAGGACATCGCCAAGGCGGCTTGCGTACGCGAGAAGGACGCCCGTCGATACCTGGAAGCCGCAACCCACGCCGGAGTGGTCGGCATCCGCGGCGAGCGGCGGCGTGGGGTGGCGACGCTCTACGTGCTTCTCCTGTCCCCGGCGCCGGACTGGACTGCTGCCGAGGCCCACCTCACGGCGACCGCAAGGAAGCCCGGGAAGGCATCGGCACCCTGGGTTGACACCGACGAAAGTTCGGGCCGCGGTGGCCCGAACCAGATCGGGCCACCGCGGCCCGAACCTACCGCGGGTACGGACGACGAAGTTCGGGCCACCGCGGCCCGATGGAGTTCGGGCCACCGCGGCCCGATTGGTTCGGGCCACCGCGGCCCGAACAACCCAGGGAGTACCCAAGAGATCTCCCAAGACCGGGCTGAGGCAGTTCCCCAACCTCAGGTAGATGGGGCTACCGACCTCAAAGACGATCACCAAGACCAACCACGAGCAGACCCGCCGAACGACTTCGTCCGCTGCGCCCGCTGCCGCAAACCAATGATCGCCCGCCCCGGCCGCACCACCCACACCCACTGCCCCGAACTCCGCCTCGTCGACACCCACCACCACGAGACAGGAGAAGCCGGATGAACAACCACTGCCCCCGCTGCGGCCACCACCGCCCCACCGGAACCCGCTGCCAGCCCTGCCGCAACCGACGCCAACGAGAAGCAAACGCCCGCACCGACCCCATCGCCATAGACACCACCGTCCACAACCGCAGAGCCACCCCCGGACTCCGCCCCCACGAACAACGCGCAGCCGCACGACAGTTCACCAACCTCGGCCTCTCCGCCGCCGAGATCGCCCGCATCCTCGCCGTCACCCCCCGCACCGTCCACCGCTGGCGCGCACGAGACCGCGAAAACACCAGCGCCTGACACCCACAGCCACGCCATCACCACCGCGCGCGGCACTCGGATACAGGCCAGGCCGCGCGCACCCAACGAATCCCGACCCCAACCAAGGAGCACCGATGTACCCGACCCTGTTCACCACCCCCGGCGTCCGCCAGTTCGCCGAGGAGGTCGACGCCGAACGCCAGCGGCAGATCACCAAGTTCGGCGACCAGCACCACCCCGACGGCACCGGCGCCGAGCACTACGTCGGCCTGGCCGACGAAGCCCGCAAGGACGTCGAGAGGTTCGTAGCCCAGCACAGCGGCCCCGAGTGGTCGCTGGTCCTGCTGGAGGAGGTCTACGAGGCCCTCGCCGAGTCCGACCCGGCCAAGCTGCGCGCCGAGCTGGTTCAGGTCGCTGCGTTGTGCGCGGCGTGGGTCGCCGACATCGACAGCCGCACGCCGTCCGCCGAGCAGCCCGCGGCGTGCGCGAAGTGCCGGACCCCGTTCGACCCGGCCGACACCCGGTTCGACGGCCGCGCGCAGCGCCGCGGGACCCCGTACTGCCGCTGGTGCGTGGACCGCTGCCGCGACAACGAGATCGCCGATCACCGCTGCGTGATCTGCGCGTGAGCAGCAGGACGGCGGCCCGTGTTGGAGCCACGGGCCGCCGCACCACCCACCACACCACACGGAGAACTCCGATGCCCACCCACGAGTACGACCCCGACCCCCACAGCAACGCCGGGAACTGCCGCTGCGGCCTCCACCTCGAATCCCACCGCCACCCGCACCCGTACACGCAGGCACGCCGCAGCAACGCGTGCGTCTGCGCACAGCCGCCCGGCGCGGCGATCCACACCGACGCCGCCACAGCGACTCCGAACCCGCAGTACCCCGAGCAGCCCGCCAACAGTGCGCGCGGCACTGATGCAGCCCGCGAGGCCGTGCGTCGGGCTCGTGGTGACGATGCCCCGCCCGCGACCTCGATCTCTTGGAGCTGACCATGACCGAGAAGCCGACCGGCCCCGCCTGCGGCAACAACCCGAACTACCCGCTCACCGACGGCGACCGCCAGGCCGTCGCCGACGCCCGCGCCTACCTCGCTGCCCGCGCCGGGCAGCACACCGACCCGCCCGAGACCGACGAGCAGCGCGCCGACCGCGAGGAAACCGAACGCGACCACGCCCGCGGCGATCACACGTACTGCGGCATCACCTGCGAGAGCGAGATGCCGACGGAGCACCTGCGCAACTTCGTGATCGCCAAGGGCTATCCGGGTACGGCGGGTGCGCTCGACGAGTTGCTCCGCCGGGCCCGCGCCGAGGCCGCCGCGCCTTCTGCGCCCGCCGACCAGGCCGCCGTCCTGCGGGACTTCCTGTGGCGCCTGGAGCAGTCCTCCGGAGACGCGGCTGCCGAGAAGCTGCTCGACGACAACCCCGAGCTGCGCCGCCTGGCCGACGAGGCGCAGCAGGCAGAGCCGCGCTGCACGTGCGCGGACGCTGGCCCTGAGTTCACCCCGATCGGCCACTACGCCGATTGCCCCGCCGCGCAGCACCGCGCAGACACGGAAGCCGACCGCGGCGCCCCGGAGCCATCGTGATCGACGCTCTCGACACGTTCCTCCGCGCGCTCGGCCTGTGGGTCGTCGTGGGCGCGGCGCTCGGCACGCTCGTCGTCCTCGGCGCAGCCGCCGTCGTCGCGTGGGCCTGGAGACGCCTCACACGGCGCCCTGTGCGCCCGTCCTGGGCCCGCGGGCGCCTCCGCGCCCGAATCCTCGCCCGCACCCGCCTCCGCGCCCCCAGCGCCCGCACGGCGCCTCGCAACCGGGAGACGGTATGACGCTCACCCTCTGCCTCACCCGCGACCACCTCGACGTCATCGCCCGACTCGCCGTCGGCCACAGCCACGACCGCATCGGCCGCGCCCTCGGCATCGCCGCCGTCACCGTCCGCGCCCGGATCCGCGCCGCCGCCCGCAGCGTCGGCATCACCGACGGCGACCTCGCACCCCAACTCGTCGACTACGCCGTCCTGCACGGCTACGTCGGCGCCCGCCGCCGCGCCCCCGCTCTGCCCCCGCAACCACTGCATCCCGAGCGTCAGGCCGTCCTCGACGCGCTCGCCCGCGGTCTGTCCGCCCGCGCGACCGCCACCGAACTCGGCATCCCGCTGCGCACGGTGAACACCCACCGAGGCCGCCTCTACGAACTCCTCCAGGTCCACACCGCGGCGCACGCCGTCGCCCGCGCCCGACTCCACGGCTACCTCAACGACCCGCCTCACACCCCGGAGTTCCCATGACCAGCCCCACCGACGAACTCCGCACCGCCGCCGAGAAGCTGCGGACCCTCGCCACCGCCGCGAGCACCGACAACGACGGCACACCCACTGCCCACTGGCACACCGCTCCCCTCTGGCCCGACAACGACGACGGAACCCGCTACCTCTTCGGCGACCACCTCACCCGCGACGACGGCCGCCGCATCTCGTGGCCACTCCTGCTCCGTGGTGGCAGGCAGCTTCACCAGTCGTACATGCACGGCCAACACGCCGACTACGCCGCCGCCATGGACCCCACCGTCGGCCTCGCCCTCGCCGACTGGCTCGACACGGCAGCGGAGCACTGTCGGTTGGGCTACGTCTGCTGCGACAACGGACCCTGCGACGAGATCGCCGCGCCCGCCCTCGCCGTCGCCCGCGCGATCAACGGGAGCCAGCCATGACCCGTCAACTCACCTACGCACACGCCCTCACCGCCACAGCCGTCCTTCTCTCCGTCGCCGGCATCTGGACCGGAGCCGTCACCACCTGGTGGATGTCCGTCTTCGGCCTGTACGGCGCCGCGTTCCTCGCCTACTGCGCCCGCCGGGAGTACGCCATCCACCGCCAGCAGCGGCTCGCTCTCCTCTTCGGCAAGGAGCACGAGACCGCCAGCACGCACTGCACCCAAGGGGGCGACCCGCAATGACCGATCGCCACACCGCCGACACGATCACCGACGACGAGCTCGACGCCCTGTACGCCCGCATTGAGCAGGCCGAGCGTCGCGCCGACATCGCCGACGACGCCACCGCGCGCACGAAGGAGCTCATGGCCCGCCGCACGGAGACGCTGCGGAAGCGAGCCGAAGACGCCGAGGCCGCCATCGAGCGCGTGCGCAAGCGCGCCGAACAATGGCAAGGCCCGATGCGCCCCGGCGAACGGAACTCCGCCGCCCAACAGCTCCTCGGGCTGCTCGCCGCGCCACCCAACCCAGCAGCGACCGACCCGGCCGAGGCCCGGAAGTCCGCCCGCATGTACGCCGCCCTGTACAGCAGCGCCGAGCAGACCGTTTCCCGCGTCATCACCCTCCACGAGCAGTGGACCAAAGCCGGGCCACCGCCCCTCGGCACGAGCCTGTCCCGCTGGTGGGACGCCCGGCTCCTCGAACTCCGCGACGCCATCCAGCCGCCCATCACCTGGCCTCGGAGGACCCCCGTGGATCAGAACCAGCGCCGCGCCCGCCAGGTCGCCATGCGTAAAGGCCAGCCCCTCCCGCACGACCGCACCCCCGCCGAAGGCGGGCAGCCCACCAGCTACTTCATCCAGTCCCGCCCCGCCCCAAGCCAGCCCTGGCAGCGGCCTTCCGGCGTCAGCGCCTCCTGGCGGTCGAAGGCCACCGCGTTGGACCGGCTCGCCGACCGCCGCAGGGCGCAGCCGGGCTGGGAACACCGGCTGATGGAGCGCATCGTCACCGTCACCGAGCAGCCCGCCACGGAGGAATGACCATGCCGCTCTTCCTCCTCGGCATCGTCCTCGGCGGCATCAGCGGAGGCGTCACCTACGGCCTCACCGCCGACGGTCAACTGGCCGCGATCATCGCCGTCATCGGCGCCGTCCTCACCTGGCTCGGCATCGCCACCCTGCTCATCGCCGACGACTGACACACGACGAAGGGGCGCGCCCACGATCTCCCCAGACCAGGCACGCCCCTCAGGTGCTGATCACCGTACCGCCCCACGCACCCCGGAGCCACGATGACCACCACCGCCACCCACCTCCGCACTGTCGCCATGCACTGGTCGGACTTGCACGAGGCAGCAGGCCAGCCCGCGCAGATCGGCGCGTTCGGTCTCGGCCTCAAGGGCTACCTCGCCCGCCTCGACGAACTCGACGCCGAGCAGCTGGAGCACGCCCGCCACCAGGCCGCGCACCTCCGCTCCCTGGAACGCTCCACCGACCAGCTCGGCGAACGCCCCGCCCCGGTACGTCTCGCCGTCCTCGACACGATGCGCGCCGTCGAGGCCGCCCTCGTCGACTGCGCCGACCAGACCGCCGCCACGGTGCAGCGCTCCCCGATGGCGTACGCCCCGCGGGGATGGCCGGCCGCCGACCGGGCCCGCCGTAACGCCCTCGCGCGGGCGGACGCGCTCGACCCGCGACGCTGGCGCTACACCGGCCACCGCACCGCGCCGTACGCCGCGCTGTGGCTCCTCACGCGCATCGAGCGGAAAGGCGGTCCGTTCACCGCGCTCACCGACCCACAGCGCGCCCGCATCGGCGCCGTCGCCGCGGGCGCGGCCGAGCGGGTCGAGCGGGCCCTCGACATCGCCGCGCAACGCCGCACCCTGAAGCAGCCGCACGATTGCGGCGGTGCAATCGACATCCACGGCGGCGAAGGCCGCGCCCCGCTCGCGCACTGCACGGGGTGCGGGCAGGTCTGGAGCGAGGCAGAGGTGATCGCGGCATGAAACGGGCGCCAGAGGAGCAGCGGCAGGAGCTCTTACGCAGGTTGCACGAGGAGGACGTGAGGGCTCGATGGCGCCTGGCGGCACGGCTCACGGGCTGGGGGCTGCTCCTCGCGGCACTCATCGCGGCATGGGCCGCTTCCCGCCCGTAAGGCCGCGCGGGCTCAGCCCGTCCATCCGACGTCGCGCACCTCGACAACGCTGCCGGACACGGTGCACGTGACCCAGCTCGACGCCCCGAACGCCACGGTCGGCCCTGGCCGCGCGTCCGCGGAGTCGGCCACGGAGTCGATGAGCGCGAGTGTCTCCTCGTGCACGTCATCCGGCATCACGGTCAGCACCTCGTCGGCCGTGCGCGTGAGCTCCACCCTGTGCATAACGCCCCCTTGTGATCCACAGAGGCGCCACGGTAAGGCGAGGGATGCGAGAACGGATGTGCCTGTGGATAACCCTCAAGGTCCGGCATACGGCTCACACGCAACACCGTCACCATCACGGTCGAGATCCGAGCTATACCCCGGCTGACCCGCAAAGAGCGGAGCGGCACCCGCAGCCCGCACCTCGTCGCAGTTCTCGTAGTACACATCCTGCGGCGTGCTCGACTCGGCCGTCGCAGCCGGGGCCTGCGTCGTCTCTCCAGCGCCGTCGCCCGGTTCGCTGGCGGTCTCCGGGACCGTCGGCACCAGCACTTCCCGAGTTTCCGTCACGGTGGGTCCCGGCTCGGTGATCGTGACGGTGGGCGCGGGCTCAGGGCGCCCGGAGTCCTTGACCGTTGCCACGCTCACCAAGGCCACGAAGAGCACCCCCTCCAGACCCCATAGCCACCACGGCCCGGGCAGGCGGTGGCGCGATCTCGCCGACCGCGGCGGTCTGGCTCCGCCCTGGTTCCAGGAGTTCCCCCAACCCTGCCTATCGCCCATTGCCGCCTCCAGGGGGACCGGACGGGCCTATGCCGCTTCGTAGTGGTGCGCGCGCCCGCCCCGCCACTTCACCCACGCCGGATCATCGAGCAGCCCCTCCGCGTCCGGCAGCCCCGCCCGGCGCAGGAACTCCAGGAGATCCGCGTCATTGTGCGCGAGGCCGAGGATCTCCCCGCGCACGGCGACCCGCCGGCCACCGGAGCCCTGCGGCGGGTGAACGACTATCGGTGCACTGACCATGCCTCCAGAGTGCGTCGATCCCTTGACGGAGGTGACATGCAGATCCACGGTCCCTCGACTGGCCAAGCCCTGTCTTGCCACTCAGGCAGCGAACAGTAGACTGGACAGAAAAGCGCCCCACAATCTGTTCAATGTGTCTTGACCTGGGCAGATACAACAGAATTAGAGGACAGTCGTGCGGTCATACGAAGAGTCACACCCGTGGATCAACTTCGAGCTCAACTTGAAGAAGCTCGACCACAAGTGCTGGATGCTCGTCGGTGAAGCCGTATCCAAGCTCGATCACATCGCCGGCGTCCCGCTCCAGCCCTCGGTCGCCAGCGAACTGAACCGGATCTACCTGTCCAAAGGCGCTCACGCGACCACCCAGATCGAGGGCAACACACTCTCTGAGAAGCAGGTACGCCAGCGCGTCGACCACGAGCTGAACCTCCCCCCGTCGCAGGAGTACCTCGGCCAGGAAATCGACAACGTGATCAACGGGTACAACCTGATCGTCGACGACGTGCTGGAGCGACGCCCTCTGAGCTTGACCGTCCACCGCATCGAAGAGTTCAACCGGACCGTCCTCGAAGGCCTCGCAGACGCCGACGCCACACCAGGGATCCGCACCACCAGCGTGCTTGTCGGCTCTCACTACCGCGGTGCACCAGCAGAGGACTGCGCATACCTTCTCGACCGCCTCTGCGGATGGCTGGAAGCAATGCGGAAGACGACCCTCGGCACCGAGTACGAGAAGCCCGTAGCCGTCCTGTCCGCCATCCTCGCCCACCTATACATCGCCTGGATCCACCCCTTCGAGGATGGCAACGGCCGCACGGCACGGCTCGTTGAGTTCCAGCTCTTGGTGCGCTCCGGTGCGCCGACCGTTGCAGCGCACGTTCTTGCGGATCACTACAACAAGACGCGCAGCGCGTACTACCGGGAGCTGCGCCGCACCAGCGAGGTGACACCCCACAGCGTCAGCGGATTCATTGAGTACGCGCTGCAGGGGCTCGTCGATGGTCTGCGCCAGCAGATCGAGGAGATCCAGAGTCAGCAGCTGGGGGTGACCTGGGTGAACTTCGTTCACGACGCATTCCGCGACAAGCACACCCCTGCGTGCACACGCCAGCGCCTGCTCATCCTGAGCCTGCCCCCTGGGGAATGGACTACCAAGGCCTCGATCCGCGAACTGACCCCCCAACTCGCGCTGGCGTACGCAGACAAGCAAGACAAGGCGGTGACTCGGGATGTCAACGCGCTCGAAGCCATGGACTTGCTGGCCAAGCACAAGCGCGGCACCGTAACGACAGTCCAGCCCCGCATCGACCGCTTGCGCGCCTTCATGCCGCTGGTGGCTAACGGCTAATCCAGGCGATCACATCGCGAGCCCTCCCGCCCTACCAGGGCAGGAGGACTCGCGACCGACTATCTCCCCGCGCACGTTGACCCGCCGGCCGCCGGAGCCCTGCGGGTATCGGGCGCTCGTCATACGTCGAGCGTCACCCGCTTCGTCTCGCGGCGCATCCGAAGAAGGGTGCCGGGCAGAACCATATGCCCATATGCAGAGTCCACGGGCCGAGTCCCCGCTCGGGCGGCTCGTCTCACTCCAGCGCGCCGAGCGCCGTGTCCGGCCGACAGTAGCGGGCGCGCGTCGACGCCCCCGTGCACGGCGCGGCACGCCTGGTCCTGGCCGACGCCGCGGGATCGCTTGCCCGCCATGTGGCAGTCGACTTGCACATACACCGCATCGCGTCCGGCGAGGCCCTGCCCGATGAGCCAGTCCGGGGCGGGCGGGCGCTGCTCGCCCCGGAGCCGCTCGGCCTCGCGCTGCTTTTCGGCCTCGATCCACCCGCCGGTGCCGCGATGCTCCGCTCCTGTAAGCGTCCCAGGAAACAGAGCGAGGCGGTCTTAGTTAGAAGACATCGGGGAGAGCGTTTAGGACGCGATACACGGAGTAGAGGAGCACCAAGCCGAGCAGGCCGCCAATTATCCGCACCCACCAAGACTGTCGGGCACGCTTGTGCGCTTTCCACATACGCCAGATTCGGGCCACCGCAGACAGTCCGGACAAAGCCACGATAGCGAGGCAGATCCAATAGATGACGGGCTTGCCTTGCTCGGCACTTCTCTCAGCGCAGTATCTGGCGACAGAAAGACCCAGATACGGGGCTATATATTCGGTCGAGCTGAAACCATCCTTCGACCCTTCGACGCTTTTCTCGTCGGTCATCCGCGAGGCACCCCTTCGTGTCACAGCAATCCCAAGCGGGGTGTGCGCCCCGAGAAAGCCCACGATGGGGCGCACACGCTATCGGCCGACCTCGTCAGACGATGAGGTCGTACAGCCAGTCGATGAGATTCTCAAGCCCGATAGTGCCTCCAACAGTTAGGACGCTCTTGACGCTCTTGGGGAGCTTATTGAACGCCTTCTTGAGAGCGCCCTTACCCTTCTTGGCGGCGGCTTCGAGGGGCTTCGTCCATTTATCCGGAAGAGAGTCCCAAGCCTTCTTCAGTGCCTTCTTCTTGAGGCTGTCGATAATTCCCTTGGAGTCGGGCGAGTGCGTGTTGGACGATGCCGCGAGATCCGCCTGGGTAATCCCCGAGCCCTTCAGCAACGACTGCCCGTGAGGGGAGTTGAGGTAGGCGAGCAACGCTCGATCGGAGTTCGACTCCACCGAACTACGGACGGTTGCTGTCTGGTGATCGTGAGTTGCGGCCTCGGCGGCCGTGCCTGCCACGCCGAGCGCGAGGGCCGCTATGGCCGAGATGGCGCCGATTCGAATATGGCGACGATTCACTATGATGACCCTTTGGGTAGAACGGTGCGGGCACCCCACCTCTGACACGCGCGTTGGCCTGAGAAACCATGCGTGTCAACGTGGTTGGGGCCCGCACCCCCAGCGCTGCGCCGGGGGTGGTTAGACGTTAGCCATCGATCGATCGCATATGCCAACGGCATGTTCCAAGCCGTGGCGGAAAATCACCCCTCCCTGACCGCGTCCCCCTTCGCCATGTCGCAGGTTTCACCGAAGAGCCGCAGGTAGCCCGGCGGTTGGGGGTGGCGCGCGTCGGGTCACAGCGTGCGAACCCGGGCGCGCTCCGGCGGCGCAAATGTCCGAAAGGTCATGTCATAGCACTTGCTGTAGCAATAAAGGCCCCTAGTGGCGCACCTCGGGGCCGCGTTTCGTCGCGCACGGCTTCGGCTGCCGCCAGGGCAGCGTCTCATCGCACTCTTCGTCGAGCTGCTGCATGAGATCATCCATCGCTACGCCCCCGGGCCCGACCTCTTCAGGTCCGTGCGCTGCCCCTGCCGCGACTTCCGGTTGGCGAAGTACGGGCGCGCCTTCCGGTAGTCGACCGCGCTCGACCGGCCAACCGGCACGACCGGCGGGAAATCCGCATCCTCGCGGGCAAGCTGCGAGATCCGCTGGTGCGTGATCCGCTCGACGACGCCGTCACTGACCAGGCGTCGGGCCAACTCCCGGAACGAGACCATGTCCGGCCCCCCTTCTTCGTCGGCCATGGGGCATCATCCTCTCGACTTCATTGCCATATGGCAAGGAAGTCGCTAGCGTCGTACTCGGTAACGGGAAAACCCCTCGGCCCATGTGGCGTTGGAGCGCCGGGCCGAGGGGTGGACCCTTTCTGACTGCGACGAAAGAGCAGGTCCGCCATGGAGCGTACCCACCAGAGCCCTGCCCCGCCCCCGCCCCCCGAGGTACTGCGCCTGCGCACCCAGATGCGCGCCGCCGACTACAACCCCGACCAGCCGCACAAGGTCAGCGCGCTGGCCTGTGTGATCGGGGTCGACACCCACCGCCTCACCGCCGTCATCACCGGCCGCGCCCCGCTCAACCACCGCATCCCCCGCGAACACCTGGCCCGCGTCCTCGCCGACGCGGCCACCGGGACCATGCACCGATCGGCGGTCAGCGCATGAGCGAGCAGCAGCCCGAGCCGCCGGACCTCACCCCGCAGCCCAACCAGATCATCGCCAAGCCCGCCACCGTCGAGGCCTGCCAGGACGACTACGCAGACGCCGCCGCCGTCTGCCTCCGCATGGCCCAGCAGGACGCAGTGAGGCGGCGCGCGTAAAGCACCCCGCCCGCGCGATGGCCGCGGTCCTGTTCGTCCTGAGCAGGCCCGCGGCCTCCGTCGGCCGCCCCCTGACACCCACGACGCCTGGAAGGTCCCGATGACCACCGGCAACGGCCGCCGCCTCTCCCAGCCCATCCGCCTCGCATGGGCCCTCGTCCTCTCCATGCTCCTCGCCGCCGCAGCCTGGTCGCTCTCCGGCCAGCTCATGCGCTGGGGCATGCACCCGTGGCTCGCCTGGCCCCTCTCGGTCATGTTCGACGCGGCCGGACTCATCTGCGCCACCTACGCCCGCCGCGCCGTCGAACGCGGCACCCCCGCAGGCCTCGCCCGCCTCGCGCTCCTCGCGTTCGTCGGCGTCGCCGGACTCCTCAACTTCAACCACGGCCACGCCATCGGCGGCATTCCCGCCGCCGCCGGGTTCGCCTCCTTGTCCGCCGGCGTCGAGCTCCTCTTCGAGCTCCACCGCCGCGACGTACGCGACGAACAGCGTGCCGCCCGCGGCCTGATCGCCGAGCGGCTCCCGCACATCCCCGCCCTCGGCTGGGTCATGTACCCGGGGCGGTCGTGGAGCACCCTGCGCGCCGCCGTCGGCGTCCGTCTCGACCTCCTCGACCCCCTCCAGGCCGACGAGCAGGACAGCGGACAGGACAGGAGGGGGCGCGCGCACAGGACTGTCCGGGCGGCTGTCCGGGCCGTCCTGGACACCGTCCCGGACGCCACCCTCGACGACATCCTCGACCAGCTCGACATCCTCGGTGTCGACGCCGACGAGGACACTGTCCGTGCTGTCCTGGACAGCGAGCAGGACACGAAGGACAGCAGGTCACGCGGCAACCTCCGCCCCATCGCGCCGCCGGGACAGACGATCGCGGACACGATCCGGACAGCTGTGTCCACCGGGATGCAGGACAAGGACAAGATCACGTCCTACGTGCGGGGCGTCCACGGTGACGGCGTCTCGCGCTCGACCGTCGTCCGCACTCTCAGCCGTATCGCGCGCGAGCGGAAGGGCGCGTGATGACCGCCGTTGGCGGGCTGGTCCTCGCCCTCGTCTGCGTCTCCACCGTCGCACTCGCCCTCGGCATCACCGTGGCCACCTGGGGCGGGCGTGACCCGCACTGGCTCACCACCACGGTCCGCGTCTTCGCCGTCACCCTCGCCGGGTTCTGCCTGATCCTCGCCGCCCTCGGCCAGCTCATCGAGGCACTCCTGCCATGACCGACCGCACCGTCCTCACCGACATCGCCGACGCCTGGCACCTATGCGTCATCGCCGGACTCGCCAACCCCACCGCCGCCACCGCCACCGAGGCGGCCGCCGCGCTCGTCGCCACCGCCGCCCTCCTCCAGGGCCACCGCCGCCCGGCCGCCACCCTCACCGCCACCACCGCCGCGAGCATCGCCGCCGCGGCCCTCCTGCACTGAGGCCCCCGTGACCGACACACCCCGCCCCGTCACCCCGACCCGGATCATCCCCGCCGGTGCGCCCCTGCCCGACCGACCGCCCGAGCCCGGCGAGGTCCCGCCCTGGCGCACCCCGCCACCTCCTCCGCCCCCCGCCGCCGTACCGCCTACCCCGGCCCCCGCACCGCCACCCGCTCCCGCGCCGGGCACGATCGAAGTCCGCGTCACCTACGCGCCCATGCCGGTCGAGCCCGAGCCCTCGCGCTGGCAGTGGCTGTGGAACTGGCTGCGCCCCTGGCAGTCCCTCGCCGCCTCGGCCATCGCCCTCGCCCCGGCCTTCAACGGTAGGAGCATGGCCACCGGGTGGGCCTACGCCCTCAACGACGCCCGCACCACGCAGAGCATCACCGCCGCCTACGTCCTGGCCGCGGTCGCCATCGGCGTCGCGCTGCTCCTCGACCGCACGCGCCGGTTCCTGCCCCGCGTCCTCCTCGTCACCGCCGTCGTCGGCAGCCTCGGCGTCCTCGACTGGTGGGACCCCTTCCTCCTGCTCACCGGAGTCTCCCGATGACCGGCACCACCACCCTCACCCTCGGCGGTCTCCTCGCCGCCCTCCTCGTCCTGATCGCCAACCTGCACCCGTGGTGGACCGGCAACCGGGAAATGAAGATGCTCGCGCCCTTCGGCAAGGGCTTCTCCGCGGCGGCCTGCGCCGCCGCCTGCCCCGGCGGCCTCCTCGGCTGGGCCCACTCCCGGACCGGCACCGTCGCCAACGGCGCCGGCGAACGCACCGGTGCCGCAGCCACCGGCACCAGCTCCGCCTCCGGGATCACCAACGGGCAGCTCATCGGCCTCAGCGCCACCGGAGCCGCCATCGCCGTCGCCGTCGTCTTCCTCGTCGTCCTCGCCTACAAAGCCGCCGGGAAGCAGGACAAGAAGCGGATCCTCGGCGGGGCCTTCGTCGGCTCGGTCCTGCTGCTCACTGCAGGCGTGGCCGGCGCCCTGTCCTGGCTGCCCACCGCCCTCAACACGACCGGCGTCGCCCTGGTCGACGCGGTGCAGGGAACGGGTGTCCTGTGAGCCGCCTGGCCCGGGCCGCCGACCGCCTCGCCACCGGCTCCAGCATTCTGACCAGGCGGCTCCTCGCCGGGGCGGCCGCCTGGTGCGCGCGCGGCCGCCGTGAGGACCTGACCGGCTGGAAGGCGGTCCTCGGCATCATCGCCCGCGGCCTCCTGCTGGGCCTGGGGGCGTACTTCGCCGCCCGCATCGTGCGGGCTCTGCCGTGGCTGCTGTGGCTCCTCGGCGCCCTGTGGCTCGGCGCCGCCTGGAAGGCCTCCCGCAAACACCCCGCACCCCCGGCGGAGACGCCGCCCGCCGGACCCTCCGCCGGGGGCGACAGAGAGGCGCTGCGGACCCTCCTCCTCGACCTCATGGGCACCGGCTCCGCGGTGCACCTGCGCACCGTCCTGACCCACCTCCAACAGCACCCTCCGACAGCCGACCTGACGGCCCGCTGGACGATCGCCGATCTGCGCGCCCGTCTGGAGGCCCTGGGCATCCCCGTCCACCCCAAGGTGAAGGCCGGCCGCGGGGGCCCCACACGGGGCGTCCGACGCGAGGATCTGACCCCTTCCCCGGCCGCGTCGCAGGAGACGTCTACCGAGCCGTCTACCGCCGCCTGACCTGCATGTCTACCACCCCATCTACCGCCGTCTACCGGCCCATCTACCCGCCGTCTACCGCCTACTTGGGAGCCCCCAATGGAGAGCAAGCACGAATCCGTACGCGACTACATCGCCGCCCGCAAGCGAGGCGACGCCGACACGGCGTCCGCCATCGCCAAGCAGGTCGCCAAGAGGTTCGCGACGCGCACCACCGACGGATCCGAGGCCGCCGAGATCTACGAAGCGTCGCTGACGATCCCGCTCGGAGGCACGACATGAAGACCGTCCCCACCGAGCCCGCCGACGGCATCCACATGGCTCCCGGCAACGTTCCGGGGCGCTGAGATGGCGCGCGACCACACCCGGTGGCTCCGCATCCACGACGCCAGCCCCGTCGCCGACATCGACCCGGACGCGCCCTACGAGGTGCAGGTCAGCGACGACGGCGGACACACCTGGGAGCCCCCGCACCCGACCACCGGAGAAATCCTCCAACTGGCCATGACCGAGGTGCTGTACGCCGAGCGCACGGTCGAGATCGACGGGGGCGTCGTCACGGTACAGCAGCCCGCTCTGCTCGCCCGCTACACGCCCACCCACTAGCCCCCGGGGCGGCCGTTCGCTGCCAGGCATCCCGGCCGCCCCGGTCCCATCCCGATCACACGAGACAGGAGCACCACCATGGCACGAGACACCACCGGTCCCCAGACACAGGCACTGCGCGCGATGACCACCGACCTGCCGAGCAACCCCTCGGACTGGACCCCGGAGCAGCGCGACGCCTTCACGCAGCAGTCCGACGAGGCGATGCGCGAGCAAGCGAGCGTGAGCACGCGTCAGCTGCCCTCGGGACGCTGATCTAGGAGCACACTGAGACTGGGCCCCGCCGCGCTCACCCCCCGACACGGCGGGGCCTTCGCATGCCCACCGCGACCACGTCGCCGCCCGTGGGCAAGATTCATGAATGGCATATGAACTAACTGCCCTCAATGGGCCTATAGCGACCCTTGCATAGTTCGCAGATGCTATTTTCCAATAGACCGATCTAGCCGTGTTTGTCCAACTCGGCAGGCGCTGAAAGTGCTGGAGCGAACGTCACACCTCGAAGGGGTGAACGCAACGTCCGCTCACGGCCGTTAAGTACAAGGGGTACCCCGAGCATGCACAACAGTCCGCCCAACCACTCCATATGCGGGCGCACCTGCGCCGTGTTAATCGCGGTGCTTACCGCGGGAGCCGTCATCTTGACCTCAACGGCTGCTTACGCGTCAGACATTGAGGCACGCCGCGCGTCCAGCAGAGCGACAGCCACTCCTGAAGCGGAGCCCACGCGAAGCGTCGGCCTCTCGAACGCTGAGGTCGAGGAGCTCCTGGAGTTGCTCGCAGCCGTCCCTGATGTCGTCCTCGCCCAGGGAGGCAAGGCTACTCTCGCCCACCTGCGCGCTACCCACCCTGAACTCGGCGTCTCACCCAGGCTGAGCCTCCCGAGCGCCAAGTGCGTTGGCCTGGTAGCAGCAGCAGTCGCGGGGGCTCTGATTCCTGCTGGCAAAGTCGTCAAGCTCGCAATGATCGCCAAGAAGTACGGTGTTAAGCGAGTGGCTAACGCGCTCATCGGGGTCCGCAAAGGCATGGGGCGGAAGTACCCCGACGATTTGAAGGACGCGGCTCTCATCCTCCTTGGTGTGGATCAGATCAAGGCAGCCTGCAAGTAGAGGAGGACACCCGATGTTGGTAGCGCGCATTGTGCTGATCGGCGAGACCGTCCTCGTTGTCGCAGGGGTCGCTTGGATGCTGATCAGCGTTCGTCACCGCGTCCGCATCGCAGGAGAGCGCAGAGCTCGGCATGAACTGCTGAAGCCCACGACTGAGTTGCTCACTGCCGCCGCCCTCAGCTTGGGGGCAGGCTGGGCTATCAGGCGACACGAAGTGCCGAGCTTGGCATCTCTGGCCATCCTCGGAGTCGTCCTGCCCGCTACGGCAGGGATGGCCTTGTCGCTCCTGGTCCGCCAGGAAGAGCGACCCACACGCGGCATCCGCGGCTGGCTCGTTCTCACGGTGCCGATCATCGGCGGTGGGACCGCTGGCCTGATGCCGGGGATGTTCTAACCGCCCCCACTAGTAGCCGGGGTTGAAAGCAGTGTCTCTGAGCCCGGCAGCGCGCCCCGCCGCGCGACTCCCGTCGCGGCGGGGCTTCGCCATTCCCGCTCCCACCGGTCTCCCGCCCCGCTACGCTCCGGGCCTCACCACACACCCGGGGGACCCATGCGCCGCAACACCGCCGCCGTCTTACTCACCACCCTGCTCGCCCTGACAGGCTGCTCCGACAGCGACCCAGACGAGCCCTCCAAGACCACCACGGCTACCGTTACAGCTACCCCCTCACTGAGCAGAGCCGAGACCGCCCGCCAGTGCAGTGAGGCGGTCGCCGAGGCGGCTCCCGGGTGGGACGACTGGAACTACAGCCCCGGCGGCTGGGAGGACGACCCGCGGACCCCGAAGGTGTGCCTGGGCCTGTCGGACGACGAGTACGCGCCCCGGGGCAACCGCGAGTTCATGACCGCTCTGATCGACGGCCTGGAAATGGCGGACGATCCCCGCGCGCGACAGTAGCGACCGCGGCGGCAAAGGGTAGTTGCACGATCATCCACCATGCCCCAGACTGGGCCGCAGATCTGGCATGCCCAGAAACAACCACAGACCTCACGAAGCCCCGGCCAACACCCCCGGCCGGGGCTTCGTCGTGCCACGAGAGGAGGCCGTGGTGCCCGACTTCGTGTTCAACACCGCCCTCGGCAAGGTCCGGTACTACGCCGAACTCCCCGCCACGAACGACGCCCTCGTCCTGATCGCCCTGGAGTCCAGCGGCCTGGAGAGCGACAGCGTCCTCCGCGACAAGGACACCTTCGCCGACGTCGTGTCCGGCACCACGAACGAGCAGACCCCCGTCGGCCGCAAGACACTCGCGTCCGTAACCGTCACGGTCGACGACACCCTCGACCGCGTCGCCATCGACGCCGCCGACATCTCGTGGGTCTCACCGTCCGGCGCTGCCGTCGGCGCCCTGGTCGTCTGCTACGACCCCGACACCACCACAGGCACGGACGGCGACCTGATCCCGCTGACCAAGCACGGCTTCAGCTGGAACCCCGGTGATGGAGTCACCCTGAATCTGGCGATTTCGGACCTCTACCGGACCAGCTCCACCGGCTGATGGCCAGCTTCAGCGACGATTTCAACCGTGCCGACAGCACGGATCTCGGTTCGGGCTGGGTCGAGGTATCCGGCAACCTTTGGGCCATCATCTCTGGGCAGCTCTCCCCGGGTGCGGCAGGCGGCACGATCATCCTGCGCGCCGCCACCCCCATGGACGGCAACGACCACTACGCGCAGGTCACTATCGCCGCCACAACGGCCGCGAGTCAGGGCGTGTGGTGCCGCGGCAACTCGAACTTCACCCAGGGCTACCTCCTGCGCAACAGCGGCTCCAGCTGGGACCTGTTCGCCGTCACCGGCGGCAACTTCACGATGATCGGTACCTACGCCGTCGCTGCAGCGCCGGGCGACGTTGCCAAGGTCGAGGCGGTCGGCAGCACGATCAAGGGCTTCATCGGCGGCGTCCCGCGGATCAGCGTCACCGACACCGCAGTCCCGACCGGCACGGCCGTCGGCCTGCGCTCAGAATCGACCAGCGGTCTGCGCTACGACAACTTCAGCGCCGGCGACAACAGCACCGCCACGGAAGCCACCCTCACCACCGCCACGAGCACCGAAACCGCCCAACCGCTCACCGGCTCCAAGACCGCCCCCCTCAGCTCCGCAGGCGCCACCGAGACCGCACAGGCCCTCACCGGAACGAAGGCAGCCCTCCTCGCCCCCACGAACGCCACGGAGGCCACACAGCCCCTCGTCGGCGTGAAGACAGCCACGCTCCCCACGGCAGTCGAAGAGGCCACCGCGCGGTCCCTCATCGCCACCAAGACCACGACCCTGACGCGGGCCCAGACGGTCGAGCAAGCCATGCCCCTCGGAGGCGGCGGCTACGAGCCACCGCCCGGCCCCGGCCTCGACATCACCGTCGGATCACCTCACAGCGACTGGGCCGTCGGCGCACCTCGCACTGACTGGGAGGTCGGCGCACCATGCTGATCCGGACCGGTTCCACCGAGCACATTCGCGTACCTGTCACCGCACCTGCTGGCACAGACCTCGCAAGCCTCCCGGTTCGCATCGCCGTCGTAGCGCACCACGAGGAACCGGCTGACGAGGAATGGCACGAAGCGCACTGGACCGACGCGTGGGCCCGACTCCTCGTCGGGCCCAACAGCAGCACACAGACACTGCCCCGCGGCGCCTACCAGGTGTGGATCAACATCGACCCGCCCGGATCCGAGAATGTCGTCCGCCTGTCCGGCCCCCTTCTGGTGGCCTGAAGCCTCATCACATATGCCCCACAAGCGGCATGATGGCCCCTCCAGCACAGCATCCCTGGGGGGATTCATGAACCACCGCACCACTGCCGCGTTACTCCTCACGGCCGCCCTCTCGCTCACTGCCTGCTCGTCCAGCGGCAGCTCCGACGGCAAGCCCAAGGCCAGCGCCACGAACAAGCAGGACGGCCCCACCGCGAAGCAGGCCGCGGCCAAGCTCGCCGACGCCACGGGCGTGACGACCCTCGGAGAGCCGACGGACAACACCGGCTCGTGCTCGAACAAGGCCGCAGGCAAGGAACCGAGCCCCAACGACTGCTCGCAGCTCATCACGACACACACGGTGTCGATCTACGAGTTCCCCTCGGCCAAGGTCGCCGACCAGTGGACGGCCAGCCGAAAGAAGATCGACAAGACGTGGCGGCAAGTCGACCGCTACGCCCTCTCCTGGTCCGCACGAGACCAGGCGCTCAGCTCGAAGGAGCGCCGCACCGAGCTGGAGACGGCACTACGCAAGATCGCCAAGGCGTAACACTCACACCCCCAAGGCCCCCTCGCCCACCGGCAGGGGGCCCTCTGCATTCGGAGGCTCATCCCATGGCCGAACTCACCACAGCCCAACGCCTCGCCGCCTACCGCGACGAACTCCACGACGCCAAGTTCCCCCCATCCCAGGTCGAGACCCTCGTACGCGACGCAGCCCACCACCTCCACCACGAGGACGACGGCCCCACCGTCGCCACCGACCTGGAGGACGACAACACCCCGTGCACGGGCGTCACCCACGTACGCCTCATCCCTCACCTCGACCGCGACGCCATGGCCGAGGTGCTTCACCAGATGCAGGAGCGGGCTCTCCGGGCCTCCCCCCTCGCCCGCCCCCACCCCGGCCCCCTCCCCTTCCCCGGGTAGCCTCCGATGCCCACCGCACCACCCACCCGCTGCACCGACCCCGAGTGCCACGAGTTCGCCACGACCAAGGGCCGATGCGACGACCACCAGCGCACACCCTGGGCAGGCCGAGACGACAAGGCCAGCAGGTACGGCATCAGCTCCGGACGATGGGCCACCCTCAAGCGCAAGGTGCGCGCACGCGATCACGGATGCTGCTACCGATGCGGAGCCGACCAGGCCGACACCGGACCCGACGACGACCCGTTCGTCCTCGACCACGTCATCCCGATCAGTGAGGGTGGATCACCCACCGACCTCGACAACCTGGGACTCCTGTGCCCCACCTGCGACACGGTCAAGAGCAAGGCCGAGGCACTCCGCGGCGCCGAACGCGCCCGAGTACGCCGCACCGCCCGCCCATGACCGCCGCCCACGGCACCCGCCGGCCAACCAGCCAGCCCTGGGGACCCCGACGACCCCCGACACGCCCCACCACAACGAGCCGAGGCCCCACACGCCCGGCACAGGGCGCAGCAGCACACCAGACCCGCAGGGCCCCCACGAACGGCTGACAGGGTCCCACCGAGCCGTCCGGCCAGCCTGACGCCCCCACCACGGGGGAGGGGAGTCTCAATCGCTGGCCAAGATCGCAGAGGACCCGGCGCGGTCAACTCGGAAGACCGCGTCTCACTACGGCGACCGGGGGTATCGCCGCAGGTCAGAGCGCTGCACCTGGAGGGGTGCCGCATCGTTGCAGGTCAGAGTGTTGCCGCTGGGAGGGGGTGAGGGCATGCCGCGCACAGCGCAGCCGGCCGCGCTGCGGCTGCTTGGGGGCCGGTCGGAGGGCCGCGATTCCGGGGGCCGGGTGGTCAATAAGGGCCCGGCGTTCAAGCGGGTGCCGCCGGAGGCGCCGGAGTGGCTGAGCCAGGAGGCGGCCGCGGAGTGGGCGCGGGTCGTGCCGGGGCTGCAGCGGCTGGAGCTGTTGAAGCCGGAGGACCGGGCGGGCCTTGCGGCGTACTGCGAGGCGTGGGCGACGTTCCGCGAGGCGACGGAGACGGTGCAGCGCGAGGGCCTCACGATCGAGGCGAAGCAGGGGACGCTTGCGCATCCTGCGGTCGCCATCGCGCGCAACGCGGGCCGGGAAGTCCGGTCGTGGGCTGCGCACTTCGGCCTGACGCCCTCGACGGAGCAGGCCCTGGCGAAGGGGCCGGACGATGGCGAGGAAGACAACCCGTTCGCCTGATGAGGTGCCGCGGGCGCTCTTGGACGATGGGGAGCTGGAGCGCCTCAAGCTGTCGCCCGAGGTGGCTTGGTACCTGGTCGAGCGTGGGGTCCCGCTGCCGGACTGTCCGCCGCTGATCAAGACGCCGGAGCCGCGGGACGCTCCTGGGGCGCGGTTCGATCCGGAGCGGGTCGACAAGGTCATCCGCTCGTTCAGCCTGCTGCGGCACACCAAGGGTCAGTGGGCGGGCAGGGCGCTGAAGCCGGATCCGTGGCAGGTCGCGTACATCCTGGCGCCCACGTTCGGGTGGGTGCACTTCGACGAGGAGGCCGGCGGGTACGTCCGGATCATCGCTGAGCTGTACGTGGACGTGCCGCGCAAGAACGGCAAGTCGACGTTGTGCGGCGGTATCGCGATCTACATGACGTGCGCGGACGGCGAGCAGGGCGCCGAGGTTCTCGCCGCGGCGACGACGAAGGAGCAGGCGCGGTTCGTCTTCGATCCGGTGCGCAGGCTCGCCGAGGCGGCCCCCGCGCTGAAGGGGCACGTGAAGCCGTTGCGGGACAAGATCCTGCACGGCAAGTCGGGGTCGTACTTCCAACCGATCTCGTCCGTCGCGGACGCGCAGCACGGTGCGAACCTGCACTGCTACATCTGCGATGAGCTGCACATCCACAAGACCCCGGACATGGTCGAGACGCTGGAGTCCGGTACGGGCTCGCGCCGCCAGCCGCTCGGCGTGATCATCACGACGGCGGACTCCGGGAAGCGGGAGACGGTCTACGACAACAAGCGTCGCCGCATCGAGCAGTTGGCCTCGGGGGTGCTGACGGACCCGTCGGTGTACGGCGTGATCTGGGCTGCGGAGCGGACGGACGATCCGCACGACGAGGCGACGTGGCGCAAGGCCAACCCGGGGTTCGGGATCTCCCCGACCCGGGCGTACTTGCAGCGGGCGTCGCGGAAGGCGGAGCAGTCTCCGGCGGAGCTCGCCTCGTACCTGCGGCTGCACCTGGGCATTCGCACCCGCCAGGAGACGAAGTTCCTGCCGCTGCCCGCGTGGGACCGGAACGCGGGCCTGGTCGACGAGCAGGCGCTGGCGGATCGGGAGACGTGGGGCGGCCTCGACCTCGCGTCCACGTCGGACCTGTTGGCGTTGTGCTGGCTGTTCCCGGACGACGAGGACGGCACGGTGGATGCGCTGTGGCGGTTCTGGACGCCGGAGGCGAACGTCGAGGCGCTGGACAAGCGCACGGCGAAGGCCGCGTCCCGGTGGGTGCGGGAGGGCTGGCTCACCGTGACGCCGGGGAACGTCGCCGACTACGACTGGATCACCGAGCAGATCCGCAAGGACCGGGACTTCTTCAAGGTCCGCTCGATCGGCTACGACCCTTGGAACGCCTCGCAGTTGACGACGCAGCTCACGGCGGAGCGGGCCCCGCTGGTGAAGGTCCGGCAGGGCTACCTGTCGATGAATCCGCCGATGAAAGCCGTCCAGCGGCTGCTCCTGGCGGGTACGGCGCAGGCGCCGGCGCTGCGGCATGGCGGCAATCCGGTGGCGCGCTGGTGCGTGGACAACCTGTCGGTGGCGATGGACCCGGCGGGCAACGTGAAGCCGGACAAGGCCACGAGCGCGGAGAAGATCGACGGCGTGAGCGCGTTGGCGACGGCGATGTCGGAGCTGCTCGCGCGGCCTCGGAAGAAGAAGTCGGCCTATTCGGGCGACGAGGAAATCATGGTCGTGTGAGGGGTCAGCGCTTCCGGCACTGAGCCCTACCGCAGTCGATGATCCGCGGGTCGTAGAAATCCGCCACGAAGTCGCCGGTGGACGGGCTGGGTCGCATGCCCAGGCTGCTCTCCAATTCGCGTGTGATCTTCGGTGCTGCACGGTCATGGATGGGGCACCGGCCAGCGACTCGGTACAGCAAGTTCTTCAGCATGCCGCCACGGTAGCGGCCGGATTCGGGAGGTCGCGGTGTTCGCGTGGCGGCGTACGGCGGTCCGTAAGCGGGTCGTCGTCAACCAGAAGGAGCGGGCGCTCCGCGGGGTCCTGTGGGCGCAGCGCGGCCCGCTGTTGGTACTGCGGGACGCCGAGCTCCTGGAGGCCGGGCGCGAGCCGCAGCGGGTGGACGGCGAAGTCGTCATCGAGCGCGCGCAGGTCGAGTTCACGCAGGTACTCGCGGGCGGGGGTGGCTGATCGTGTCGTTCGTGGTCTCCTCCGGGCAGCTCGCGGTCACCGGCGCGGGGGTGACGCCGGGGTTCGCTGCGGTGCCCGTGGTGGCCGCGCCGTGGGAGTACGCCACGATCTGGCGCACTCAGCCGCAGGTGCGGACCGTGGTGGGGTTCCTGGCCCGGAACATCGCGCAGTTGGGCATCCACGTGTTCCGGCGACTGTCGGACACCGACCGGGAGCGGCTGACGGATCACCCGCTCGCGCTGCTGCTCGCGGATCCGCTGCCGCGGCTGACGTCGTTCCGGCTTGTCGAGCGCCTCGTCGCGGACGTGGCGACCTACGACAACGCGTTCGGGATCAAGCTGAAGGTGGACGGTCGGCTGCGGCTGCTGCCGGTGCCGCCCACGCTGATCCGCCCCTACGGGGGGAACTGGATCGCCCCGGAGTACTACGAGACGGCGGGCGGCCGGGACTTCGGCGTCGACGAGGTGGTGCACATCCACGGCTATCAGCCCGAGACGCTCACGTACGGGTGCTCGCCGATGGAGGCGCTGCGGGACCTGCTGCTCGAAGAGCGGGAGTCGGCGAAGCAGCGGGCAGCGATGTGGAAGACGGGCGCGCGCATGACCGGTGTCATCACGCGGCCGGCGGATGCCGAGTGGAACGCGGAGGAACGCCGCCGGTTCCGGGAGATGTGGCGGACGTTCGCACAGGGCGGTGGCGCCGAGGGCGGAACGGCGATCCTCGAAGACGGGATGGAGTACAACCCGGTCTCGATCAATCCGCAGCAGGCGCAGTACGTCGAGGCGCGGAAGCTGACGCGGGAGGAGGTCGCGGCGGCGTTCTTCATTCCGCCGCCGCTGGTGGGGATCTTGGATCATGCGACGTTCTCCAACATCCGCGAGCAGCACCAGCACCTCTACCAGGACACGCTGGGGCCGTGGCTGGTGATGCTGGAGCAGGAGATCGCCGCGCAGATCCTGCCCGACCTGCCCGGCGACAACGCCGGTGTGTACGCGGAGTTCAACATTCAGGCGAAGATGCGCGGGAGCTTCGAGGAGCAGGCTGCGGCGGCGTCGACGGCGACGGGCGGGCCGTGGATGACGCGCAACGAGATCCGCGCCCGCAACAACCTGCCCGCGGTCGAGGGCGGGGATGAGCTGATTACGCCGCTGAACGTGACGGAGGGCGGCCTCGCGAGCCCGCGCGACACCGCGCCGGAGCCGGCCGATACCGCGAAGGGACACCGGGGGCGCCGTAGGCGTAAGAGCGCGACGCGGCCTGACGGCCTCGGCGGCCTGGACGAGGAGCGGGACGCCTTCGAGGAGGCCCTCGTCGCGTTCAGCCAGAAGGCCGCGGACCGGCTGCTGACGCAGGCGGGGGCGAAGGCGGACGGTATGCCGGACCTCGTCGAGCAGTGGGCGGCCGGGTCGGAGGAGCGGCTCGCGCAGCTGACGTCGCTGCTGGCCGAGCACGGGTATCGGCTGGCGCAGGTCGGCGCGTGGGAGGTCCTCGACGAGCACAACCCGGACGCTGAGGGCTGGTCGGCCGAGGTGATGCTCGCCTGGTGCCTGGCTGCGGCCGAGGCGCACGCCGAGCTGCACGAGGAGGCCGGGCGCTCTGCGGTGGCCGAGGTGCAGGAGGCGGGCGGCGAGGGCTGGCGAGACAACCTCCGGGCGGCGGCGAGCACATGGGCGACGGCCGCCGCGGTGCGGGCGGTGACGGCGTCGACCGAGCTCCGCTCGTTCGGCGGGCACGACGCGGCGAAGGCGTCGGGGCTGGTGCGCAAGACCTGGCGCACCGGCTCGAAGCCGCGCCCCGAGCACGCCCGCATGGACGGCGAGACCGTCGCGCTCGGCGAGACCTTCTCCAACGGCTTGCGTTGGCCGGGCGACAGCACGGGCGACGCCAAGGACAACGCGAACTGCAACTGCGACCTGACCTACGCCTACGGCGAGGAGTGATCATGCGTACGAAGGACTTCGCCGCCCGCGTGAAGGCGGCCGGCCCCGACGACGGGCTCGCGCCGGGGCAGTTCACCGCCCTGGTGTCCGTGTTCAACAACGAAGACAGCATGGGCGATGTGGTCCGCGCGGGGGCGTTCACGGAGACGCTCGCGGCGTGGGCGGCCAAGGGTGACGAGATCCCGGTGATCTGGTCGCACAACTGGGGCGACCCGTTCGCCCACATCGGACGCGTCATCAAGGCGACAGAGACGCTGGCCGGGCTGGAGGTCGTCGGGCAGATCGACGACCTCGACGACAACCCGACCGCCGCGCAGGTCGCGCGGCTCCTCAAGGGTCGCCGCGTCACGCAGTTCAGCTTTGCGTACGACGTCGACGAGGAGGCGTACGTCCGTGACGACGACCACCGGTACGGCGGCTACTGGGAGCTGCGCAAGCTCAGCCTCCACGAGGTGGGTCCCTGCCTGGTGGGCGCGAACCAGGAAACAGAACTCCTCGCGGCGAAGGCCTCCGGCCTGAAGCGCGGGGTCAAGGCCGGGCGGGTCCTGTCGCAGGACAACTACGACAAGCTCACCACGGCCTACGAGGAGATCGGGCAGGTGCTCAAGAGCGCCGACCCGGAGAAGGCCCGCAAGACCAGCGAGCAGCCCGGCCGTCCGGGCGCCGCGGCCGCCGACGGCACCACGCCGTCCGCCGCCGAGGACGCCCCGCCCGCCAAGGGCCAGCCCGCACCCGACGACGACTTCGACACCCGTGTCGCGGCCGCCGTCGCCAAGGCCCTCGCTGCACGCGAGGCCAAGACCGATACCCCCAGCAGCACCGAGGACGAGACCACGCCGGACCCCCGCGAAGCCGCGTCGACTGACGCCGCCGCCAAGGCCGGTGCCGCCTCTGCCCGTCTGCGCACTGACCTTCAGCTCCTGGAGCTGGAGGCCTCGCTCACAGACTGAGGAGACGGCAGATGCCGACGATGACCCTGGCCGATCTGACGGGCCAGATGAAGCACCACCTGGAGCAGGCTCGCGCTATCTCGAAGGCCGCTGAGGATGAGGACCGGGATTTCACCCCGGAGGAGTCCGGCCAGCTGCGCGAGCACGTGGCCAAGGCCACCGAGGCCAAGGCCGAGATTGAGAAGCTGAAGGGCAACGACGAGCTCCGCAAGACGCTCGCCGACCTCGGTGACGACATCGCCCTGAACGCCAAGACCGACAGCGACGGTACGCGTCGTACGGCGTCCGGGTTCGAGCTGCCGGACCGCAAGAGCATCGGCGAGGCCTTCGTCGACTCCCCGGAATACAAGGCCCTGGTCGAGCAGGCGCCCAACGGGACCTTCGGGCAGAAGCAGCGCGTGCAGTCCGGCATGGCCGGGTTCAAGTCGCTGGTGACCGGGGCCTCGGACACCAGCGCTGGCGCGTGGGTGGTCAACGACCAGCTCGGCACGCAGGTCGGACTCGACGCGTTCCAGCGACCTCTGCGGCTGCGGGACGTCGTGACGCCGGGTACCACCATGTCCGACACGGTCGAGTATGTGCGCGTCACGTCGGTGACGAACAACGCCGCCCCGGTCGCCGAAGCGACGTCCTCGGCGGCGCCGACCGCGCCGGGTGGTGCGGGCGCGCTGGTCAACAACGCGGGCGGCGGCTACAAGCCGGAGTCCGCGCTCGCCGCGGCGAAGGTGACGACGCCGGTCAAGACGATCGCGCACTGGATCCCGATCACGAAGCGGGCCCTGTCCGACGCCGCGCAGGTGCGGACCCTGATCGATGCGTTCCTCCGGTACGGCCTGGAGGAGGAGCTTGAAGACCAGATGATCTCCGGGGATGGCACGGGCGAAAACTTCGAGGGCCTCGGGAACGTGTCCGGGGTGCAGGCGCAGGCCTGGGACACCAACGTCCTGACGACACTGCGCAAGGCCAAGACGAAGGTGCGCCTGGTCGGCCGCAGCATCGCCAACGCCTACCTCCTCAACCCTGCCGATGTTGAGGCGATCGACCTGCTGCAGGACAACGAGGGCCGCTTCTACTTCGGCGGGCCGACGGGCGTCGGCTCCGCGCAGACTCTGTGGAACCTGCCGGTCATCGAGACCGAGGCCGTCCCTGCGGGCACCGGCTATGTCGGGGACTTCCGCAAGAGCATCCTGTGGGACCGCGAGCAGGCCACCATCCAGATGACCGACAGCCACCTGGATTTCTTCATCCGCAACCTGGTCGCGATCCTCGCCGAGATGCGCGCCGCGTTCGGTGTCGTGCAGCCGAACGCGTTCGTCGAGGTCGACCTCACCGCCTGAGAGGAGGCATCCCCATGGCGTATCTGAACCCCGGCGCGGGCGCGGTCCGCGAAGGCAAGCAGGCCGCAGCATCGGCGAACGCCGCCGCGATGACGACCACCGCGGCCGCCGGCGCCAACCCGACGAAGGCGGAGTTCGACAAGGTCGTCACCGACCTCGGCGTACTGCGCACGGCACACAACGACCTGCTGACCAAGCTGCGGGCCGCTGGGCTCCTGGCGCCCTGATGCTGTTCACGCGGCAGACGGCCGGAGGGCGGTGTCCGTGCGGCGCGGAGCATGCGGCGTGCGGCCCGCCCTCCGGCGCGGTCCCGGTCGATGAGCGAATGGAGGTGGCCGTCGTGGGCGGCCCGCTGAAGAAGTACCGCGTGATCACGGCGTCCGGCGCCGAGAGCGTGGTCAAGTACAACGCCGCTGATGCCGAGCGGCTCGGTCTGACCGACGCCGACCTCGCGCCGGAGCGGGCGGCGGTGACGGACGTGCAGCTGCCGGACGACGCACCGCAGACGAAGGCGCGGGGCGGGGCGCGCAACAAGGCGCGGACCGCAGCGAAGAACAAGGCGGCCGACGGTGGCGGGGCCTGAGCCGCTGCTCCTGGCCGAGCCCGCCGCGCTCGACGCCTACCTCGGGGTGGGCGTGGACAATCCGCAGCTGCTGGCCGCGCTGTACGCCGCCTCGTCGCGGTTCCGCGGGCATGTGCGGCATCCGGTCACCCGGGTCACCGGGGACGTGGAGCAGCACGACGGGGACGGCACGAACGTGCTGCACCTGCGCGCGGCGCCCATCATCGCGGTGACGCTGGTGGAGGTCGACGGGACCGCGGTCACCGACTACAAGGTGCTGCGCCGCTCCGGCGTCCTGAAGCGCACGGTGGGCTGCTGGCCGGTGGACGCGGAGATCGACGTCACCTATGACCACGGGCTCGCCCTGGTCCCGGCCGATATCGCCGAGGTCGTCGTCGACCAGGCCCGCGTCATCTACCGCGTGGACCCGGCGATCCAGCAGGTGAGCACGGGCAGCGACAGCGTGACGTTCGCGGCGACGGCCGCGGTGGGCGTGACGTCGCAGTGGTCGGAGGCGGTGGCCGCCTACCGGCTGAACCACGGTGATGGCTCGTGATCGCCAATCCGCTGTACCGGGACACGGTCACCGTGATCCGCATGGTGCAGGGCGAGGACGACCGCGGCAACGAGACGTGGACCCCGACTCCGGTCGACGTCCCGGGCTGCAATGTTCAGCCCATGTCCAGTACCGAGGTGATCGAGGGCAAGGCGCAGGTGATCACGCGGTGGCGGCTGGCCGGTCCCGCGGACCTCGGCCTGAAGGCGTCGGACCGTGTGGAGTTCGACGGCCGGACGTTCGAGGTCGACGGCGACCCGGGCGTGCACCGGAGCTTCGGCGGGGTCCTCGACCACACCGAGGCGATCCTCATGGAGGTGAAGGGCTGATGGCCCGTTCAGGACGCTTCGAGCCGGACCCGCGCGGGATCGGCGAGGTGATGCGCTCGCAGCAGGTACGGCGCGCGCTGCGCCAGGTCGCCGACGCCATCGAACCGCGCGCACAGGCGCTGGCGCGCGCGGAGGTGTCCGACGAGTTCGCGGAGGCGATCTACGTGGAGGAGGACATCCGGCCCCGTGGCCGGCCGACCGCCCGTGTCATCGCCGACCGTGAGGACGCCGAGAGCGTCGAGTTCGGCGACACCAACCAGGACCGCCGTCGGATCTTGGGTCGGGCGGCGCAGGTCGGGCCGATCCTTCAGGACGGCGGGTGATGCCTGGTGCCCGACATCGAGTACGCGGCCACGCTGTGGCTGCGCGCCCGGCATCCGGGGGTGCGGGTCGTCAACGAACTGCCGTCCACCCTGGAGCAGGGGCTGCCGCTGCTGCTCGTCGCCGTCGTGCCCGGCGGCGGCGATGACGGCGTGTCCGGGACGGCGGTCCTGGACGTGCAGTCATTCGCCGCAACCCGCACCCTGATGTGGCAACTGGCCGACGCCGTGCACGAGTCGATGCTCGCGATGCGCGGCCAGCACGCCGGGGGCCTGGCCGTCGACGACGTCGAGACCAGCCTGCTGCCCGGCTACGTGACCTACAACAATCCGGCCGTCCGCAGGGCGGTCGCCTCCTACCGGCTCACCCGCCGCGCGCCGGTCCGCGCCTGACCGCGCACCCATCCACCGCCCCGCCCACACCTGTTGGCGGGGCTCTCTCATGGAAGGAGTGGGCGCCATGGCGGCGGCCAACTTCGACACGATGGCGTCTCTGCGGACCAGCTTGATCCGCAAGGCGCTCACGTACGCAATCTTCGCGGCGGACGCCGACGCGCCCGCCCTCACGACCCCGTTCGACATCGACGGCGTGCTGCAGGAACTGCCCGCCGGATACCTGCCGGTGGGCTACACCGACGGCGACGGGGTCACCTTCTCCGGCGACCTGTCCATGTCGGACGTGGAGTCCGGACAGTCCGCGTCCCCGACCCGCTCGGACGTCGAGACCGACACACAGACCGCGGAGTGGACACCGCAGGAGACCAACGCAGCCGCAGTGTGCCTGTACGAGAACCTGCCGCTGGACCACTTCCCGACGATCGGGTCGGCGGCGTGGACCTGGTCGCGCCCGGCGACCCCTCCGACGCTGTACCGGCGCCTCGTCTTCATCGCCCGGGACCTCAACAAGACCACCGGCAACCCGCTCTACATCGTCAAGCACATGCCCAGCGCCCTGCGCTCGGACCGCGATGACGAGCAGTGGACGCGCACCGAGGCGATCACCAGGAAGGTGACGTTCCAGGGGTACATCGACGAGCTGGTCGGTACGGACGCGACGACGTGGATCGACGGGCCCGGCTGGCGGGACCTGGAGCCGCTGTCCAACGAGGTGCAGTCGGTGGCGATCACGGGCGGGCCGACGGGCGGTACGTACACGCTGACCTATTCCGGCCAGACCACGGCGGCGATCCCGTACAACGCCACGGCCGCGCAGGTGCGGACCGCTCTGCAGGCCCTGTCCAACATCGGGTCGGGCAACGTGGCGTGTGCCGGTGGCCCGCACCCGGGCAGCGCGATCACCGTCACGTTCCAGGGCGCGCTTGCGGGCACGGACGTGGCGCAGATGACCGCCAACAGCGCGAGCCTCACCGGCGGCACCACCCCGGCCGTCGCGGTCACCACGACCACGCCCGGCGGGGCGTGATCCCAACAACGGGCGCGGGGCGGCGGCTTGGGGTGAGCCCTGCCGCTCCGCGCCTCAGGCTCACCCCCGGCTCCCCAGAACAGGAACACGATTATGAGCAAGCCCAACAAGAAGCGGTACGTCCTGGAGACCGTCAAGGCGCAGTACGCCGAGGCCGTCGGCGGCGAGGAGATCGAGTTCGAGGGCCCCAGCGGCGAGGTCTACACGATGCCGCACCCGCTGTTCGCGCCCTCGGAGTGGTCCAAGGCGGTCGACGACGCGGAGACCGACGAGGAACTCGCGAAGGCCATCCTCGGCGAGGAGCAGTACGCCAAGTACGTAGACGCCGGCGGGCGGCCCGGTGACGTCGCCTTCATCCGCATGGCGGCGATGGAGGACATGAAGGGGGACCTCAAGGGCGGGCGCCCTACACGGTCCTCGACGTCCTCGGCCAGCACCCCGAAGCGGTAGAGGCAGACCTCCACCGGTACCCCGGCTTCGGCCGGGACGGGCCGCTTGCCGCCTATTTCCGTGGCGAGATCACGCTGCGCAAGCTGCGGGTGCTGGTGGAGGGTCTGCCACCGGACGGGGCGCTCGGCCGGGCGGTCACGGGCAGCGTGTGGGGTCTGTCGGACCACCGTGACGCCGACATGGTCGACGAGCTCGGGCGGATCTTCACGGTGCTCTACAACGCGCACCGGGCGGAGGGGGCACCCGTGTTGCCGTGGCCGGAGCTGGTGCCGCGGCCGGGCGACCCGACGCCGCAGCAGAGGGCCAAGGCGAAGGCGCGGGAGGCCCGCGCGGCGCGCGAGGGCTACGAGGACATCGTCTCCCAGGTGGCGCCGGGCCGGATCTGAGATCGACAACTGAAGAGGGGCGGCGGTCATGGCGCGTGCCGGTGCGGTGTGGGTGGACGTCCTGCCCAACATGTCCCGCTTCAGCAGGGAGTTGGGCAGGCAGGTCTCCGACCCGGTCGTCGCCGCGTCCCGCCAGGCGGGCGCCGACGGCGGCGAGGCCGCTGCATCCGGCATGGCCGACGCGCTGAAGACGAAGGCCGCAGCGGTCGGCGTCGCCGCCGGAGCCGCCCTCACCGCCGGACTGATGACCGGCCTGGAGACGGAGAAGGCCACCGGCAAGCTGAAAGCGCAGCTCGGTCTTAGCGCGAAGGACGCACAGAAGGCGGGCAAGGCCGCCGGACAGCTGTACGCGGGCGCGGTCACCGAGACCATCGAGGACGGCGCCGCCGCCGTTCGGGCCGTGATGTCTGCGGGCATCGCTCCCGAGAAGGCGACCACGAAGCAGCTGACGGCGATCGCCACCAAGGTCAGCGACCTCGCCTCGACGTTCGAGCTCGACCTGGGCCAGACCGCGAACGCGGTCGGCCAGATGATGAAGACCGGGCTGGCGAAGAACGGCACCGAGGCCATCGACGTCATGTTCCGTGGCCTGCAGAAGATGGGGCCGCGGGCGGACGACATCGCCGACACGTTCAACGAGTACTCGACGATCTTCCGGTCGATGGGGCTCGACGCGAAGACCGCCGTTGGCCTCATGACGCAGGGCCTGAAAGCGGGCGCCCGCGATACCGACGTCATCGCGGACACCATCAAGGAGTTCACGATCGAAGCGGTCGCCGGCGGCGACCGGGTGAAGACCGGCTTCAAATCCCTCGGTCTGGACGCCGACGGCATGGTCTCCAAGTTCGCCAAGGGCGGGCCCACCGCGGCGAAGGCGTTCGACACGGTCCTCGACAAGCTGCGCGGCATTGAGGACCCGGCCAAGCAGAACGCGGTCGCGATCGAGCTGTTCGGCACCAAGGCCGAGGACATGGGTAAGGCGCTCTTCGCTCTCGACCCGTCCAAGGCGGCCGCTGATCTGGGCAAGGTCGGGGGTGCGGCGAAAAGGGCTGGGGACGACCTGCGCGACAACACTGCCGTGCAGTTCGAGCAGTTCAAGCGGCGGGCCCTGCTTGGCCTGTCGGACGTCGTGATGACGGATGTGCTGCCCGCGATGAAGGCCATGGCGCCGGTGGTGGCCACCATGCTCGCCCCGCTGAGGGCTGCGTGGTCCTATCTGCAGGCGGACCCGGCGCGGATGCAGGCAGCGACAGCGGCTGTGCTGGGGCTCGCCGCGGCGTACGGGACGTTCCGCACGGTGAGCGCGGTTTCGAAGGGCCTGGACAACGCCCGCGATATGTGGCCGAGCATTCGGGACAACGCCGGTCGGGCTGCTCAGCGCATCAAGTTCGCGGCGTTCGCGGTGAAGTACTACACGGTGATCGGCGCGCAGTCGGCCGCTCAGGCGGTGCGTACGGGCGCGGCGTGGGCGGCGGGCGCGGCGCGCTCGTCGGGGGCGTGGGTGGCTGCGCGGGCCCGCGCGGCGGGGTCGTTCCTGGCGACGCAGGCCTCGGCCGTGGCGGCGGCGACGCGGACCGCGGTGACGTGGACGGTGGCGGCGATCCGCTCCGGCATGGGGTGGGCCGCGGCACGGGCCCGCGCGGTCGGCTCGTTCGCGGCGACCGCCGCGTCGGCGAGCGTGAACGCGGCCCGTACGGCGGGTGCGTGGGTGGCCGCGCAGGCGCGGTCGCTGGCGGCAACGGTGCGGGCGACGGCCGCTCTGGTCGCGCAGCGCACCGCGATGGTCGCGGGTGCGGTTGCGACGAGGGCGATGGCAGCCGGTCAGTGGCTGCTGAACGCGGCGCTCCGGGCGAACCCGATCGGCCTGGTGATCACCGCCCTGGTGGCGTTGGGTGCCGGGCTGGTCATCGCCTACAAGAAGAGCGCGACGTTCCGGTCCGTGGTGCAGGGCGCGATGCGCGGGGCGATGACCGCGGTACGCGCGCTCGGGACGGCCGGGCTGTGGCTGTGGCGCTCGGCGCTGCTGCCCGCATTCCGCGGGGCGCAGGCTGCGGGCCGGGCGCTGCGCACGGGCCTGACGGCGAGCACGTCGGGGGCCCGTACGGCGTTCCGCGCTCTGGGCACGGCGGGCACGTGGCTGTGGCGTACCGCGCTGCAGCCCGCGTTCCGCGGGATCGGCGCGTCGGCGAAGTGGCTGTACAACAGCGGCATCCGCCCGCCGGTGGAGGCCTCCAAGCGGGCAGCCCGTGCGATGGCGACGGCGTTCACCACGGCGAAGACCGCCATCGGCCGCGCCTTCTCCAAGATCAAGGACTTGGCGAAAGCGCCCGTCGCGTTCGTGGTCAACACGATCTACAACAACGGAATCCGGGCCATCTGGGGGAAGGTTGCGGGCCTGGTCGGGCTGAAGGGCCTGCCGGAGGTCAAGGGCTTCTCGTCGGGCGGCTTCACCGGCCCGGGGGGCGTGCACCAGCCCGCGGGTGTGGTGCACGCCGGGGAGTTCGTCACCCGGCAGTCCGCCACCCGGAGCATCGAGCGCAAGCATCCGGGCGCGCTGGACTACATGAACCGCACCGGCCGTCTGCCCGGGTTCTGGGACGGCGGCTGGGTCGGTGACGCGGTGGGCGGGATCGGCGACGGCGCCAAGTGGGTCGGCGGGAAGGTCGTGTCCGGGGCGAAGGCGGTCAAGGATTTCGCCGTCGATACCGCGGACCTGCTGAGCGATCCCAAGAAGATCTGGGAGAAGCTCGCGGCGCCGATCCTCGGCAAGCTCAAGAGCTTGACGCAGAACCCGTTCGCGCGAGGCGTCGCGAAGATCCCGATCAAGATGGCGACCGGGCTGAAGGACAAGGTCGTCGAGGCGGCCAAGAGCATGTTCGACTTCGGCGGGGGCGGCGGGGACGTCGGCGGGTCCGGCGTGAAGCGCTGGTCCAAAGTCGTGTTGACCGCGCTGAAGATGGTGGGCCAACCGGCCTCGCTGCTGCCCATCGTGCTCCGGCGGATGAACCAGGAGTCGGGCGGCAACCCCAAGGCGATCAACAACTGGGACATCAACGCCAAGCGGGGCGACCCCTCGCGCGGCCTCATGCAGACGATCATGTCCACGTTTCTGGCGTACGCCGGGAAGCTCAAGGGCCGGGGGATCTACGACCCGCTCGCCAACGTGTACGCCTCGATGCGCTATGCGCTCGACGTGTACGGGTCGCTGGCCAAGGCGTACAACCGGCCCGGCGGCTACGCGGGCGGCGGACGGCCGCGGGCGGGTGAGACGTTCTGGGTCGGCGAGCGCGGCCCGGAGCTGATGCAGCTCGGGGCCGGAGCGGGCAGTGCGCGGGTGTGGGACAACCGCACCTCGCTGCGCATGGCCGCAGGCGTCGGCGCCCGCGGCTTCGCATCCGGTACCTCGGGTGCCACGCGGGCCCGCGGGCAGCTGCCCGGGGATTTGAAGGCGTGGACGAAGGCCCTCACCGGCAGCGCGTCGCAGATCAAGTCGGCGGCCAAGGCGCTTTCCACCGACCTGAAGGCGGCTGGTGGCGCGGGCAAGCGGCTGGCGAAGTCGACGGACGCGACGGCGAAGAAGTTGGGCGGGCTGGCGGCGAAGCGGGATGCAGTCCGCAAGAAGATCGCGGCGGCCAACTCGTATATCGGCGAGCAGAAGTCCGCGGCGTCGGACTACACGGCGATCTCGCAGCTCGGCGAGTCGTCGTCCGTGATGGACGTGATCAGCGGGCTGAAGACGAGGCAGGACACCACCGCGAACTTCCAGCGGTCGATCGCGGCCCTGAAGAAGAAGGGACTGAACAGCACCTACCTGAAGCAGCTGATCGGCATGGGCCCGGAGTCCGGGCTCGCCGGGGTCCTGGCCGGGGCGGGCGCGGGGCAGATCTCCGCGCTGAACTCGCTGGCCAAGTCCGGGGCCAAGCTCAGTGATTCCTACGGGCGGTCTATGGGCGACTACCTGTACGACGCCGGGTCGAAGGCCGGGAAGGGCATCCTCGCCGGGCTGAAGGCGCAGGAGAAGGAACTCCAGGCCCAGATGAACAAGTTGGGCGCCGGGATGGTCAAGGCCATCAAGCGCTCACTGAAGATCAAGTCCCCGTCGCGCAGAACGCGGGACGAGGTCGGCGTGCAGGTCGGTGCCGGGCTCGTCGCGGGCATGGCCGACACCCTGCCCGCGGTGCAGGCCGAGGCCGACCGTATGGCCGCCGCGGCGGTCCCGGCGCGGTCGGTGGTCCCGGTGTCCGCGTCGCTCAACGCAGCCGGGCAGGGCAGCACGGGCGGCCTCGACGGCCGGCCGCTGTACCTCGTCGTCGAGGACGGCACCGTCCTGCGGGCCTACGTGGATGACCGGGTGGACGGGGCGCTCACGCAGGTACGGGCCCGCGGCCGCGCGGGCGTGAAGCACTGACCGAGAGAGGGGGCACACGGTGCCGATGATCGTGCTGCCGGGGGCGCCCCCGGTCACCGTCCCGGACCGCGTCACCTCGCCGGACGGCTGGCTCGCCGCGATCGTGGACGAGCCGTGGGCGGGCGTGGTGCTGTCCGTCGACTACACCGCGGGCACCAGCCCCCTCTCCACGGCCGCGGACGTGCGCCGGGTGCGGATCCTGCGCACGGGCCCGGACGGCGTGCCGGTCGCGGTACGCGGCGCCGCCCCGGGGTGGGCCGTGGAGGGCATCGGGACGGCCTACGACCACGAGGCACCGCTGGGAGTGCCGGTGATGTACTCCGCGCAGCCCGAGTACGCGAACGGCACCCTCGGCCCGGTCTCCTCCCTCGCGGTGGAGGTCCCGGCGCCGGCAGCAGGCGCGGTCCGCGATCTGTGGCTGAAGTCGGTGGATGAGCCGGGCCTGTCGGTTCTGGTGCACATCACCAGCTGGGGGGCGCGCGAGGCGACGGCCCGGCAGGACATCGCGGCAGGGGCCGGGTCGCCGTTCTCGATGGTCGGGTTCGACGTGCACACGGCGCCCGCGGTGCAAGTGGTGGTGGACGTGCCGCCGGAGCAGATCGAGCAGGTGCGCAGGCTGATGGATGCCGGGGCGCTGCTCGCGCAGACCCGGCCGGGCTACCAGCAGCCCGACGCGTTCTTTGTGCCGGGTGACTGGTCGGAGGACGCCACCGGCAAGTTGGGCTCGACGGGCGGGTACGCGGTCGCCTTCACGGTGCAGCCCATCGAGCGGCCGGACCCGGAGGGCCAGCCGATGCGGGTGCCGGGCTGGTCCTGGACCACTGTCGCTGGGGCATTCACGTCGTGGACGGCGGTCGCCTCCAGCTACACGTCGTGGGCGGCCCTGTCGACGAACGGGCGGACCTGACATGCAGGCGTTGCCGCCCGCCCTTGTGCGGGCCCTGACGAGCGCGGTGCGGCGCCGTGCGGTCGCGGAGTGGTCCAACGACGGCGGGACGACGTGGGAGCCGCTGACCGTGGGCGCAGCGGACGTGAAGCCGGACCGGACGGCCGAGTGCCGGTGGTCGGCGACCGTGGAGCTCCTCGACCCGCCGGTCGGCCGGACCGGCATCAACACCGTGGCCACCCAGATCCGCCTGTTCGAGGAGCTGACGACGTCGCGGGCGGACCCCTACCGGGTGCCCGCGGGCCGGTACGTCGTGGACACCACGAAAACGATCCTGCGCGGCCGGGGCCTGTCGGTCGAGCTGCTCGGTGTGGAGGACATCGTGCGCGGCGCGGCCCTGCCGGTGGCCCGCACGGTCGACACGGACACGGCCGAGGCGATCGCACGCACCCTGATCGCGGAGGCCGCACCGTGGGCAGCGGTCGCCTGGCGCGACGGCGTGAAAGCCGACACCAAGGTCCCCTCATTCGTGATCGACGAGGACCGGTGGCAGGGACTATCCGGCGGCGCCGATCAGGCCGGGGTGTCCACGGGCATCGCGCCCGCCCTCGGCGCCGAGGTGTTCGCCGACGCGCGCGGGGTGTTCACCTTCGCGCCGGTGCCCACCCTCGCCGACCCGCCCGTATGGACCCTGCCGTTCGGGCAGGGCCTGGTCGAGCCCGAGGCCGCGCAGTCCTCCGAAGGCCTGGTCAACGTCTGGGTCGTCTCCGGTGAAGAGGCCACCTCGGACAGCGGGACGGCCGCCGCGCCGGTGGGCCCCATCTACGTGTGGGACGACGACCCCATGAGCCTGACCTACGCGGGCCCCGACCCCGTGCGCGACCCGCTCGCCCCGCAGCGCGAAGGCCTGGTGTGGGTGCGGCCGCGTGTCGAGCGCTACACCTCCCCGCTCATCACGTCCGAGGAGCAGGCCTACACCGCCGGCCGGGCCAAGCTCGCCGACTCCCTGCGCGTGCAGAGCTCGTTGACGTTCACCGCGTATGCGCATCCCGGGATCGAGCCGGGCGACGTCGTGCGCGTCGAGGTGACACCGGGCGTGTGGGAGACCCACTTGTTCGACGCGTGCCCGCGCACGCTGGGGGCGGCGTCGATGTCGTGTCAGACCCGTACCTCAACTCGGAGGATCTGATGGGCGTGCGCGAAGACCTCGGCGCCGACCTGGTGACCGGGCCGACGGCCCGGCCCACGACCGTGCTGTGCCGGGTCGTTGACGTCACCGACGAGGGCGGCGTGAACATCATGTACAACGGGGCGCTGCTCCTCGACGTGGCCTGCTCGACCGCGTACCGCGGGCGCCAGGCGGGCGACTTGGTGCACGTGCGGCCCGGGGTGAAGCCGCTGGTGCTGTACGCCGTGGGTGACGATCCGGGTGCGGCCACCGACGCCTCGGTGCGGGACATCGCCCGTGAGATCGCCGTGGACGAGGACGCGATCACGGCGGCGACGTGGGGCACGGCCGGGCCGTCCGGGACGGGCTGGCAGACGGTGGCGACGACGCATGTGCGCAAGGACCCGGACGGCAAGCTGCAGGTGTATTTCCAGCTCGGCAGCCAGTCGGATACGTCGCCCTCGGCGCCGAGCCGGGGCCCGAAGTCGAAGGTGATCTCTCCGACCGACTCGGGGAGTTGGCGGGGCGGGCGGCCGGATGAGTACGCGTCGGCGCCGACGCAGGGCGACTGGACGGGCCGGGGCAACCGCAGGGGCGCGTGGTTCTACGGGTCGGCGATCCAGACCGCGTGCGCGGGCCGCACCGTCTCCGCGATGAAGGTCAGCTTCAGCCGGAAGCGGGGCTCCGGCGTCAACGGGAAGATCCCGATGAACCTCTACCTGCACAACCACAGTTCGCCGCCGTCGGGGCAGCTCAACCTCGGCGCGGGCCCGGAGGACGGACTCCTGCGCCTGTCGGTGGGTGCGAAGGGCACCGCGAGCCTGCCCGCCTCGTGGCGTACCGCGCTGGCGTCGGGGAGCGCGAAGGGCCTGGCCATCTACGCGTCCGGCCGCAGCGAGTACGGATCGTTCACCGGCGGCAAGATCACCATTTCGTTCTCGGCCTGAGAGGGGGCGCCCGCGTGGCGACCATCGGATACGCAGACCTCCCCGTCCCCGGCGGCGGCGACAGCCCGGACGGCGCCGCGGCCATCGCCGCTCTCGCCGAGGTCCTCGACCCGCACCTGGTGCAGCACGTCGCCAACCTCGCGGAGCGGAACTCGACGATGGCCGACGCCCCCACGGGCATGCTGGTCATCGCGGCCGACGGCACCGCGTGGGCCAAGACCGCCAGCGGGTGGGCCACTTTGTACGAGCCGCTGCAGGCGTGGCAGTCCACCATCACTCTGAAGACGGGTTTCGAGGAGGGCGCCGTCGACCTCGGCGTGCGGGTCACCGACCAGGGCATGCATGTGTGGCTCAAGGGCCGGATCCAGCGCACCGACGGGCAGCTGATCTTCGATGCGAACGCGGTCAACCTCGGCGCCGTCCCCAGCGGTCTGATCCCGGCCGAGCTGCGCACCCTCGACGGAACCTGCTCGATGGCCGGGGCCACCACCGACGCCACCGGCCGCCTGGAAATCCTCAACACCGGCGCGAGCAGCGCCTACGGCGTCGCCGGGGACATCCTCTGGTGGTACCAGGGCACCGACGGCACTTCGTGGGTGGACCTCTCCGGCGACTACTGGCTCGACTGAGGAGGCGACGGAATGGCGCTGTACACCTACGGCGGGACCCCGGCCGACGTCCTCACCGACACCGCGGGCAACGTGGTCCCCGACTACCCGCTGATCGTGCGGGCGGCGGGGACCGGCGAGCAGATCACCGCGCTGCTGGAGACGGACGGCACCACGCCGATCGCACAGCTGCGCACCAACTCCGGTGTGAGCACGGCACCGGGCCGCGTCCGCCCCTTCAAGATCGACGGCGTGACCGCGATCGAGTACGAGTACAACGCGCCCGGCGGCGGCGTGCTGCGCTGGTACCAGGCCGCCCGCGAGGCCGCCTCCGGCGCACTCGACCAGATCGAGAGCAAGCTCGACAAGGCCGGCGGAACGCTGACCGGCAAGGCCCAGTGGGGCATGGTCAACGCCACCGACGTCATCATCGGCGGCTTCAAGACCGGCGACGCCTTCGACCGCTTCCGGCTGACCGCCGACGGCGCGATGCAGTGGGGCCCGGGCAACGCCGCCCGCGACACCTTCCTGTCCCGCTCGGCGGCCAGCGTGCTGGAGACACCGGGCACCTTCGCACCGGGACAGATCAGCCTCGCCGGAATGAAGGTCTTCAACCCGCGCGTGACGTACGGCGCGCTCGGCAACGGCACCGCCGACGACGCGCCCGCCATCCAACTCGCCCTGAACGCGGCCCTCGCCGCGGGCGGCGGCATCGTGCTGGTGCCGCCCGGCACGTACCGGCTGGCGACGCTGCCGCTGCGGATCTACCGCAAGACGTGGCTGCTGGCCATGCCGGGCGCGGTGTTCCAGCGCGGCGCGAACGGCACGATGCTCCTGAACGGCGACGCAGCCCAGTCCTACGGCGGGTACACCGGGCACGGCGACATCATCATCGAGGGCGGTGTGTGGGACTGCCGCGGCACCGTCTACACCACCTCGGCGATGTGCATGTCCATCGGGCACGCGGAGAACGTCACGATCCGCGACCTGACCATCAAGGACGTGTGCGGCTACCACGGGATCGAAATCAACGCGGTGAAGCACACGGAGATCCGCAACGTGCGCGGCCTCGGCTACCTCGACCCCGGCGGCCGCGACTTCAGCGAGTTCATCCAGCCCGACCTGGCCAAGGGCTCGGCGTACTTCGGGGGGTTCGGTCCGTACGACGACACCCCGGTCGTCGACCTCCTCATCGACAACTGCTCGACCGGGCCGTCCGGCACCGCGGGCACGACGGCGTGGCCGCGCGGGGTCGGCTCGCACAGCGCGAGCCCCTCCAAGCCCCACCGGGACATCCGCATCGTCAACTCCCGCTTCGAGGGGTGCGCGCAGTACGCGATCGGCGGCTACACCTGGGAGGGTGTCACGATCGAGGCCTGCCAGATCCGCGGCTGCGGCGCCGGGATCCGGATGCGCACCCTCGACTCCGGCACGGCCTCGCACCGCACTCCGGCCGGCGGGGGTTCGCCGACGATCGCCGGGTCTCAGCCGTTGCGGTCGATCACGGTCACGGGGTGCGAGATCACCGGGACGACGGGGTACGACGACTGCATCCTCGTGATGGGCGAGTCCACCGGCACCGTCGTCAACGCGACGATCACCGGGAACATCCTCGACGGGAACAGCGCGGGCGCGCAGAACGGGATCCGCCTGGAGTACGTCGACGACTACACCCTCAGCGGCAACACGGTGCGGGACACGGCCGGGACCGGGATCAGCCAGGAGCAGGCCACCGGCGGCACTGTGACCGGCAACCGGGTGCGCGGCACGACCGCCTCCGGGATCGCGTGCACGACGTGCACGGAGGTCGAGATCGCCGGGAACAATCTGCGCGAGCTCGGCGTCAACGGCATCCACGTCCTCGGCGGCAGTGACGTGACGATCGTGAAGAACTACATCAAGGGCGCCTCCCGGGCGGCGGCCGGATCGTGGGGCATCCGCTGCTCGACGTCGGCGGACGGGCCGCTGATCTCCGGCAACAAGATCCGCAAGTACGGGTCCGGCAACGAGGTCGCCGCGGGCATCGGCATCACCAACACCTGCACAGGCGTACGCCGGTACGGCAACGACCTCGGCGACACCGGCCTCGACGACGCCTCGACGCCGGAGACGTCGCCGTTCGACAGCGTGGGCGCGGTCGACGAGGCGTGGCGGCCGGCCGGGCGATGGGAGACCACCTCGCGGCTGCGGTGCGGCGGGGACACGCAGCCCACCTCAGGGTGGCTGTACCTGGTGCCGATCTGGCTGCCGAAGGGCGCCGTGGTCTCCAACATCACGTTCGTGTCCGGCAGCACCGCGGGCGCCACGCTCACCAACCAGTGGTTCACCCTGCACAACAGCGCACGGGTGGCGCTGGCCCGCACTGCGGACGCCACCACCGCGGCGTGGGCGGCGAACACCGCGAAGACTCTTGCGGTTGCGCAGACGACGGCCGGGGCGGCGTCGAGTTACACGACGACGTATTCGGGCTGGCACTACCTCGGCGTGATGGTCGCGGCGACGACTCCGCCGTCCCTGCTCGGCGAGGGCCGCCTGCTGTCGCAGGCCAGCACCTCGCCGGGACTCGGCGCGACGAACAGCGGGCAGACGACGCCGCCGACCGTCACCGCCGGGGCGTTCACCGCGGCGGCGTTCTCGTCCGGGGCGATCCTCGCCTACGGCTACACCACCTAGACCACCCCCGAACCCACCCCGCCCCGCCCCGCGCCGACTGGCCGGGGCTTCTCTGCATGCCCGGAGGCCTCGTTGAAGCTCGTCACCAGATCCCAGTGGGGCGCCCGCGCCTACCGCACCCCGGGCGGCGCCACCCCCTATGGCCGCGCCCGTCGCGGCGTGAAGCTCCATTACCTCGGCACCGCCTACAGCGACCGCACCCATGACCGGTGCGACGACTACGTGCGCCAGCTGCAGGCGCAGCACATGGACGGCAACGGCTGGTCCGACATCGGCTATTCGTTCGTGGTCTGCACGCACGGCTCGGTCTACGAGGGTCGCGGCCTGAAGCGCCGCAACAGCGCGAACGGCAACACCTCGCTGAACGAGCAGGACTACGCGGTGTGCCTGCTGGTCGGCTCGTCCGGCCTGAAGACGCCGACCGATGCGCAGCTGGAGGGCGCCCGGGACGCGATCGACTACTGCCGCGCCGAGGGCCCGGCCGGGACGTGGCTCGGCGGACACCGCGACGGCTACGCGACTTCGTGCCCCGGCGACACGGTGTACGCCTGGGCCAAGGAGGGCGCCCCGCGGCCCGGCGGCGGGAGCCCGGCTCCGGCGCCCGAGTTCGAGCCGTTCCCGGGCGCCGGCTTCTTCATGAGCGGCAGCAAGCCCGCCCTCGGCAAGAAGTCCGCGGTCTTCACCGCGATGGGCAAGCGCCTCGTCGCCGTCGGCTGCGGCCGGTACAAGGTCGGCCCCGGCCCGGTCCTCGGCCAGGCCGACGTCGATTCCTACGAGGCCTACCAGCGGTCCCTGGGCTACACGGGCGCCGACGCCAAGTGGCCGCCCGGCCCCGCCTCATGGGCCAAGCTCCGCGTCCCCAACGTCTGAGAGGAACGATCCTCCGTGGCACAGGCCCGACTGTTCACCCTCGAACGGGACACCGACGTCAGCGGTGTCTCCGGGACCGGCACCGTCGCTGACGGCGTCGTGTGGCCGGACGGCACCGTTTCCATCCGCTGGCGCGGCGAGCGCCCAAGCACCGTGTTCTGGGACTCGCTGGAGCACGCCGAGCACGTCCACGGCCACCAGGGCGCGACGCGCTTCGTGTGGGCCGACACCCCCCAGGAAGAAGGCACCTGATGAAGATCTTCGGAAGAGAGCCCGTGTACATCCTTGCCGTCATCGCGATCGGCCTGAAGCTCGCCGCGGCGTACGGCCTCGACGTCAACGAGGACCAGCAGGCCCTCATCAACGCCGTGCTGGCGTGCGCGGTCGCGGTCGCTTCCGCGGTCGTGCTGAAGACCGGCGCGGTCGGCGCCGCCATCCTCCAGCTGGCGAGCGCGCTGCTCGCGCTGTTCCTCGGCTTCGGGCTGGAGCTGTCGGCGGAGGAGCAGGCGGGCTGGATGTCGCTCGTGGCCGCGGTGCTGGCGCTGTTCGAGCACCGCGAGGTGACGGCGCCGGTGCCGCCGCTGTCGGCGGAGCAGAAGAGCCCGCTCGCGAGAGCCTGACGGAGAGGGTGAGCGGTGGCTGACGAGCCGACTCTCGGCGAGGTGGTCCGCAGGTTCGAGGACCGTCTCGCCGACGTGCGCGACGATATCCAGCAGCTCGGCCACCGCATCGACACCAAGGTCTCCCAGGAGGTGTACGACCTGCGGCACGAGGCGTTGGCCGCGCGCGTGACAACGCTGGAGACGCTGCGGGAGAAGGACGCGGAGCGGATCGTGGCGACGCGGCGTTGGCTGATCGGCGCGGTGGTGGTGCCGCTGGTCGGGATCCTCCTGCCGGTCATCATCCTCCTGACGCAGGGGGCGGGGTCATGACGCGCGGGCAGATCCGGGCCCAAGAGCGGCGCTGGCGCCGCGGCGATGTCCTCGCGATCGTCGGGGCGATCGTGCTCGGTGTGGCCGTGGCGTGGATCGTGCTGAGCGTGCAGGCGGTCACGGACGATCTGCGTACGGCGAATCAGGCCCGGGATGCGCTCGCGCGGCAGGTGCAGGGGCTCGGGGAGAAGCCCGTCGCGGGACCTCCGGGCTCGCGTGGGGGTCCGGGCCGGAGCGTGACCGGGCCGCGCGGGCCCACCGGTCCGGCGGGCGAGCCGGGTGACACGGGCCCGTCCGGGAAGCCCGGCCGCGCGGGCGATGACGGCAAGGCGGGTGCAGCAGGACAGGACGGCGCTGACGGTGCCGCTGGCGAGCAGGGCCCGACCGGGGCCGCTGGCACCGACGGTGTGGCCGGACCGCCAGGTCCGCAGGGCGAGCCGGGCCCGGCCGGGCCTGAGGGCCCCGCGGGCAAGGACGGCGCGGCTGGGCAGGACGGCCGCGACGGGCAGACGTGCCCCGACGGCTACAGCCTCCAGGCGCCGGCCGACGATCCGGATGCGCTCGTGTGCCGCCGTGATGGTGCCCCGCCGCCGGATCCGGGGCCGAGCCCGCAGGCGGCCGCCCTCGACCCGACCCGCCGCCAGTACGTCTGAGATGTGCCCCCTTCGGCCTTCGGGCGGGAGGGGGCCTTTCGTCATGCCCCGATCGTGTCGAGGACCCGTTCGGTGTCGGCGAGCCCGTCGAGCACGACCTCGGCCCCTGCCTCTTCAAGCTGGGCCCGAGGCGTCTTGCCGGTGGCGACGGCCAGCACCCGCACCCCGGCATCGCGCCCGCCGGCCACATCGGCAGGGGTGTCCCCGAGGAACACGGCGTCCGTAGCGGGGACGTCGGATCGGGCCAGTGCCGCGCGCAGTAGCTCGGCCCGCTCCTCGCCGTCCTCCCCGTACGCGCCGTCGTCCAGGCGGAGGTACGTGTCGAGGCCGAACACGGCGAGCTTGACCTCGGCCGCGCCTCGGATGTTGCCGGTCACCACCGACTGCCGGACCCCGCGCGCGTCGAGCGCTGCCAGGGCCGTCGCGGCGCCGGGCAGCGCGTGCCCGCGCTCGCGTACCTCGGCCGCCCGCCGCACGTGGACAGTGCTGAGCGCGTCAGCGAACCGGGTGAACAGGTCGTCACTGAAAGGGATGTCGTGCAGCCGCGCCGTCTCGCGCAGGATCACGCGCTCCGTCGACCCGGTCACGGACGCCTGCTCGCGCAGCGGAACGCCCGTCGCCTCTTGGAACGCGGCGGCCCACAGCTCACCGCCGAGCCCGCGCATCGCCATCAGTGTGTGGTCGATGTCCCAGAGCACCAGCTTCGCCACGGTGCCCCCTCTCTCGGTGGATTCCCGTGTCCCCGCCTTGCGGGCACCCTACGCTCAGGAGCAGTGAGCCGAGGAGTGGGCAGATGGTTGCGGCAGACCTCCCCATCGGGGACCGAATCAGGCACTACCGCGGCGGGCGCCGCCAGGACGCCGTTGCTGGGTTGGTCGGTATCTCACCGGACTATCTGTCTCAGATCGAGCGAGGGCTGAAAGTGCCGTCGCTGCCGATCCTGTACGCGCTCGCGCAGGAACTCGGCGTTCCTACCGCTGCCCTGCTTTCTGATCAGCCGCCGCCCGAAGAGGAGAAGATCGAGCGCCCGGAGGCTGCCGTCGGCCGGGCACTCCTCGGGTACGGACCCGCGCGGACATACACCCCCGTGCCCGCGGGCGTGCTGAGAGACCGGGTCGAGGCGGCGTGGCACAGCTGGCAGAGCAGCGCCGAACGGTTCACCGCGGCGGCCGGCACGCTTCCCGACCTGGTGGCTGACGTGGAGCACACCCTTCGCGTCGCGCGCGCTGGTAGTGATGCCGCGGAACGGCGTGCGGTGCTGCGTGCCGCTGCTGACTTGTACTTCCTGCTCCGCTCATACCTGCGCCGCACTGGCCGTGTCGACCTCGCCACCCTTGCGGCCGACCGTGCGATGCGTGCCGCCGAGGACGCTGACGATCCGCTGCGTATCGCCGCTGCGCAGTGGAACTTTGGGCACGTGCTCCTTGCTGCTGACCAGCCTGCCGAAGCGGAGGAACTCGTGCTGAGGGCGGCCGAGCAGGTGGCCACTGCGCACATGCCGGAAGTGGAGCGGCAAGCGATGGGGGGCGCTCTCCAACTGGTGGCCGTGCTGGCGGCCTCCCGACGGCGCAGGTGGTGGGAGGCGCGCGAGCGGCTGGTAGAGCATGCGGCGCCCGCGGCCTGTGCGGTGCCGGATGACAGCAACGTGGCCTGGACTGTGTTCGGGCCGACGAACCTGGCGCTGCACGCCCTGTCCATCGAGATGGAAGCGGGCGAGACCGGCGAGGCGCTGCATACGGCGGACGCCGTTGATACGAGCCCGCTGGTGTCGCTGGAGCGCGAGTTCACGTTCGGTTTGGAGGTGGCGGCCTGCCATAGCCAACGCCGGGATGACGCTGCCGTCTTGCTGTCGCTGTTGGGTCTTGAAGCCATCGCTCCGGAGGACTTGGCCAGGACTCCGCTCGCGCGGCAGCTGGTGTTGACGGTGATCCGTCGGGCGAGGGCGATGCATGCGCGGCAGGCCGAGCAGCTAGCTGTGCGGATGGGCCTCGTCTAACTGGCGAGCCTGTGGCTCACCCGAACTGTCAGCTCGGGTTGTCTCGTTCAGGACTCCATACGGTCACCGGTGTGAGGCACACCACTATGACCGCGAGGGCGTCCCGATGACATTTCCCAGAGGCATTCCGGGAGGCTTCCCGGCGTCCGTTCCGGCGATCGACGACTGGCTCGCGCGGGCGCAGAAAGAGGCCCATCGGGCGCACCAGGAGTGGCGAGAGCAGGGCATCACGCTCCTGCCCCTCGGTACCCGGTTTAACTCCGTGTGCCTCACCGATCGGCTCGTCCACGCCGCCGTCGGGGCCAGCGACCTGGGGACCGTCACCGCGACGCTCGCCCACCTCCTCGACGGACCGGTCATCCACAACCGACCGAAGGACGAGTACCACGCCCTCACCGAGCCCTTCCCGACCTCGCGGTGGACGTGCCCCGAGGCACCGATGCTCGGCACCGGCCACTACCTGAGCGTGCCGGCCTCCGACCTGCGCGGCCCGACCGGCCTGTACTGGGCTGTGCCGCCCCGCATCGTCGGCGACCTGTGCGCCGTGCAGGCCGTCGCCTCCCTGATCACCATCGCCCGCCGCGCACCCCAGGAGAGGCGGCTGTGAGCGCGCCCGCGGCGACCGTCGAGGTGCAGCGGGCCGACGAGGCGTACCGGCTCCTCCTCGCGCACACCGAGGGGTGCGGCCGCTGCCGGGCGGGCGAGGAATGCGACGACGAGCGGCGCCTCTCACGCGCCTGGCGCGCCCTACGCTCCGCCGTGCACCACGCTCCCGATGGTGAGGGCTCATGAGCGAAGCGCCTTCCTCGCCCGACTGTGGCCTGTGCCACCGCCCCATCCGCGACGGCGAGCCAACGGAAGAGCTGACGACGTACGTCGGCGGTGAGGCCCGCCCTGGGTGCGCCCACGCGATCCCGTGCCCAGACGTGCTGCTCGTCTGGTGCCCGCCGTGCCTTCGCGCTGTCCTGACCGGGGAACCGGGGCCGCATGGCTGCCATCTGAGGACGTCGCTGGGCATCGACGGGGCCCGGGTCGTGGTTGTCCCGGAGGCGGAGTGCCTGTGCCCCTGTCCGGGCTCGGAGGAGGCCGAGATGGTCCCGGAGAGTGCGGCGTTGAAGGCGGCGCGTACCGAGGCCCGCGAGGGGGCCTGTGATGCGCGGTGACAGAGCTGCGGTTGATCGGCCGCGGTCGCCTACGGTGCGTCGGGCGGCGATAGCGTGCAGACTCGATAAAAATAGAGCAGATGTTCGAGCGACTTGGCCTAGTCGACCTTGCCAGTGGCAATTGGGCAACCTAAGGATGAGTCGTCCACAGACCGGCCCCCCTCCGATCTGCCCCCCAGGCGCTCGGAGGGGCGGCCACGGCCGCCCCTGGCTCCGCAACCGCGAGTCGGGGCGGCCGCCTCACTTCCACTCGACCTGGACGGTCTCAGAATCGAAGTAGCTGCCACTCGGCAGGCGTCCCCGCCGAGCCGGATGCACGGTCACCGTCAACAGGTAGTCGATCGCGGACCGCTTCCGCGAAAGGTCGAACTCCGGACTGTTCCAAACCGCCACAGGATCCTCGGCACCGATCAGCTCGGCCGCCGGATTCCGTGTGACCGCATCCTTCATCTTGGCCTCGGCAGCCTGCAACCGAGCACGTGCCGGACCTGCCGCGGCACGCCACTCCTGCATGTCCATCTCACTGTTACCGAGCGCCGTAGCCAACTCGTCCAGCAGACGCCGGGCCGCCCGCATCTCCCGTTGCAAGGCCCGCACGTCCACGGGATCCTCTCGGCGCACCATCAGTGCCGCCTGGTCCTCTTTCACCAGGCGGTCCATCAGATTCAGCATGACAAAGTTGTCGAGGGCTGGAAGGTCCCGGGTTACGCAATCCTTCACCCGGCACCGATACACGGGCCGTGTGCCGCCGCCGTACCGCTTCGGCTTCGAGGACGCCTTCAGCGTGGCTCCGCACACGCCGCACCGGTAGATGTTCGATCCCAAGTGCTTGCGCGCGTTAGTCGACGACAGCCTCCGGGACGGGTCCTCCAGCACTGCAACAGCGCTGCGCCACGTCGCCTCATCCGTCAGCCCCATCCAGTCAGCCCGCCCCGCGATCTCCCCCCGGTGTTTCATCAGAGCTGCGTTACGCGGCCTCAGGATGATCGACCGGACGTTCAGCTTGAACGGCTCCCGCTCGGTGCTGCTCATGCTGGTGCGCATGCCCTGGTTCAGCAAAGACGCCTCCATCGAGCCGAGCGACGCCCCAGCGAGAAGGCCCTCGATGCATCGGACCACGGCATCGGCCTCCGACCCTGCGAGGAACGTGGCCTCGGTGGCGCAGTCGTCGCATACATAGGTCACGCGCAGTGTGTCCGTGGCGTCGCACGCCTTGCAGCTCAGCTTCGAGGTGAACTGGTTCACGGCCTTGCAGTCGTCACAGTGCCGACGCTTGGTGAAGCCGTCGGGGCCTGTGCGCCCGCAGTCGGGGCAGAGCAGCGTTCGGGGCGTGCTCCCGTCCGGCTCGTACCCGAAGGGGCGGGGGCCGCCGCAGTACTCGCCGCGCTCTACTTTCTGGTCACGAGCCCGCTTGGACCGCTCGATCATCCGCTCTACTTCGTACCGCGCTTGCACGCCGAGTTGCCGGGCGATCATGCGGCCGGTGGCCGTGGACAAGTCGAGCTGCCCGGCCTTCACGGTGCGGGTGTCGATCCCGCTTGGGCCGCATACGTCGATGTACTCCTCCAGCTCGGTGGGGGAGCGGTGGAGCCTGTCGGTGTGCCAGGCAAGGACACAGTCCGCGTCTCCGTTGCGAAGGGCGTTGAGCATGGCGAGGTAGTCGGGCCTCGGCTTGCCGGAGTAAGCGGAGAGGTCGTTGTCCTCAAATGGTGCATGCACAATGCGGTACTGGACTTGTGGAGTCGAGAGCTGCTCCGCGAGTTCAAGGCAGTCTTCGATTTGCCGCTCAGTGGCGAGGTGAGCGCCTTCTCGATCCTCGCTGATGCGGGCGTAGATGAAGCAGCGGATCAGGCGCCGGACCCCGAATTGGCCCGGCTCGTGTGCGCTCACCACGCGGCCGGCCTGCGCTGGCGGAGGGTGTTTCTCCTGGGGTGCAACTCGTCAACGAACGCTGTGATGTTGGCGGCGCTTCGGGCTTCTGTGGCGTCGAGGACCGGGCCGCTGCCCGGGGTGAGACCTGGCATGCCGATATGGTGGCACTTTAGAGGTGTCCTTCGCAGGCGTTCGGGGTTCCCAGGGCATTTCCGCCCACCAGGATCGTGCCGTCGGGCTGCGGGAAGAAGCCGACGGGGTTCGCCTGCGGCTGGCCCTTCGGGTCGACCGTCGCCATGCGTCCCAGGCGCTGGGCGGCCAGGTACGCGCGCTCGGCCTCGCTGAATTCCGTCATGCCGCGAGCTTCGCACGCGTACCTCGCGGCGCGCGGGGTCAACGGAGATCGGCGAGGAGGCCGTCGAGCGCCTCGCGCAGGGCCTCGGCGTTGGACGGCGTGAACCAACTGGTCCGGATGCGTTCGTTGTTGCCGCGCGGCGTCTCGTGATCGGCGGCCAGCTGATCGAGGGAGCGGGACCCGTCGCCCAGTGCCCGGCCCACGCCCTGGAAGAGTCCGCGGACGTAGCGGTCGGCGACGTCCGCGGCGATGCCCTGCTCCGCGGCCCACGAGGTGAGCGTCGCGAGGTACCAGTAGTGCGCGGTCAGTGTCCCCGTCAGTGCGGAGAAGACGTCGAAGTCCGCCTCGTCCGCGACGGGTTGCGCCCCGCCCAGCCCTTCGAAGAGCGCGTCCACCACCGGGTGGGACGGATACGTCACCGTGACCGAGCGGCGTTCGCGTACGGAGGGCAGCGGGATGGCCCGCACCAACTCCGCCTCCGTGGCCAGCAGTTCACGCAGGTCGTCGTTCGGCACGCCCGACATCACGTTCACCACGACCCTGTCGCCGGGCACCCGCAGCCCGGCCAGCGCCTCGTGCCGGTCCCGTCCTCGTACCGCGACGACGACCACCTCGGAGCGGTCCACCACGTCCTGGTTGTCGGCGCAGACCCGCACCCGGTCGTACCGTTCGGCCAGCTCCGCGCTCGTGCGGGCGCCCCGCGGGGAGAGGAACACCTCCGGCGGCCCGCCGTCTCCGTCCCCGTCTCCCTCGCACAGACCCGTCACCATGGCCCGGCCGATCTCGCCCACCCCGATGATGCCGATGCGCTTCGGGTGCGCCGTGGTCTCCCTCTTCGTGGCGTCCGTCCTCATCGCGCTTCTCCCTGGCGCCTCCACAGCAGCGCGATCGCCACGAGTGCTGCCAGGCCGGGCGCCATCCCTGCCCAGCCCAGCGCCGGCGGCAGGCCGGTGTCGCCCGAGGTGTCCTCGGTGAGCAGGCCGGTCAGCCCGATGGCCGCGCCGAGGGCGAACAGCGTGGTGGCCGCGGGGCGGGCCCACCTCTTGCCCGCCCTGACGGCCCACGCGCTCCAGAGCCAGGCGGCGGCGCCGAGCGCGCCGATGACGGTCAGCAGGGCCACATATGTGGTCACGGCCGCGTCGACGCGCGCCTCCGTGTAGGCGGGGTAGCCGGCCCGGACGTGGTCGGCCAGCAGGTGGGTCGTGGTGCGGTCGACGTACGGGAGGGCCGTCGCGGCGACCGTGAGCCCGAGGCCCGCGTACATCGCCGCGAGCGCCCCTCGCCCATGCCGTGCCGTTCTCGTCGCCGGTGCCGTCCGGGGTGTGTGCGACTTCGTCATTGCGGTGTTCTCCCTTCGTCTCGTCCTCAGGCGCCGAGCGCGGCCCGGAGGAACTCCTGTATCTCCGTACGCGCGGCCTCGGCCTGCGGTGCGAGGCCCGGCAGGCTGAGGAACGCGTGGCCCGCGCCCGCGTACTCGGTGAGCCGGGTGGGCGTGCCCGCCGCCTCCAGCCGCTCGGCGTAGCGGCGGCCGTGGTCGGCCAGCGGGTCGAGGGTGGGCACGACCACGAGCGTCGGGGGCAGTCCGCCGAGGTCGTCGGCGTGCAGGGGCGAGAGCGGGCGCGGGTCCGTGCCCGTCGGCACGGCGAGCCGCCGGAACAGGTCCAGCTGCGACACGGCGAGGGTCGGGGTGCGGTCGTACGCGGCGATCGAGTCGTGTTCGAGCATCGCCTCCGTCACGTCGACGGCCGGGTTGACCAGCACCTGCGCCCGCAGCCGCAGGTCGGTGTCCCGGGCCCGGAGCGCCGCCAGCGTGTTGATCAGGGCACCGCAGCTCTCGCCGAAGACGGCGGTCCGCGCCGGGTCGACGCCCCACCGCTCGGCGTTCCGCACCACGTGCCGGAGCACGTCCCAGCCGTCGTCGGCGGCCGCCGCCAGGGGAGTGTCGGGGGACAGGAGGCGGTGCTCGACGGAGACGACGAGCGCCGGCAGCCGGGCGGCGAGGTGGCTGGTGACCCAGTCGCTCTGCACGGCCGTGCCCACGTACCCGCCGCCGTGCGTGTGCAGGACGAGCGGCAGGGCCGCCTCGTCCGGGCCCCGGCCGTCGTCCCTTCCGGCCGGGCGGTGCACCCGGACCCGGACCTCGCGGTCCGGCAGCGTCACCGTCTCCCAGGTGATCGTGGCGCCGGGGTCCGGCGTGCCGGTGAGCGCCCGTGCCGCGTCGGACGCCCGGAAGCGGTTCTCGGCCGCGCTGTAGGCGGCCAGTTCCTCGGGTGTGACCGTCGGCCAGTCCGGCTCCGGCGGGCGCCCCGCGGGGGTGGCGGCAGTCGACGTGGCGGTGATCTCGTTCATGTTGTCCCTCTTGTCCGTGTTCAGGGCAGGTGTGACCAGGGAGTTTCCGTGCGGAGGATTACGCGACCTGAAGTATCGATACCCAAGGTAGCGGAAAAGGGTATCGTGTGGGTATGGCTTCGAGTACTTCCAGCGGCGGATCCGTCAGAGGGCCCGGCCGACCGCGCTCCGGCATCCACGAAACGGTCTTCGCCGCGACACTCGGCACGGTCCACGAGCTCGGGTACGCGCGCGCCACCGTCGAGCGCATCGCCGCCGCGGCCGGTGTCGCCAAGTCGACGGTCTACCGGCGCTGGCCGACGAAGGGGGCGCTGATCGTCGACTGCCTCCTGGACGCGTTCGGCCCGGCGCCGCTGGAGGGCGCGAACCGAGCCGAGATCATCTCCTCGACCATCCGCTGGATCGCGAGGACGATCGGGGAGCCCGGGGTGGGCGACGCGTTCGCCGGTGTGTTCAGTGACGCCGTCAGCGATCCCGCCCTGCGCGTGATCCTCTCCGAGCGGCTGCAGGACCCTTACCGGATCGCGCTCCAGGACGCGCTCGACGAGCCGGAGCAGCGGGTCCTCTTCCTCATCGACGTCGTCGTCGGAGTGCTGCTCCACCGGATGGGCATGACGGGGGAGCCGATGGCCGACTCGGACGTCGACGCGCTGGTCGAGATGGTCCTGCCGCAGTTCGCGGAAGGTCCGGCCCCGGGGAAGTGAGTCGGTGAGGCGCCGGAAGCCCTCGGCGCCTCACCCCCAGAGCACCGCCCCCAGCCACGCCCCCACGATCAGCAGGCACGCGAACAGTTCGGTCAGGACGCTCGTTCCGCCCATCCGCATGGCCGTCCGGGTCGCCGCGGCCGCCTCGCCGTGGCCGCCGAGCCGCAGCCGCTCACCGGCGTAGATGCCGCCGATGAAGCCGGGGATCGCGCCGAGCACCGGCACCACGCAGAAGCCGAGCAGCGCCCCGGCCCCGGCGAAGACCGCCATCCGGCGCGTCGCCCCGCTCTCCCGCAGGCGGCGGGGCGGCAGCTGCCAGCGCACGGCCTGGGCCGCGAGCAGGACGACGGTCGCGCCGACCAGGACGCCCCAGGCGAGGCCGTTCGGGTCCTGAAGCGCCCACCACAGCACCGCGGCCCACACCAGCCACGGTCCCGGCACCCCGGGCACCAGCACTCCGCACAGGCCGAGCAGCATCACCACACCGACCAGCAGGAGTTCCCACGCTCCCATCTGCCCAGGGTGCAGGAGATCCGGCGAAACCGCAGGTCAGGTTAGTCCTGGGGGAGGCGCGGGGGCGGGCGCGAGCCGGACGTGCCCCGGGCTACCGGCGCGACACCCAGTCCCTCTCGTACGCGTGCCAGCCCAGCTGAAGCCGCGTCGTCACGCCCGCCAGCTCCATCAGCCGCTTCACCCGGCGCTGCACCGTGCGCAGGCCCAGGTCGAGCTGCTTGGCGACGCTCGCGTCCGTGAGACCGGCGAGCAGCAGCGACAGGATCTCCAGGTCCGTGCCGTCCGGACCCTCCGTGCCGTCCTCGGCGACCGTGCCGTCCTCGCCGAGCCGCAGCGGCAGCGCGTCCCGCCACACCGCCTCGAACAGCCCCGCGAGCGACTCCAGGAGCCCGCTGGCGTGCACGACCAGCGCGGCGGGCTCCGCCGTCCGCGAGGTGAGCGGGACCATCGCGAGCGTGCCGTCGGCGATCACCAGCTTGGTCGGGACGCGGTCGACCACGCGCACCTGCTCGTCGCGGCCGATCGCGGTCGCCAGCTCGACGAGGCCCGTCGGCAGGTCGAGGACCGTGCGCTCGACCACCACGCGGTAGCTCACGCCCCGCCCCGTGGCCTGCTCCTCCGCGCTGTTCTCCATGCCGGTGACCGCGATGGGGCTGCCGGTCACCAGCGCGCACACCTCGGCGCTCGCGCCCAGCTGGAGCTGGAGGAAGCGCTGGGAGACGGCGGCCGCCCCGGTGACCACCTCGACCAGGTCGTGGACCGTGGGCTCGGCGGCCTGCGCGCGGTACTCCTCGGCGAGCAGGGTCGCCGCGAGCTCCGCCTTCTCCAGCTCGTGCCGCTGCTGGGTCAGGAGCGCGCCGAGCGCGACGCCGGGCGGCGCCGCCACCCAGCGGCCCGCCCGGCCGGAGGCCTGCGCGGCGAGCCCGTGCCGCTCCAGGCGGCGCAGCGTCCGCTCGGTCTCCGGCTCGCCGAGGGTCAGCCTGCGCGCGAGATCGGGCACGTCGGCGGCGCCCACCGACACCAGCGCCCGGTACGCCGACTCGTGCGTCTCGTCCAGACCTATCGCTGCCAGCATGCGGCGACGTCCCTCCCCAAGGCTCCGTACCTGCGGCGCCGTGGCGGGAAACAGCCACGGCGTAAACCCGCCCCGGGACATCATCCCCGCACCCCCCGGCCCAATGACAAGGTGACGCCACCGCAGCACCAACCGCGGTCGCTTTTGCGGCCTTCGGGCCGGATCGGCCTGCGGTTCTTCATGCCCATCGACCCCTGGGGAGAGCGATGCGTCCGATAGCGCGCACGGCTGTGGGGGCGGCGTCCGCCGTCGTCCTCGCCGTCACCGCGGCCGTCCCGTCCACGGCCGCGCCACACGCGGACACCGCCGGCGCGAGGCCACTGACGGGCAGCGCCCCGCAGCGGGCGGGCGGCTCCGTCGTCACCCTCGTCACCGGCGACCGGATCCTGGTGACGCACGACGGCAAGGGCCGGGCCGGCGCCGCCGCGCTGCCCGCGAAGGACGGCAGCACGCCCCTGATCCAGACCCGGCAGTCCGGCGACGACCTGTACGTCTACCCCGAGGGCGCCGTGCACGCGATCGCCAAGGGACGCGTCGACGAGGAGCTCTTCAACGTCACCGGGCTCGTCCGCCAGGGCTACGACGACGCGCACGCGAAGCGGCTGCCGCTGATCGCCGTGTACGACAGGACCGTCGACGTCGCCCGAGCGGTGCCCGCCACCCCGCGCGGCGCCGAGCGCGGCCCCGTCCTCGCATCCGTCGACGGCGTCGTCCTCAAGGCCGACAAGAAGAAGGCCACCGCCTTCTGGGCGGAGATCGGCGCCGAGAAGTCCCGTGCCGCCTCCGGCCTCAAGAAGCTCTGGCTCGACGCCAAGGTCGAGGCCACCCTCGACCGGTCGACCAAGCAGGTGCACGCCCCCGAGGCCTGGGCCGCCGGCTACGACGGCAAGGGCACCAAGGTCGCCGTCCTGGACACCGGCGCCGACGCCGAACACCCCGACCTGAAGGGCCGCATCGGCGCCACCGAGAACTTCACGGACTCCCCGGACAACGAGGACCGCCAGGGCCACGGCACCCACACCACCTCCACCGTCGGCGGCTCCGGCGCGGCGAGCGGCGGCAAGAAGAAGGGCGTCGCGCCCGGCGCCGAGCTGTTGCACGGCAAGGTCCTCAATGACAGCGGATCCGGCGCCACGTCGTGGATCATCGCGGGCATGGAGTGGGCCGTCGCCCAGAAGGCCGACGTCGTCTCGATGAGCCTCGGCAACCCGGCACGGACCGACTGCACGGACCCGATGAGCACCGCGACCGAGGAACTCGCGCAGTCCGCCGAGAACACCCTCTTCGTCATCGCGGCGGGCAACACGGGCCCCACCTTCAACTCCGTCTCCTCGCCAGGATGCGCGCCGAGCGTGCTCACCGTCGGCGCCGTCGACCGCGACGACACCACCGCGAGCTTCTCCAGCCGCGGCCCCGCGTACGGCTCGCACACCCTCAAGCCGGAGATCGCCGCGCCCGGCGTCGACATCTCCGCCGCCGCGGCGGGCGGGCGGGGAATGTACGCGTACCAGTCCATGAGCGGTACGTCGATGGCGACCCCGCACGTCGCGGGCGCCGCCGCCCTGGTCAGGCAGCGCCACCCCGACTGGAGCGCACGGCGGATCAAGGCGGCCCTCGTGTCGTCCGCGGACAGCGCGATCCCCGGCGACGCCCGCGAGACCGGCGGCGGGCGGCTCGACGCCAAGGCCGCGATCGACCAGAAGGTGCTCGGCTCGCCCGCCGTGCAGGGCGGCTCCTTCGGCTGGCCGCAGGACTCCTCGGACCGCACCACCGTCGACGTGCCCTACACCAACACCACCGACGAACCGGTGAAGTTGAGGCTGTCGCTGCAGGGCGTCACCGGCAACGACGGGTCCGCCGTGCGCTCCGGCGTCGCGAGGCTCGGCGCGCGCTCCGTGACCGTCCCGGCCGGCGCCACCGTCACGGTTCCCCTGAAGCTCACCCCGGACGCGGACCTGAGCCGTGCCCAGTACGGCGACGTCACCGGCCGCGTGCTGGCCACGGCCGACGGCGGCACCCGTGTCTCCACCCCCTTCTCCCTCTACGTGCAGCCGGAGACCGTCAGCCTCCGCGTGAAGCTGATCGACCGTGCGGGCAAGCCCGCTGACGGACCGTCATCGCTCGACCTGATCGGCACCGACACCGCGAGCGGCGAGCGCCGCTTCAACGAGGGCGCGAACGACCAGACGTACCAGGTCCGCCCCGGCTCCTACTTCCTGACGGGGTTCGTCGCGACCCCGGACGCGGACGGCGACCGGAAGCTCACCGACTCCCTCACCCACATCGCCCGCCCCCAGGTCGAGGTGAAGAAGGACACGACGATCACCCTCGACGCCCGCAGGGCCCACCGCCTCGCGGTCCGGACGGACAAGGCGTCCGAAGTGCGTGGCGCCACCCTCGCGTTCGCCCGCACCTGGGGCAAGGACAACTGGCTGCACGCGGGCACCGCGGCCGGTCCCCGCACCGTCCGCGGCTACTACCAGTCCGTCGAGGGCAAGGCCGCCGACGGCACCTTCGAGTCGGGCAGCTACTGGCGCGCCGCGGCGCCCCAGATCTCCGAACTCGCCGTCGCGGGCGGCAAGAAGCTGCACCCCGTGACGGCCTCCACCGGCTCCGCCAACCTCGACGGCACCGGCAGGGCCGCCCTCGTCGACGCGGGCTCCGGCGCGCCGGACGAGCTCGCGGCGGCCGGGGTCAAGGGAAAGATCGCGCTGGTCCGGGTCCCCGACAGCGGCAGCGCCGTCACCGTTGCGGCCGACGCGAAGAAGGCGGGCGCCCTCGCCGTCCTCGCCCACCGCGAGGCCCCGGGCCGCTGGTACCCCTCGGCGGGCTTCACCGGATCCCCGCTGCCGGTCCTCGGCGTGCCCACGGACGAGGCGGCGTACCTGCTGTCCCGACTCGCCTCCAAGGAGGTCGAGTTGACGTGGAAGGCCACGGCGAAGAGCCCCTACGTCTACAACCTGGCGTTCCCCGAGACCGGGCAGATCCGCGACGACCGCACCTACCGCGTGCGGGACGAGGACCTCGCCGCGAACGAGGCGACGTACCGCGCGATGGGCACCCCCACGGACTACGTGGACCTGCCGTCCGCCGTACGTCCCACGGGACTCGAGGTCCACTTCGGCGACATCGAGTCCGCCCCCGCCCCCGGAAGGCGCACCGAGTACTACTCCGCCGGCACGACCGGCTGGGGCCACCAGGTCTCCAGCAGCTTCCCGTACGGCGAGTTCATGATCGACCCCGTGCGCACCTACAAGAAGGGCGAGCGGCGCACCGAGACCTGGTACGACGGCGTTCTCACGCCCGGTGCGCCGCGCGACGCGGAGGGGAAGCAGGCGCTCGCCGGTGAGCGGCAGGGCAACCTGATCGGGGTGGCCCCCGGCTTCTGGGCGGACGCGCGGCACGCGGGAATCCAGGGGAGCTTCGGTGACATCGGCTCCGTGGAGCTCAAGCGCGACGGCGTGAGCCTCGGGCAGTCGGGCTGGCCGTCCGGGGTGTTCACGGTCCCGGCCGAGGACTCCGCGTACGAACTGACGCTCTCCACCGCGAAGATCGGCTCCCAGGTCTGGAAGCGCTCCACGGACACGGAGACGACCTGGTCCTTCCGCTCGCACCTCGACGAGGGCGCGTACTCGCAGGGCATCCCGATGCTGTTCCCGACGTACCGCATCCCGGAGGACGGCCTCAAGACCCTCGCCGCGAAGGACGGACAGCGGATTGAACTCGGTGCCACGGGACACTCGGGCTACGAGCCGGGCGCGCTGACCGAGGTGACGCTGTCGTACTCCTACGACGACGGCGCGACCTGGACGGCGGCGGACACCGCCGAGAAGGGCGGGAAGTGGAGCGCGACCGTGGACCACGCGGGCGCCTCCGGCAAGCAGGTCCGGCTGAAGGCCGAGATGACGGACGCCCGCGGCAACTCCGTCACACAGACCGTGGCTCGCGCCTACGACGTGCGCTAGCCACACCGGTACCGCCGGGCGGGTCCTCCTGTGGGGGGTGGGGCCGCCCGGCGGCCCCCTGCCGTCCCCAGGACGGCCGGAATTTCCGGATGCACCGTTTTCGTACGCCCTCAGCGGTGGAAAATAGTGGCATGAGCCAGCAGGGGGAGAGGCACACCGGTCGCGACGACGACTGGTGGGGCCAGCTGTACGACGACTCCACGCAGGACACGGGCCCGACGCCCGCACCCGACACCCTCGACGACAGGTTCGCCTCGGCGGCGGACGCGGTGAAGGAAGGGTTCCCCACGCAGCGGGACCCGTCCCAGGAGCCTCCTCCGTCCCAGGCCCCCGAGGGCGGGGAGTTTGCGGGTGCGGACACCGGGGCCCCAGGGGCCGCCGTGCCGGAGGAGGACGCCGGGCCGCCGACCCTTGCGATGGGGACGACCGCGAAGCCCGCGCCCGGCCGCCGCCCCGAACCCCCGCCGCCGGTCCCGCCGGCCCCGCCCGCCTTCACCGCCCCCGCCCCCTGGCAGCCCCCCGCCGGATCCGGCGGGCCGGTGACCTTCCCGGTGGGGCCCACCACGGAGGCGTTCGGGTACGCGACGGCGTCGACCGAAGAGCCCCGCCCGGCCGAGCCCGCGGGGAGCGAGCCCGCCCCGAGCGAGCCCGTGGAATCCGCTCCGGGCAAGGAGCCGCACGCCGCCCCCGACCCGCACGGCACCCCTGAACCGCACGGCGCCCCGGAGCCGCGCGAGGCCGCCCCCGACCAGGAGCCAGGACCGCCCGCCGCCCGCGCCTACGTGGGGGACGGGCCGCCCACCTACGAGGCCGAGCCGACCGTCCTGCCCGCCGCCGACCCCGACGACCTCGGCGACCTCGTCGCCGACACCGTGCTCGACGGCGCGCGGTACGGCTCCTGCACCGTGCGCGCCGCCTCCGTGCGCGGCGACTCCGCCCGGTACCGGGGCGAGCCCCGCAGGGACTCCCTGCTCACCGCCCGCTTCGGCACCGGCGAGGACGCCCTGGTGCTCGTCGCCATGGCCACCGGCGCCCGCGCCACCCCGGGCGCCCACCGCGCGGCGGCCGAGGCCTGCGACTGGATCGGCCGGGCCGTGGGCCGCAGCCACCGGCGCCTGGCCGAGGACATCAGGGCCGCGCGCCGCGGCGACCTGAAGTCGGGCCTGCACCGCCTCACCGACCGCAGCCTCGGCAAGCTCCGCGCCCGCGCCGCCGACCTCGGCCTGGAGCCCGAGGAGTACGCGGCGTCCCTGCGCTGCCTCCTCCTGCCCGCCGACCCGCAATGCCGTACGCGCGTCTTCTTCGGCGTCGGCGGGGGCGGCCTGTTCCGGCTCCGCGACGGACAGTGGCAGGACATCGAGCCCCGCGTCGCCGACGCCACCGGCGACGCCGTGGTCGGCTTCGGCTCCCTGCCCGCCGAGGGCGGGGACGGCGACCGGCTGACGATGGACCTCGGCATCACCACACCCCCGAGCCCTTACGAACCCGCCCCCGAGCCGCCCCGCGACCCCTTCCGCTTCCGTGCCTCGGTCGCCCGCCCGGGTGACACGCTCGTCCTGTGCAGCGGCGGCCTCGCCGAACCGCTGCGCGGCGAGCCCGCGCTCGCCGAACACCTCACCCAGCGGTGGGAGAAGACCGGTCCGCCGGGCCTCGCCGCCTTCCTTGCGGACATCCAGGTACGGGTGAAGGGCTACGCGGACGACCGCACGGCCGCCGCCGTCTGGGAGGCATGACCGGCGCACCTGTGCACTCATGGACCCAGAGGCAGTCCACTCACGGGTCCTAAGGGGTGCGTACCGCATGGCCAAGCAGAACGTCGCCGAGCAGTTCGTCGACATCCTCGTCCGCGCGGGCGTGAAACGTTTGTACGGAGTCGTGGGCGACAGCCTCAACCCCGTCGTGGACGCCATCCGCCGCACCCGGGAGATCGACTGGATCCAGGTCAGGCACGAGGAGACCGCCGCCTTCGCGGCCGGCGCCGAGGCCCAGGTCACCGGCAGTCTCGCCGCCTGCGCGGGCTCCTGCGGCCCCGGCAACCTCCACCTGATCAACGGCCTGTACGACGCGCACCGCTCCATGGCCCCGGTCCTCGCCCTGGCCTCCCACATCCCGTCCTCCGAGATCGGCCTCGGCTACTTCCAGGAGACACACCCCGACCAGCTGTTCCGCGAGTGCAGCCACTACAGCGAGCTGATCTCCACCCCGAAGCAGATGCCCCGGCTGCTCCAGACCGCCATCCAGCACGCCGTGGGGCAGTCCGGCGTCAGCGTCGTCTCGCTGCCCGGCGACGTCGCCTCCGAGCCCGCGCCGGAGAAGGCCGCCGAGACCGCCCTCGTCACCTCGCGCCCCTCCGTGCGCCCCGGCGACGCCGAGATCGAGAAGCTCGCCGCGATGATCGACGAGGCCGACCGGGTCACCCTGTTCTGCGGCAGCGGCACGGCCGGCGCGCACGCCGAGGTGATGGAGTTCGCCGAGAAGGTCAAGTCCCCGGTCGGCCACGCGCTGCGCGGCAAGGAGTGGATCCAGTACGACAACCCGTACGACGTGGGCATGAGCGGCCTGCTCGGCTACGGCGCCGCGTACGAGGCCACCCACGAGTGCGACCTGCTGATCCTGCTCGGCACGGACTTCCCGTACAACGCGTTCCTGCCCGACGACGTGAAGATCGCCCAGGTCGACGTGCGCCCGGAGAACCTCGGCCGCCGCTCGAAGCTGGACCTCGCGGTCTGGGGCGACGTCCGCGAGACGCTGCGCTGTCTGACCCCGCGCGTCTCGCCGAAGACGAACCGCAAGTTCCTCGACAAGATGCTGAAGAAGCACGCGGACGCGCTCGAAGGCGTCATCAAGGCGTACACGCGCAAGGTCGAGAAGCACATCCCCATCCACCCCGAGTACGTCGCCTCGGTCCTCGACGACCTCGCCGCCGACGACGCGGTGTTCACCGTGGACACGGGCATGTGCAACGTCTGGGCGGCCCGCTACCTCACCCCCAACGGCAGGCGCCGCATCATCGGCTCCTTCAGCCACGGCTCGATGGCGAACGCCCTGCCGCAGGCGATCGGCGCCCAGTTCGTCGACCGCGGGCGCCAGGTCGTCTCCCTGTCGGGCGACGGCGGCTTCTCGATGCTGATGGGCGACTTCCTGACGCTGGTCCAGCACGACCTGCCGGTCAAGGTCGTCCTGTTCAACAACTCCTCCCTGGGCATGGTGGAGCTGGAGATGCTGGTCGCCGGTCTGCCCTCCTACGGCACGACGAACCACAACCCCGACTTCGCCGCCGTCGCCCGTGCCTGCGGGGCCTACGGCGTCCGCGTGGAGAAACCCAAGCAGCTCGCGGGCGCTCTGAAGGACGCCTTCGCGCACAAGGGCCCGGCCCTCGTCGACGTCGTCACCGACCCGAACGCCCTGTCCATCCCGCCCAGGATCAGCTCGGAGATGGTGACCGGCTTCGCGCTCTCCGCCAGCAAGATCGTCCTGGACGGCGGGGTGGGCCGGATGGTGCAGATGGCCCGGTCGAACCTGCGGAACGTGCCGAGACCCTGACCGCGCCGCGGACCCCGTGCCGGTGCCCGGCCCCCGCGCCATGGGGGCCGGGCACCGGCACGCTCACGCCGGCCGCAGCCGCAGCGTCACGATCTGGAACGGCCGCAGCTCCAGCGCGAGACCCGCCTCGCCCGTGTCGGCCTCGTGCAACGGCCGCTCCAGCAGGTCGGTCACCTCGGCCCGCGCCACCGGGAACGACGTGCGCAAGGTGGCGGCGGCGCGCCCGCCCCGCGATTCGTAGAGCCGCACCACGACATCGCCGCCGCGGTCGTCGGCGAGCTTCACCGATTCGACGGTCACCGCCGGATGGTCGACGCGCACCAGCGGTGCGAGCACGGGCGCGTCGGCCACCCGCAGCGGCAGGTTGAGCGCGAGCCCCTCGGCGACCGCGTCACCGGTGGACGCGCCGGGCAGCAGCGCGTACGTGAAGCAGTGCGTGCCCTGGTCCGTCTCCGGGTCCGGGCTGTGCGGGGCGCGCAGCAGGGTGAGGCGCACGGTGGTGCCGAGCGCCTCGCCGTGCTCGGTGCGCGTCACGTCGTGGCCGTACGTCGCGTCGTTCAGGAGCGCGACGCCGTACCCCTCCTCGGCGACCCGCAGCCAGCGGTGCGCGCAGATCTCGTAACGGGCCGCGTCCCAGCCGGTGTTGGCGTGCGTGGGCCGGTGCACATGGCCGAACTGGATCTCGGCGGCGGACCGTTCGGCGTGCACGTCCAGCGGGAAGGCGGCCTTGAGTACCTTCTCCGACTCCCGCCAGTCGACGTCCGTGACGATGTCCACGCGCCCGCTGCCCGCCGCGAGCCGGATCTCCTGGGTGATCCGCGACGCGCCGAAGGCCCGCACCACCCGCACCGCGACCCGCAGCGGTCCGTCCTCCACGAGCGCGACGGACTCGGCGTCCGTGAGGTCGGTGTGCCGGCGCCGGTAGTGCCGGTCGAGGTCCCAGGCGTCGTAGTGCGTGGGGTGGTCGGGGTGCAGCTGGAGGAGGTTGCCGGGGGCGGCGAGCACCTCGCGTCCGGCGGCCAGGTCCCGTACGGAGGTGAGGAGTCCGGCCGCGTCGACGGTGACGCTCAGGTGCTCGTTGGACAGCACGATCGCGTCGCCGGTCGTGTGCGCGACGGCTCCCGCGGTGGGCTCCCGGGCGGCGTCCAGGCTCTGGGTGCCGAGCGCGGGGACACGCACGTGCGCCAAGGTGCCGTCGCCGGTGTCGACGACCTCCTCGCGCGCGTACGGCGAGGCGTTCAGGACGGCGGGGCCGCCCGCGCCGAGGGAGCGCGCCGCCGCGGCCGTCAGCTCGTCGAGTTCGGCGAGGACCCGTTCGTACGTCTCACGGGCCTCCCGGTGCACCCAGGCGATCGACGAGCCCGGCAGGATGTCGTGGAACTGGTGGAGCAGCACCGTCTTCCACAGCCGGTCCAGGGTGTCGTACGGATAGACGTACGCGGGATCGCGCACGGCCGCCGCCGTGCACCACAACTCCGCCTCCCGCAGCGCGTGTTCGCTGCGCCGGTTGCCGCGCTTGGTCGCCGCCTGCGTGGTGTACGTGGCCCGGTGCAGCTCCAGGTACAGCTCGCCCGACCAGACCGGGGCCTGGGCGCCGTACTCCTCCTCGGCCGCCGCGAAGAACGCCGAAGGCCGCTCGATCTCCACGCGCGGCGAGCCCTCCAGGGAGCGCAGGCGCCGCGCCCGCTCCATCATCTCGCGGGTGGGGCCGCCCCCGCCGTCGCCCCAGCCGAACGGCACCAGGGAACGGGTGGCGCGGCCCTTGTCGGCGAAGTTCCGCTCGGCGTGCGCGAGTTCGGTGCCGTGGAACTGCGAGTTGTAGGTGTCCACCGGAGGGAAGTGCGTGAAGACCCGGGTGCCGTCGATGCCCTCCCACCAGAAGGTGTGGTGCGGCATCTTGTTGGACTGGTTCCAGCTCAGCTTCTGCGTGAGGAACCAGCGCACGCCCGCGAGCTTCGCCAACTGCGGGAAGGCGGCGGTGTATCCGAAGGAGTCCGGCAGCCAGATCTCCTCCGTCTCCACGCCGAACTCCTCGCGGAAGAAGCGCCTGCCGTGCGTGATCTGCCGCGCCAGCGCCTCACCGCCGGGCATGTTGGCGTCCGACTCGACCCACATCGAGCCCACCGGCGCCCAGTTCCCGTCCGCCACGGCCTTCTTGATGCGCTCCCAGATGTGCGGCTGGTGCTCCTTGACCCAGGCGTACTGCTGGGCCTGCGAACAGGCGAAGACCAGCTCCGGGTACTCCTGTGCGAGAGCCGTCACATTGGCAAAGGTCCGCGACGCCTTGCGGACCGTCTCGCGCAGCGGCCACAGCCACGCCGAGTCGATGTGGGCGTGACCGGCGGCCGACACCCGGTGCGCGCTGGCGTGGGCAGGCCTCGCGAGCACGTCGGCGAGCTCCGCGCGCGCCGCGGCCGCCGTGCCGGAGACGTCGTGGAGATCGAGCGCGTCGAGCATGTCCTCAAGGGCCCGCAGGATCTCGTGGCGACGCGGACGTTCGGCGTCCAGTTCGCCCATCAGCTCGGAGAGGACCTCGATGTCCAAGGTCAACTGCCATACGTCCTCGTCCAGTACGGCGAGGTCGGCAGACGCGAATCGGTAGATCGGGGTATTGCCTGCGGTCAGGACGTCGCCGAGGGGAGTCGGCATGAAGTCGTGCAGAACGGCGGGATTCGCCGCCGCCTCCAGGAGTAGGTGCACCTCCTCACCGCCGCTCGCGGGGGAGGCCACGGGAATATGCCGATTGCGCGGGTGAATCCCCTTGAGGGGGACACCCGTCGCGTCGTACACCAGACCCTCCGCCTGGAAGCCGGGCCCGTCCCCGGAGAAGCCGGGGTCGACGACCACTTCGACGCGCCGCCCGCGCCACTCCTCGGGCACTTCTCCTTGAATCCGGAACCAACTGGTGGACCAGGGATTTCCCCACTCCATGCCGGTCTCGAAGGGTTCGTACGCGGCTTCGAGGGCGGTTGCCACGGGCACCGGTTCGCCCGGCGCGTGCCACACGGAGAGGGCGAGCGGCACCCGCCGCGCGTACTGGGCGGGGCGGATGAACTGGCGCAGCGCCCGCTCCAGGCGGCCTTCCACCAGCAGTCTGTCGTCGTGCACTCGGGCTCCTCGGAACGCTCGGCGGCGGGGTCCACCGCTTCCCTTCCCCGCAATCGCTCCGGCGCATCCCCGTCGGTGGTTGACGATTCGACAGGCGTGCGCTCCGTGGCCGGGGGCATGCATTCCGTGAAGTTGTTCGAACGGGGAGGCAGGGACATATCGCTCTGTGGGCGGGGGTCATGACGAGGCAGTCACGTGGGGGCGGTCCCGGGGGGATCGGGGCGTCTTCATCGAAGACAAGGACCGAGACGACGACCGAACAGACGACGGCCGGACCCGACGGGGTCCAGCTCAGGCGCCGGCTGGGGAGATCGGATCTACGTGCGGTGTCCGAGGTCCGCAAGGCGCTGAGGGAACTGCTGCGGCACTGGGGAAAGCCCGGCAGATCCGACATCGCCGAACTCCTCACCAGCGAACTGGTCACGAACGCACTGGTGCACACCGACCGCGACGCGATCGTCACCGCGACCGTGGGCCCGCGCGGCCTGCGCGTCGAGGTCAGGGACTTCGTGGGGCGCCGCCCCAAGCCACGCGTACCGAACGCCGACGACGGCACGCACGGCAGGGGCCTGGTGCTCGTGCAGTCGCTCGCCGACGCGTGGGGCGTGCGGGCGCACGGGGTGGGGAAGGTGGTGTGGTTCGAACTGAACGGCGGCGGCATGGCGTGATGCCCGCCGCCGCCGGACCCACGGCGTCCTGTCGCCGCACGGGGTGGGCCGGTCCTGGTGGCGCGGTCGGCCTCAGCCGAACTGCTGCTCCAGGTCCTTCAGCTTCTGCTCCAGCGAATCGAGCCGGGGCAGGGTCATGGTGTCGTCCTCCGCCGTCAGGTCGACGGTGACGGGGGCGGCACCCTCAGGGCCGCCCTTGACGGCCTGGAGGGAGGGTCGGGAGCGTACCGGCAGCTGTTCCTGCGCCGCTATGGCAGGGTCCGCGCCGACCTGCGCGGACCCGGCGGCCGGAGCGACGGCCTGTACGTCCACCTGACGGCCGCCGCCGCGGCCCTGCCAGTTGCGGTGACCTCTGCTGAGCGCCTTGAGCTGTGCGCGCTCCAGCTTCTCCTGGTCGCGCCTGCGCAGCCGTGTGCGCTCCTTCTCGCGGCGGTCCTCGCGCACCTCCTCGACGGCCTCGTCCAGGGTGCGCACGCCCTCCAGGAGCATCAGCGACCAGGCGCCGAAGGTCTCACGGGGCGCCCGCAGCCACCGCACGATGCGGATCTGCGGCAGCGGCCGCGGCACCAGGCCCTGCTCGCGCAGGGCCGCGCGGCGGGTCTGCTTCAGTGCGCGGTCGAAGAGGACGGCCGCCGACAGCGACATCCCGGCGAAGAAGTGCGGGGCGCCGGCGTGGCCCAACCCCCTTGGCGCGTGCACCCAGTTGAACCAGGCTGCCGCACCCGCGAACGTCCACACGAGCAGGCGCGAGCCGAGGGCCGCGTCACCGTGGCTCGCCTCGCGCACCGCGAGGACGGAACAGAACATCGCCGCCCCGTCGAGGCCGAACGGCACCAGGTACTCCCAGCCCCCGGAGAGGCTGAGGTTCTGCTGCCCGAAGCCGACCAGGCCGTGGAACGAGAGCGCGGCTGCGACGGCCGCGCAGCAGAACAGCAGCACGTAGGAGGCGGTGCCGTAGACGGCTTCCTTGCGTCTGCGGCGCTCCTCGCTGCGCTCCCACGAGTCGTCGTTCGCGGCCGATTTCTCCTGGCTCCGCTTGCCGCGTGCGAGCACCGCCACCGCCACCAGTATGCCCAGGAGCAGGACGCCGCCGGGAAGCAGCCAGTCCAGCGATATGTCGGTCAGTCTCATCTGGGGTCCCTTGCATCGCGGTAGGGCGTTTCGGGCGCCATAGTGGCCCAATCCCGATGGCCCTCAGGGGGTTTCGGGGCAAGAGAACGCCAAGGGGGTGCAAGGGGGCACGCGGAGCGCACTTTTCGTCGAACTCCAGCCGGGGGAGCAGGAGTTGAGTTCGATTAAACTTGCGCGAAAGAGTGGTTCAGGACGAAGCGGTTGCGCTCAGTCGCGCGATGCGTTCCGCGTCACAGGTGCGTGGGCAGGTGACGCAGGTGTCCTCGGGGCGCAGCGTGTAGAACATGCAGCAGCTCGCCCGGTCGCGGGTCGGCAGGCTCTCGCCGTTCGGCCCCGTCAGTTCCCGGAAGCCCGCCGTGCCCACGTACGGCTTGGTGGCGCCGGGCAGGAGCAGTTCCAGCTCCGTCATCGCGCGCCGCTCCTCGCCGAGGAGGTGCGCGATGTACCAGAGGCCCTCGACGATCTCGTCGGTGGCGACGCTCCACAGGGCGCGCGAGCGGCGCCGCATCCGGGGGCCGAAGCCGTCGAGCAGCGGACCGAGGTGCTCGGCGACCGCCGCCCGCACCTCCGCGCGCAGCGCCTCCTCGTCCGGCACGACGCGGGCGCCGGGCAGCTCCGCGGCCGGGTCGCCGGGCAGGCAGGCGAAGCCCTCGGTGCGGACGGCCATGCGGCCCAGCGTGCGCTGGAAGGAGACGTTCGCCACCGGGTAGCGCGGCACGCGGCGGCGCAGGAACCACGGGACGGTGATCAGCAGCGTGGCCGGCCAGGCGTAGCGGTGCAGGCCGAAACCGGCCACCACATCGGGCCGGGCCTGGGTGCCGTAGTCCTTGAGGACCTGGGCGTTGTCCCAGGCCAGGAACGCGTCGAGGTCGGCCCCGCCCTCCGCGAGCCGGGCGGCGGTGACCCAGCCGGCGCCCTGGGGGGCCTGTTCCCCGTGACCGAGCTCGGTGACGCACAGCCCGGGGAACACCTCGGTGAGGCGGGCATAGGAGTCCGCGACGGCGCTGGGGGCGCCCTGGGCGGGCGCGGCCAAGGTGGGGACGGACATGCGGGGGACCACCGAATCGCGATCGATTGCAGGTTAGCCTTACCTTACCCGACGTGATCGAGGTTTCAACTGCGGTCCTGTCCGCCTATGGTGCCTCTCGTACCTTTCAGTGCGGGCAGAGGCAGGGCGGGCGGACGCGGGTGAACGTCGTGGAGCAGACCGTGGGCGGTGGGGCGGACCCCTTCGCCGGGGCGCCGCGCGTCCGCGTGCCGGAGCAGGCGGGCGCCCCGGGCCGCGGCTCCGCACAGGCCGGGGCCCGGGAGGCCGCGGGCGCCGAGGCCCGCGGCGAGCGCCCGGACGGCACATCGCCAGCCCCACGCCCGGACGGCACACCGCCCGCCCCGCGCCGCGCGGTGCGGCGCACCTCCGTGCGCGGACAGATCCTCGACGCGCTGCGGGCCGCCCTCGTCGGCGGCGAGCTCACCCCCGGCGAGGTGTACTCGGCGCCGGTCCTCGCCGAGCGCTTCGGCGTCTCCCCGACGCCCGTGCGCGAGGCCATGCAGCAACTGGCCGCCGAGGGCGCCGTGGAGGTCGTCCCCAACCGGGGCTTCCGGGTCACCGAGCGCAGCGCGCGCGAACTGGCGGAGCTGGCCGAGGTGCGGGCGCTGATCGAGGTGCCGGTGATGCTGGGTCTTGCCCGTTCGGTGGCCGCGGAGCGGTGGGCCGAGCTGCGGCCGCTGGCCGAGGCGACCGCGGTGGCCGCCGCGGGCGGCGACCTCGCGCGCTACGCCGAGTCGGACCGTGCCTTCCACGGCGCCGTGCTCGCCCTCTCGGGCAACCAGCAGCTGGTGCAGGTCGCGGACGATCTGCACCGGCGCTCGCAGTGGCCCCTGGTGAGCGGCCCCGTCTCGGGCCGCCGGGCCGATCTCGTGGCGGACGCGGCCGAGCACATGGCCCTGCTCGACGCCCTCGCCGCACAGGACCTGAACGTCGTGTCCTCCCTGGTCAGGGAGCACTTCGCGGGGGCCGCGGGCTGACGGACCCCGCGCTCCCGCTCAGACGGCGGGCGCCGCCGGCGGGGTCAGGTGCTGGGCCAGCCAGGACGGCACGCCCCCCAGCAGCCGGAAGAGCCGGGTGGCCTCGGCCCGCAGCCGGGTGGCCTCCGGCTCCGGCTCGGCGTCCGCGAGCGCGGCGAGGGCCGGGGCGGTGCCCACCAGGTAGCCGAGCTCCTCGCGCAGCCGCAGGGATTCCGCGAAGCCGTGCCGCGCCTCCGCCAACTCCCCGTCGCGCAGGGCCAGTCCGGCCAGATGGCGCCAGGTGAAGGAGAGCAGCAGGGGGTCGGAGTGGGCCGTCGCGCCCGCGTGCGCCCTGCGGTAGGCCGCCTTCGCGGACTGCGGCGAGTCGGCGATGTGCTCCGCGATCAGCCCGCGGCGGAAGTCGAGGAGGGGGCGTCCGGGGGCGTTGGGGGCGAGCAGCGCGGCCGCCCTGCCGAGCGCCGTACGCGCCTCGTCGGCCCGGTCGCGTACCCCCAACACCGTTGACGCGTACGCCAGTTGGCCCCGCTCGCAGGCGGCGGCGCCGCGGTCGTCGTCGTTCTCCGCGATCGCCTCGGCGGTGCGCAGTCCGTCCTCGGCCTCGCTCCAGCCGTCCCCCGTGAACAGGCACCGCTCGACGAGGAGCGCCGTGCGCTGGAGTGCCGCGGCCGCCCCGGCGCGCGAGGCGAGCAGCGCCGCCGCGTCGGTCCAGCAGCCGCGCGAGCGCAGCCGCCATACCGCGGTCTGGAGTGGATCGTGCTCTGCAGTCGTTCCGGTACCAGACATGGCGGTATGCGCCACGTTGCCCTCCCCGAGCACACCATTGAGCTGTTGAGTCGTGGGCGAATCTCAGCATGGATCCCGGCGTCCGGCCAAGAGGCTGGGTGAAAGAATTCACAAAGGGCGGGCAAGGAACGGGGTGGGCGGCGGACGGGTCCCGGCCCGTCCGCCCGGGGCATTCCCTCAGCTCATGCGCAGGGCGAGGAAGAAATCGAGCTTGTCCTCCAGGCGCGAGAGGTCACGGCTCGTCAACTGCTCGATGCGGCCCACCCGATAGCGCAGCGTGTTGACGTGCAGGTGCAGCCGCGCGGCGCAGCGCGTCCACGAACCGTCGCAGTCCAGGAACGCCTCCAGGGTCGGGATGAGCTCGGCACGGTGGCGCTGGTCGTACTCCCGCAGCGGGTCGAGGAGCCGCGCGGTGAACGCCCGGCGCACGTCGTCCGGCACGAACGGCAGCAGGAGCACGTGCGAGGCCAGCTCCTGGTGCCCGGCCGCGCAGACCCGGCCGGGGCGGGCGGCGGCGACCCGGCGGGCGTGCCGGGCCTCCTCCAGGGCGCCGCGCAGGCCCTCCGCCGAGTGCACGGACGCGCTGACGCCGAGCGTGAGGCGGCCGTCGTCGGCGAGGCCCGCCGACAGCGGTTCGCGCACGGAGGAGAGGAGGGAATCGGCCAGCAGGCCCGTCTCCGAGCCGTCGTGTTCGTTCGAGACGGCGGGCAGCGGCACGAGCGCGATCGCCTCGTCACCCGTATGGGCCACCGCGATGCGGTCGGAGGGCTCGGGCCCCGCCGACAGCGGGTCGACGAGGATCTCCTCCAGGAGCGACTGGGCGACCGGGCCGCCCTCGATGGCGCCGCCGTCCCACTCCACGCGGGCCACCACGACCTGCCAGTGCGGGGCCGCGCCCAGGCCCGGCAGCAGCACCGGCGCCGCCACGCGCAGCCGCGCGGCGATCTCCGCCGGGGCCGCGCCCGTCTGGACCAGTTCGAGGACCTCCTGGGCCAGGCGCCTGCGGACCGTGCGGGCCGCGTCGCGCCGGTCGCGCTCCACGGCGATCAGCTGCGTCACGCCCTGCAGCAGGTCGAGCCGCTCCTCGGGCCAGTCGCCCGCGTCGGCCTCCACGGCGAGCACCCAGTCGGAGAGCACCGTCTCGCGCACGTCGCGCGAGGCGCCGCCCGCGCCGCGTCCCGCGCCGTCCACGGCCGGCAGGTGCCCCCTGGTCCGAACGGGGAACAGCGAGTACGTCACGCCGTCCACCGTCACCCGGTGCGGCCCGCGCCGCCCCGTCCGGGTCGCCGCCAGGTGCTCCCCGGCGAGCCGCGCGCACAGCGGGCCCGGCAGGACGGCACCGGCCGCGGCCGACCCGGCGATCACGCGCCCGGCGGGCGAGAGCACCCAGGCGCGCAGGTCCAGGTCGCTCCCGAGCAGGTCGAGGACGACGTCGGGGCCGCCGCCCGCCGGGCCCGAGGTCATCAGGCGGCGGTGCCGGTCGACGACGGCGGCCAGGTCTCCGGCGCGCTCGCCGGAGACCTGGCGCACGACGTGCTCGGTGATCGTCGCGAACGCGACGGATTCGTTGACGGCGAAGAGCGGCAGGCGGTGCCGGGCGCAGGCCTCGACGATGTCGTCGGGGATGTCGCCGAGCTCGGCCTCGCCGGCCGCCAGGGCCGCCACTCCGGCGCTCGCGAGGATGCGGACGAAGGGCTCGGTGTCCGAGGCGTCGTGGCGCCAGGCCAGGCCCGTGAGGACCAGCTCGCCGCCCGCCAGATAGCGGCTCGGGTCCCGCAGGTCCGTGGTCATCACACCGCGCACGGTGCGATCCAGCTCGTCCTCGCCGCCGAGCAGCCGCAGGCCCAGCGCGTCGGTGTCAAGGAGTGCGCGCAGCCGCATGGTGTCGTCGCCGCCGATCTGTCTCGAATGTGGTGTACAAGCAGGTGGGCCCTGTAGAGCCGGGGCCCTGTGCCCTGGGGCGTCCGAGGTTTCCCGGGGGAATCCGCGAGGTTGCTGGGGCCCGTTCTTCATACGAATCTACAAGACGCACGGCTTGGCCAGCCAACTCCTTCATGGTTTCGGTGACTGACCCCATGGGACGACCGGGCGGTGTACTTGCCCCACTCCGCGTTAACAGCACATGAACGAGCAGTCGAGGGACCAACGGCCCGAGTGGCCGGAACGGAATCCCCCAGTCCCTCGAAGCGAACGACCCCGATACGAAGAAGAGAGCCTCATGGACTTCCTTCGCCCCGCCAGCTGGGAGGAGGCGCTCGCCGCGAAGGCCGAGCACCCCACGGCTGTGCCGATTGCGGGTGGCACCGACGTGATGGTCGAGATCAACTTCGACCACCGTCGTCCCGAGTACCTGCTTGACCTCAACCGCATCGTCGAGCTGCGCGAGTGGGAGGTGGGCGAGGAGACGGTCCAGCTGGGCGCATCCGTCCCGTACACGCAGATCATGGAGGAGCTCCGCACCGAGCTCCCCGGCCTCGCGCTCGCCTCGCACACGGTCGCCTCCCCGCAGATCCGCAACCGCGGCGGCGTGGGCGGCAACCTCGGCACGGCGTCCCCGGCCGGCGACGCCCACCCGGCGCTGCTCGCCGCCGACTGCGAGGTCGAGGTCGAGTCGGTGCGCGGCTCGCGCCTGATCCCGATCGACGCGTTCTACACCGGCGTGAAGCGCAACGCGCTCGCCCCGGACGAGCTGATCAAGTCCGTCCACATCAAGAAGGCGGACGGCCCGCAGCAGTACTCCAAGGTCGGCACCCGCAACGCCATGGTCATCGCCGTGTGCGCCTTCGGCATCGCGCTGCACCCCGAGACCCGCACCGTGCGGACCGGCATCGGCTCCGCCGCCCCCACCCCGATCCGGGCCAAGGCGGCCGAGGAGTTCCTGAACGCGGCGCTCGACGAGGGCGGCTTCTGGGACAGCAAGAAGATCATCACCCCCTCGATCGCCAAGCAGTTCGCGGAGCTCGCCTCCGGGGCCGCCAACCCGATCGACGACGTGCGCGGCACGGCGAGCTACCGCCGTCACGCCGTCGGGATCATGGCCCGCCGCACGCTCGGCTGGACCTGGGAGTCGTACCGCGGCAAGGGCCGCAGCACGGAGGGAGTCGCGTAATGCGTGTCAACTTCACGGTCAACGGCCGTCAGCAGGAAGCCGACGACGTCTGGGAGGGCGAGTCCCTGCTCTACGTGCTGCGTGAGCGCATGGGTCTGCCCGGCTCCAAGAACGCCTGCGAGCAGGGCGAGTGCGGCTCCTGCACCGTGCGGCTCGACGGGGTCCCGGTGTGTTCGTGTCTGGTCGCCGCGGGACAGGTGGAGGGCCGTGAGGTCACCACCGTCGAGGGCCTCGCCGACTACGCCAAGCACCGCGACGACGCCCACCCCGGCGCAGGCTGCGCCTCCGGCGCCTGTGGCACCTCGCTCCAGGACGCCCAGCAGTGGCAGGCCAAGCCCACCGACTCGCAGACCGGCGAGGGCTCCGAACTCTCCCCGATCCAGCAGGCGTTCATCGACGCCGGCGCCGTGCAGTGCGGCTTCTGCACCCCCGGCCTGCTCGTCGCGGCCGACGAGATGCTGGAGCGCAACCCGCAGCCGACCGACGCCGACATCCGCGAGGCGCTCTCCGGCAACCTCTGCCGCTGCACCGGTTACGAGAAGATCCTGGACGCGGTCCGCCTCGCCGCCGCGCGCCAGGATCGTCAGGGACTTCAGGAAGGCGTGGTCTGATCATGGGATCCACCCGTACGACCGGCGCACCCACGAAGATCACCCAGGGTTCGCAGACCAAGGGCGGCATCGGCGAGTCGACGCTGCGGCCCGACGGCACCCTGAAGGTCACCGGCGAGTTCGCGTACTCCTCGGACATGTGGCACGAGGACATGCTGTGGGGCCAGACGCTGCGCTCCACCGTGGCGCACGCCGAGATCGTGTCGATCGACACCAGCCAGGCCCTCGCGATGGACGGCGTCTACGCCGTGCTGACCTACGACGACCTGCCCGCCGAGATGAAGCACTACGGCCTGGAGCTCCAGGACACCCCGGTGCTCGCCCACGGCAAGGTCCGTCACCACGGTGAGCCGGTCGCCCTCGTGGCCGCCGACCACCCGGAGACCGCCCGCCGCGCCGCCGCGAAGATCGTGATCGAGTACAAGGAGCTGCCCCTCATCACCGATGAGGCCTCGGCGACCGCTCCCGACGCCGTCCTCGTCCACGAGGGCCGCACCGACGAGTACATCGAGCACGTCCCGCACGCCAACATCGTGCACCGTCAGCCGATCATCCGCGGCAACGCGGACGAGGCGGCCAAGAAGGCGGACTTCGTCGTCAAGGGCGAGTACACCTTCGGCATGCAGGACCAGGCCTTCCTCGGCCCGGAGTCCGGCCTCGCCGTGCCCTCCGAGGACGGTGGCGTCGAGCTGTACGTTGCCACCCAGTGGCTGCACTCGGACCTGGAGCAGATCGCCCCCGTCCTCGGCCTGCCCGAGGAGAAGGTCCGCATGACGCTCTCCGGCGTCGGCGGTGCCTTCGGCGGCCGCGAGGACATCTCGATGCAGATCCACGCCTGCCTCCTGGCGCTGCGCACCGGCAAGCCGGTCAAGATCGTCTACAACCGCTTCGAGTCCTTCTTCGGGCACGTGCACCGCCACCCGGCGAAGCTCTACTACGAGCACGGCGCCACCAAGGACGGCAAGCTCACGCACATGAAGTGCAAGATCGTCCTGGACGGCGGCGCCTACGCGTCGGCCTCCCCGGCGGTCGTGGGCAACGCCTCGTCCCTGTCGGTCGGCCCGTACGTGATCGACGACGTCGAGATCGAGGCCATCGCCCTCTACTCCAACAACCCGCCGTGCGGCGCGATGCGCGGCTTCGGCGCCGTCCAGGCCTGCTTCGCCTACGAGGCCCAGATGGACAAGCTCGCCGACGAGGTGGGCATGGACCGGGTCGAGTTCCGCAGGCTCAACGCCATGGAGCAGGGCACGATCATGCCGACCGGCCAGCCGGTCGACTCGCCGGCCCCGGTCGCCGAACTGCTGCGCCGCATCAAGGCCCGCCCGCTGCCGCCCGAGCGCCAGTGGGAGTCCAGCGAGGGCGCCGACGTGCGCCAGCTGCCCGGCGGCCTGTCCAACACCTCGCACGGCGAGGGCGTCGTGCGCGGCGTCGGCTACGCGGTCGGCATCAAGAACGTCGGCTTCTCCGAGGGCTTCGACGACTACTCCACCGCCAAGGTGCGCATGGAGGTCATCAACGGCCAGCCCGTCGCGACCGTGCACACGGCCATGGCCGAGGTCGGCCAGGGCGGTGTGACGGTGCACGCGCAGATCGCGCGGACCGAGCTGGGCGTCACGCAGGTGACGATCCACCCCGCCGACACCCAGGTGGGCAGCGCCGGTTCGACGTCCGCGTCGCGCCAGACGTACGTCACCGGCGGCGCCGTCAAGAACTCCTGCGAGCTCGTGCGCGAGAAGGTCCTGGAGATCGGCCGCCGCAAGTTCGGCTCGTACCACCCCGCGTGGGCCACCGCCGAACTGCTCCTGGAGGGCGGCAAGGTCGTCACCGACGGCGGCGAGGTCCTCGGCGACCTGGTCGACGTCCTGGAGGGCGAGACCGTCGAGATCGAGGCCGAGTGGCGCCACCGCCCCACCGTGGCCTTCGACAAGCGCACCGGACAGGGCAACGGCCACGTCCAGTACTCCTTCGCCGCGCACCGCGCGGTGGTCGAGGTCGACACCGAGCTGGGCCTGGTCAAGGTCATCGAGCTCGCCGTCGCCCAGGACGTCGGCAAGGCGCTCAACCCGCTCTCCGTCGTCGGCCAGATCCAGGGTGGCACCACCCAGGGCCTGGGCGTCGCGGTGATGGAGGAGATCATCGTCGACCCGAAGACCGCGAAGGTCAGGAACCCCTCCTTCACGGACTACCTGATCCCCACCATCCTCGACACGCCGACCATCCCCGTCGACGTGCTCGAACTCGCCGACGACCACGCGCCGTACGGGCTGCGCGGCATCGGCGAGGCCCCGACCCTGTCGTCGACGCCGGCGGTCCTCGCGGCCATCCGGAACGCGACGGGTCTGGAGCTCAACAAGACGCCGGTGCGCCCGGAGCACATCACCGGTACGTGATCCCCGCCGAGGGATCGATCCCCCGCTCGGGGATCCGCAGGTTCTCCGAGCGGTGTGTGCCTCCCAGGAACGTCACACTTCCCTTCGCCCACACCGCTCGGAGCCCAACTCCCCCTCCCGAAGAGGGAGATGTCGTTCGTCTCGGGCCGTCCCCCGGGTCGTGCAGCCAACGCACCATCCCAAATCCCGCAACTCCGCGGGTGCCCCTGTGAACCTTGGGAGTAGGCACCATGACCCAGTCTCCAACGGAGCTGAAGACCACGGCGGAGGACGCGGGCGACGGCTCCCGCGTGCCGGCCGGAAGGTCTTGGCTCGACCGGTACTTCCACATATCCCTGCGGGGATCCACGGTCGCGCGTGAGGTGCGCGGCGGCGTCACCACCTTCATGGCGATGGCGTACATCCTCCTGCTCAACCCCCTGATCCTGTCCGGCAAGGACGCGGCGGGGGACACCATGGCCACCAAGGCCGTGATCACCGCGACGGCGTTCGCCGCGGCGTTCACCACGCTCCTGATGGGCTTCGTCGGCAAGGTGCCGCTGGCCCTGGCCGCCGGACTCTCCGTGTCCGGTGTGATCTCCTCGCAGGTCGCACCCGAGATGACCTGGCCGCAGGCCATGGGCATGTGTGTGATGTACGGCGTGGTGATCATGCTGCTCGTGGTCACCGGGCTGCGCGAGATGATCATGAACGCGATCCCGCTCGCCCTCAAGCACGGCATCACCATGGGCATCGGCCTGTTCATCGCCATCATCGGCCTGGTCAAGGGCGGCTTCGTCCACCAGGGCAAGGCGACCCCACTCACCCTCGGCCCCGCGGGTGAACTCCAGGGCTGGCCCGTACTCATCTTCGCGGGCACCCTGCTCCTGATCTTCATGCTGCAGGCGCGCAACATCCCCGGCGCGATCCTGATCGGCATCATCACCGGCACCGTCGTCGCCGTCGTCCTCAACGCCCTGGACGTCGTCGACCCCAAGCAGTGGGCCAACGGCACGCCCGCCCTGCACGGCAGCGCGGTCTCCGCACCCGACTTCTCGCTCTTCGGCGACGTCGAGTTCGGCGGCTGGGGCGAGGTCGGCGCGATGACCGTCGGCATGATCGTCTTCACCCTCGTGCTCGCCGGCTTCTTCGACGCGATGGCCACCATCATCGGCGTCGGCACCGAGGCCAACCTGGCCGACGAGAAGGGCCGCATGCCCGGCCTGTCCAAGGCGCTGTTCATCGACGGCGCCGGCGGCGCCATCGGCGGTGTCGCGGGCGGCTCCGGCCAGACGGTGTTCGTCGAGTCCGCGACCGGCGTCGGCGAGGGGGCCCGCACGGGTCTCGCCTCGGTCGTCACCGGCCTGTTCTTCGCCGCCTGCCTCTTCTTCACCCCGCTCACCGCGATCGTGCCGCAGGAGGTCGCGTCCGCCGCGCTCGTCGTCATCGGCGCCATGATGATGATGAACGCCCGGCACGTCGACTGGGCCGACCGCGCCACCGCCATCCCGGTCTTCCTGACCGTGGTGCTCATGCCCTTCACGTACACCATCACCACCGGTGTCGCGGCGGGCGTCATCTCCTGGGTCGCCATCAAGATCGCGCAGGGCAAGGCCCGCGAGATCGGCGCCTTCATGTGGGGCCTGACGGTGATCTTCATCGTCTACTTCGCCCTCAACCCCATCGAAGGATGGCTGGGCGTCCACTGACGCCCCGCCCTCCGCACATCCCGAGACCTAGCAGGAGGCCGTAATGCTGGACATCGCCGACGAGTTGCACCGGTGGGTCGAGCAGGGACGTGACTTCGCCGTCGCCACCGTGGTGGCCGTCGGCGGCAGCGCGCCCCGCCAGCCGGGCGCCGCGCTCGCCGTCGACAGCGAGGGCACGGCGATCGGATCGGTCTCCGGCGGATGTGTGGAGGGCGCCGTCTACGAACTGTGCCGGCAGGCCCTGGAGGACGGCGAGAGCGTCCTCGAACAGTTCGGCTACAGCGACGACGACGCCTTCGCCGTGGGCCTGACCTGCGGCGGCGTCATCGACATCCTCGTCACCCCGGTCCGTGCCGACGCAGTGACCAGGACCGTCCTCGCGGCCGCTCTCGCCGCCGCCTCCTCGGGGGAGGCGGCGGCGGTCGCCCGCATCACCGCAGGACCCGCGGAGCTGGTCGGCCGCGCCCTTCTCGTCCGCCCCTCGGGCGCGTACGAGGGAGGGCTCGGCGGACACCCGGAGCTGGACCGCACGGCGGCGGGGGAGGCCCGCGCGATGCTGGACGCCGGGCGGACCGGCGTCGTCGAGATCGGCGAGGACGGCTCGCGCTGCGGTCAGCCGCTGTCCCTGCTCGTCGAGTCGAGCGTCCCGCCGCCCCGCATGATCGTGTTCGGCGCGATCGACTTCGCCTCGGCGCTGGTGCGGATGGGCAAGTTCCTCGGCTACCACGTGACCGTGTGCGACGCGCGGCCCGTGTTCGCGACACCGACCCGCTTCCCCGACGCGGACGACATCGTCGTCGAGTGGCCCCACGAGTACCTGGAGCGCACGGAGGTCGACGCCCGCACCGTGCTGTGCGTGCTGACCCACGACGCCAAGTTCGACGTGCCGCTGCTGCGCCTCGCGCTGCGGCTGCCCGTCGCCTACGTCGGCGCGATGGGCTCGCGCCGCACCCACATCGAGCGCAACGAACGGCTGCGCGACGTCGGCGTCACCGAGCTTGAGCTGGCGCGGCTGCGCTCGCCCATCGGCCTCGACCTCGGCGCGCGTACGCCCGAGGAGACCGCCCTGTCGATCGCCTCGGAGATCGTCGCCAACCGGCGCGGCGGCAGCGGGGTCTCCCTCACCGGCGCGCACACGCCCATCCACCACGACCCCCACCGCGGTCCGGCGGGCCGGATCGGTTCCGTGGCCTGACCGTCGTCCGCGTACGCGGGACCGGTCCCGTCCGCCACCAGGAGGGCGGGCTCTTTCCTCAGGCGGCCGGACCCGCTGCCGGTGGGGCGTCCGCGACGAGGCGGTCCGCCGCCGTCCCGAACATGCGCCGGGACACGGCCGCAAGGACCCCGTCGCACAGACGGGGCAGCCCCCACACCCGCAGGTCCTCGCGCCAGACGAGGTGACAGCCGGTCCGGCCGGGGAAGACCTCGATCTCCGCCCAGCCCGTGACGACCTTCCCCCGCTTCTCCAGACGGCACCGCCCCGGCGCGGTGCCGTCTGGCGGGCACCACTCGACGACCTCCATCACGTCGTCGAAGCCGAGCGGTCCCAGCGCGCTCCGGGCGACGAAGACCGTGCCCGCGCGGGTGGGCGCAGGCGTGCGGACGGTGACGCGGGTGAGGGGGACGGCGTCACCGTGCCGCTCCCACGCGGTCAGGCGGCGCCACGCCTCGGCGGCGGGCAGGGGGATGTCTCGGGTGATCTGGAAGAGGGCCACCCCCCGAGCCTGCCAGGCCGGCGGCGGATCTCCGGCCACCGGCGGCGGATCGTCGGCTAGCGGTAGACCTTGCCCGGCTCGGCCTTGCCCGGCGCGAGCAGCTGCGGCACGGTCACGAAGACGTAGCCGCGCTTCTTCAGCTCGTCGATGACGCCGGGCACGGCGGGCACGGTGCCCTTGTAGATGTCGTGCAGCAGGATGATGCCGTCCCGCTTGGTCTGGTCGATGACCCGCTGCTGGATCAGCTTGGAGTCATCGGTCGTGTAGTCCTTGGCCGTGACGGTCCACAGGATCTCCGCGAGGCCGAGCTCCTTGGAGAGCTTGTTGACGTCGTCGTTCGTGCGGCCCTGCGGCGGGCGCATCAGCGTCGGCTTCTTGCCGATGAGCTTCTCGATCGCCTCGTTGGGGCGCTCCAGCTCCTTGCGCGCCTCCTTGGCGTCGATCTTCGTGAGGATCTTGTGCGACCAGGTGTGGCTGGCGACCTCGTGGCCCTCGGCGTCCATCTGCTTCACGAGCTCGGGATACTTCTCGATGTGGTTCTTGCCGAGCGTGAAGAAGGTCGCGGGGACCTCCTTCTCCTTGAGGATCTTGAGCAGCCTGGGCGTGTTCTCGCTGGGGCCCGCGTCGAAGGTCAGGGCCACGCACTTGGCCTTGCGGCAGTCCACGGTGCCGAACTTCGCCTGGTCGGCACCCTTCGCCTCCGCGGCGTCCTTGCGGACGGTGCTGGGCGAGGTGGTGTCGAGCTTGGTGCACCCGGAGAGCGCGAGGGTCAGGGCCGCCCCCGCCGCGAGGGCGGAGGCGGCACGACGCAACCTCTTGGTCGAACGCGTCGTCTTCATCGGGGCAGGCATGTTCACGGCTGGCATACGAGCACTATACATAGGGCGTATACAGCCCGTTCATAGTGGTCGCATAAAGACCGTCCGTGCAGGTCAGGCGGTACCCGATCCGCTGCCGGCCGCCGGTGCCCGACGGAATCAGACCGGGATCACCCTGATCGAGGGGTGGATCGCCGTGTTCAGGTAGAGCCGCTCCTTCTTGCCGTCCTGCTCCAGCTCCAGGACGAGCCGGTACCGGTACAGACCCGGCTTCGCGGTGCTCATGACCGTGCCCGCCCAGTAGTAGTAGACGGGCGTGAACTTGTCCCGGACGCGGTCCGGCATCCCGTAGATCTTCAGCTCGTTGAAGATCCGCCGCTCCGCCACGTCTTCCTCGTCACCCACCTCGGTGTCGAGGAAGACGATGTTGTTGATCTTCGGCATGGGCGGCCAGGTGCCGTCCAGGCGCTTCTCCATGTCGATGGGGCGCACGATCCAGTTGAGGACCTGCCCCTGCTTGCAGACGGTCTCCAGCGAGGACGTGCCCTGCCCCTTGCCGCCGATGCTGTTGTCCATCATGTACATCGAGTCGCTCAGCGAGCCCGTCTCCGTCGCCCGCTCCATGTTGACGAGCGTCACGATGTTGAGCTGGACCGAGTTGAGCTGACCGGGATTCTGCTTCTCGCGCGTGCCGCTCTGCGTGCTGGTGCTCACCATTGCTCCTTCGCGTACGCCGACATGACTGCCCGGCCCCTAGCCGACGATGGCCGACGAGAGGGTGGTGGTGATCGGTTCGTCCCTCGTGCCCAGCTTGAACTTGATCTGGTACGTGATCGGGCCCGCGTCGGCCTTCTTGACCGTCCCGGTCCAGTACGCGACGTCGGTACCGGGGTACACCTTGCGCTCCGGCTCGCAGATCTCGCTGTCGATGATGATGCCGTCGATGGCGACGAACGCCTCGCACTCCAGCGCCAGACAGTTCCACAGCAGTTGGTCGCCGCGCTTGGCGAAGGTCTGCAGTTCCTCGGTGCCGAACCCGGTGGAGCCGCCCGACTTGTTCGAGTCGTACATGTACAGGTGCCCGCGCAGGTTGCCGGCCGCCAGGGCGCCCACGGCGTCCACGACCGCGGTGATGGAGATCGGCCGCTTCACGGCGGTTTCCCGCCTCGGCTTGGTGGTCATCTGTTCCTCCTCGTCCGGTGGGGGTCAGGCGCCGCTGCCGGGCCGCGGGGCCGGCGGGATGGGCAGCGGGCCGACGCCCGCCTTGGTGAAGGCGTTGCGCCGGGGCTCCGAGGTGATCCTCAGGGACGAGGAACAGGTCAGGTCGACCGGCTCCCAGCGGTGTTCGCCGTTCGTCTGCGCCAGCTTGTGCAGCTGGATGCGCATCGTGTACGAGTACGTCCCCGGCCGGGACGTGTCGACCGACGCCGACCAGTACCAGCCGTCGGTCACCATGTCCGGAGAGCCGTACTCCGCCGGATACATGATCTTCGCGTCGACCGCCTCGCCGTAGATGTCGGTGATCACGGGCGCCGGATAGCTGTACGCGTTCGTGGTCTCCTCGGTGACGACCCGTCCGGTGACGTCCACGATCTTCTGGCCGGACAGCCGGCCCCGGGTGCGCCGGGTGGTCTTGAGCCGGGTGCCCACGTTCTTGCGGATGCGGTTGAGCTCGGCGGCCGCGTCGGCGCTCGGCACCGAGGACTTGTCCGCCAGGTCCTGGAGTTCGTTGAGGGCCTGCTCGTCGCTCTGCCTGGCCCGTTCGACCTCGTAGCCGCGGGGCACGGTCGGCGGGATGGAACCCAGGCTGTACGGCAGCCAGTTGAGCACCTGCTCGCTGGCCTGTGACCCGTCCCGCCAGTACGAGCCGTGGATCGCCGTGACCAGGTCGCTGGTCCCCTGGTTCTCGGAGCCGTGCAGCTTCATGTTGTCGAACAGGTAGGTGTTGCCGTCGAGCGTGTTGGACTCCAGCGCGGTGCCGACGTCCACGAGCACGATGATCGCCAACTGTTGGGGCATGATTCCGCCTTCGTCGTCGTTCCCGTCCTGGCCGGTGCCGTGATCGGGTCGGCCGCTACTGGCACATGAGCGCGGGGGAGTCGATGTGCATGATGCTGTTGGAGCCGTCGTACATCTGGACCTCCAGGCGGTACTGGTAGGGCACGCCCCGGGCCATCCAGTGCGGCACCACGCCGGTCCACACGTCCAGGTCGAGCTTCGCGCTCGCCGGGTCGCCGTGGGCCGCGGTCGCGAGGCCGCCCGACGGAGCCGCGCCCTGCGCGGGCGCGCCGGGCGTGCCGTACGCGGCCTGGGAGGCGGAGCCGTACGGGGACTGCGGCGAAGTCCCCTGCGCGCCCAGCGGGGGGCCGCCGTACGTGCTCTGCGCGGGCGTGCCGTACGAGGCGGCACCCGGGGCGCCGTACGGGGCCGCGCCGGGCGTGCCGTACGAGGCCGCACCCGGGGCGCCGTACGAGGCCGCACCCGGCGCACCCGCGCCGAGCTGCCCGTTCCCCGGTGTGAACGAGATGTTCTTGATCTCGACCGGGGTCTGCAGGTCCACGGCGAGCGCGGTCCACGAGACGACCTGGCCGGGCCTGACCACGGTGACGAGGTTCGGCGTGCCCTGGTGGGCGCTGTTGAACGCGCCGTCGTCCACCATGCAGAGGTTGCCCTCGAGCAGCGACTTGATCGACAGCGCGCCGATGACGTCCACGACGGCGATGATGTTCACTTGCGACTTCGGTCCACTCACGGTGATTCCACTCCTGTCTGCGCACCTGGTGGTTGCGCGCGGTGCCCCGCGCCTAGCCGCGGTCCCGCACCAGCGGGACCTTTCCGACAGCGGTCCGCTCGATCTCGGCGGACAGCCTGGGCACGAACTTGAGCTGCAGGGTGTACCCGGTCTTCTCGATCGACGCGGCGTTCGCCTCCCCGTGGTTGAACAGCGAAAGGGCGCGCGGCAGGGCGTTCACGAACACCTGCTGGAGGCCGTAGGGGCCGAGCACCGAGTCCGCCCGGTAGCTCAGGCCGAGCACGTCGTCCACCGCCGCGTACAGCGTGATCGTCCGGCTCTCGCGGTGGTTGACGAACTGGATCTCGTGCGCCACCGCGTCGAGGTCCACCACCTCGGCGGCCTTCAGCTCGTCGCGCAGCGAGGCGTAGGCGCGCGCGGCCGAGTACTGGCTGTCGTTGAGGTGCAGGACGTCACCGGTGCGGCCCGCGAACTCGAACTGCCGGGTCTTCAGGCCCGGTCCGTCCGTGCGGGGGCGGTGGATCATCCGGTCGCCCAGCTTCAGGCGCAGCAGCGGCGTCTCGTGCGCGTGCAGACGGGTGACGACGAGTTCGCCCTCCTCGCCCTCGGGGACCTGGCGCCCCTCCTCGTCGACGATCTCGATGAAGTGCAGGCCGGGCACCGCGGCGAGCTGCGGCGAGTCGGCGTCCAGCTGAAGGCCGATCGTCTCCGCCTGGGTCGCGGCGAAGTAGCTGAGGATCGACAGGTTCGGGTACAGCGCCTGGAGCTCCACGCGCTTGCGCTGGGGCAGCACACCGCTGCCGTACAGGGCGACGCGGAAGCTGTCGCGGTACTCCTGGCGCATGCCCGCGCCGAGTTCGGCGAGGATCGCGATGCCCGCGGAGATGCCCATCAGCGCCTTGGGCCCCCGATACGAGAACATGTGCTCAAGGACCGGGGCGGTGACGGGACCCGCGCCGACGTAGTTCACGCCCGGCACGTGCTGGAGCACGCCGCCGACCATCGTGCCGCTGCTCCACATCTGGTAGTCCGCCAGCGTGGTGAACAGCCACTTGGGGTCGGCGCCCGCGAGGTGTCTCGCCAGCTGGTAGGAGCCCATGAAGCGGCCCGCGATCTCGTACGTGTCCTTCAGCTCCCGCAGGGAGTAGACGACTTCGAGCGGCTGGCCGCCGCTGGTGCCGCCGCTCGCCACGATCTCGAACTCGCCGCGGGTGAGGGGCACGACCATGCCGGGCCGGGTGTCCATGAAGAAGTCGCGCTGGACGTCCTTGTCGGACAGCGGGATGCGCTGCCACTCCTCGTACGTCCTGGGGGCGCCCGTGATCCCGGCGTCGCGCAGCCGCTCGTGCCAGAGCGGGTTGAGCAGCACGGTGTTCACCATCTGCTGGAGGCGGCGCAGCACGAGCGCGTCCTGGACCTCGTGCGATATCTCGCTGTACAGGGTCTGGCAGACCCGCTCGCACTCGCGCATCTTGCTCGCGAACGAGGGAAGTACGGCGACGGCCTCGACGGACTCGGGGCGCAGCTCCCAGTCCGGGATGAGCCATTCGGCCAGTTCGCGCGCGCCGCCGGGAGCCGGCGCGGGCGGCGGAACATACGTTGCCTGTGGAGCGTGAGATGTACTCAACATCCGTCCCCTCTATGCTTTTTCTGTTCCCTCATCGCTGCTGAGCAGGTCCTGCCCGGTCCTTCTGATTTCGGAGAGCAGCATCCTGAAGTGCTCGCCGGTGATCTGGTGGTTCATCATGACCACGCGCAGCGCCGCGACGCCCTCGACGTTCACCTTCGAGATGAAGAAATTTCCCTCGAACTTCACGCGATTCCTGATGGCGATCTGCAGGCGGTGCACGTCTTTCTTGTCGAGTCGCTGCCCGGTCCTTGTCACGAGATCGGCCGGGTGGTAGCGGAAGCACAGGATGTTGGCTTCCGGGCGGTGCAGCGTCTCGAAATCCGGATCGGCCCGCACGACGTCGTGGGCCTCCCGCGTCAATTGGCAGAGATACTCGATCTTCTCCGCGAAAAGGGCCCTTCCGTAAATGGCCCACAGCGCCCACAACGTCATGATCATGGGGCGTTTCGTGCACTCGAAGTTCTTTCCGCCGCTGTCGAAGGCGGTATAGATGTCCTGTTCCTCGTCGAAGACGTAGCTGGCCTTCTGCCGGAATGCCGAGAGCGCCGTTTCCCCGTTCCGGTAGAAGAGCATCGTGCAGGGCCCGGGGACGAACATCATCTTGTGCGCGTCCCAGGTGAGGGAGTCCGCCTTCTCGATGCCGCGCAGCTTCTCGCGCAGCGTGTCCGAGACGAGCAGGCTCGCCCCGTGCGCGCCGTCGATGTGCAGCCAGACGTCCTTCTCGCGGGCCACCTCGGCGAGTTCGTCGATCGGGTCGAAGGCGCCCACCGAGGTGCTGCCCGCCGAGGCGACCATGCAGAACACCTTGAGGTTCTGCCGCTCGGCGGCCTCCAGGGTGGCGCGCACCTCGGCCGTGGAGATCTGCCCCTGCCGGTTGAGGGGCAGCCGCACGAGCTGCGCGTCGCCGATGCCGAGCACGCCGGCCGCGCGGGCCACGCTGTAGTGGACGTCCGCGCCGACCGCGATGGCGGGCCGCGGCTGGCCGCGCACCGCGGAACCCCCCTGTGACCAGTAGCCGGGCAGCTTCTCGTTCCTGGCCGCGAGCAGTGCGGTCAGGTTCGCGAGGGAGCCGCCCGAGGTGGTCACCATGGTGAACCGCTCGGGGTCCCAGCCGATGAACCGGTTCAGCTCGTCGGCCATGATCCGCTCCACGACGTTGGGCAACTGGCCCGCCTCGTAGAACGACGCCGGCTGGTTGACCATGGAGCTCACGAAGTCGATGACGCCGGCGAGCGGTACGACGCCGGAGAACTGCCGGCCCATGTAGCCGGGGGAGTGCACCTGGATCCCGGTCCTGATGTACAGGTCGATGATCCCCGCGAGGCGCTCCTCGTCGAAGGCGGCGACACTCTCGTGCTGGCTCGTCATGAGGGCCTTCGCGGCCTCGGACAGCTTCGCGGGATCGATCAGCTCCAGGCCCCGGATCGAGATGTCCGACAGATGTTTCTCCAGCTTCGCGAGAGCGGTTTCTGAATTCTCCCGGAAATGCTGTGGATCAAACGCGTCGAGCAGTAATCCACTCCTTTCGGATCCGGGATCACTGGATCGAGACTCCGTCACTAGGGTCCCCCCTCGGAAAGCCCCCGTGTAAACCGTCATGACTGAACAGGGCGCACGTCATCCGGGCCGGGCCGGTTGCTTTCGCGCGCCGAATCGAGGCACGCCGTCCGGCTGGTCGAGCCCGACGGCACCCCTTTACCGGCGGCGCGCGTTCAGCGTCGGCCGCACGGATTCCCCCTCGAAGGCCTCTGTATGGCTGTCATCCCCCCGGCATGGTCAGTGCCCTTCCCCCTCGGCGACAACCGTAGGCGGTGCCGATTCAGCGAGAAATCGAAAGCCCTGGTTCTGTCCGAAAAAGAGCGCGGACCATCTGATGGTTCGTCACTCAACACGAGTCACACGGGTATACGGGGGTATCGAGGGCTTCAGACGCCCTCCGTCACTTTCGGACACCATGCCGTCGGCATGTGCGCGGCGGAATGGGAGAGAAGGCAGGACGCGGGCCGTGCTCGCGGTGGCGCAAGGACTTTCCTGCCATTCTCACCCTCCGGTTTCCGGGTACCGTGCCAAGATCTGCGGGAGGCCGTGAGAGGGGCGGGTTATTCCCTTCCTCTCGCGGCGATCCGGCCACCCCTGACCGCCGGTAACGGGTCGGTGGCGGGCGCGGGTGTCGAACGGTCGCTGTCCTGATGTGCCGTACGGCGACCGTCGTGAGGTCCGTACGGCGGCCGACGTGACCTCCCGTACGACGGCCGCCGTCCCGCCCGTGGACCGCGGCGCTAGTCGCCCGACGGGATCAGGAAGAGGTGGATCGACTGGTCCTTGGCGCGGTACCGGTCGTTCGCCGCGCCCTTCTTCGCGCGGTCCGAGACCACCACGACGTGGTCGGACGACACCCAGGACACGCCCTCCGGATTGCCGTACGCGGTACGGCCCTTGCCGCCCGTGGGCAGGCGGTACACCGTGCCCTCGTCCACCTGCCACTTCTTGGCGGACAGCCGGCCCACCCAGAGCGCCGACGACGCCTGCGACAGCACGGCGATCCTGCCGTCGCGCACGGACACGCTGCTGTAGTCCTCGAACGGGAGCGACCGGGGCAGCCGGACCGTCCCCACGTGGTCCCACCGGCCGGTGCCCCGCCGGAAGACCTGGATGCGGCCCCCGCCGGGCCGCTGCCCCTCCTTGCCGCCGGCGCAGCGGTTGCCCTCGCACAGCCCGAGCAGATGGCCGACGCCGCCCCGCTCGACCCATTCGATGCCTTCCATGCCCTTGTTGGCGTCGGTCAGCTCGAAGTCCAGCAGGGCGGAGCCGCGCAGCCGCATCCGGCCGTCGTACTCCTGGACGCGGGCCCGGAAGGCCGACTTGACCGGGACGGACTCGGTGAGCGTGTAGTAGCGGTCCTGGACCGGGTCGTGGGCGAGGTCCTCGTACCCCTCGACCTCGGCGGCCTTCCCGCCCTTCGCGGCGCCCTTCGCACGGGCCCTGGCGGCCGGGCCCTTGGGCCGCAGGACACCGTTCTCCGGCGCCTTGGGGGACAGCTCGCTGCTGATCCGGATGAAGGACGTGAGGTTGTCGCACACCACCAGGAAGGCACCGTCGCGGTAGAGCACCCCGCTCGCCTCCAGGCGGGTGCCCGCGCCGTCGCCGATCAGGTCCTGGATCTTGGCCTCCTTGACGAGCCGCAGCTCGGGGTCGGCGGCTCCGGACGCCTTCTGCTTCTTCGCCGCGGCGGTCCTCTTGCCCGCGGTCGCCTTCTTGCCCGTGTTCTGCTTCTTCGCTGCGGTCATGACGGCAGGACCTCCATCGCGCCGGGGAAGACGGCGCCCGACGCGCCGTTGGGATAGGTCTTGCGCAGCTCGGCGAGCTGCGCGCGGGCGCTGTCGTAGCGCATCCGCGTGTAGTGGTAGACGCCGTACGTGAACTGGGCGCCGCGGCTCAGCTCCCACTGGCGGTACGCCGCCCGGTACACCTCGTCGTTGGTGAACTGCCGCCCGGTGAAGGGCTGTCCGTTCGGTGTGGCCGATTCGGCATATGCGGCGGCGGAGACGACGCGCTGCCACAGCCCGTCGGTGCTGCCGGAGCCCTCGGCGCCCATCAGCGCGGCGACCCGGTCCGGCCCGAACCCGGTGTCGAGCAGGTACTCCAGGTGGTCCAGGTAGTACTGGCAGAAGTCGTGGTGCCGCAGCAGGTTCGTGAACAGCGGAAGCCGCGACGTCTCGTGCGGCGCGTGCGTGATGCGGCAGTAGTTGCGGCTCATCGCGGGCCAGTCGAGCAGGTCCGTGTACTGCCACGGGGTGGCGAAGAAGTCGATGCCCGAGCTGTTGTCGTAGTCCCAGGGGACGAGCGTGAAGTACGGGCGCGCCATGAACCCCTTGGGGTCGCCGAGCCGCCCCGCGTTGTACAGGTAGTAGTTCGACGGCGTGGCGAAGTAGTTGTCCCAGCTGCCCAGGAGCACGTTGGCGCCCGCCCAGCGCAGGAAGGCCCGCGCGTTCAGGATGTCCTCGACCGAGGCGCGGAACGCGTCGGTCGTGAACCGGCTCTCGTCGCCCGGGAGTTCGACGCCGTTGACCGTGCGCACGAGCGCGGCGAGGTCGTCGTAGGTGTTCGCGGCCGGGTCGTCCTCGTTCGTCTTGAGGCGGTACGTCCGGTCGTCGTCGCGGCTGCCCGCGGTGAAGTACATGCGGCCGCCGTCCGAGCCGTCCGCGGCGGCCCGGTGCTCCAGCGTCGCGCAGCCGACGTCGCCGCAGTACGCCTTGTAGAGGTTGCCCTCGGAGTTCTTGCCGAAGTGGTCCTTGAGGAACTTCTTGTCGACCTGCTCGATGACCGAGAACAGGCCCATGTAGCGGTCGTTGAGGAAGAACGTCGCGTACGTGTGCTGCGAGGCCGGGATGCCCGCGCGTTCGAGGAGCTGCCAGGCGACGGCCTCCCGCATCTGCGAGGGGTCGTTGTACATCGCCTTGAGGTTGAGGCGCTCCATGCCGTGCAGCCGGTCCTCGCTCGCGCCGATCTCCAGGTCGGCCTTCCACGACCGCTTGGGCGCGTGGGCCGTCATGTTGCCGCTGTTGACGAGCGAGAACGCGGGCGTCGACAGGAGCAGTTCGTCGGGCGTGGCGCTCTCGGCGACCGTGAACCGCGCCCCGGGCGGGGCCTGGATCACCTCGTCGGCGGTGAACACGCCGGGCGGCCAGCCGGTGACCTTGACCTGATACAGGTCGTGGGCGAAGAACTCCGCCTTGTCCCGCGCGGCCGCGAGCAGCGCCTCGACGGTGCGTCCCGTCGCCGTGGGCGCGTCCGCCGCGTCGCGCAGCACGAGCCTGCCGTCCCCGGCGGCGTCCCCCTGCTCGTCGAGCAGCAGGTCGTACAGCGCGCCGAACTCGGCCTTCGTGCGCAGCGCGGCATCGGTGGGGCCCGCCAGCGCGTTGGCCTGCTCGGCGAGGCGCCGGCCCGTGCCGCGCGGCAGATCGGCCGCCACCAGGGAGCGGTTCTTGAAGGCGTCCCTGAACGCCGCTTTGTCGATGGTCCTGTCCACGGATCCCCCAGGGGATGCAGAAGGTTCCGGAACGTGTCGGTGGGCGTCGGTGGGCGCCGGACGTCCCGGAAGCTGAACTCCCTTCTCTACGCCCGGTCCCACATGACCGCCAGCGGGTGAATTGGCCGCTTGGGAGCGGGGGTTCGGGATTCGGGGCGCGGGCGGGGGAGCGGGCGGCGGGGCGGCGGCCGAGCGGCGACCGGGCGGGGCGCGTGGCGGCGGCCGCCCCGGTGTGCCCGGGACGACCGCCGCCGTTTCCCCCGTTCCCCCGTTTCCCCCGTGGTCCGTTGCCCCTCAGGGCTTCGCCGCGTCGGACGCGGCGCATCGGTACAGCGTCGGCGAGGCGGCCTTCTCGCCGGCGCCGTAGTCGGCGGGGTCGACCTCGGCGCAGGCCGACGTCACCCAGGCGCTGATCCGTGACGTCCTGACCCCCTGCTCGGTGACCAGCGCGAAGCGGAGGTCACCGGCGGCGACGAGGTCGCGGTACGCGGCCAGGGAGACGGACTCGGACCCCGGCGGGCCGGTGAGCAGGACCGGGGACAGACCCTTGGCGTGGACGTACGGTCCCGCGTCCGCCAGCGTCTGCGCGGACAAGGAGTACTTGGCGCCCCCGGCGTGCTTCTTGACGTGGGCGAGGACCTTCCGCTGGACGGCGGTCATCGAGGTGCCGCCGCTCCCGCCCCCGCCGACCACGTTCCCGTCCGTGAGGCCGACCTGGTCGTCCGGGAGGCCCGCGGGCGGCGGACCCGCGGACGCGTCGAAGGCCGATCCGCCGTGCCGCTCGTCCAGGACCGACAGCGACCACGCCGTCGGCGCGGCGAACATCGCGACGCATCCGGCGACCAGTCCGGCGACCCCGACGCGCCGTGCGGCGGCGCGGCGGCCCGGCCGCAGGCCGAGGACGACGACCGCGCCGAGCGCGGCAGCGCCGACCACGGGAATCAGCCAGGGCGCGAACCCGGTGTAGTCCGCGGCGAGATGGACCGTCCAGCCGACCTCGACCGCGATGACGGCGGGCAGGACCCACACCCGGCGGCCCGTCGCGGCGCGGTGGGCGCGCCACAGGGCGACGGTGCCCGCGGCGGAGAGCGCGGCGAGCGGGGGCGCGAGAGGGGCCACGTAGGCGGTGTGGGTGATGCTGACGGCGCTGAGCACGGCGGCCGTCGTGGCCAGCCAGACGCCCCACATCAGATACCCGGTGCGGGCCCGGTCGGTGCGGGGGCCCGCACGGTGCCGTACGAGGCCGAGGACCAGGGAGGCCAGGGCGAGGGGGTACAGCCAGCCGATCTGCGGCGTGAACCGTTCGTTGCGCAGGAGCTTGAGCCAGCTCAGCGCGCCGGTGTCGGGCTCGACGGCCGTGGCCTGCCGCGCGGCGCCGGGCCCGCTCCCGCCCGGCCCGCTCCCGCCTGGCCCGCCCCCGCCCGGCCCGCTCCCGCCTTGGGGCGCCGCGTGACCGGCCGCGTCCGGAGCCGCACCGTCCGACCCGCCGGGAGACCCGCCGGACGTACCGCCGCCGTTCGACGGCTCCCGTCCGGCGCCCCCCTTCTCCGTGCCCCTGTTCCCGGCACCTCCCTTCTCCCGGTCGTCCCCTGGCTGCCCCGGCCCGCGGCTCGCGGGCGGGGCCGTCGGCGCGTCGCCCGCGCCGTTCTGGGGTCCGTCTCCGCCGCCGGAGACGGGAGCGGCGCCGTCGACGAGTCCGGCGTGCAGGCGGTTGAAGCCGTTGTAGCCGAACACCATGGCGAAGGCGCTGTTGTCGGTCGAACCCTCCACGTAGGGTCGGTGGTCCGCCGGGGTGAAGGTCACCAGGGCCACCCACGACAGGGACACGGCGAAGAGCACCGCGCCCGCCGCGGCGAGGTGGCCGAGGCGCCGGCGGAGCCGGGCCGGCGCCCCGACGAGATAGCCCACGCACAGCGCGGGGACGACGAGCCAGGCCTCCATCATCTTCGTCTGGAAGCCGAGGCCGACCCACAGGGCGCTCAGCAGCAGCGGCCGCAGCCGGGCCCCGTCGACCGCCTTCTGGTACTGGTCGGCGGCGAGCACGAGGCACATGGTCAGCGAGCCGTCCATCATCGCGTGGCCGAACATCGAGGCCGCGACGGGCGTGACCGTCAGGAGTCCCGCGGCGAGCAGCCCGGCCGCGGGCCCCTGCCAGCGCCGCACCACCCGGTACAGCACCAGGACCGCGACGACGCCCATGACGCACTGCGGCAGGGTCAGCGCCCAGTCGTGGAAGCCGAGGACCCGCGCGGACAGGGCCTGCGGCCACAGGAAGCCGCCGATCTTGTCCAGGGTGACGGTGGCCTCCGGGTCGACGGTGGTGAACAGGAACGACTTCCAGCTCTCCGACATGCTGCGGGCGGCCACGGAGTAGTACGGGGCGTATCCGCTGCTGGTGATGTTCCACGCGTAGAGCAGGGCGGCGAGTGCGGCGATGCCGAGGAGCGAAGGACGGGCCCAGCGCGGCTGGTCCGAGGGGGAGCGCCAGAACTCCCCGCGGCGCCGCGGCGGACGCACGTCCGGGGACCCGGCCGTGCCGGAGGCGCTGGACGTGCTGGTCAGAGACGTCATGATCGCGGCAGGCTCCTCGGTGTCGAAGGCCCCGGACGTGGTTCCGGGGACGGGGGCCGCCCGGAGGCCGGCCCCTCCCTGCTTCTACCGGCGCGCGGTTGTCCGGCGCCGGGAGCCGGGCGCCGGACAACAACGTCCGGACAACGAGGCCGGGGCGACGGGCCGCCCGCGACGGATCCCGCGGACAACGGATCCCGCGGACGACGGCCCCCGCGGACAACGGACCCCTGGCACGAGAGAGGCAGCGCCCGCCGCGTCACCCCACGCAGGCGCGCCGGGGCGCCTGCCCGTACGGATCGTGCAGATAGCGGTCGCGCTCCTGCGCGCTGAGGTCCCTCCGCAGGGACCGGCAGATCCGGCTGACCGCCTCGTCCGCGCCGAGGAGCACGCTCCACAGCCGCACCGCCCCGTCCACGCCGCCGCTGGCGACGGTCCGCCCGTCCGGGCTGAACGCCACCGACCGCACGGGGCCCGACTGTCCCGGAAGCACGGCCTGCTGCAACCCGGTGACCGCGTCCCACAGCCGCACCGCGCCGTCCACGCCGCCGCCGGCCACCGTCCGGCCGTCCGGGCTGAAGGCCACCGCCCGCGCGCTGCGCCGGATCCCGGCCAGCGTCACCCGGGTCCGCCCCGTGTCCGTGTCCCACAGCCGTACCCTGCCGTCGTCGCCACCGCCGGCGACGGCGCCTCCGTCCGGGGCGAACGCCAGCGTGCGGACGGGGGATCCGCCGTCCCCGCGGATGGCCCGGACCGTGCCGGTGGCGGTGTTCCACAGCCGTACGACACCCGCGCCGTCCCCGCTCGCCACCGTCCGCCCGTCGGGGCCGAACGCGACCGCGCGCACCCCTTTCCGATGTCCCCTCAGTGTGTCGTCCGGCTTTCCGGTGGTGGTGTTCCACAGGCGTACGGTCCCGTCGTCGCCCCCGGCCGCGAGGGTGTGCCCGTCGGGGCTGAACGCCACCGACCGAACGCGCCCTTGATGATCCGTCAGAACAGCGCGCTGTTTGCCGGTGGCCGTGTTCCACAGGCGTACGGTCCCGTCGTCGCCCCCGCCCGCGACGGTGCCCCCGTCCGGGCTGTACGCGACCGCGTTCACGTCCCCTTCGCTGTCGTCGAGCGTGCTGCGCGTCCTGCCGGTCGTCGTGTCCCGCAGGCGTACGGTCCCGTCGTCGCCCCCGGCCGCCACGGTGCGCCCGTCGGGGCTGTACGCGACCGCGTTCACGGCCTCCCTGCGCCCGGCCGCCGTGACGCGCGCCTTGCCGGTGGCCACCGCCCACAGCCGTACGGAGCCGTCGCGCCCGCCGCTCGCGACCGTGCCGCCGTCCCGGCTGAACACCGCCGACCGGACGGCGCCGTCGTGTCCGCTCAGCACGGCCCGCCGCGCCCCGCTCGCCGCGTCCCACAGCCGCATCGTCCCGTCCCCGCCGCCGCTGAGCACGGTGTGGCCGTCGGGGCTGAACCCCACCGACTCGACGTCGCGCCGGTGTTCGGTCAGCGCGCTGCGCTCCTTGCCCGTGTCCGGGCTCCACAGGCGTACGGTCCCGTCGCGCCCGCCGCTGGCGACCGTGTGCCCGTCCGGGGCGAACGCCACCGCGTTCACGACCCCCTTGTGCTCCTTGAAGGTGGTGCTCGCCGTGCCGGTGGCCGTGTTCCACAGCCGTACGGTCCCGTCCTCGCCCGCACCGGCGACGGTCCGCCCGTCGGGGCTGAACGCCACTGCCTGTACACGCCCTTGATGCCCTGTCAGTGTGTCCCGTCGCTTGCCGGTGGTGGTGTCCCACAGGCGTACGGTCCCGTCGCCCCCGCCACTCGCGACGGTCCTCCCGTCGGGGCTGAACGCCACTGCCTGCACTGCTCCTTGATGCCCTGTCAGTGTGTCCCGCCGTTTCCCGGTGGTGGTGTCCCACAGGCGTACGGTCCCGTCGCTCCCGCCGCTGGCGACCGTCCGCCCGTCCGGGCCGAACGCCACCGAACGCACCGTCCCTTCGTGCCCCTTGAGAACCGCACGCTGCTTCCCGGTGGCCGTGGTCCACAGCCGTACGGTCCCGTCGTGCCCGGCGCTCGCGACCGTGCGGCCGTCCGGGGCGATCGCCACCGACTCCACCTCGCCGTCGTGGCCGGTGAGCCGCTGCTGGAGCGGGCGCGAGGCCGCCGCCAGGAGGCTGGTCGTGGCCTCGGCGGTGGGGCGGATCCGATAGGCGTACACGGCGAGCAGCGAGGCCAGTTCGGACTCGTCGGTGAGGAGGATGGCCGCCTGCGCGGCGAGCTGCCGGGACAGGGCGTCGCGCTGTTCGGCCACGGCGGTGCGCCGGCGGCCCTCGCTCGTCCGGTACTGGTCCCAGGCGATCAGGCCCGCGGCGAGCGCGACGACCAGCAGCACGGACAGGGTGACGGTGAGCCGGCGCAGGCGCCGCGTCGTGCGGACCGCCGCGCGCCGCTCGTGGTCCCGGGCGGCGGTGCTCGCGGCCAGGAAGTCCCGTTCCTGCGCGGTCAGGGTGCCGTCCGCGGCGGTGGCGAAGTACTCATCGGCCGTCGCGAGCCGGGCGCCGCGGTACAGCGCCCCAGGGTCGCGGTGCTCCCGGTCCCAGGCCGTGGCCGCCTCGCCCAGCCGCTGGTGCAGGAGCAGCCCCGTCCGGTCCTCGTCGATCCAGTGCCGCAGCCTCGGCCAGGCGTGCAGCAGTGCCTCGTGGGTGAGTTCGACGGTGTCGGTGTCCAGGGTGATCAGGCGGGCGCCGGCCAGCGCGTCGAGCACCGTCCGGACGGCGGCCCGGTCCTCGCTCAGGGAGTCCAGGGCGGTGCGGGCGGGCCGTCTCCGGGTGGCGTCGGTGCCCTCGCCGATCACGACGAGCCGCAGCAGCACGGCGCGGGCCAGCCGCCGCTGCACCTCGGAGAGGTCCGCGTACACGGCCTCGGCGGTCTGGGCCAGCGCGTGCCGGATGCCGCCCGCCGCCTCGTACCCGGACAGGGTGAGGGAGCTGCCGCGGCGCCGGTGCCAGGTCTCGCGCAACGCGTGCGAGACGAGCGGCAGCACCGTGGTCCTGCCGGTGGCGTCGGCGATCACCCGGGCCAGGAGGGCGCCCTCCACGGTGCAGTCGGCGCGGGCCGCGGGCCTGCTGATCGCCCGGCGCAGCTCGTCGGTGGTCATCGGCCCGACGAGCACCTGGGCGTCGCGCAGCGCCTCGACGAGCTCGGGATGCTGCGCGCAGCGCGCGTAGAAGTCGGCCCGCACGCCGAGGACCACGCGGGTGCGACTGTTGGCGGCCCGGGCCGCCGTGAGCAGCGCGGCGATGAACCGGCCGCGCTCCCGGGCGTCCCGGCAGAGCGTGAAGACCTCCTCGAACTGGTCGACCACCAGGAGGAGTTCGGCGTCTTCCGGCTGCCCGGCCAGCGCCTTGAGCACGGTCAGGTGCAGCGCCCGCGGGTCCGCCGCCAGCTCCTGGCGCAGGGCGGTCGCGGAGGAGCCGCTGACGGCGGCGAGGCGCGCGGCGCACTCCTCCAGGGGATGCGCGCCGGGCGCGAGCAGGACGGTGGTCCACCCGGCGCCGGACCCCTCCCGGACGCGCGGCAGCAGACCGGCCCGCAGCAGCGACGACTTGCCCGATCCCGAGGCGCCGAACACGCCGAGGAACCGCCGCGCCCCGACCCGTTCGACCAGGTCGTCGGTGAGCTGCTCCCGGCCGAAGAACCAGGCGGCGTCCTCCGGCTGGAACGAGGCGAGCCCCACGTAGGGTCCGTGCCGCGCGCGCTCCCCGGCGTCGGGTTCCACCCCGGCGGCGGTCTCGCGCGCGGCCGTCTCGGCCGCGGCGAGCTGCGCGCCGAGCGCCCGCCACCGCGCCTCCCAGATGGCGGTGTCCCCGCCGCAGGCCCGTACGTAGGCGAGGGTGACCGGCAGGCTCGGCAGCCGGCGTCCGCCGGCCGCGTCGGCGAGCGTGGTCGACGAGTAGTGGGCGTCGCGCGCAAGGCGCCGGTAGGGCGGGCTGCCCGCCTTCTCCCGCAACCGCCTCAGGTCGGCCGCGAACGCGGTCAGCACGCCACCGTCGTCCTCCAGCGGACGCTCACCCCGCGGCACAACCATCACCCCCCGGCCCACCGATGGTCCCGGAGCCATTGTCCAGCGGATCACCGGGACCTCGTCCGTCCGGATCCGGACAACAGGCTTCCGCCAAGGGGGTGTTGGGAAAAGGCTTCCGTCAAGGGGGTGTTGGGCAAAAGGCTTCCGCCAAGGGGCGTTGGGCGCCGCCGGGCGTCGTGCTCGGACCGTCTCCCGTGTCGTGTCCTTCGGGCCGCCGCCCGTGGCCCTCAGGCCGCCGTGCCCAGCCTGATCCGCCGTATCCCGCTGATGTAGCGCGCCCCGCAGTGGTCGGTGGGCACCACCAACTGGCAGCCCAGTCGGTCCAGTTCCCGCCCGTCGAGCTCCGTGGCGAGCAGGACGCGCGCGTTGCCGAAGTCCTCGTCGATCTCGGCCCAGGACAGCACCGTCGCGTGCCCGTCCTCGCCGGTGACCTCCAGGAGGAAGCGGGAGCGGTCCTTGCGGCGGGCCGGGTCGAAGCCGGGCCCCGCCGCCACGATCACCTCGCGCAGCAGCGGCCCCCGGAAGGTGTGGCGCCGGGGCCCGCTGGTCGCACAGTCGAAGGTCACCTCGGCCTCCTGCGCGGGCCAGCGCCGACGCAGATCGGCGACGCTGAGCCGCACCGGCCGGTCGACCGCGCCCACCACCACGAGCCGGATCATCCCCATCTCCATCCCCTCGCCGTCCCCCTCGCGCCGCATGTGTCGTACCCGGGAATGCCCCTCGAAACCCCGATGCGGGATGGGGAATGTGAGCCGGATACGGGTGACCGGGTGGCAGATGCCGCCTCAGCCGGTGCCGTCCCCGCGCGCCCGCTCGTCGAGCGCGAGCCAGACGCGGTCGCGGGTCAGCGGCAGTTCGGTGAAGCGGTGGCCCGTCGCGTCCCGCAGCGCGTTGGCGAACGCCGGGGCGACCGGGTTGAACGGGCTCTCGCTCATCGACTTCGCGCCCAGCGGGCCGATCGCGTCCCGCGTCTCCATGAAGTGGACCTCGGTGCGCGGCACATCGGCGTACTGCGGCAGCCGGTAGCGGCGGAAGGCGGCCGTGGTCACCTCGCCGCGCTCGTCGACGCGTACGTTCTCGAAGAGCGTGGCCCCGAGCGCCTGGGCCACGCCGCCCTCGACCTGGCCGCGGCACTGCATCGGATTCATGACCTTGCCCGCGTCGGCGGCGTGCACGCTGCGCAGGATCCGGGTCTCGCCGGTGTCCGGGTCGACGGCGACCTTGAACCACTGGGCGTTGAAGGCCACCGAGCGCGGACTGCCGCCCCAGTGCCCGTCCGCCGTCAACTCGCCCTCGGCGCCCCGCGCGTGAGCCGCCTCGTACAGCTCCTTCAGGGGCACGACGCGGCCCGCGCAGTCGAACTCCTCGGCGCCGAGCACGCACTGGTGCCGGGGCACCCCGGTGTGCCGGGCGGCCAGCGTCGTCAGGCGCTCGGCCAGCGAGGTCGCCGCGAGCAGCACCGCCTTGCCGGCGACGACCGTGCCGGCGGAGCCGAAGGCGCCGGTGTCGTGGCGCACGACGTCGGTGTCGGACTGGCGGACCGTCAGCCGGTCCGGCGTCGTGTGCAGGGCGCCCGCGGTGATCTGCTTGTGCACGGTCGTGGTGCCGTTGCCGAACTCGGCGGTGCCGACCGCGATGTCGTACGTGCCGTCGGCGAGCAGGGAGACCGTCGCGTCGGCGTAGTGCCCGCCCGGCGGCCCGGTCGCGATCATCGCGAGGGCCGTGCCCTGCCCGACCCGCCAGCCCTCGGGCGCCTCGCTCGTGTCGTCCGCGATGGCCCGCCGGACGACGGACAGGCACTGGTCGAGACCGTACGAGGCGATGAAGAGGTCCTCCTCCTCGCCGGTCGGGCCGACCATCGGCTCGCCCGCGCCGATGATGTTGCGCTCGCGCAGGACCAGCGGATCCAGGCCGAGGCGCCGGGCCAGCTCGTCCATGGCCGACTCGACGGCGAAGGTGACCTGCCCGAGGCCGTAGCCGCGGAAGGCGCCCGCCGGCACGCAGTTGGTGTAGACGGAGTAGGCGTCGACCTTCTTGTGCGGGGCGCGGTAGACGGCGAAGGACTCGCCGACGCTGTGGAACATCACCGCCGGGCCGTGGTTGCCGTACGCGCCCGTATTGGACACCACTCGCATCCGCAGCGCGGTCAGCGTGCCGTCCGCCCGCGCCCCGACCTTGACGGTGATCGTGAACGGATGCCGGGTGGTCGCCCCGTAGAACTGCTCGGCCCGGGTGTACTCCAGCTTCACCGGCCGCCGCAGCCGCAGCGCCGCCAGTGTCACGACGTCCTCGGTGAGCATCTCCTGCTTGCCGCCGAAACCGCCGCCCACCCGGCCCGCGACCACCCGCACCTCGTCCTCGGGCAGCCCGAACAGGGCGCAGAGCGCGCGCCGGGTCAGGAACGGCGTCTGGGTGGAGGAGCGCACGGTCAGCCGCTCGCCGTCGCCCTCCTCCTTCGGCTCGAAATAGGCCACGCAGCCGTGGGTCTCCAGGCTCGCGTGCTGCACGCGCTGGGTGCGGAACGTCTCCTCGTACACGACGTCGGCCTCGGCGAACCCCGCCTCGACGTCGCCGAGTTCGCCGTGCACCTCGCCCGCCACGTTGTCCTCGGCCCGCGCGATGCGCGCGTCGGCCCCCTTGTCGCCGTGCAGGGCGGGCGCGCCGGGCGCCATCGCGGCCTCCGGGTCGGTGACGTACGGGAGTTGCTCGTACGTCACCCGGATGCGCCGGCAGCCCTCCTCGGCGGCCTGCTCGCTGTCGGCGACCACGGCGGCGACGCGCTGGCCGACGTACCGCACGACGTCGTCCAGGACCCGGGTGTCGTCGGGGTCCTCGGTCGGGTGCTCGTGCCGCGCCGACGAGTACAGCACGTCGGGCGCGTCCTCGTGGGTGAACACGGCCTGCACGCCGGGGACCTGGAGGGCCTCGCCCGTGTCGACGGCGACGATCCGGGCGTGCGGGTACGGGGAGCGCAGCAGCTTCATGTGCAGCAGCCCGGGGACGTCGACGTCGAAGGTGTAGCGGGCGGTGCCGGTCACCACCTGCGGCCCGGCCGGTGCGCCGAGGCTCGCCCCGACGGACCGGCCCGCGCAGGGGCGTTCGGTGTGCCGCACGCCGCGCACCGCGTCCTCGATCGCGCGGTAGCCCGTGCAGCGGCACAGGTTGCCCTTGAACGCCCGCGGCAGGTCGGCCAGCTTGCCGTCGTCGTGCTCGGTGCCGCGCTCGGCCTCAAGGGCGGCCGTGGTCATCAGGAATCCGGCGGTGCAGAAGCCGCACTGGAACCCCTGGGCATCGAGGAACCGCTGCTGCACCGGGTGGAGTTCGCCCTCGGGGGAGGCGAGGCCCTCGACGGTCGTGACGCTGCGGCCCGCGGCCCGCACGGCCGGATAGAGGCAGCTGTGCACCGGCGCGCCGTCGACATGGACCGTGCAGGCCCCGCAGTCCCCGGCGTCGCACCCCTTCTTCACGCCGAACCAGCCGCGTTCGCGCAGGTAGGTGCGCAGGCACTGGCCCGCGCGGGGCTCGGCGGTGGAGCGCTGCCGGTTGATCTCGATCTCGTACGTCATCGGGGGTCCCCCTCCTCGGGGTCGGCGGCGGGCCGGTGCTCCAGCTCCGCCAGCTCCCTGCGGATCTCCTCGGCAAGCCGGAAGGCCATGTGCCGCCGCCAGGCAGGCAGGCCGTGGATGTCGTCGAACCACGCGTCGTCCGGCACCGTGCGCGCCAGCGCGGCCCGCAGTTCGGCGGCCCGGGGCGGCAGCGGGAACCACAGGCGGAACGGCCGTACCGTCGCCGCTGTGACGGTCAGGGCGAAGGAGCCGTCGGCCGGGTCGACCGCGCCGATGACCAGGGCCCCGGAGCGGCCGAGGCCGTACAGCGACACCTGGCGGAACGCCGTCCGCAGGGCCAGGGCGCGCGCGGGCAGCGTGACCGAGCGCAGCAACTCGCCCTCGGCGAGCACCTTGCGGCCCGCCCCGGTCACGAAGTCGGCGACGTCGACGCGGCGGGTCGAGCCGTCCTGCGCGACGAGCAGGCACCGGCCCTCCAGGGCGGCGGTGAGCGAGATCATCGGGCCCGCGGGCAGCGCGTTGCAGAGATTGCCGCCCACGGTGGCCATGTTCCAGATCTTGAACGAGGCGAGGAAGGCGCGGCAGCACTGCTCGAAGAGCGGGGCCGCGGGCGCGTCCATCCGCCGCGCCCTGCGCGAGAGTTCGGCGATGGTGCAGGTCGCGGCGATCTCCAGGGAGCCGTCGGGCAGCCGCTGGAGGGGCGTCCAGCCCATGCGGCCGAGGTCGACGAGCCGCCGCAGGTGCGGCTGCGGCTCGGAGAAGAGGTAGGTGCCCCCGCCCAGCCACCCGTCGCCGGGCCGCCAGGGCACCCGCTCGCGGGCGTCCCGCACCTCGATGACCGTATTGAGATCCATGGCGTCAGCCACCTCCGACCGCTGGACGACCGCTGGACGCGACCCGGGACGGCCGGGCACTTTCGGCCGATGTCGCGTGCTGCGGCAGTCAGTGAAGCAACGCGGCACCGGCCCGCACGACTGGGCCACACCACGGAAAACACCGGCCGGCCGGGCCTCGCCCTGGAGCATCGACCAAGAGGGATACCGGCCAGATCGCCTGGCACATACGATGCTGTGTCTCGCATTCACCTGGTGAACGTGAGATGTCGCGTCCGCAGCGCGGCAGGCACACCCGCACCAAGGAGCCACCACCCATGCACGTCGAAGACCTCCTCCGGCTGACCTCCCTCGACCTGAATCTGCTGTGGGGCGACGGCGCCCCGCTGGCCCGGGAGATCAGCGGCGTCACCGCGACCGACCTGGAGGACCCGACGCGCTTCGTGCGGGACGGCGAGGTCGTGCTCAGCGGCCTCGTCTGGTGGCGCCCCGAGGACGGGCGGGCGAAGGTCGACCGGTTCGTCGCGGCCCTCGCCACCGCGGGCGCCGCCGCCCTCCTCGCGGGCGAGGAGACCCACGGCACCGTCCCCGACTCCCTCGTGGACGCCTGCCGCGCGCACGGCATCGCGCTGGCCTCGGTGCCCTCGCACACCGACTTCCGCGCCATCATCGACGCGGTCTACCTGCGCCAGTGGGGCGACCTGAGCCGGCGCCCCTCGGGCCACCACGCGCTGCCCGAGAACGTCCGCGTCGAACTGAGCCGCCTCCTGGAGGCGGACGCGGACGTCGCCACGCTGCTCGACCGCGCGCTGGCCCACCTCGGTGCCCCGGCCTGCCATCTGCTCACCGCCACCGGCCGGACCGTCGCCCGCACGCCCGCCGCGCCGGACCTCTCCCCGACGCGGGCCCTGCGGCAGCTGACCCGGCCGTCCGGCATCGGCCTGCGCATCGAGACGGACGCGACCGCGTACGACAGCTGGCACCTGTACCTGCACGACCCCGACGAGGCGCCGCCGCGCCTGCTGCACGAGATAGCCGACGTGCTGGCCCGGCACCGGGAGCGCCGCCTGCGCGCGGAGGCCGATGCCGCCCGGCACGCGACGGCGCTCCTCGCCCTCCTCGAAGGCACCGCTCCCGCGCCGGACGGCGCCGCGCTCCGGGCCGCGCTGCGCGCCTGCGGCCTCCCCGAGGACGGCGCGTACCAGGTGATCGCCGCCGCCGTGGGCCCGCGGGGCGCGAGCGGTCCCGCGGCGGCGCACGGGGGTGCGGTGCCGGCCGCGCTCGCCGAGGCGGTACGGCACCTCGGCGCACCCGCGCCGGGGGACGCGGCGCGGGACGTACGGGACGTATGGCCGGGCCACCCGCCCTTCGCCGTCGGACACCTCGCGGACGGCACGGCCGCCGCCGTGGTCCACCTGGCGCAGGACACGTATCCGCAGGGCCTCGAACTCCACGACATCTGGCCCCTGTTGACCGCCCGCACGCCCCGCAGCCCCCTGCACGGCGGACTCGGCGCCCCGGTGGACGCGCCGGAACAGCTCGCCCGCAGCTTGGCCCAGGCCCGCTACGCCCTCACGGCCGCCCGGACCGCCACGCCCCGGCACGGCCGGCTGACCCGCACCGACGGGATGACCACGCTCGGCACCCTGCTCGCCGGGGTCCCCGACGCCGTGCGCACCGTGTTCACCGCGCAGGCCCTCGGCCCGCTCGCCGACCGGGGCGACGCCTCACAGCGCGTGCTCCTGCACACCCTGGAGACCTATCTCGCGCACAACGGCTCCTGGGCCCGCACCGCCGAGGCCCTGCACCTGCACGTGAACACCGTGCACTACCGCATCCAGCGCATCGAGGCCCTCACCGGCCGCGACCTGTCGCGCCTCGACCACAAGCTCGACCTGTACGCCGCCCTGTGCTGCCGTGCACCGGAGGACGAGGCCGTCACGGGCTCCTGAACCGCGGCCGGTCGACGTGGACGGCCGTCGACTTCACCCGGGCGGTGGCCGTCACGCCGACCTCGATGCCCAGTTCCTCGACGGCCTCGCGGCTCACCACGGACACCACCCGGTGCGGACCCGACTGGATCTCCACCTGGACCAGCACGTCGTCGCCGCGCACCGAGGTGACGATCCCCGTGAAGGAGTTGCGCACCGAGGTCAGCACCTCGTCCGGCACCGGGTGCGCCCCCTCGGCCCGCTCCTTCGCGAACGCCGCGAGGCTCACGCCGTCGATCCGCCGGTTCCCGGGGCCGTCCCGCTCCATGCGCAGCCGGCCGCCGTCGCCCCAGCGGCGCACGGTCTCCGGACTCACGCCGAGCAGCCGCGCCGCCTCGCCGATGCTGAATGTGGGCACGGGGGCACCCTAGCCGGGCGGGTGCCTCAGCCCGCGGCGCGGTCGCCCCGGACGGCCGCCGCCATCCTGCGCACGGCCTCGGTGAGGATCTCGGGGGAGGTGGCGAGGTTCAGGCGGACGAAGCCCTCCCCGCCGGGCCCGAAGCTCGTCCCCGCGTTCACGGCGACCCGCCCGCGATCGAGGAACACGGCCGCGGGGTCGTCGCCCAGGCCGAGCCCGCGGCAGTCCAGCCAGGCGAGGTAGGTGGCCTCGGCCGGGCGGTGGCGCACGGCCGGCAGCCGCGCGCGCAGCAGCGCGTCCAGCAGCCGCCGGTTCTCGTCGAGCCCGGCGAGCAGCGCGTCCAGCCACGCGCCGCCCTCCCGCAGGGCCGCGGTGTGCGCGATGATCCCGAGGTGGCTGGGGCCGTGGCCGACCTCCTCGGGCAGGCGGGCCAGGTCGTCGGCGGCCGCGGGCCCCGCGACGGCCAGCGCCGCCTTGAGACCGGCCAGGTTCCACGCCTTGGACGCGGACAGGAGCGACAGGCCGTCCTCGCCGCCCGGCACGCTCAGGTACGGGACGAAACGGGTGCCCGCGGCCATGAGCGGCGCGTGGATCTCGTCCACGACGACCCGCACGCCGTACCGCCGCGCCAGCCGCGCCACCTCGGCCAGTTCGGCGGCGGAGTGCACCGTGCCGGTCGGGTTGTGCGGGCTGCACAGCAGGTACGCGGGCCGTCCGCCGCTCGCCGCGGCCTCGCGGAACGCGGCCTCCAGCGCGTCGAACCCGAGCCGCCCCGCCGCGTCGAGCGGTGCCTCGACGACCGGCCGTCCCGCGTTGCGTACGAACTGGTAAAAGGGCGGATACACCGGACAGTTGACCACGACGGGGTCGCCGGGCCCCGAGACCAGCTTGAGCATCTCGACGATGCCGAGCATCACGTCGGGTACGACGGCGGTCCGCTCGACGGCGAGCCCGTCCCAGTCCCAGCGCCGCGCGGCGAACCCCGCGAACGCCTCCGCGTACCCGCTGCCCGCCGGATAGCCGGTGTCCCCGCGCTCCAGGGCCTCGCGGACCGCCCGCGCCACCGGCTCGGCGACCGGCACGTCCATCTCGGCCACCCACAGCGGCAGGACGTCCGCCGGATAGGTCCGCCACTTCATGCTCGTACGCTCCCGCAGCCGCTCCAGGGAGAGCTGCCGCAGCGGATTGGCGACGCGGGACACGGTGAGGTGGTTCGTCGACTGGTCCATGGGGCGAGCGTAGGCACGGGGCGGGCGCGAGGGTACGGTGCGCCCGCGCCGCCGGGGCGGACCGGTGGGGCGTGGCACGGCCGAGTCCGGGGTAGCGCTTCCCTGCACAGGTTCACAGACCATACTGTTCAAGCCAGAAGTACCGACAGGACGACCACACATCTCCCATGGAACGACCACAGCCGACCCACCCACAGAACGCCTCATGACCAAGACCAGCACCGCAACGGCCACCGTCCCCGCCACCGCGTGGCTGGGCCGCGGGCGCCACTTCGGGGGCGAGCCCGAGCAGGACGTCAGGCGCAACCTGATCGCCTTGAAGGCGGCCGGGGTGCTCGACGACTTCCTGGACCTCGACCCCGTCGAGGCGGCCCGCGCCACCGTCCTGCACCCGCGCGACGAGTCCGCCGACCCCGGCCCGTCCGCCCGCCGGCTCTTCGAGGCCCGCTGGCGCGTGGCCGACGACGTCACGGTGCGCGCGCAGCTGACCCTGTACGACGCCGAGGGCCGCCGCAGGAGCGGGGACGGCGTCACCTGGGTCCTCGCGGCGGAGGCGGAGCACGCCTGGGACCCGCACTGGCCCTCGCCCGCCACCATGTTCTGGCCCGACAGCGACCAGGTCGCCTGGGACCACGACATAGTCCCGGACGTGCGCCTGCGGTCGGCGAACCACCTGCCGAAGGACGACGACGAACTGCGCCGCCGGCTGCGGGACTGCACGCGGCAGAGCTGGTACGTCCACGTGGTCGTGCACGAGGCGATGACCCCGGACGCGAAGGGACAGCGGCCCGTCTCGGCGTTCCTGCCGCCCAGCCTGCGGCACCAGGTCGTCGAGCACCGCGGCACCCCCGAGCAGGCGCAGATCGCCGACTTCGCGATGAAGCGGGAGCTGGGCGTGCGGATGCCGCGCGGCGGCGCGGTGATCCTGCCGAAGACGCCGGGCGTGGCGGGCTATGAGGCGGAGGACTTCACGGTCCGCAGTGTCTTCCTCGACGGCTCGGAACCGGCCGAACTCCTCGACAGGATCAAGCAGTTCGCGGCGCTGCCGCGGCCGCTCACGCCGGAGGCCGAGCAGGCCCTGACGCGGCTGCGCCAGGGCTGGCACCTGCTCACCCCGGACGAGGAGCTGACCCACGCCCAGTCCATGGTCACCCGGTACGCCGAGGCGCTCGACGCCATGACGAAGTCCCGTGACCTGTACCAGGAGGCCGCCGAGGCGGCGCAGGCCGCGCTGAAGGACCTGGCGGGCAGCGACGCCCTGCCGGGCCCCGCGGCCGACCCCTCCGCCAAGCCGGACGCCTCGCCGCTGAGCGCCCTCACGAAGGCGTTCGGGCGCTTCAGGGAGCCGAAGAAGTAGCCGCCCGGCGGGACTTCGGCGGCCCCCTCCGGCGGCCGACGCCCGCCGCCGTCCGCGCCGCCGCGAAGCGGTCCCGACCCCTCGCCGACCGGCCGGAACGCCCCCGCCCGCGCCCGGGTGCCTGTTGCCCTGCCACCCGGGTGCCCGAGTAGGGTCGGGGCCTGCGCGGCGTCCCGGCCCCACCCGGGAGCGCGGCAGTACGGCACGTCCGTACGCCCGTGGTCGCGCGGAACCGCACGACCGCAGTACCGCAGTACCGCGGGCCCCGGCCCGTACCCCCCACAGACAAAGAGCCGTGCTCGCGCGGCCGCAGATCAGGAGCAACAGTGCAGGGCACCCCCCACATAGCCGGCACACCGCACGACGGGCGATCGTCGCCCATACCCCCTGCCCACCGGGGGCGGCCACACCCCGTGGCCGTCCCGCGCGCGGCCCCGGCGCCACCGCGCGCCCAGGACGCCGAACCCGAACTCCCCGTCTTCGTCGACGAGTCGGGCTGGCGCAGGCGCGCCCTGCAGGGCGCCGCGCTGGTCGTGGGCGGTGTCTGCCTCGGCTACCTGGCCTTCGTCGGGACCCTGGCGAGCGGGCTTCTCCAGCCCGTCGGCACGCAGCCGCCCCGGGTGGACGGGCCCTCGGCGCAGGACGACGACGGCAGGCAGGCACACCGCTCCGGCGGAGCCGTCCGCGCCGAGGCCCGTCAGGCGGCGGCCAGGGAGCGCGCGGAACGCGACAAGCACCGTCGGCCGCCCGCCGGCAGATCCGCCCCGCCGGCCGGAGGCCCCCGGAGGTGAGGCGGCGCTCGGCCGTCCGCCGTCCGCCGCGCGGGCACTGGCTCGTGCTCGCGCTGATCCTCCTGGTCGTCACCGTCGCCCTCCTCTTCGAGGGGTGGACGACCCACCAGATCGACGCCGCGCGCACCAAACCGCCGTGCACCCGCCCGATCCCGCGCGAGGCCGACGACGGGAAACCGCTGCTGCGGTTCGGCCCGAAGGGCGTCGCCACCGCGGGCATGCCGCCGGGGACCGTCGCGCTCACCTTCGACGGCGGACCCGACCCGGTGTGGACGCCGCGCCTGCTCGACCTGCTGCGCAGGCACCACGCGCGGGCGACCTTCTTCGTCTACGGCAAGGACGCGGCCCGCCACCCGAAGCTGCTGCGACGGATCCTGTACGAGGGCCACGAGATCGGCTCGTACACCTACAGCGGCGGCGACCTCGGCGTCGCCTCGCCGCTGCGCGCCCGCCTCGAACTGTCGCTCACCCAGAGCGCCCTCGCGGGCGCGGGCGGCATCAACACCACCCTGCTGCGCCTGCCGCACACCACGGCGGCGGACACGCTCTGCGGCCCCCAGTGGCCCGCCGCGCGCCGCGCGGCCGAGCAGGGATACCTCGTGGTCGCATCGGACCACAAGGACCGCAAGCCGTGGCGCGGTCTGGTGTCGCAGCACAGCCAGACCGACCTCGGCTACCACGAGGCCGAGGACCTGCTGCGGGACCACAGGGTGAAACGGTTCACCACCGTCAGCGGCGGCCTGGACCGGCCCTCCTTCGTCGACGAGGTGCCGGTCGCCCAGGAGATCAAGGGGGAGGGGCTCATCTGGTCGCAGAAGCTCGGGCGGGCCTTCCTCACCGTGATGGTGTGGACGCTGACCCTCGCGGGCGTCCTCGGCGTCCTGCGGATGCTCCTGTTCGCGCTGTTCGCCCGGCTCCACGTGCGCAGGCTCCACCGGTACCGGCCCGGCGCGCCGCGGCTGCGCGAGGTGCGGGACCCGGTGACGGTGCTCGTGCCCGCGTACAACGAGGAGGCGGGCATCGCCTCCACGGTGTACTCGCTGCTGGCCTCCACGCACGAACACCTCCAGATCATCGTGATCGACGACGGCTCGACCGACACCACCGCCGACATCGCCGAAGGCATCGACGACCCGCGGGTCACGGTCATCCGCCAGCCCAACGGCGGCAAGCCCAGCGCCCTCAACACCGGCCTGGCGCACGCCCGGTACGACATCGTCGTGATGGTCGACGCGGACACCATCTTCGAGCCCGAGGCGCTCGCCCGGCTGATCCAGCCGCTCGCCCACCCCGCGGTCGGTGCGGTCAGCGGCAACACCAAGGTCGGCAACCGCCGCCACCTGCTCGGCAAGTGGCAGCACCTGGAGTACGTCCTCGGCTTCAACCTCGACCGCCGGATGTTCGAGGTCCTGGAGTGCATGCCCACGGTGCCGGGGGCGATCGGCGCCTTCCGCAGGGACGCCCTGATGGGCATCGGCGGCGTCAGCGACGAGACCCTGGCCGAGGACACCGACCTCACGATGGCGCTGTGGCGGGCCGGCTGGCGCGTCGTGTACGAGGAGTCGGCGGTCGCCTGGACCGAAGTGCCGACCAGCGTGCGGCAGTTGTGGCGCCAGCGCTACCGCTGGTGCTACGGCACGCTCCAGTCGATGTGGAAGCACCGGCACGCCGTGGCGGAGGTCGGCCCCGCCGGGCGCTTCGGCCGGCGGGTGCTGCTCTACGTCACGCTGTTCCAGATCGTGCTGCCGCTGTGCGCGCCGGTCGTGGACATGTTCGCCCTGTTCGGGGCGGTGTTCCGGGACCCGGTGGAGGCCGCCCTCGTCTGGTTCGGTTTCCTCTCCGCGCAGGTGGTCACCGCCGCGTACGCGCTGCGGCTCGACCGCGAGCGGCTGCGCGTGCTCTGGGCGCTGCCGCTCCAGCAGTTCGTCTACCGGCAGTTGATGTACCTGGTGGTCATCCACTCCGTGACCACGGCGCTGCTCGGCTCGCGCATGAAGTGGCACAGCATGAAGCGCACCGGCACCGCCGATCCGTATCTGCTCGACGCGCCGCCCGCGGAGCCGCTCGGCACGGGGAACCGGAGAGCGGCCGCGCGAGTCGGACCCGGTACCTGACCAAGGGAGTTGACCATGACAGACCCGCTTGACCAGCGGGCCGGAGACACCATGCCCACGGGGGAGTACCAGGGACACGAGGGGAACGCCCACGCCCGCACCCACGCGGGAAGGCCCCCCGCGCCCTGGGAGCCGGTCCGCGTGACGGGCCCGCTGTGGCGTCCGGATCCGCACGCCGACCCGGATCCGGACGCCCCCTCGGACGACGCCGCCGCCCGCGAGCGCTTCGCCGACCGCCCCAGCTCCCGCTACGGACCCCGGCGCGCCCATGCCCGCCGGCCGAAGAAGCGCAGACGGCTGCGGCGGGCGGTGCTCGTCGTGCTGGCCGCCGTGGCGGTCGCGGCGGGCGGTACGTACGGCTGGGCCGAGACCCGGCTCAACCGCGACGTCGACCTCGGCGCGTACGGGGACCGCCCGCCGCCCGGCGAGGGCACCAACTACCTGATCGTGGGCTCGGACAGCCGCGACGGCCTCTCCGAGGGCGACGTGCGGGATCTGCACGCCGGCGGGGGCGGCGGCCGGCGCACCGACTCGATGATGCTGCTGCACACCGGCGCCCACGGCACCAGCATGGTGAGCCTGCCGCGCGACTCGTGGGTGACGGTCCCCGGCCGCCTCGACACGAACACGGGCAAGACCAAGCGCCCCGAGGGGGACAAGCTCAACGCCTCCTTCTCCTACGGCGGCCCGGAGCTGCTCGTCCACACCATCGAGCGGAACACCGGGCTGCGCATCGACCACTACGCGGAGATCGGCTTCGCCGGGTTCGTGGACATCGTCGATGCCATCGGCGGCGTACGGATGTGTCTGGACCGCGACATCAAGGACAAGAAGTCGGGCGCCGACCTGCGCAAGGGCTGCCAGACCCTGGACGGCGACCAGGCCCTGGCGTTCGTCCGCCAGCGCCACCAGGAGCGGGAGGGCGACCTGGGCCGGTCGCGGAACCAGCAGAAGTTCCTGTCGGCCCTCGCCCAGCAGGCCGCCCGGCCCGGCACGCTCTTCGACCCGATGGAGATCGGCCCGGCCGCGCAGGCCGGTCTCGACACGCTCATCGTCGACGAGGACATGAGCCTGCGCGACCTCGGCGAGATGTTCCGCGCCGTGCAGGGCGTCGCGGGCGGAAAGGGCAGGCAGATCAACGTGCCCGTGTCCGGCTTCGGCGTCCCCACCCCCAAGGGCAACGTCCTCACCTGGGACCGCGAGAGGTCGTCCCGCCTCTTCGCCGACCTGCGGCACGACCGGCCTGTGACGGAGACGGGGGAGCGGAAGCGGAGGTCATGACACCGCGAGGCGCGGCGCCGGTACGGGCTTCGGTTCCCACGCCCTGGTGGTGCGTACGTAGCCGTGGATCACCGAGAGCATCGCCACGACGACCAGCGGGCCGGACAGCCACGGGCGCGCGGCCATCTCCATCGGCAGGTACCGGTACGACAGCAGCAGCGCGGTGAAGACCACCGTGCCGTGGGCGACCAGGCCAAGGCCCGCGCGGTCCCAGCCGCGGTCGTACGTGCGCAGCGCCGCCTCGACGGTGAGCGTGAAGACCACGCCGGCGACGAGGTCCACGCCGTAGTGGTAGCCGAAGCCCAGGGTCGCGCAGAGCGTGGCGGTCAGCCAGAACGTTCCCGCGTAGCGCAGCAGGCGTGGGCCCCTGCGGGAGTGGATGAAGATCGCGGTGGCCCACGCCGTGTGCAGGCTGGGCATGCAGTTGCGCGGGGTGATCCCGTCGTACGGCACCGGGTGCGGGGCGCCGATCGGCAGCGGTGTGTGCGGCCACAGGTCGGCCACCGCCCACTCCAGGCCGCCGGTGCCGGAGGTGCCGGGACCGTAGGCGAAGATCGGCCCGACCACCGGGAAGACCATGTAGAAGGCGGGCCCGATGAGGCCGATGACCAGGAACGTGCGGACGAGGTGGTGGCGGGGGAAGCGCCGCTCGGCCGCCACGTTGCGCAGCTGGTAGAGGGCGACGACGATCGCGGCCACCGCGAGCTGGGCGTAGACGAGGTCCAGCACGTACGTGCTGACCGGACCGCTCGCCCTGAGGAGCCGGCCCGCCAGCCACGAGGGGTTGCCCAGCGCGTGATCGGCGATCGCCACGTACGGGTCGAGGACGGTCGGCCGGGTCTTCGACGTGATGAGCAGCCAGGTGTCACCGGTCTTGCGGCCGGCCACCAGGAGCAGGCCGAGCCCCACGCCCTTCAGGAGCAGCACGCGCTCCTTGCCCGTGCGGCGCGTGAGCGCGAAGGCCGCGCAGCCCAGCATCGCCCACAGCGCGCCGTTGCCGAAGAAGTGGTCCTCGGGCACCTCGGCGTCCAGCGCCCACCGCGCCAGGACGAAGACGAGGTCGATGCCGACGGCGGCACCCGCCGCGATGAACCGCTGGCGCCAGGTGAGCACCACCATCATCAGCGCGAGACCGCCGTACAGCGGCCCCGGCTTGGGCGGGAGGATCACCTCGCGCGCCTGGTTGGTGATCGGCCCCGGTACGCCGCCGTAGTGCCGCGCGGCGATCTCCAGCGCGACGAGGAAACCGAGGGCCACGGCGCCCGCCGCGGCCCAGAGGAGCACGCGTGGCCGGCGCCAGGCGGGGGGCGTGGTACCGGTGGACGCGGTGCCGGGGGGCGTGGTGCTGGGGTCTGTCCGCGGAGAGGGCCGCGAAGGTGCAGGTATCAAGTGTCCGGCCGATGTGTGAGGTGCTGGTGCGCTCGTCGAGAGACCCGATCATCCCATCGGTGCGAGACGGGCGGCCGACCGGCCGGGGGAGACGGCGTCGGCCGGTGCCCCGAGGGTGCCGCCCGCCGTCGCGGTGGTGACGCCGGAAAGCCGACCGCCCGGCGCAGAGCGGGGCATAGTACTCCGCCGGTCGGTGGCCGAAGATGCCCCCTGTGGAGCCGGTGGATCCGTGCCGCGTGTTTGCATGTGTTCATGATCATCAACGCACAGGGGACATCCGAGCCGCGGACCTACGTGGACCACATCCTGGAGCACTGGCACAAGGACGAGGACACCGAGGCACTCGTCCAGGGCGAGCTGCGGCTGACCCGGGGAGAGGCGCGGCGCAGGCTGTTCCGGCTCGGGCACGCGCTGCGCCGGCAGGGGCTCGCACCCGGCGACGGAGTGGGGCTGTTCCTGGCCAACCGTGTGGACTCCGTCCTGGTGCAGCTCGCGGTCCACCTCATCGGCTGCCGCGTCGTCTTCCTGCCGCCCGAGCCGGGGCCCGGCGAACTCGCCGCGCTGGTCGAGCAGTCCCGGGCGCGCGTCGTGGTCACCGACCCGCTCTTCGCGGAGCGGGCCGCCGACGCGGCGGGACGCAGCGTCCACGCGCCCGTGCTCCTCGGCCTCGGCCCCTGCGAGCAGCCGTGCGCCGACCTGCTGGCCCTGGCGGACGAGTGCCCCGAGGAGCGCCCCGGCGGCGTGCCCGCCCCGGCGGCGGACGAGGCCGTCACCGTCCTCTACACCGGCGGCACCCTGGGCCGCCCCAAGCTCGCCGCGCACAGCCACCGGCTCTACGACGCGCTGGTGGAACTGGTGGAGGACGACCCGGAGGACTCCCGCCACGGCTTCTTCCCGGCCATGGCCCCGGGCACGGACCGGGTGCTCGTCGCCACGCTCCTCACGCACGGCAGCGGCCATCTCACCTCGATCCAGACGCTGGTCACGGGCTCCGCCCTCGTCGTGCTCCCCGAGTTCGAGGCGGGCGCGGCGCTCGCGGTGCTGCGCGAGGAGCGGATCACCGCCACCATGTTCGTACCGCCCATGCTGTACGCGCTGCTCGACCACCCGGAGTGCGTGCCGGGCGCGCTCCCCGCGCTGCGGCGGATCGTCGTCGGCGGCGCGGCGACGTCGCCCAGCAGGCTCCAGCAGACGGTCGAGGTCTTCGGGCCCGTGCTCAGTCAGGGCTACGGACAGTCGGAGGCGCTCGGCATCACCGGGTTCGGCGCGGAGGACCTCGCCACGGAGGCGGCCCGGCGGCCCGAGCTCTGGCGCAGCTGCGGGCGCTCGATAGCCGACGTCGACATAGAGATACGGGCCGAGGACAGCACGGCGGCGCTCGACGTCCGGCAGGTCGGCGAGGTGTGCGTGCGGGGCGAGACCGTGATGCTCGGCTACTACGAGGACCCCGAGCGCACCGCGGCGGCGCTCCACGAGGGCTGGCTGCGCACCGGGGACATGGGCTACCTCGACGACGAGGGGTACCTGTACCTCGTCGACCGGGCCAAGGACATCATCGTCACCGGCAGCACCAGCGACAACGTGTACTCCCGTGTCCTGGAGGACTTCCTGCTCACCCTGCCCGGCGTGCGCAACGCGGCGGCGCTGGGCGTGCCGGACGAGAACTACGGCGAGGCCGTCCAGATCTTCCTGGCGACGGCCGAGGACGCCGAGGTCGACCCGGAGGCGGTCGGCGCGGCGGTGACCGCCGAGCTGGGCGACCTGTACACGCCCCGCCGGACGGTCCTGCTGGACCGGCTGCCGACGACGAACGTCGGCAAGGTGGACAAGAAGGCGCTGCGCGCGGCGTGGACGGGCGGAGCGGCGGCGGGTACGCCGTAGGCGACCCGGCCGCCACGGAGGTGGCTCGCCGGGTGCCCGCTACCGGGGCACCTTCGTCGGCGCCGCGGTGCCCGCTTCCTTGACGAGGCGGTCACCCGGCGCCAGCGACTCCCACAGGGCCTTCTCGACACGGGCCTTCATGGACGCGCCGTCCTTCAGGCGCACCTCGACGTAGTGGTAGAGGTTGGAACCGTCGGTGGCCCTGCGGGTCTTGTCGACGACGGTGCCGTCCCAGGCGTCCTCTTCACGTACTTTGCGCGACTTGAACATCTCGCCAGGGTAGTCCGTCGTCCCGCGCCGCCGGGGGCGGGACGCGGTGGGGCGTCAGGGTTTGCGGGCCACCAGCGCCGCGTTCGCGCCCGCCGCGTCCAGGGGGAGGACGGCCATCGGCCCGACGGCGGGGTGCCGTGCGGTGTACTCCGCCGCGACTGCTCACCGTGACACTGCACGGCCGTCCGGCACCTCTACGAAACGCATGTGTGGGTGTGCGACCGCTTCCGCGGGGCAGTTGAGCCGAGCCTGCCGAGGGCGCAGGCCGCGCAGGCCGGTGAACGGGCCGAGAGCGGGGTCTTCGCCCGGGGCCGTTTCGCGCCGTAGTCGTGACCGGAAGGCCGGTTCCATCCCGGCAAGAGGGGACATGGGGCAGAATTGTGGTGGGTCCTTCGTGAGCGTCCGCTCACGGTTCGGACCCGCACCGCATGCTCGCCCAGACTCCCCCGGGTGAGGACCCATGGACCGCCCTCTGTCTCAGCATGGAACCGGCGCCGACGGTGGCGGCGAGCCGCTGGGTCGTCAGCTCATGCGGCTCTCCGAGCTCGTCCGCTACGCCCAGGACGCCATCGAGCTCGCCGCCGAGGACGCCGACGTCTTCATGACGCTGTACGCCGTCCTGATGCACGGTGCCGAATCCCGCACCACCACCGACCCGGCCCTGGGCGAGATGGCCGAGAAGGCCATCGCCCAGACGGCGATCGAGGCCCCACGGGAGCAGCTGGAGACCGCGGGGCGGCTCCTCGTGGCCGTCTGGTCCGCCAGCCGCGTACCCGGCGCGGAGGCCAAGGAGTGGGACGTCAACGCGCCCGAACTGGCGCTCAGATGCCTCCGCGTCGCCGTCGCACCGGCCCGCCCGCTTTCGCCACCAGGCTGATCCGCGCGCCTCAGCTACGCGCGTACGCCGCTGGAGTGCGCGTACGCGCCCCCATGCGGATACGTACGCCTACTGCGCCAGCTGACCGGCGGCCCGGGCCACGTGCCGCAGCTCTTCCCGGACCTCGGGCGTCCACGCCATGGGCCGGGCGTGGTGCGTGGAGATCATGCCCGTCAGCTCCTGCGCGGCGTTGACGACGGGCAGCGACGCGACGGCGCGGACGCCCGCGTCCTGGAGGACGTCCAGCGCCGTCGTCCCCACGAACAGGGGTGACGCACGGACGTCCTCGACGAAGATGGGGGACTGCCGCTGCGCCGCCAGGCCGCAGCTGCTCCCGTGACCGATGGCCTCCCGGCCGCTCCCGGTGGCCTCCCCGCCGTTCCCGCCGCCGACCTCCACATGGCGGAAGAAGGACAAGAACGGCTGACGGAAGCCGCGTTGCACCGCGATGTGCAGGCCTGTCGACGCGGTGTCGAGGATCTGGGCGTTGCCCATCGGGGCCCCGGTCGCCCGCAGTGCCGTGGCCAGCGCCTCGCGCAGCACCCTCTCATTGCGCCCCTGGGCGGCGGCAGCGGACGGCGTGCCGTCGCCGTCCTTGAGGCGCAGGGCCCGCAGGCCGCCCCGCAGATGAAGCGCCCGCAGCCTGGGATCGCTGGCTCCCCACACCTCCATCTCCCCGCCCGCGGAGCGCACTTGCTCCGCCATCGCCTCGACCAGCTCCACCCCGGCGAACCCGAGGAACGAGACGCGGCTGAAGTCGAGCACCAGGCAGTAGCCGTGGTCCGACAGGGGGGAAAGCTGTCTGCGCAGCGCCACGACGGCGCTGTGGTGCAGCTTTCCCGCCACGTGGACGATCGTCCGCTCGGGCCGTGAACTGACGGACACCTCGACGCCGGACACCGACCAAGACTGGGCCATGGCCCCACCCCTGTCCCGAATGCGCTAGACACGGAACCTCCAGCCTACCGAGTTCCCGCACCACGAGCGGCGGTCTCGGCGGACAGCGCCCTGACCAGGGCGAGGGCGCGTGCGTCGGGGCAGCGCGACAGCAAGGCCTCGGCGGCGGCGACCCGGATCCGCCTCAACTGTCCGCGGTCCTCGGCCAGTTCGGCGCACAGGTCGCCCGCGCGGGCGAACGGGAGCCGCCCCAGCGTCCCGATGAGCCGTCGACGCCGCGCGAGGCCGAGCCGGGTGTCCCCGGCGAGCAGGGCGTACTGGTCGGCTCCGCGCGGATCCCCGAGGGAGACCAGCAGGATGGCCATCCAGGTGCGGTGCGTGGCGCCGAGCGTGGGCTTCGCGCAGAGGTCCGCGCACAGGTCGGCGGCGCGCGGATCGCCCAGCCGCGCCAGGGCCCGGAGCGCCGTCACCCGGGCGGCGTCGTCCACTGCGGCGTCCTGCCCCAGGCCGGCGCACAGATCCGCGCCGCGCGGATCCCACCCGATCAGCGCACGCGCCGGTCTGACGCGCACGGCTCCGGCGAGGGAGGTGTCCGACGCGAGGCGCACGCACAGCTCGATGCCCCGCGCGCCGCCCTCCCGCGGCAGGGCACGGGCCGCCCACATCGCGTCCCGGTCGTCGAGCCGGGGGCGCGTGACGAGGTCCGCGCAGATCCCGATGGCGTCGAAGTGCCCCACGCCGAGCACGACGTCGACGATCTCGTTGCCCTTCTCGAAGCGGTCGAAGGGGTCGGCCTCCTCGAAGCGGGGGGGAGGGACCGACCCCCAGCAGTTCGTACGCGGTGCTCACGACCGCGTTCACGACCTCCTCGGGCACCACGGCACCGAACCGTACGAGCTGGACGATGAACTGGCAGGCGGGCAGCGGACCTTTGTCGGCGTCGAGCAGACGGCACAGCCGCCCGCCGATCCGCTGCGTCGCCTCGTGGTCGCCGGCTTCCGAGGCGGCATCCAGGAGAAAGGCGATGTAGGAGAGGTACTGCCACGGAATACGGATGACCGTGAAGTCGCGCCGCATACGGAGGCTCGCGATGTCCAGGTATGACGGCCCGTGCCCGTAGGTCGCGGCGGCGAAGACGCGATCGAGCGCGGCCTCCAGCGAACGGGCGTCGGTCATGGCGTGCTGCGAGGCCAGGAACTCCAGCAGCGTCTGGTGCCAGAATTCCAGCCGCCCGGCACCGGCCGTCAGCAGGCCGCTGCCGCGCAGCGCGGCCTCCAGGAACGTACGCCACTCCCGCGGGGGGACCGCACGCGGACGCGCCGCCGCGGGCAGCGCCTCCAGGACCTCGATCGCGGACAGCCGGTTGTCGCCGTGCAGGACGTCGGCGACGTGGGCGATCAGGGCGGGCAGATGGTCCAGGGTGCGTTCGACGGCTGCCAGGGCGCCGGTGCCGCGCCCCTGGAGGGCGGCGCGGCTCTGGGCCCGGACCCGCACGAGACCGGCCGGGTCGCGACCGCTGTCGAGGAGCTCGATGTAGCTGCGGTAGACCCCGCCCCGGCTGCCCGGCAGCGTCCCGTCCGGCCCGGCCGCGTAGAGGCGGCACAGCATGGTGGCCATGAGCGGACTGCCCGCCAGCTCCGCCAGGTTCGCCTCTTCCAGGGCGGCCCGGAAGCGCTCGGCGGCTCCCGGAGGATCCGGTACGCCCAGGTAGCGGAACCACGCCTGGGCGAGCCGGCGCACGTCGTGCTCCTCGAACGGCTTCAGGACGTAGTGCAGCCGGAAGCTCTCCAGTTCCTGGTCGGGCAGCGGGCGCGTGGCGACGACGAACCGGTACGGGACCGCGTCTCCGCGTTCACCGAGCGCCGCGAGATTCCCGAGAAGGCTCCGCCGGAGCCGGACGTCGGCGATCTCGTCGAGGCCGTCGACCAGCACCATCCAGCGGGCGCCGGGTGCGGGGCCGCTGCTGAACAACTCCGGGGAGAGCGTCTCCAGGAGCCCGAAGGGCGCCAGCTCCGCGGTCGCGGCGGCGGCGAGGGCCTCCGCGAACGGCAGGCCGGCGAGTGCTGCGGCGGGGACGAGTACGGGGACGTTGAGGGGGGTGAGTCGAGTGGGGGCACTGGCCTCACCCGCCGCAACGGTCTCACTGCCCGCGCCCGTCTTACTGCTCTCACTGCCCGCACTGCCCGCACTGCCTGCACTGCTCGCCCCGGTCTCTGCAGCCTCCGGCGGCCTCCCTGCCGCCCCTGTCCCTCCTGTCGCTTCTGTCCCCCCTGTCCCACCATGCCGCCGGGCCTCGATGCCCAGGGCCAGGCAGCGGCGCAGCAGGCTGGACTTGCCGCCGCCGGCCCCGGCCACCACGACGCACGGCTCCGCGCCGGTGAACACCTCGTCGGCGGAGACCTCTTCGAGGAGCCGCTCGGGGAGCCGCTCCCGGGTTCCCTTGCTCCCCGCTTCCCCGCCGTCCTCCGGGTGCTCGATCAGACGCTTCCTGACACACCGGCGGAGATAGACGTCCGCGAGCGGCGGGGTGCGGCCGAACGACACGTCGTCGTAGGGGTGCGTGCCGGCGTAGCGCTCGGCCGCGGCCAGATAGCGGTCCAGCCGGCCTTCGGCCGCGTACGACGTGGCACGCCGCTCCTGTTCACCGACGCTCGCCAGGGCGTCGGGCGCCAGCCGACAGCCCAGGAGGTCCTCCAGCCGCCCGAGTTCGTCCGCCGACAGCCTCTCGGCCCAGCGGTCCACCCGACAGGCGCCGAGGCGGCCGGACCCGTCGCCGAGGTGATGGCGGGAGACGACGCCGACGATCCGGCCGTCGCTGAACACCGCGGCGCCGGACATGCCTTCCCAGGGCGAGCCGGAGCGTGTGCCGGCCTCCGCGGGGGAGGGGCGGGGGACGCGCAGGTCCAGCGTCCCCTCGCGGCGGTTGGCCAGCACCGAGCACGTGGCGTGGACGTGCTCGCAGTCCCGGAAGCGCGAACCGTCGCTCCTCACGCGCGACTTGAAGCGGGGGAAGCCCGCGGCACTGCACCGCAGCAGTACGTCTTCCTCGGGGACCCGGGCGAAGCGCGCCGTGCCGATGTGCGACGCCTCTTGCGCCGGTACGCCGAGCACGGCGACGTCAACGCCCGCGTGCAACCACCGCACTTGAGCCTCGACGCTGTATTCGCCGGGCCGGTCGGCCTCGAACCGCACGCGTGCGCGGAGGGCGCCCGCGACGACGTGCGCGGCGGTCAGGACGGTGCCGGGTCCGACCAGGTAGCCCGACCCGTGGCGTCGACCGGCGTCGTGCGTCACGAGGATCTCGGCCACCCGGCCGACCCGCAGGCCCGACGCGTCCTTCGCTTGTTCCACCCGAGCCGCCGTATAGCTAGGCTTTACCCGATCAACTGCCGTGCTGCGCAAGCCACTTGGTAGAGAGTACGGCGGACCCCGCGCGCCAAGGAGACACACGGTGGAACTCGCCGAAATGATTCGCGCCCTGCGCGCGGAACTCAACGAAGCCTTGGCCGACGGCGCGGATCACCCGGTCCGGTTCGAACTCGGCCCGGTCGAGATCGAGGCGACCGTGGCGGCGGAGCGTACGGCGGGCGGGCAGGGAAAGATCCGGTTCTGGGTACTGGAAGGCGGGGCGGACACCGCACGCTCGTCCTCGCGGACCCAGCGGATCACCCTGACCCTGCAGCCCAGGCTCCGTACGAGTGACGGGACTTTCACGACCGCGTACATCGCGGGCGAGGAGGCGGACGGGGAGCGCTAGGCGCCCCGCCCCCGAGAGCACCCCGCCCTTCGTGGTCAAGTTCCCCCGAGTCACGGGTCTGTTGCAACGGACGGCGACCTCGAACAAGTGCCCGGAGGCGGTGGGAACCGCCGTCACGACTGGTCGGGGGAGTGTCGTGGTGCCCGTCGCGCACGGCCACGTGTGTAACGGGAATGTATTAGCGGGTGGTGGGGCGGAACGGCCGGCGGGACCGGGCGGGTCCTGGTGTGCAGAATCGCTCGCTCGTACCGGCGCCGAACACCGGCCCGGGGCGAGTGGCCGACCCCTCCCACCGATCTTGAGGAAGAAAACGATGCGCGTTCGCAAGCTCACCTTCGCCGCCCTTGTCGTTGCCGCGGGTCTCTCGCTGACGGCCTGCAACGGCGATGACGGTTCGGCGCAGAGCGACGGCTCGTCCTCCTCGTCCTCCTCCTCGTCCTCGGGCGGTTCGGAGCAGGGTGGCGGCAAGGACTCGGCCGGGCAGGAGCCCGCACCCGCGGGCAAGGACTCCGCCGGCTCCGGGGCCGGTACGAACGCCAAGGCGGACAAGTGCCGGACCGACGCCCTGGACATCACGGCGCAGGACGCGACCATCGACGGTGACGACGAGGGCACGGTCGCGGTCACGTTCAAGAACGGCGGCGGCAAGGACTGCGCCCTGAGCGGGTACGCGGGCATCGACCTGAAGACGAGCGAGGGCGACCTGTCCGCCACGCGCACGGGCCAGTCCAGCCCGATGGTCCTCAAGGACGGCGAGTCGGTGTCCTTCGGCGTGACCTACCCGAAGAACGACTCGGGCGGCTCCGGCGTCAGCGTCACCGGCCTGGTCGTGACCCCGCCCGGCGAGACCAAGTCGTTCTCCCTGGAGTGGCCGGGCGCCTCCACCCTGCCCGTCACCGAGGACGGCGGCTCCCCGGTCAAGGTCGGCCCGATGGGCAGCGCGGGCCAGGGCGGAGCGAGCTGACCCGTCGTACGCCACCGGGCCGTAGCCGCCCGGCCGTCGTGCCACCGGGCCCGACCAGCGGTTCAGCCGACTGGTCGGGCCCGGCGTGCTGAGGCGCCGCGCGCGCCCGAAAAGCAGTGGAGCGTCGCAGCAGTCCGCCATTACCGTGCTGCCGATCGAGTCGCCCAGGCAAGGACGTGCCGTTGTACACCGTGTGAGACCCCCCAAGCGCTGATTCGTCGCGCGTCGCGCCCTGCGCGCCGCGCTGCTTCTTGCTGCGGACTTCTCACGGGAAACCGGTGTACTTCTGTGCTCGACATCTGGGTGGTCATGCCCACCCGCCTGCCCGCCGTGCTCCGACGCTGCCACGCGTGCGCGTCCGGACGCTTCCGGGCCAACGGCAAATTCCGCGTCAACGCGCACCACAAACTGCTCGACGCCTGGCTCCTCGTGCTCTGCGTCTCGTGCGGGGACACGGCGAAGCTCACGGTCTTCGAGCGGACGAACGTCCGCTCCGTACTGCCCGAGCTGCTGGAGCGGATGCACGACAACGACCTCGCTCTGGCAGCCGAGTTGCTCCAGGACCCGGTCGTGCAGCGCCGTAATCGCATCGCCCTCGACTGGACGGGCGCCTGGAGTCTGGACACGGGCGGTTCGGGCCATCTGGACCGCGAGGTGATCGACGTGTCCGTCACCTTCGCGGCGCGGATACCGGTCCGGCCGGTGCGCCTCATCGCGGACGGCTGCGGTCTGCCCAGGGCCGAGGTCGAGCGACTGATCGCGCGGGAGCACCTCATCTCGGCGGTCCGGCTGGGCGGCAGGGTCTCCAGCGACTTCGCCTTCCTGCTCAAGCGCCGGGCGTAGCCCGCGTGACGGCCGGGGCGCGGACACCGCCCGCGCCCCGGCCGTCACGGTGTCCGCACCCTGTGCCCGCCCCTACGGTCTCGTACTAGTCGCGCCGCGCCTTCAGCAGGTAGGCGGTGCCCAGCCGGCGGCGGACGCCTCGGCTCACCGTCTTCTCGGGGTGGTCGCGCCACGTCCGGCTCCACCGGCGGACCAGCCGGTCCAGCGGCGGGACCAGGGGCGTCACGTCGTAGTGGACCGCATCCTCCGGTGTCAGTCCGGTCCTGCGCATCATCCGGCGGAGCCGGGCCGGCCGGATCGCCCGGATGCCGGACACGTCCGCGGCGTGCCGCGGTGCGCCGAACAGTCGCTCCACGCGGCCCAGTGCACGCAGGAGCGGCCAGTAGACGAACCATTCGACCAGGCGGTACGGGCTGAGCGGGTTGAGCATCGTCACCACGACGAGCCCGCCCGGCCGCACCACGCGGGCGATCTCGCGCAGTCCGGCGTCCGCGTCGGAGTACTCCAGGACGCCCATCGCGACGACGACGTCGAAGTGTCCGTCGGGAAAGGGCATGTCCTCGACCCGCGCCACGGTCAGTTCGGCGTCGCCGGATTCCTTCGCCCGAACGGCGGCCGCGTCGACCATGGCCGGGGACAGGTCGCATCCGGTGATCTGGAAGTCCCCGGGGCGGGTGTCGAGAAGATGCCGCACCAGCATGCCGGGCCCGCATCCCACGTCCAGCAGACGTCCGCGCGGGCCCGCGCGCAGCGCCTCGTCGATCACGTGCAGCCGGGAACGGTAGTACCGCGCCGCCGGCCGCCAGCCCTCGTACGAGGCGGCATAGCGGTCCGCGTCGTCGGGGGTCAGGTACTGCGCGGCCACCGCGGCCTCGCGCGCCGGACGCCGGGTGCCGTTCTTCGGCCCTGCCGCTCTGGAAAGAGCCATTGCCAGTCCTCTTCGACTTCAGCTTCGGGATTGCGCCGGATGCGGCGATCTGACGCCCCGATAGGCGAAGGGCTGCCGCTGGCCTGCAAGGATTCGAGCTTCGGGTTCGTTTCCGGTGCGAGGGCCAGGCACCTTGGCCGTGCTGCGTGAGCGCACGTCGTGAGACCGCCGGCCGCTCGTGACGGCCGCGAGAGAAGGGGCGGCGGCACCCCGCTCCGCCCGAGGATCACTCGCGCCGGGGCCGCCGCTCAGCCACGCCTACACCAACAGCAGGGCCGCCCGGCCGCAAGCCCTCAAACAGGACAACAGGCTCGACGGATTCCCCAGGACTCTTCGCGCGAGCGAATCCGGTCGGCTGGGGACGCGGCGACTATGGCATTCAGCCCACCGGCGATCTGGCCCGCGCGGGTGAGGCGTGGATACGTGACTGCGCGGGCGGGGCCGGCGGGAGCGGGAACTTCGGTACGTGGTTGTGGGGCGGCACGGTTCAGCACATGACGTACGTCGTCCGTAGCTTCGGATTCAGCCATCGGACGTGACGTCGCGACGGCGGAATCTCTCAGTCCGGGTGCCCGACTTGGCTGAATCGCGGATTTCGTCAGGGGTGCAACGGCCGCTCCGCAGGTGGGTATTGGCGTCACTCACTGTGTGCGTCCGCCGGGAGATGAGGTGGGCGGCCTGGTCGGCGGGAGGCCCGCCATGGAGGCCTATGTCGGGATCGATGTGCGCCGTCGGCGGCCGTGGATCACCCCGCCGGGCGAAGGATCGCGGCTCGGCCCCGCTGGGTCAAGGCCCCTGACCTGCCAGGAGATGCCACCCCCGCGTCCGTTGCTCGGCTTGCCGCCGTCGATGCCGCGTCTCGCGGACGCGTCCGCGCGGCCGGTCGGGGAACGCCTCGACCGGCCGCGCGGGCACGCCGACGGCGGAACAGCGCATATACCAGGCCGACTGGCGGGAAATCACCTGGTGCTGAACGCCACTTGGTGCGGTACGCGTCCCGGGGGCCGGTAGTGCTGCGCGGTCCCGAGCCCCCGAGGGGCCCTGCCCTCCGCTCTCGGCCGACCGCGATCAGCCGATCGGGACTCCGCTCGACCCACCCCTCTCGGCATCGGAACGACAGTGACTGATCAGCCCGTTGGCCGAAACTCGGCGTTCCAAATGTCCTGTTGTGGCGTCAGAAACGTGACAGGCGCGGCGAGGTGGCGGGGGTGTGATGGCGGGGTGGTCGTCCGCCAGTCGGTGAGACGGGCCCGCTTGCACGTGTGTGACATACCTCACCGAGCCGGGTCCGCAGAGTCGGAATGCGTCAGGGACGCAACCCAGCGTGATGGTTGCCGGGGGTGGAAAACCGGTGGGCGCCGTTTCGACTTCGCCCGTGCGGTTACTCTCCGTGGCGCGCCCGCCGAGGAGGTCCAAGTGATGGAGCGGGTACCCCGATTCCTGCCAACTCAAAAATGTTGACAGTCAGTCCGGGGTCCGGCTTAGGCTGCCGATGGCCAAGATGATCTAGTGGCTGGCAAACGGGGAAGATCGCAGCGCGTTCGATGGTGGCGCATGTAGCGATAATTCAGTCTTCAACGGCGAACGGGGGCCGTAGATGGGTGCGTCGGGTTCTGCCTTTTTGCAGAGCAGTGGCATTGCCGTGATCGGGCTCTCGTGTCGTTTTCCTCAGGCTTCCGGTCCAACGGAGTTCTGGCAGCTTCTGAGGGACGGCGTCGACGTGATTTCGGAGGCGCCGCCGGAGCGCTGGGGAAGTGCCGAGCTCTTCGACGCAGATCCGTCCGCCCCCGGTAAATCCGTCTCCCGCTGGGGCGGTTTCCTCGACCGTGTCGACACATTCGACCCGCGCTTCTTCGGTATTTCCCCGCGTGAAGCCGCGGCGATGGACCCTCAGCAGCGCCTCATGCTGGAACTCAGCTGGGAAGCGCTGGAAAACAGCGGCATCGCACCATCGGCACTTCGGGAAAGCCGCACCGGCGTCTTCGTCGGCGCCATCTGGGACGACTACGCGGCACTGGCCAGGGGGCGCGGACTGGACGGCGTCGGTCCGCATTCGCTGACCGGCCAGGCCCGCAGCCTCATCGCGAACCGCGTCTCGTACGCCCTTGGCCTGCGCGGACCCAGCCTCGTGGTGGACACGGGACAGTCCTCGTCGCTCGTGGCGGTCCACCAGGCGGTGCAGGCCCTGCGCTCCGGGGAGTGCTCCCTCGCCCTGGCGGGTGGCGTCAATCTCATGCTCTCCGGAGCGACCACGGTCGAAACGTCTAAGTTCGGCGGACTGTCGCCCGACGGGCGATGCCGGACGTTCGACGCCGATGCGAATGGGTTCGTGCGCGGTGAAGGCGGTGGCCTCGTCGCCTTGAAGAGGCTCCCCGACGCGCTGGCCGACAACGACGACATTCTGTGCGTCATCCAGGGCAGCGCGATCAATAACGATGGCGGTGGTGACGGCCTTACCGCGCCTCGCGGAGAGGCCCAGGAAGACGTCCTGCGGGCGGCGTACGAACAAGCGGGGATCGCTCCCGAAAGCGTGCAGTACGTCGAGCTCCACGGAACCGGAACTCGCGTCGGTGACCCCATTGAGGCAGCCGCCCTGGGAGCGGTCCTGGGCACCGCCGGCCAGGACCGTAGCGGTTCCGCGCTACGGGTCGGTTCGGTGAAGACAAATGTGGGGCATCTGGAGGCCGCCGCTGGAATCGCCGGGCTTTTGAAGGCCGTCCTGGCAATGCGTTTCCGCGAGATTCCGCCGAGTCTTCATTTCCGCTCGGTAAACCCTGCGATTCCACTGGATGAATTGAATCTGCGGGTTCAGACGGACCTTGAGCAGTGGCCGACGCGCGCGGACGAACCGATGGTGGCGGGTGTCTCCTCGTTCGGCATGGGCGGCACCAACTGCCATGTGGTCCTGGAGCAGGCGCCGTCCACGGAACGGCGGAACCCCGCCGAGCAGGCCGATCCGGTGCGGATGCCCGTGGTCCCGTGGGTGTTGTCGGGTCGTGGTGTGGAGGCTTTGGGGGCTCAGGCCGGGCGGTTGCTCTCGCGTGTTGAGGGTGTTGCGGGGTTGTCGCCGGTGGATGTGGGTTGGTCGTTGGCTTCGGGGCGGGCGGTGTTCGAGCACCGTGCTGTGGTGGTTGGTGAGGGTGTTGAGGGGTTGGTCGCGGGTGCTCGGGCGTTGGCGGGTGGTGGGCTTGCTGCTGGTGTGGTGACGGGGCCTGTGGGTGGTGTGGTTCCTGGTTCGCTGGCGGTTGTGTTCTCGGGTCAGGGAAGTCAGCGGGTGGGTATGGGGCGTGAGTTGTATGCCGCGTATCCCGTGTTCGCGCAGGCCTTCGATGAGGCGTGTGGGGTGCTGGACCGTGAGCTGGCCGGGCATGTGTCGCGGTCGGTCCGTGAGGTGGTCTTCGACGACAGCGCTGACGGTGCCGTTGATGGTCTGCTGGATCGGACGGTGTTCACGCAGGCGGGCCTGTTCGCGGTCGAGGTGGCGCTGTTCCGTCTGGCGGAGTCGTTCGGTGTGCGCCCCGACTTCGTGGCGGGTCATTCGATCGGTGAGATCGTGGCCGCGCATGTGGCGGGCGTGTTCTCGCTGGAGGACGCGGCTCGTCTGGTGGCGGCTCGGGGCCGGTTGATGCAGGCGCTGCCCGAGGGCGGCGCGATGGTGGCGGTGCAGGCCTCCGAGGAGGAAGTGCGTCCGCTGTTGGCCGAGTTCGTGGGCCGGGTGGACATCGCGGCGGTGAACGGGCCGACGTCCGTGGTGGTCTCGGGCGAGGAGGATGCGGCGCTGGCGGTGGCGGACCGGCTGCGCGAGCTGGGCCGGAAGACGAAGCGGTTGGTGGTTTCGCATGCGTTCCATTCGCCGTGCATGGAGCCGATGCTGGACGAGTTCCGGGCCATCACCGGATCCCTCACGTTCGCCGCGCCGCAGATTCCCGTCGTCTCGAACCTGACCGGCGCGGTCGCCTCGGCTGCGGAGTTGGGTTCGGCGGAGTACTGGGTCCGGCACGTCCGCGAGGCGGTGCGCTTCGCGGACGGCGTGGCGTCGCTGACCGGGCAGGGTGTGTCGGTGTTCGTCGAGCTGGGCCCCGATGGTGTGTTGAGTGCGATGGGTGCGGAGACGGCTCCGGAGTCGGCGTTCGTTCCGGTGCTGCGCAACGGCCGCCCCGAGGCGGAGACGTTCGTGTCGGGTCTGGCGCGTGCCTGGGTGCACGGCGCGGCTGTGGACTGGTCGACGATGTTCGACGGTACGGGCGCGGCCCGCGTCGAGTTGCCCACGTATGCCTTCCAGCGCCAGCGCTACTGGCTGGGTGAGGTGCCCCAGGCGACGGAGGACACGGCGGCCCTCGCCGCCTCGCCGCTCGGCAGGCGACTCACCGACGCGGCCGACGGCGAACGGCGCCGGGAGCTGCTCGACCTGGTGCGCGCACAGGTGGCGATCGTCCTGGAGTACGGGTCGGTCGACGACGTGGACGTGGCGCGTACGTTCAAGGACCTGGGCTTCGGCTCGCTGACCGCCGTGGAGCTGCGGAACCGGCTCAACAGCACCACCGGGCTGCGCCTGCCGTCCTCGCTGCTGTTCGACTATCCGACGCCCACCGCTCTGGTCGCCCACATCGAGGCCGAGTTGACGGGTGGCGGCCCGCAGGAGGACATCGAAGCGGCCGTGCTGCCCGCCGCCGACGGAGAGCCGATCGCGATCGTCGGGATGGGGTGCCGGCTGCCCGGCGGAGTGACCACGCCCGAACAGCTGTGGGACCTCGTCGCCTCCGGTGGTGACGCGATCTCCGCCTTCCCCGTGGACCGCGGATGGGACCTGGACGCGCTGTACGACGAGGACCCGCAGCGCTCGGGCACCTCGTACGTGCGCGACGGCGGGTTCCTGTACGAGGCGGCGGAGTTCGACCCGGCGTTCTTCGGGATATCGCCGCGCGAGGCGCTGGCGATGGATCCCCAGCAGCGGCTTCTCCTGGAGGTCTCCTGGGAGGCGCTGGAGCGGGCCGGTGTCGACCCGGCCACGGTGCGGGGCAGCCGGACGGGTGTCTTCGCGGGGGCCATGGCCCAGGACTACGGCGCGCTGCTGCACGAGGTCACGGACGGGCTGGACGGCTACCTGCTCACCGGCAAGTCCACCAGTGTGATCTCGGGACGGCTGTCCTACTTCCTCGGTCTGGAGGGACCGGCCGTCACGGTGGACACCGCGTGCTCGTCGTCGCTGGTGGCCCTGCACCAGGCGGCTCAGGCGCTGCGCGGCGGTGAGTGCTCGCTGGCGCTGGCCGGTGGTGTGACCGTGATGCCGACTCCCGGCATGTTCGTGGAGTTCAGCAGGCAGCGCGGGCTGGCGGCGGACGGCCGCTCGAAGGCGTTCTCGGACGCGGCGGACGGCACGTCGTGGGCCGAGGGCGCGGGCATGCTGGTGCTGGAGCGGCTGTCGGACGCGCGCCGCAACGGGCACCCGGTACTGGCCGTGATCCAGGGGTCCGCCGTCAACCAGGACGGAGCCAGCAACGGTCTGACCGCCCCCAACGGGCCTTCTCAGCAGCGTGTCATCCGCCAGGCGCTCGCCAACGCGCGTCTCACGTCCGCGGACGTGGACGCGGTGGAGGCGCACGGCACGGGTACGACCCTTGGCGACCCGATCGAGGCGCAGGCGCTGCTGGCGACGTACGGTCAGGGGCGGCCGGATGACCGTCCGCTGCTGCTCGGTTCGCTGAAGTCCAACATCGGGCACGCCCAGGCCGCCGCCGGTGTGGCCGGTGTGATCAAGATGGTGCAGGCGCTGCGCCACGGCGTACTTCCGCGCACGCTGCACGTCGACGAGCCGACGCACCATGTGGACTGGTCCGCCGGTGCGGTGGAGCTGCTGACCGAGCAGCGGGACTGGCCGCAGGCCGAGGGCCGTCCGCGCCGCGCGGGCGTCTCCTCCTTCGGGATCAGCGGCACCAACGCGCACCTCATCCTCGAAGGCGCACCCGAGTCCCTCGCACCGGAGTCCCTCGCCTCCGCGGCCTCTCCCCGGCCGTCCGCGACCTCGCCCGAGCCGTCCGCCGTGCCGTGGGTGCTGTCGGGACGCGGCCAGGAAGCGCTGCGCGGCCAGGCCGCGCGCCTGCTGGCCCACCTCGAAGGCGATGAGGACCCCTCGGCTGCGGACGCGGACCCGGCGGCCCCGAACGCGGAAGCCTCCTCACTGGACGTGGGCTGGTCCCTGGCGTCCGGGCGTGCGCGGTTCGCCGACCGCGCCGTGGTCGTCGGCGCGGACCGGGAGCGGCTCAGGGCCGGGCTCGCCGCGCTCGCCCGCGGTCACGAGGCGCCCGGTCTGGTCGCCGGCCCCGCCGACGGCACGGCCGACACCGACCGCGTCATCTTCGTCTTCCCGGGCCAGGGCTCGCAGTGGGCCGGCATGGCCGTGGAACTCCTGGACTCCTCGCCGGTGTTCGCCGAGCGGCTGCGCGCCTGCGGCACGGCGCTCGCCGAGTTCGTCGACTGGGACGTGGAGGCCGTGCTGCGGCAGGCCCCCGACGCTCCTTCGCTGGAGCGCGTCGACGTCGTCCAGCCCGCGCTGTTCGCCGTGATGGTGTCGCTGGCCGAGCTGTGGCGCTCGTACGGAGTGGAACCCGCCGGAGTGGTGGGCCACTCGCAAGGCGAGATCGCGGCAGCCTGCGTCGTGGGGGCGCTGTCCCTGCGCGACGCCGCCCGTGTCGTGGCCCTGCGCAGCCAGGCCATCGCCGCGGAGCTGGCGGGACTCGGCGGCATGGTCTCGCTGTCCCTGACCGCCGAAGAGGCCGCCGAGCGGATCGCGGCCTGGGACGGGCGACTGTCCCTCGCCACGGTCAACGGCCCCTCCTCCGTCGTGGTGGCGGGCGAGACCGGGGCCCTGGACGAACTCCTGGCCCGCTGCGCGGCCGAGGGCGTTCGCGCCCGCCGGATCGCCGTGGACTACGCCTCGCACTCCGCCGACGTCGAGCGCATCGAGGACCGGCTGGCGGAGGTCCTCGCGGACATCGCTCCCCGCTCCTCGTCGGTGCCGTTCCACTCCACGGTCACCGCGGGGCTGCTGGACACCGCGGAGCTGGACGCCGGTTACTGGTACCGCAACCTGCGGCAGACCGTACGGTTCGAGGAGACCGTCGGCGCGCTCCTGGAGGACGGCGACGCCGTCCTGGTCGAGGTCTCGGCGCACCCGGTGCTGGCGGTCGGCGTTCAGGAGACGATGGAGGCCCGCGGCGCACAGCAGTCCGCGGTCGTCGGTTCGCTGCGGCGCGACGAAGGCGGCCTCGACCGCTTCCTCACCTCGCTCGCCGAGGCATGGACCCACGGCGCCCGGGTCGACTGGGCGCGCGCCTTCGACGGCACCGGCGCCTCGCGCGTCGAACTGCCGACGTACGCCTTCCAGCGGCAGCGCTACTGGCTGGAGACGGCCCCGGGCGCCCGGCCGGCCGACGCCTCGAAGGCGGCCGCCGGGAGCGGCACCGACGAGCTGGAGGCGCGCTTCTGGGCCGCCGTCGAGGCCGAGGACCTCGACTCGCTCGCCGGCGCGCTCGGCCTGCCCGCCCTTCCGGAGGACCAGCCTCTCGGTGCCGTACTCCCCGCGCTGTCGGCGTGGCGGCGGGACGGCCAGCAGCGCAGCACGGTGGACGGCTGGCGCTACGACGTCGCCTGGAAGCCCTTGGACCGCGTCCCCAACCCGGTGCTGTCCGGCACCTGGCTGGTCGTCGTGCCCGCCCGCGGGGCCGACGACCCGTGGGTCGAGGCCGCCGCCGGGACGCCCGCCGCCCATGGCGCCGACGTCATCCGTCTTCCCGTCGAGCAGGACGCCGGCCGGCAGACGCTGACCGGCCTGATCACCGAGTCCGTCGCCGCGGGCACCACGCTCACCGGCGTGCTGTCCCTGCTGGCCGTGGACGAGGCGGAGCACGCCGCGTACGACGGTGTGACCGCCGGCCTCGCCGGCACGCTGGCGCTGGTCCAGGCCCTGGGCGCCGCCGGCGTCGAGGCACCGCTGTGGTGCGCCACCCGCGGAGCGGTGGCGGTCGGCCGCGGCGAGCGCCCGGCCGGGACCCGGCAGTCCCAGATCTGGGGCCTCGGGCGGGTCGCCGCGCTGGAACACCCCGACCGCTGGGGCGGCCTGATCGACCTGCCCGAGGCGCTCGACCGCCGCGAGCGCGAGCGGCTGGCCGCCGTGCTGGCCGGCGTCGGCGCCGAGGACCAGCTGGCCGTACGGCCGACCGGCGTCTTCGCACGGCGCCTCGTCCGCGCCTCGCGGCCCGCCACGACCGCCGGTGGTGGTTGGGTGCCGCGTGGCACGGTGCTGGTCACCGGTGGTACGGGGGCGTTGGGTGGTCATGTGGCGCGTTGGCTGGCGGGGTCGGGTGCCGAGCGTCTGGTGCTGACGAGCCGTCGTGGCCTGGAGGCTCCGGGTGCGGTCGAGCTGGCCGCGGAGTTGCGCGAGCTGGGTGCCGAAGTGATGGTGGCGTCCTGTGACGTGGCCGACCGCGGCGAACTGGCGCGTCTGATCGGGTCGTTGACGGAGACGGACGGGAAGCCGCCGCTGACCGCGGTCGTCCACACCGCGGGCGTGCTCGCCGACGGCGTCATCGAGACCCTGGAGCCCGAACGGCTCGCCCACGTGCTGCGCGCCAAGGTCACGGCGGCCCGGCACCTGGACGAGCTGACGGCCGAACTCGGCCTCGAACTCGACGCCTTCGTGCTCTTCTCCTCCGTCATCGGCGTGTGGGGCAACGGAGGCCAGGCCGCCTACGCGGCCGCCAACGCCTCCCTCGACGCGCTCGCCCACGACCGGTACGCCCGCGGGCTGCCCGCGCTGTCGCTCGCCTGGGGCACCTGGAGCGGCGGCGGCATGGCGGACGAGGAGACCGGCGAGCGGATGCGCCGCCGCGGCCTGACCGCCATGGAGCCCGGACCGGCCGTCGCGGCACTCGCCCAGGCGGTGGGCAGGGACGAGCCGTTCCTCGCCGTCGCCGACGTCGACTGGTCGCGGTTCGCCGCCCAGTTCGCCGCGACCCGGGCCAGCCGCCTCTTCGACACACTGCCCGAGGCCGCCCCCGAGTCCCCCTCCACCGGTGCCGCCGCGACCGACGCGGCCGACTCCGGCCCCGCCCTGGCACAGCGGCTCGCCGGCCTCGCGCCCGGCGAGCAGGAGCACCTGCTCGTGGAGCTCGTCCGCACCCATGCGGCCGCGGTCCTCGGCCACACCGGGACGGACGCGGTGGCGATCGGCCGCGCGTTCAAGGAGCTCGGCTTCGACTCCATGCGCGTCATGGAACTGCGCAACCGGCTGAACGCGGCCACCGGACTGCGGCTGGCCACCGGCGCGGTCTTCGACCATCCCACGGTCACGCTGATGGCCCGCCACCTGCGCACCGCACTCGTGGGACCGGACGAGCCCGCCGACGCGGGAACCCCCGACCAGACGTCCGCAAGCACAGCCGCAACCACCGGCGTGGCAGGCGACGACGAGCCCATCGCCATCGTTGCCATGGGATGCCGTCTGCCCGGCGGCGTCCGCACCCCCGAGGAGCTGTGGCAGCTCCTCACCGAAGGACGCGACGCCGTCGGCGGATTCCCCACCGACCGCGGCTGGGACCTGGCGGGCCTGTACGACGCCGACCCGGACACCCCCGGCAAGAGCTACGCACGCGAGGGCGGCTTCCTCCACGACGCGGCCGAGTTCGACGCCGACTTCTTCGGGATATCGCCGCGCGAGGCGCTGGCGATGGACCCGCAGCAGCGGCTGCTCCTGGAGACGAGCTGGGAGGCACTGGAGCGGGCCGGCCTCGACCCGTCCGCGCTCAGAGGCAGCATGACCGGCGTCTTCGCCGGCATGACGTACCAGGACTACGGGGCCCGGCTGCACGAGGCGCCCGAAGCCGTGGAGGGCTACCTCCTCACCGGAAAGTCGTCCAGCGTCATCTCCGGGCGCATCTCCTACACCTTGGGGCTCCAGGGACCCGCGATCACGGTGGACACCGCGTGCTCGTCGTCGCTGGTGGCCCTCCACCTGGCGGCTCAGGCGCTGCGCGGCGGCGAGTGCTCGCTGGCGCTGGCCGGTGGCGTGACCGTGATGCCGACCCCCGGCATGTTCCTGGAGTTCAGCCGCCAGCGCGGGCTGGCGGCGGACGGCCGCTCGAAGGCGTTCTCGGACGCGGCGGACGGCACGTCCTGGGCCGAGGGCGCGGGCATGCTGGTACTGGAGCGGCTGTCGGACGCGCGGCGCAACGGCCACCCGGTGCTGGCGGTGCTGCGCGGCAGCGCGGTGAACCAGGACGGCGCCAGCAACGGCCTGACCGCCCCCAACGGACTCTCGCAGCAGCGCGTCATCAGCGCGGCGCTCGCCAACGCGCGCCTCACGTCGGCCGACGTGGACGCGGTGGAGGCGCACGGTACGGGTACGACCCTTGGCGACCCGATCGAGGCCGAGGCGCTGTTGGCGACGTACGGTCAGGGGCGGTCGGAGGACCGTCCGCTGTGGCTGGGTTCGCTGAAGTCCAACGTCGGCCACACACAGGCCGCGGCCGGTGCGGCCGGCGTGATGAAGATGATCCTGTCGATGCGGCACGGCGTGCTGCCCCAGACCCTGCACGTCGGCGAACCGTCGTCGAAGGTGGACTGGTCGGCGGGTGCGGTGGAACTGCTCACCGAGCAGCGGGACTGGCCGGAGACCGAGGGCCGTCCGCGCCGCGCGGGCATCTCCTCGTTCGGCGTCAGCGGCACCAACGCGCACCTGATCCTGGAGCAGGCACCGCCCGTGGAAGAGCCGAAGCCCGCCGAGCAGGCGGAGCCGACGCGGATGCCGGTGGTGCCGTGGGTGGTCTCGGCGCGCGGTGCGGAGGCGCTGCGCGGCCAGGCGGAGCGGCTGCTCTCCCACATCGGGGACGACGCCGTGGCCTCCTCCCCGGTGGACGTGGGGTGGTCGCTGGTCTCCGAGCGGGCGGTGTTCGAGCACCGAGCCGTGGTCGTGGGCGAGGGCATCAATGAACTCACCGACGGGATAAGGGGGTTGGCCTCCGGGGAGTCGGCGGTGAACCTCGCCACGGGATACGTTTCGGGTGCCGGTCGTACTGCGGTGGTGTTCTCGGGTCAGGGCAGTCAGCGGGTGGGTATGGGGCGTGAGTTGTATGCCTTGTATCCGGTGTTCGCGCGGGCCTTTGATGAGGCGTGTGGGGTGCTGGACCGTGAGCTGGCCGGGCATGTGTCGCGGTCGGTGCGGGAGGTCGTCTTCGGCGACAGCGCTGACGGTGCCGTTGATGGTCTGCTGGATCGGACGGTGTTCACGCAGGCCGGGTTGTTCGCGGTCGAGGTGGCGTTGTTCCGTCTGGCGGAGTCGTTCGGTGTGCGTCCGGACTTCGTGGCGGGTCATTCGATCGGTGAGATCGTGGCTGCGCATGTGGCGGGTGTGTTCTCGCTGGAGGACGCGGCTCGTCTGGTGGCGGCTCGGGGCCGGTTGATGCAGGCGCTGCCCGAGGGCGGCGCGATGGTGGCGGTGCAGGCTTCCGAGGAGGAAGTGCGTCCGCTGTTGGCCGAGTTCGTGGGCCGGGTGGACATCGCGGCGGTGAACGGGCCGACGTCCGTGGTGGTGTCCGGTGATGAGAATGCGGCGCTGGCGGTGGCGGAGCGGCTGCGCGAGCTGGGCCGGAAGACGAAGCGGTTGGTGGTTTCGCATGCGTTCCACTCGCCGTGCATGGAGCCGATGCTGGACGAGTTCCGGGCCATCGCCGGATCCCTCACGTTCGCCGCTCCGCAGATTCCCGTCGTCTCGAATCTGACCGGCGCGGTCGCATCGGCTGCGGAGTTGGGTTCGGCGGAGTACTGGGTGCGTCATGTCCGTGAGGCGGTGCGATTCGCGGATGGTGTGGCGTCGCTGGCCGGGCAGGGTGTGTCGGTGTTCGTCGAGCTGGGCCCCGATGGCGTGTTGAGTGCGATGGGTGCGGAGACGGCTCCGGAGTCGGCGTTCGTTCCGGTGCTGCGCAACGGTCGTCCCGAGGCTGCCTCGTTCGTGTCGGGTCTGGCGCGTGCCTGGGTGCAGGGCGCGGGTGTGGACTGGTCGGCGTTCTTCGACGGTACGGGCGCGGCCCGCGTCGAGTTGCCGACGTATGCCTTCCAGCGCCAGCGCTTCTGGCTGGAAACCTCGACCGGTGCGAGCGGCGCGACCGCGGCTTCCGGGCTCGGACTGGCGTCGATGGAGCATCCGCTGCTCGGCGCGGCCGTGGAGCTGCCGGAGTCCGGCGAGGTCGTCATCAGCGGCCGGCTCTCCTTGCGGACGCACGCCTGGCTCGCGGACCACGCGGTCGAGGGCGCCGTCCTGCTGCCCGGCACCGCCTTCGTCGAGCTGGCCGTCCGCGCCGGTGACGAGGTCGGCTGCGACACCGTGGAGGAGCTGACGATCCAGGCGCCGCTGATCCTGCCCGAAGAGGGCGGCGTACAGCTGCGGTTGACCGTCGCCGCGCCCGACGACGCCGGCCGCCGCGCCCTGATCGTGTACTCCCGGCCGGATGACACCGGCTACGAGGAGGAGTGGACCCGGCACGCCACCGGCGTGCTGGCCCCCTTCGCCGACGGGAACGCCGCGCGGAGCGACGCACCCGATCTCACGGTGTGGCCGCCGGCCGGTGCGGTTCCGGTGTCGACCGACGATCTCTACGCGGACTTCGCCGCCAGCGGCTACGAGTACGGCCCGGTCTTCCGGGGCGTACGCGCGGCCTGGCGACGTGGCGAAGAGGTGTTCGTGGAAGCGGCGTTGCCCGAGGACCAGTGGTCGGAGGCGGCGAGGTCCGCCCTGCATCCGGCGCTGCTGGACGCCGCCCTGCACGGGCTGCGACTCGGCGACTTCTACCCCGACCGCACCATCGTCCGGCTGCCCTTCGCCTGGAGCGGTGTGTCCCTCCAGAGGGCGGGCGCGTCGCTGGTACGCGTGGCGCTGAGCCCCGCGGGCACCGATGCCGTGTCCGTGGTGGTCGCGGACGGCGCGGGCCAGCGGGTCGCCGGGATCGACTCCCTCGTCCTGCGCCCGGTCGCCCCTGGTGCGCTCGGTGCGGCGGTGCGAGGGTCGCGGAGCGGGGACGCGCTGTTCCGCGTCGAGTGGCAGCAGCCGCGCCTCCCCGCCGCCCCGCACGGCACCTTCGCCGCCTCCGGCGGCTGGGCCGTGGTCGGTCCTGACGAGTTCAAGCTGAGTGTCCTGCCGGACGCCTCGGCCGGCACGGACAGCGCGACGGCCGTCCTCCACGTGGACACGTATGCCGCACCGGCCGCGCTCGACGAGGCCGTCGACACCGGCACCCCGGTGCCGGACACGGTGCTCGTCGCCTGCACCTCCGGGCACGGTGCCGACGCCGTGGCGGCGGGGCCGGAGCAGTCCGCCGCGGAGGTGCGGACGGCCATCGAGCACGCGCTCGCCGTCGTCCGCTGGTGGCTGGCCGACGACCGGTTCGCCGCGTCCAGGCTGGTCCTGCTCACCCGGGGCGCGGTCGAGGCCCGGCCGGGGGAGCGCCCCGACCTGGCGAACGCGCCGCTGTGGGGCCTGATCCGGTCGGCGCAGGCCGAGCACCCGGACCGCTTCACGCTGGTCGACCTGGACGACGATGAAGCCTCTCGTACGGCGCTGCCGCGCGCGCTGGAGTCCGGCGAGCCCCAACTCGCCGTACGTGAGGGTGAGTTGCTGGTTCCGCGGCTGGCCAGGGTGTCCGAGGCAGGCGAAGCCGCCCAGGCCGGTCCCGACGGGCCCGCCCGCGGCTTCGACCCCGACGGCACGGTGCTGGTCACCGGCGCCACCGGCACGCTCGGCGCCCTGCTCGCCCGGCACCTGGTCGCCGAGCGCGGTGTGCGGCATCTGCTGCTCACCAGCCGCCGCGGACCCGCCGCCGAGGGCGCCGCCGAACTGCGCGCCGAACTCGTCGGGCTCGGGGCCGAGGTGACCGTCGCGGCCTGCGACACCTCCGACCGCCGGGCGCTCGCCGGGCTCCTCGCCGAGATTCCGGCGGACCGCCCGCTGACCGCGGTCGTGCACGCGGCCGGGGTCCTGGACGACGGCGTCATCACGACGATCAGCCCCGAGCAGGTCGAACGGGTGCTGAGCCCCAAGGTCGACGCCGCCCTGCATCTCCACGAACTGACGCGGGAGTTGGACCTGTCCGCGTTCATCCTCTTCTCCGGAGCGGCGGGCACGCTCGGCACGGCAGGTCAGGGGGTCTACGGGGCGGCCAACGTCTTCCTGGAGGCGCTCGCCCGGCACCGTCGTGCGCTGGGCCTTCCGGCACAGGCGCTCGCCTGGGGCCTGTGGGCCGAGCGGAGCGGCATGACCGAGCGGCTCGGCGAGGGCGCCGTACAGCGCCTGGCCCGGATGGGCATCGCCGCCATGGCGACCGAGCGCGGTCTGGAGCTCTTCGACGCGGCCGACGCCGTGGCCGAGCCGGTGCTGCTGCCGATGCGGCTGGACATGGTCGCTCTGCGCGCCCGTGCGGCGGGCACCGACGGGATCCCGCCGGTGCTCCGGGGGCTGGTGCCGGCCACCGCGGCACGCAGGCCTGCGGTGGCGACCGCGGGCGGCGGCGCGCAGGAAGCCGAGAGCGGCGCCGAGGCGCTCCGGCGCCGCCTGGCGGCGCTCGGCGCGGAGGAGCGGGAGGAGGCTCTCCTCGATCTGGTGCGGACGCACGCGGCCACGGCACTCGGCCATGCCACGCCCTCGGGGATCGAGGCCGGGCGCCCCTTCCGGGACCTGGGCTTCGACTCCCTGACCGCCGTCGAACTGCGCAACCTGCTCAACGCGGCCACCGGGCTGCGGCTGCCGGCCACCTTGATCTTCGACTACCCCACACCGGGGGCCCTCGCGGACCAGCTGCTGACGGAGCTCGTGCCGGCGGACGGCACGCCGGCCGAGGCGGGTCTGCGGGAGCTGGACGCGCTGGAGTCCCTGCTGGCCGGTGTGACCGAGGACGACCCGTTCCGGGGACGTCTCCAGACACGGCTTCAGGAACTGCTGACCGGGATCGGGGGCACGGGCGCGGCCGACGGAGGCGGCCAGAACTCCGTCACCGACGTGCTCGAATCCGCCAGCGACGACGATCTCTTCAGCTTCATCGACGAGCAGTTCTGACATCAGCGGACACCGGGCCGCCTCTGACGCCACGTCAGAGGACGACCCGGACGGGCCCGCCACCCGCTGCCAGGCGTGAAATCTTCGCATCGTGAGAGGGAAAGTTCAGTGGGGAACGAGGAAAAGCTTCGCGCCTATCTGAAGCGGGTCACGGGGGATCTGCACCAGGCCCGTGAACGCCTTCAGCAGCTCGAGGAGAGCAGCTCCGAGCCGATCGCCATCGTCGGCATGAGCTGCCGTTACCCCGGTGGCGTGGCGTCCCCCGCCGAGCTGTGGGACCTGGTCGCCGCCGGCGGCGACGCGGTCTCCGGCTTTCCCGTCAACCGTGGTTGGGAGATCGAGGACCTCTACGACCCGGACCCCGAGCGCAAGGGCAAGAGCTACACGCGCGAGGGCGGCTTCCTGCACGACGCGGATCAGTTCGACCCCGACTTCTTCGGCATCAGCCCGCGCGAGGCCCTCACCATCGACCCGCAGCAGCGGCTGCTCCTGGAGACGAGCTGGGAGGCGCTGGAAGGTGCCGGGATCGACCCGGAGACCGTACGCGGCAGCCGTACCGGTGTGTTCGCCGGAGTCATGTACGACGACTACGGAGCGGCGCGGATCTACGGCGGCACCCGTGACGAGTTCGAGGGCTACCTGATCAACGGCAGTGCCTCCAGCATCGCGTCGGGGCGCGTGGCCTACACGCTGGGCCTGGAGGGCCCGGCGGTCACCATCGACACCGCGTGCTCGTCGTCGCTGGTCGCCCTGCACCTCGCGGTCCAGGCCCTGCGTTCCGGGGAGTGCTCGCTGGCTCTCGCGGGCGGCGTCACCGTGTTGTCCACGCCGTCGGTCTTCGTGGAGTTCAGCCGCATGCGCGGCCTTTCCGCCGACGGCCGTTGCAAGGCGTTCTCCGACGCCGCGGACGGCACGGGCTGGGGCGAGGGCGTCGGCATGCTGCTCCTGGAGAAGCTGTCGGACGCGCGTCGCAACGGTCACCCGGTGCTGGCGGTGGTACGTGGCAGCGCCGTGAACCAGGACGGCGCGAGCAACGGTCTGACCGCGCCCAACGGCCCCTCGCAGCAGCGTGTGATCCGCGCGGCGCTGGCGAATGCGGGTGTTTCCGCCGCTGACGTGGATGTGGTGGAGGCGCACGGTACGGGTACGACGCTGGGTGACCCGATCGAGGCGCAGGCACTGCTCTCCACCTACGGCCGGGAACGGTCGGAGGACCGCCCGCTGTGGCTCGGCTCGCTGAAGTCCAACATCGGTCACACGCAGGCTGCCGCGGGTGTGGGCGGCGTGATGAAGATGGTGCTGGCGATGCGGAACGGGGTGCTGCCCCGGACCCTGCATGTCGACGAACCGTCGTCGAAGGTGGACTGGTCGGCCGGTTCGGTCGAGCTGCTGACGGAGTCGCGTGAGTGGACGGAGGCCGAGGGGCGTCCGCGTCGTGCGGGTGTCTCGTCCTTCGGTGTGAGTGGCACCAACGCACATGTGATCGTGGAGCAGGCGCCGGAGCCGGAGGCGCCGGACGAGGCTGCGGAGGTGGCCGCTCCGGTGGAGCCGGTGGCGGTGCCGTGGCTGCTTTCTGGGCGTGGTGCCGAGGCCCTGCGCGACCAGGCGGCGCGACTGTTGTCCCGCGTGGAGTCGGATGACGAGATCTCCCCGGTGGATGTGGGTTGGTCGTTGGCGGCGGGTCGCGCGGAGTTCGAGGACCGTGCGGTGGTGGTTGCCGCCGACCGGACCGGTCTGGTGTCCGGGCTCGGCGCGCTGGCGCGAGGCGAAGAGGCCCCCGGCCTGGTTGTCGGCCCGCAGCAGGGGGCCGACTCCTCCGCAGGTGGCCGTGTGGTGTTCGTGTTCCCGGGTCAGGGTGCGCAGTGGGCGGGCATGGGTGTGGAGTTGCTGGATGCCTCCCCGGTGTTCGCCGAGCGGCTTGGCGAGTGTGCGGCGGCTCTGTCGGAGTTCGTGGACTGGTCGCTGGTCGACGTGCTGCGCGGCACGCCGGGTGCGCCGTCCCTGGAACGTGTCGACGTGGTCCAGCCCGCTTCGTGGGCGGTGATGGTCTCCTTGGCCGAGGTGTGGCGCTCGCTGGGCGTGGAGCCGTCGGCCGTGGTCGGGCACTCGCAGGGCGAGATCGCTGCCGCGTGTGTCGCGGGTGGTCTGTCGCTGCGCGATGGCGCCCGGGTGGTCGCCCTGCGCTCGCAGGCCATCGCGAAGGACCTTGCGGGCCTGGGCGGGATGATGTCGGTGGCGTTGCCGCTGGCGGATGTGGAGTCCCGGCTTCAGGAGTGGGTCGGCTGTCTGGAGATCGCCGCCGTCAACGGCCCGTCCTCCACCGTGGTGGCCGGTGAGCCCGGCGCCCTGGACGAACTCCTCGCCGCCTGCGAGGCCGAGGGCGTGCGTGCGCGCAAGGTCCCGGTGGATTACGCCTCGCACACCTCCCACGTGGAGCTGATCGAGGACGAACTCGCGCGCGTCCTGGCGGACATCAGTCCTCAGGCGGCCCGGGTGCCGTTCTATTCGTCGGTGATCGGTCAGCCGCTGGAGACCACCGGCTTGGACGCGGGCTACTGGTACCGCAATCTGCGTCAGACGGTCCGCTTCGAAGAGACCGTCAGCGCGCTGGTGGCCACCAAGGGCGCGGTCTTCGTCGAGGTTTCCGCCCATCCGGTCCTGGTGGCCGCGGTGCAGGACACGGTGGAGGCGCGCGGCGCGGAGCAGACCGTGGCCGTCGGCTCGCTCCGCCGTGACGAGGGCGGCCTGGACCGCTTCCTGACCTCGGTGGCCGAGGCGTGGACGCACGGCGTACGGGTCGACTGGACGCGCGCGTTCGCCGGAACCGGCGCGTCCCGCGTCGAGCTGCCCACGTACGCCTTCCAGCGCAGCCGCTACTGGCTCGACGTCAGCCCCACCGCGGGCGGTGACATGGGCTCGGTCGGTCTGCTGCCCGCCGCGCACCCTCTGTTGGGCGCCGCGATGGACCTCCCGGACTCCGACGGGGTCGTCTTCACCGGTCGGTTGTCGCTGCGTACGCATGCCTGGCTGGCGGATCACGCGGTGGCGGGAACCGTCCTGCTGCCCGGCACCGCCTTCGTGGAGCTGGCCGTCCGTGCTGGTGACGAGGTCGGTTGCGACACGGTGGAGGAGTTGACGCTCCAGGCGCCGCTGGTCCTGCCCGAAGAGGGCGGCGTACAGCTGCGGTTGAGCGTCGCCTCGCCCGACGACTCCGGCCGCCGCGCGCTGACCCTCCACTCCCGTCCGGAGACCGGTCTGCCGCACGAGTCGTGGACCTGCCATGCCACGGGCATCCTGGCGGACGGCGCGGCACAGCCCGCGGGCGCGGAGCCGTCGGGAGCCGAGGAACTGGCCGTATGGCCCCCGGCCGGGGCGGTCCCGGTGGACACGGAGGGCCTGTACGAGACGCTGGCCGCCGCGGGACACGGATACGGACCGGTGTTCCAGGGGCTGCGGGCCGCGTGGCGGCGCGGTGACGCGATCTTCGCCGAGGTGGCCCTGCCGGAGGACGAGCAGGGCGAGGCGGCGGGCTTCGGGCTGCACCCGGCGCTCCTGGACGCGGCGCTGCACGGCATGCGTGCGGGTGACTTCTTCGCGGACGACCAGGCGCGGTTGCCGTTCGCCTGGCGTGGCGTGACCCTGCGGGCCGCGGGTGCGGCGGCGCTGCGCGTGCGGCTGGCCCCGGCCGGCCCGGACGCGGTGTCCGTGCTGGCGGCGGATGCCGCCGGTGGGCTCGTCGCCTCCGTCGACTCCCTCGTCGTCCGCCCCGTCGACCCCGAGCGGATCGCCGCCGCGCCCGGCGGGCCCGACGCCCTGTTCCGGGTCCGGTGGGCGGCCGTCCCGGCCGGGGAGGCGGGCGCGACTCCCGCGCGCCTGACGGCGATCGGCACCGATGAGGACCTGGCGGCCCTGGCCGAGCTGGGCCTCGGCGGTGTACGCGACGACGCGGACCTCGTCACGTACGCGGACCTCACCGCGCTCACCGAGGCGGTGGCCTCCGGCGCGGCGGAGGTGCCCGACGCGGTGCTCGTACCGTGGCCCGCGGCTGCCGGGACCCGTACGGCGGGCGCCGTCGAGCCGGTCGCCGTGCCCGACCTCGCGCACACCGCGCTCAGCGGCGCCCTCGCGCTCGCCCAGGAATGGCTGGCCGACGAACGCCTCGCCGCGTCCCGGCTGGTGCTGGTCACACGCGGCGCGGTGCTGACCGCGCCGGACGGCGCCGCGCCGGACCAGGCGTCGGCCGCCGTATGGGGCCTGCTGCGTACGGCGCAGACGGAGAACCCCGGACGGTTCGTACTGCTCGACACCGACGGCTCCGAGCTGTCGGGCGACGGGCCGGCGGGCCTGCTCGCCACGGACGAACCCCAGCTCGCCGTGCGGGCCGGTGCGGCGTACGCGCCGCGGCTCGTGCCCGCGACCGCGGGCACCACGGGTGACGCGCCCGCATGGAGCGGCGCCGGAAACGGCACGGTGCTGATCACGGGCGCGACCGGGACGCTGGGCGGCCTGGTGGCGCGGCATCTCGTGGTGGAGCACGGCGTGCGTCACCTGGAGCTGGTCAGCCGTCGCGGCCAGCAGGCCGACGGCGCGGCCGAGTTGGTCGCGGAGCTGGCCGAACTGGGCGCCTCGGCGCGTGTGGTGGCCTGTGACGTGGCGGACCGCGAGGCCCTGGCGGCGCTGCTGGCGGACCTTCCCGCCGAGCAGCCGCTGACCGCCGTGGTGCACGCGGCCGGCGTCCTCGACGACGGGCTCGTCGCCGGGCTGACCCCCGATCGGCTGGCCCGCGTACTGCGTCCCAAGGCGGACGCGGCCTGGAACCTGCACGAGCTGACCCGCGACCTGGACCTGTCCGCGTTCGTGCTCTTCTCCTCCGGCGCAGGCGTGCTCGGCAGCGCCGGGCAGGGCAACTACGCCGCTGCCAACGCCTTCCTGGACGCGCTGGCGCAGCACCGCAGGACGCTGGGGCTGCCCGCCGTCTCGCTCGGCTGGGGCTTCTGGGAGCAGCGCTCGGCCATGACCGGGGAGATCGGCGAGGCGGACCTCGCCCGCATGGCCCGCTCGGGCCTGGTGCCGCTCTCCTCCGACGAGGGCCTGGCGCTCTTCGACGCCGCGCTGTCGACCTCGGTGGACGAGCCCGTGCTGCTGCCCATGCGGCTCGACCTCGGCGCGCTGCGGGGAGCCGACGCCCCCACCCCGGCGCTGCTCCGCGAGCTGGTCCGCGGCCCGGTGCGGCGGGCCCGCGCGGCGGCCGGCGGCCCGGCCGGGTCCACGGGGCTCGCCCAGCGGCTCGCCTGGCTCTCCGAAAGCGAGCGGCTCCGCACCCTCGCGGAGCTCGTCCGCGGCCATGTCGCGACGGTGCTCGGCCACGGCTCGTCCGGCGCGGTCGAAGACGGCCGCGCGTTCAAGGAGCTGGGGTTCGACTCGCTGACCTCGGTGGAGCTGCGGAACCGGCTGAACGCGGCCACCGGCCTCCGGCTGCCCGCGACGCTGGTCTTCGACCACCCGACGCCCGCCGCACTCGCCCGCCACCTGCTCGCCGAACTGCTGGGCGCGGGCACCGGAACCGCCGATGCCGCCCCCGCGCCGACGGGCGTCGCGATCACCGACGATCCCGTCGTCGTCACCGCGATGAGCTGCCGCTTCCCGGGTGGCGTACGGAACGCCGAGGAGCTGTGGGACCTCGTCGCCTCCGGCACCGACGCGATCTCGCCGTTCCCGGTGGACCGTGGCTGGGGCGAGGACCTGTACGACCCGGACCCGGAGCGGCAGGGCAAGAGTTACGTACGTGAGGGCGGCTTCCTGCACGACGCGGCGGAGTTCGACCCGGCGTTCTTCGGGATATCGCCGCGCGAGGCGCTGGCGATGGACCCGCAGCAGCGGCTGCTCCTGGAGACGAGCTGGGAGGCGCTGGAGCGGGCCGGGATCGACCCGGAGACCGTACGCGGCAGCCGCACCGGAGTGTTCGCCGGAGTCATGTACAACGACTACGGCTCGCGGCTGCGGACCGCTCCCGAGGGCTTCGAGGGCTACTTGGGCAGCGGCAGTGCCGGAAGCGTCGCGTCGGGGCGCGTGGCCTACACGCTGGGTCTGGAGGGCCCGGCGGTGACGGTGGACACCGCGTGCTCGTCGTCGCTGGTCGCCCTGCACCTCGCGGTCCAGGCCCTGCGCAACGGTGAGTGCTCGCTCGCCCTCGCGGGCGGCGTCACCGTGATGTCCACGCCGTCGGTCTTCGTGGAGTTCAGCCGCCAGCGCGGCCTGGCCGCCGACGGCCGCAGCAAGTCCTTCTCCGACGCCGCGGACGGCGCCGCGTGGGCCGAGGGCGTCGGCATGCTGCTGTTGGAGCGGCTGTCGGACGCGCGTCGCAACGGTCACCCGGTGCTGGCGGTGGTGCGTGGCTCGGCGGTGAACCAGGACGGTGCGAGCAACGGTCTGACTGCGCCGAACGGTCCCTCGCAGCAGCGGGTGATCAGGGCTGCTCTCGCCAGTGCCGGCCTCGCGCCCACCGATGTCGACGCGGTGGAGGCGCACGGTACGGGTACGACGCTGGGTGACCCGATCGAGGCGCAGGCACTGTTGGCGACGTACGGCCAGGGGCGGTCGGAGGACCGTCCGCTGTGGCTGGGTTCGCTGAAGTCGAACATCGGGCACGCCCAGGCTGCGGCCGGTGTGGCGGGTGTGATGAAGATGGTGCTGGCGATGCGGAACGGGGTGCTGCCCCGGACGCTGCACGTGGATGAGCCGTCGTCGAAGGTGGACTGGTCGGCGGGTGCCGTGGAGCTGCTGACGGAGTCGCGTGAGTGGGAGTCGGAGGAGGGGCGTCCGCGTCGTGCGGGTGTGTCGTCCTTCGGTGTGAGTGGCACGAACGCACACGTGATCCTGGAGCAGGCGCCGGAGGCGTCGGAGGCCGTTGAGCCTGCCGAGGTGACCGCTCCGGTGGAGCCGGTGGCGGTGCCGTGGCTGCTTTCTGGGCGTGGTGCGGACGCGCTGCGTGGTCAGGCGGCGCGACTGCTGTCCCGCGTGGAGTCGGATTCCAACATGCCGCTGGTGGATGTGGGTTGGTCGTTGGCGGCTGGGCGTGCGGAGTTCGAGGACCGTGCGGTGGTGGTTGCCGCCGATCGGGCCGGTCTGGTGTCCGGGCTCGGCGCGCTGGCGCGAGGCGAAGAGGCGCCGGGTGTGATCGCGGGTGTGTCCGCGGGTGTGGGCGACCGGGTGACGTTTGTGTTCCCGGGTCAGGGTGCGCAGTGGGCGGGCATGGGTGTGGAGTTGCTGGATGCTTCCCCGGTGTTCGCCGAGCGTGTGCGTGAGTGTGCGGCGGCTCTGGCGGAGTTCGTGGACTGGTCGTTGGTCGACGTGCTGCGTGGGGTGGAAGGCGCGCCGTCGCTGGATCGTGTCGACGTGGTTCAGCCCGCTTCGTGGGCGGTGATGGTGTCGCTGGCGGAGGTGTGGCGTTCGCTGGGCGTGGAGCCCTCGGCCGTGGTCGGGCACTCGCAGGGTGAGATCGCCGCCGCATGTGTGGCGGGTGGTCTGTCGTTGCGCGATGGTGCGCGGGTGGTGGCCCTGCGCTCGCAGGCCATTGCGAAGGATCTGGCGGGCCGGGGCGGGATGATGTCGGTGGCGTTGCCGCTGGCCGATGTCGAGTCCCGCCTGGAGCGCTGGGCTGACCGTCTGGAGATCGCCGCGGTCAACGGTCCGTCGTCCACGGTGGTGGCCGGTGAGCCGGACGCCCTGGACGAGCTGCTCGCCGCGTGCGAGGCCGAGGGCGTGCGGGCGCGCAAGGTCCCGGTGGACTACGCCTCGCACACCTCCCACGTGGAGCGCATCGAGGACGAACTCGCCGAGGTGCTCGCTGACATCCGTCCCGAGCCGGTGCGGGTGCCGTTCTTCTCCTCGGTGGAGGGGGAGTGGCTGGGCGACGGCCTGGTGGATGCGGGCTACTGGTACCGCAACCTGCGTCAGACGGTCCGTTTCGAGGAAGCGGTCGGCGCGCTGGCCGGTGAGGGCTTCGGGGCCTTCATCGAGGTGAGCGCGCATCCGGTCCTGGTGGCCGCGGTGCAGGACACGGTGGAGCAGCGTGGCGCGGAGCAGGCCGTGGCGGTCGGTTCACTGCGGCGCGACGAAGGCGGTCTGGACCGTTTCCTGACCTCGGTGGCCGAGGCGTGGACGCATGGTGTGCGGGTCGACTGGGCGGAGGTGTTCGCCGGAACCGGCGCGTCCCGCGTCGAGCTGCCGACGTACGCCTTCCAGCGCAGCCGCTACTGGCTGGAGAACACGGAAGAGACCGAAGCGGCTCCCGTCGACCAGGTCGACGCCGAGTTCTGGGACGCGGTCGAGAGCGCGGACCTGGAGTCGCTGACCTCGGCGCTCGACATCTCCGCCGACCAGCCCTTCAGCGCGGTGCTGCCCGCCCTCACGACCTGGCGGCGGAAGCGGCGCGAGGAGTCGCGGCTGGACGCCTGGCAGTACCGCATCGGATGGCACCCGGTGTCCGCGGACTCCGCGGCCGTACTGTCCGGGACCTGGCTCCTGGCGGTGCCGTTCGCCCTCTCCGGCGACCCGCTGACCGCGGCGGCCGAGGCCGCGCTGACGGCCAGGGGAGCGCAGGTCGTCCGCGTCACCGTGGACGGCGACCCGGACCTCGGGTCCGGCGCCGGTGCCGACCGCAAGCAGTGGGTGCGGGCGCTGTCCGAGCAGAGCGAGGACGGGTCCGCGATCGGTGGTGTGCTGTCCCTGCTCGCGATGGATGCGGCGCCCCACCCCGCGTACGAAGGTGTCTCCGCCGGACTGGTCGGCACCCTGGCCCTCGTGCAGGCCCTCGGCGAGGCGGCGATCGACGCCCGGCTGTGGTGCGCTACGCGCGGCGCCGTCGCGGCGGCCGACGGCGAGCTGCTCGCCGATCCGGTGCAGGCGCAGGTCTGGGGTCTGGGCCGGGTGGTCGCGCTGGAGCACCCCGAGCGCTGGGGCGGCCTGATCGACCTCCCGGAGACCGTGGACCGTCGGGCGCAGGACCGGTTGGGCGCCGTGCTGGCCGGTACGGGCGGAGAGGACCAGGTGGCCGTACGGCCCAGCGGGGTCTTCGGGCGGCGGCTGCTGCGTATCGATGCCGCTCCGGGCACCAATGCCGCTTCGGCCACCAATGCCGCTTCGGTCACCGATGGCGCTCCGGCCGCCGAGGGCGGACTCGCGCTCGACGGCACCTCCGCGCCCGGCGTCAACTCCGCTGCCCCCGGTGGTGGTTGGGTGCCGTGTGGCACGGTGCTGGTCACCGGTGGTACGGGGGCGTTGGGTGGTCATGTGGCGCGTTGGCTGGCGGGGTCGGGTGCCGAGCGTCTGGTGCTGACGAGCCGTCGTGGCCTGGAGGCTCCGGGTGCGGTCGAGCTGGCCGCGGAGCTGCGTGAGCTGGGTGCCGAAGTGACGGTGGCGGCTTGTGACGTGGCCGACCGCGGTGAACTGGCCCGGCTGATCGGGTCGTTGACGGAGACGGACGGACAGCCGCCGCTGACCGCGGTGATGCACGCGGCCGGCGTGCTGGACGACGGCGTGGTGGACGCGCTGACGCCCGAGCGGTTCCCTGACGTGCTCGGCCCGAAGGCCGGCGCCGCGGCCCACCTCGACGAGCTGACCCGCGACCTCGACCTGTCCGCTTTCGTGATGTTCTCGTCGATGGCCGGCACGGTCGGCGGCGCGGGACAGGGCAACTACGCCGCGGCCAACGCGTTCCTGGACGCGCTCGTCCAGCGCCGCCGCGCGCTCGGCCTCCCGGGCACCTCGGTGGCCTGGGGCGCCTGGGCGGACGGCGGCCTGGCGACCGAGGGAGTCGGCGAGGAGCGGTTGCAGCGCGGTGGCATCGTGCCGATGGCGCCCGAGGACGCGGTGGCGCTGCTCGGCCGGGCGCTGGACCGCGACGAGGGCTGTGTCGCCGTCGCGGACGTGGACTGGACGCGCTTCGCGCCACGTCTGGCCACGGGCCGTCCGGCACCCCTGATCGAGGCGATCACGGAGGCCCGCGGGGCCCTGGAGCCGGCCGACGGCCGGTCCGGCACGGACCAGGGCGTGGCGGCCGGTGTGCCGCTCCGGGAGGAGCTGGCCGGGCTCGGTGCCGCGGAACAGCGGCGCAGGCTGCTGGAGTTGGTGCGGCAGCAGGTCGCCGCGGTCCTCGCCCACGCCACCACGGAGACGGTCACCGCCGACCGTCCCTTCAAGGAACTGGGCTTCGACTCGCTGACCGCCGTCGAACTCCGCAAGCGTCTGAACAACGCGACCGGGCTGCGGCTCGCCGCCACGCTCGCGTTCGACTATCCGACGCCCCAGGCCCTCGCCGACCACCTGCGCTCCGAGCTGGGCCAGGACGGCGAAGGACCCAAGCGCTTCGATGCCCTGCTGGGCGACCTGGACAGACTGGAATCGGACATCGCCGGCGTGCTCGGCGAAGAGGCGGCGCGCGGGGAGATCGCGCTCCGGTTGAAGACACTGCTGCGACTGTGCAGCGAACCGGACGAGTCCCCCGCCGAGGCCGACGCCGGCGAGAAGTTCGACTCGGCCTCCGACGACGAGGTCTTCGACTTCATCAGCAACGAGCTCGGCATCTCCTGAGCCGTTCACCGGGCGCGGCAAGCCGCGCCCGGTGCCGGACGACGGCTCGAACTTCTCGAACTCAACGAACTTCTTGAAACCCTGGAGTGGTACCGCGTGACGAACAGCGGCGAGGACAAGCTTCGCTATTTCCTGAAGCGAGTGACGGGCGAGCTTCACGAGGCGCGGCAACGACTGCAGGAAGTCGAGTCGGGAGAGCACGAGCCGGTCGCCATCGTCGGCATGAGCTGCCGCTACCCCGGCGGGGTCGACTCGCCGGAGGCGTTGTGGGAGCTCCTGGCCGAAGGCCGTGACGCCTTCTCGGAGTTCCCCGCCGACCGCGGCTGGGACGTCGAGGCACTGTACGACCCGGAGCTGAGCCGGCCCGGCACCTCATACGTCCGCGAGGGCGGATTCCTGGACCGGGTCGGCGAATTCGACCCGGCGTTCTTCGGGATATCCCCGCGTGAGGCGCTGGCCCTCGACCCGCAGCAGCGGCTGCTCCTCGAGACCTCCTGGGAGGCGATCGAGCGCGCGGGCATCGACCCGACGTCCCTGAAGGGCAGCCGCACCGGCGTCTTCGCGGGCACCAACGGCCAGGACTACGCGGCGCTGCTGCGCCGGTCCCCCAAGCAGTCGGAGGGCTACCTGGCCACGGGCATCGCCGCCAGCGTGGTGTCCGGCCGCCTCTCCTACACCTTCGGCCTCGAAGGCCCCGCGGTCACCGTCGACACGGCGTGCTCGTCGTCGCTGGTGACCCTGCACCTCGCGGCCCAGGCGCTGCGCAACGGCGAGTGCTCGCTGGCCCTGGCCGGCGGCGTCACCGTGATGGCCACTCCGGAGACGTTCGTGGAGTTCAGCCGCCAAGGGGCGCTGTCCCGCACCGGGCGCTGCCGCCCCTTCGCGGCCGCCGCGGACGGCACGGCCTGGGGCGAGGGCGTCGGCATGCTGCTCCTGGAGCGGCTGTCGGACGCGCGTCGCAACGGTCACCCGGTGCTGGCCGTGGTGCGCGGCTCGGCGGTGAACCAGGACGGTGCGAGCAACGGCCTCACCGCGCCCAACGGCCCCTCGCAGCAGCGCGTCATCCGTGCTGCCCTGGCGAGCGCCGGTCTGTCGTCGTCCCAGGTGGACGCGGTGGAGGCGCACGGCACGGGTACGACGCTCGGTGACCCGATCGAGGCTCAGGCGCTGTTGGCCACGTACGGTCAGGGGCGGCCGGAGGACCGTCCGCTGTGGCTCGGCTCCCTGAAGGCCAACATCGGCCACACCGCGGCCGCCGCCGGCGTCGCGGGCGTCATCAAGATGGTCCAGGCGATGCGGCACGGCACCCTGCCCCGGTCGCTGTACGTGGACGAGCCCACCCCGCAGGTCGACTGGACGGCGGGCGCGGTCGAGGTGCTGACCGAGCAGCGGCAGTGGCCCGAGGTCGAGGGCCGTCCGCGCCGCGCGGGCGTGTCGTCCTTCGGCGTCAGCGGCACCAACGCGCACGTCATCCTGGAGCAGGCGCCGGAACCGGCCGGGGGCGAGGACGCCGGGGCGGAGCCCGGCAAGGGCGCCGCGTCCGCGGTCCAGCCGCACCTGGTGCCGTGGGTGGTCTCGGGCCGTGGCGCGGAGGCGCTGCGGGGCCAGGCGGCGCAGTTGCTGTCCGGTGTGTCGAGTGCGCCGGGTGTCGCGGGGCTGTCCCCGGTGGATGTGGGCTGGTCGCTGGCTTCGGGCCGGACCGGCTTCGAGAACCGCGCCGTGGTGGTGGCGGGCGACCGGGACGGTCTGCTCTCCGGCCTGGGCGCGCTGGCAGCGGGCGAGGACGCGTCGGGTCTGGTGACCGGCCCGGCGGAGGGTGCGGCCACCGGCGGTCCTCTGGCGGTGGTGTTCTCGGGTCAGGGCAGTCAGCGGGTGGGTATGGGGCGTGAGTTGTATGCCGCGTATCCCGTTTTCGCGCAGGCCTTTGATGAGGCGTGTGCGGTGTTGGACCGTGAGCTGGCCGGGCATGTGTCGCGGTCGGTCCGGGAGGTTGTCTTCGACGACAGCGCTGACGGTTCGCTGGACCGGACGGTGTTCACGCAGGCCGGTCTGTTCGCGGTCGAGGTGGCGCTGTTCCGTCTGGCGGAGTCCTTCGGTGTGCGCCCCGATTTCGTGGCGGGGCATTCGATCGGTGAGATCGTGGCCGCGCATGTGGCGGGTGTGTTCTCCCTGGAGGACGCGGCTCGCCTGGTGGCGGCGCGTGGCCGGTTGATGCAGGCGCTGCCCGAGGGCGGCGCGATGGTGGCCGTACAGGCCTCCGAGGACGAAGTGCGTCCGCTGTTGGCCGAGTTCGACGGCCGGGTGGACATCGCGGCGGTCAACGGGCCGACGTCCGTGGTGGTCTCGGGCGAGGAGGACGCCGCGCTGGCGGTGGCGGACCGGCTGCGCGGGCTGGGCCGCAAGACGAAGCGCCTGGTCGTTTCGCATGCGTTCCACTCGCCGTGCATGGAGCCGATGCTGGCCGAGTTCCGGGCCATCGCGGAGACGATGACGTTCGGCGCGCCGGAGATTCCGGTGGTGTCGAACCTGACCGGTGCGGTCGCGTCGGCGGGTGAGTTGGGTTCGGCGGAGTACTGGGTACGCCATGTCCGCGAGGCCGTGCGTTTCGCCGATGGCGTGGCGTCGCTGACCGGGCAGGGTGTGTCGGTGTTCGTCGAGCTGGGCCCGGACGGTGTGCTCAGCGCGATGGGCGCGGAGACGGCTCCGGAGTCGGCGTTCGTTCCGGTGCTGCGCAACGGCCGCCCCGAGGCTGCCTCGTTCGTGACCGGCCTGGCGCGTGCCTGGGTCCATGGCGCCGCTGTGGACTGGTCGGCGTTCTTCGACGGCACGAACGCCACCCGCGTCGAGCTGCCCACGTACGCCTTCCAGCGCGAGCGCTACTGGCTGGACGCACCGGCCGCTCTCGTCGGTTCGACCGCCGCCACCGGTCTCGGGCTCGGCTCCGCCGAACACCCGCTGCTCGGCGCGGCCGTGGAGCTGGCGGGCGCGGACGGCCTGCTGCTGACCGGCCGGCTCTCCTTGCAGACGCATCCCTGGCTCGCCGACCACGCCGTCGCGGGCGCCGTGCTCTTCCCCGGCACCGCCTTCGTGGAGCTGGCCATCCGCGCCGGTGACCAGGTGGGCTGCGACACGGTCGAGGAGCTGACGCTCCAGGCGCCGCTGATCCTGCCCGAGCGCGGTGGTGTCCAACTGCAGCTCTCGGTGGGGGAGCCCGACGACTCCGGCCGCCGCTCGCTGACCGTCTACTCCCGCGCGGGCGACGCCACCGCCGACGAGCCGTGGACCTGCCACGCCATGGGCGTGCTCGCCGTCGGCGGCCGTACCGAGGCCGCGGCCGGCGGGGACGGCCTCGCCGCCCTCACCGGTGCATGGCCGCCGCCCGGCGCGGTCGCCGTGGACGTCGCGGACCTGTACGAGCGCTTCGAGTCCGCGGGCTACGGCTACGGCCCGGTCTTCCAGGGGGTACGGGCGGCGTGGCGGCGCGGTGACGAGGTCTTCACCGAGGTCGCGCTCGACCAGGACCACCGCGAGGAGGCGGCGCGCTTCGGGGTGCACCCGGCGCTGCTGGACGCGGCGCTGCACGGGGTGCGTCTCGGCGACTTCTTCTCCGACGAGCAGGCACGGCTGCCGTTCGCGTGGCGCGGGGTGTCGCTCAGCGCGGCGGGCGCCTCGATGATTCGGGTCAGGCTGGCCCCGGCGGGCGCGGACACCCTCGCGGTGGCCGTCGCCGACGCCACCGGGCGGCCGGTGGCCGAGGTCGAGTCGCTGGTCTGCATGCCCGTGGACCGCGCGCAGCTCGCCGCGGGCCCGGGCGACCGGGAGCACGACGCGCTGTTCCGCGTCGACTGGACGGCCGTGCCCGCCGCGACCGCGGACGGCGCCACCGGGACGGCCCCGGACGCCGCAGGCATCGCCGGATGGGCGCTCCTCGGCACGGACGACGAGACGATCGGCGCCGACGCCGACGGCTCCCGTACTCCCGAGGCCCCGGCCGCAGACGGTTCCGCCCCGGCAGCCGTTGCCGCCGCCTTCGGTGCCTCCGCCGTCCACGCCGACCTCGGCGCGGCCCTCGACTCCGGCGCCGTCGTCCCTCCGCTCGTCGTGGCCCTCTGCCCGTCGGCCCCGGCCGGCGCGGAGCTGACCGAGGCCGCGCGGGCGGCCACCCACCGGGCCCTTGACCTGGTCCACGCCTGGCTCGCCGACGACCGCTTCGCCGGGTCCCGTCTTGCCGTGGTCACCCGCGGCGCGGTGTCCACCGGTACCGACGAGGACGTGACCGGTCTCGCCGACGCCCCGGTGTGGGGCCTGCTGCGGGCCGCGCAGACCGAGAACCCCGACCGCTTCCTGTTGCTCGACCTCGACGGTACGGACGCCTCCGATCAGGCGCTCCCGGCCGCGCTGGCCTGGGCCGTGGCCCAGGACGAGACGCAGCTGGCGCTGCGTTCGGGCGAGGCACGGGTGCCGCGGATGGCGCGGCTCGCCCAGGGCGACGGGGCGCTGACCCCGCCCGCGGGCGCCTCGGCCTGGCGCCTTGAGGTGCCCACCAAGGGGTCGTTCGCCAACCTCGAACTGCTGGAGAGCCCGGAGGCGGCCGCCCCGCCGGCCCCGGGGCAGGTCAGGGTGCAGGTCCGCGCGGCCGGCATGAACTTCCGCGACGTGGTCCTCGCCCTCGGCGTCGTCCCCGACCAGGAGGTCATGGGCAACGAGGCCGCCGGCGTGGTGATCGACGTCGGCGAAGGCGTCACCGACCTGGCGCCCGGCGACCGCGTGATGGGCGTGTTCTCCGGCGCCTTCGGGCCCGTGGCCGTCACCGACCGGCGGATGCTGGCCCCGATGCCCGACGGCTGGTCCTTCGTCCAGGCCGCCTCCGTGCCTGTGGTCTTCCTCACGGCGTACTACGGACTGCGGGACCTGGCCGGGCTGCGTCCGGGCGAGCGGGTCCTGGTGCACAACGCGGCGGGCGGCGTCGGCATGGCCGCCGTCCAACTGGCCCGCCACTGGGGCGCCGAGGTCTTCGGCACCGCCAGCGAGGGCAAGTGGCACGCGCTGCGCGCCTCCGGCCTGGACGACGCGCGCATCGCCTCCTCCCGGACCCTGGACTTCGAGGACCGCTTCCTCACGGCCACGGACCAGCAGGGCATGGACGTCGTCCTGGACGCGCTGGCCGGCGAGTTCGTCGACGCCTCGCTGCGGCTGCTGCCGCGCGGCGGCCGGTTCCTGGAGATGGGCAAGACCGACAAGCGTGACCCCGAGGAGGTCGCTGCGGCGTACTCCGGCGTCGCCTACCAGGCGTTCGACCTGGGCGAGGCCGGGCTCGACCGCACCCAGGAGATGCTCGTCGAGCTCCTCGGACTCTTCGAGCAGGGCGTGCTGAAGCCGCTTCCGGTGGCCACCTGGGACATCCGGCGGGCACCGGAGGCGTTCCGGTTCCTCAGCCAGGCCAAGCACATCGGCAAGGTCGTCCTCACCGTGCCCGCTCCGCTCGCCGGCGCGGGCGCGGGCACCAGGGGTACGGAGACCGGGGCCGCGGCCACCGGCTCCGGCACGGTCCTCGTCACCGGGGCGACCGGCACCCTCGGCCGACTCGTCGCCCGGCACCTCGTCGAGGAGCACGGCGCACGGCGGCTGCTCCTCGTCAGCCGCCGCGGCCCGGACGCCGAGGGCGCGGCGGAGCTGACGGCCGAGCTGGCCGCGCTCGGCGCGTCGGCGGACGTCGTCGCCTGTGACGTCGCCGACCGGAACGCGGTGGCGGACCTGCTGGCCGCCGTTCCCGCCGCGCATCCGCTGACGGCCGTCGTGCACACCGCCGGCGTCCTGGACGACGGCATGGTCTCCGCGCTCACCCCCGAGCGCGTCGACCGGGTCCTGCGCCCGAAGGTCGACGCCGCCTGGAACCTGCACGAGCTGACCCGCGACCTGGACCTGTCGGCCTTCGTCCTCTTCTCCTCCGTCTCCGGCGCGCTGGGCAACGCCGGACAGGGCAACTACGCGGCCGCCAACGTCTTCCTGGACGCACTCGCCGCCGCCCGCCGCGCCCAGGGCCTGCCGGCCACCTCGCTGGCCTGGGGCTTCTGGGAGCAGCGCAGTGCCATGACCGGTGAGCTCGCCGAGGCCGACCTGGCGCGCATGGCGCGCTCCGGCCTGGTCGCACTCTCCTCCTCGGAGGGCCTGGCGCTGTTCGACACGGCCGTCGCCACCGACGAGCCGATGCTGCTGCCGGTACGGCTGGACACGGCCGTCCTGCGCAACGCGCCCGGCCCGGTGCCCGCGCTCCTGCGCGGCCTGGTGCGCGCCCCTGTGCGCCGTGCCCGAGCCGCCGAGAGCCCCACCGGCGCGGCCGGCTCCACCGGTCTCGCCCAGCAGATCGCCGGACGCCCGGAGAACGAGCGGCTCGGCGTCCTCTCCGAGTTCGTGCGCGGCCATGTCGCGACCGTCCTCGGACACGGCTCGGCGGGCGCCGTCGACGAGAACCGCGCCTTCCGCGAGCTGGGCTTCGACTCGCTGACCTCGGTCGAGCTGCGGAACCGGCTGAACGCGGCCACCGGCCTCCGGCTGCCCGCGACGCTGGTCTTCGACCACCCGACGCCCGCCGCCCTGGCCCGCCACCTGCTCGACGAACTCCTCGGCGCGCAGCCGGACTCCACGACCGCGCCCACGACGACGGCCACCGCACACACCGACGACCCGATCGCGATCGTGGGCATGAGCTGCCGCTACCCCGGCGACGCCGGGACCCCCGAGGAGCTGTGGCAGCTGCTGGTCTCCGGCGGCGACGGCATCAGCGCCTTCCCCACCGACCGCGGCTGGGACATCGAGGACCTCTACGACCCGGACCCGGACCGGCCCGGCACCTCGTACGTCCGCACCGGCGGATTCCTGCGCGACGCCGCCGAGTTCGACCCGGCGTTCTTCGGGATATCGCCGCGCGAGGCGCTGGCGATGGACCCGCAGCAGCGGCTGCTCCTCGAAACCTCCTGGGAGGCCTTCGAGCGCGCCGGGATCGACCCCGCCACCGTCCGCGGCAGCCAGGCGGGCGTCTTCGCCGGCGCGGCGGCCCAGGGCTACGCGTTCGGCATGCAACAGGCCGTCGAAGGCAGCGAGGGCTACTACCTCACCGGCAGCACCACCGCCGCCATCTCCGGACGCGTCGCCTACACGCTGGGCCTGGAGGGCCCGGCGGTCACCGTCGACACCGCGTGCTCGTCGTCGCTGGTCGCGCTGCACCTGGCGGTGCAGGCGCTGCGAGGCGGCGAGTGCTCGCTGGCCCTCGCCGGTGGCGTCGCCGTGATGGCCACGCCCACGGTGTTCGTCGAGTTCAGCCGTCAGCGCGGCCTCGCCGCCGACGGCCACTGCAAGGCGTTCTCCGACGCCGCGGACGGCACGGCCTGGGGCGAGGGCGTCGGCATGCTGCTCCTGGAGCGGCTCTCGGACGCGCGGCGCAACGGTCACCCGGTGCTCGCCGTGATCAAGGGTTCCGCCGTGAACCAGGACGGCGCGAGCAACGGCCTGACGGCGCCGAACGGTCCGTCGCAGCAGCGCGTCATCCGCGCGGCGCTGGCGAACGCGGGCGTTGCCGCCGCTGAGGTCGACGCGGTGGAGGCGCACGGCACGGGTACGACGCTCGGTGACCCGATCGAGGCCCAGGCGCTGTTGGCCACGTACGGCCAGGGGCGGCCGGAGGACCGCCCGCTGCTGCTCGGCTCGCTGAAGTCGAACATCGGTCACACGCAGACCGCCGCCGGTGTGGCCGGCGTGATCAAGATGGTGGAGGCGCTCCGACACGGGGTGCTGCCGCGGACCCTGCACGTCGACGAGCCGTCCTCGAAGGTGGACTGGACCGCGGGCGCGGTGGAGTTGCTGACCGAGCAGCGGGAGTGGCCGGAGACCGGCCGTCCGCGCCGGGCGGGCGTCTCGTCCTTCGGCGTCAGCGGCACCAACGCCCACCTGATCCTGGAGCAGGCGCCCGAGCCGGAGGCCGCGGCAGCGTCCGACGACGCCGCCGAGCCCGCTGTCCCGGCCAACCCGCCGATGGTGCCGTGGGTGCTTTCGGCGCGCGGCGCTGAGGCGCTTCGCGGCCAGGCGGAGCGGCTGCTCTCTCACGTCGAGGGCAACGCCGTGCCGTCGATGACTGATCTCGGCTGGTCGTTGGTTTCCGAGCGGGCGGTGTTCGAGCACCGCGCGGTTGTCCTGGGCGCCGACCAGGACGAACTCACCGACACCCTCAGGGAGTTGGCCTCGGGCGAGTCGGCCGCGCTTCTCGCCACGGGACACGTGGCGGGCACTGGCCGTACTGCGGTGGTGTTCTCGGGTCAGGGCAGTCAGCGGGTTGGTATGGGGCGTGAGTTGTATGCCACGTATCCCGTTTTCGCGCAGGCCTTCGATGAGGCGTGTGCGGTGCTGGACCGTGAGCTGGCCGGGCATGTGTCGCGGTCGGTGCGGGAGGTGGTCTTCGGCGACAGCGCTGACGGTTCGCTGGATCGGACGGTGTTCACGCAGGCGGGTCTGTTCGCGGTCGAGGTGGCGCTGTTCCGTCTGGCGGAGTCGTTCGGTGTGCGGCCGGACTTTGTGGCGGGTCATTCGATCGGTGAGATCGTGGCTGCGCATGTGGCGGGTGTGTTTTCGCTGGAGGATGCGGCTCGTCTGGTGGCGGCTCGGGGTCGTTTGATGCAGGCGCTGCCTGAGGGTGGTGCGATGGTGGCGGTGCAGGCTTCCGAGGAGGAAGTGCGTCCGCTGTTGGCCGAGTTCGTGGGCCGGGTGGACGTCGCGGCGGTGAACGGGCCGACGTCCGTGGTGGTCTCGGGTGATGAGGATGCGGCGCTGGCGGTGGCGGACCGGCTGCGCGGGCTGGGCCGTAAGACGAAGCGCCTGGTGGTTTCGCATGCGTTCCATTCGCCGTGCATGGAGCCGATGCTGGACGACTTCCGGGCCATCACCGAATCCCTCACGTTCGCGGCTCCGCAGATTCCCGTCGTCTCGAATCTGACGGGTTCGGTCGCCTCGGCGGGTGAGTTGGGTTCGCCGGAGTACTGGGTCCGGCACGTCCGTGAGGCGGTGCGCTTCGCGGACGGCGTGGCGTCGCTGACTACCCAGGGTGTGTCGGTGTTCGTCGAGCTGGGCCCGGACGGCGTGTTGAGTGCGATGGGCGCGGAGACGGCTCCGGAGTCGGCGTTCGTGCCCGTGCTGCGCAACGGCCGCCCCGAGGCTGCCTCGTTCGTGTCGGGTCTGGCGCGTGCCTGGGTGCACGGCGCCGACGTGGACTGGTCGGCGTTCTTCGACGGTACGGGCGCGGCCCGCGTCGAGTTGCCGACGTATGCCTTCCAGCGCCAGCGCTACTGGCTCGACACCACGGGCAGCGCGACAGGTTCGGTCTCTGGTCTCGGGCTGGGTTCTGCCGAACACCCGTTGCTGGGTGCGGCGGTGGAGCTGCCGGACTCCGAGGGTGTGGTGTTCACGGGTCGGTTGTCGCTGCGTACGCACGCCTGGCTGGCGGATCACGCGGTGGCGGGAACCGTCCTGCTGCCCGGCACCGCCTTCGTGGAGCTGGCCATCCGCGCGGGCGACGAGGTCGGTTGCGACACGGTGGAGGAGCTGACGCTCCAGGCGCCGCTGGCGCTCCCCGAAGAGGGCGGCGTACAGCTGCGGTTGACCGTCGCCGCGCCCGACGACAGCGGTCGTCGTACCGTCAGCGTCCACTCGCGGCGGGAGGACACCTCCGCGGACCAGGCATGGACTTGCCATGCGACGGGCGTGCTGACGGCGGACGGGGCGCGGAACTCCGTCTCGGATTCGGCCGTGCAGGAATTCGCGGTGTGGCCTCCGGTTGATGCGGTGGCTGTGCCGGTTGATGGTTTGTACGAGGGCTTCGTGGCGGCTGGTTATGGCTACGGGCCGGTGTTCCAGGGGCTGCGTGCTGCGTGGCGGCGTGGGGACGAGGTCTTCGCCGAGGTCGCGTTGCCGGAGGAGGAGCACGAGGAGGCGGGCCGGTTCGGGCTGCACCCGGCGCTCCTCGACGCCGCCCTGCACGGCATCCGCCTGGGTGCGTTCTTCGCGGACGACGACCAGGTACGGCTGCCGTTCAGCTGGAACGGCGTATCGCTGTCGGCATCGGGCGCCTCGGTGCTGCGCGTGGCGCTCGCCCCGGCCGGCGCGGACGCCGTGTCGGTGACGGTCGCGGACGGCACCGGCGCCCCGGTCGCGGCCGTGGAGTCGCTCGTCGTACGGGCCGTCGACGCCGACCAGCTCACCCGCGCGGCACAGGCCGGTGTCCGGCACGACGCGCTCTTCCGGCTCGCCTGGCCGCCGCTGACCGCCGACTCGTCCGGCTCCGCCGACCTGGCGGGCGCGGGCGACTGGGCCGTGCTCGGAACGGCCGACGCGCTGTCCCGTCACGGGATCGGGGACGCGATCACCGCGGGCGGCGCGACGTACCCGGATGTGAGCGCGCTGGGTGACGCCGTCGAGTCGGGCGACGTGCCCGTGCCGTCCGCCGTACTCGTCCCCCTCCCCGTCGGCAGTGGCCAGGAGCCCGAGGGCGCGGCCCTGCCGGAGTCGGTGCGGGAAGCCTTGGGGCAGGCCCTCACCCTCGTAGGGAACTGGCTGGCTGACCAGCGGCTCACCGGAGCACGCCTGGTGCTGGTGACCCGCGGCGCCGTGTCGACGGACCTTCAGGACGACGTGGCGGACCTGGCCACGGCCCCCGTGTGGGGACTGCTGCGCGCGGCGCAGTCGGAGAACCCCGGCCGGTTCGTGCTGCTCGACACCGACGGCACCGAGCTGAGCCGTGACGTGCTGGCGCGCGTACTCGGCTCGGAGGAGCCGCAGTCGGCCCTGCGCGGCGGCGAGCCGCACACCCCCCGCCTGGAGCGGGCCGACGCGGCGAAGGACGCTCCGCGACCGGGCTCTTCGCTGGGCCTGTCGGACGGCCGGGGCACGGTACTGCTGACCGGCGGCACCGGAACGCTGGGCCGCCTGTTCGCCCGGCACCTGGTCACCGAGCACGGGGTACGGCAGCTGCTGCTGGTCAGCCGTCGCGGTGGGCAGGCCGACGGTGCGGCCGAGTCGGTGGCGGAGCTCGCCGAACTGGGCGCCTCGGCGCGCGTGGTGGCCTGCGACGTGTCGGACAGTGAGGCGCTGGCCGCGCTGCTCGCGGACATCCCCGCCGAGCACCCGCTGTCGGCCGTGGTGCACACCGCGGGCATCGTGGACGACGGGCTCGTCTCGGCCCTGACCCCGGACCGTGTCGCGGCGGTGCTGCGTCCCAAGGTGGACGCGGCCTGGAACCTGCACGAGCTGACCCGCGACCTGGACCTGTCCGCCTTCGTGCTGTTCTCCTCCGCTTCCGGCGCGCTGGGCAGTGCCGGGCAGGGCAACTACGCGGCGGCCAACGTCTTCCTCGACGCCCTCGCCCGGCGGCGCCGCGCCGACGGACTGCCCGCCACCTCCCTGGCCTGGGGCTTCTGGGCCGAGCGCAGTGGCGTGACCGGCCACCTGAGCGAGGCCGACCTGGCGCGCGTGGCGCGTTCCGGTCTGGTGCCGCTGGCCTCCGACGAGGGCCTCGCCCTGTTCGATGCCGCGCTCGGCACGGACGAGGCGCTGCTGCTGCCGGTACGCCTGGACCTGGCCGCGCTGCGTGCCGCGGCCGGACCCGTGCCCGCGGTGCTGCGCCGACTCGTACGCGGTCCCGTGGCCCGCACCACCGCGCGCAGCGGTGAGGCGGCCGGGCTGGCACAGCGCCTTGCGGGACTGGGCGAGGCCGAGCGGCTCGAGGCGGTGTCGGAGCTGGTGCGCGGCCATGTGGCGGGCGTGCTCGGCCACGGCTCCGCGGCCGCGGTGGCGGACGACCGGGCGTTCAAGGAGCTGGGCTTCGACTCCCTGACCTCCGTGGAGCTGCGGAACCGGCTCAATGAGGCGACGGGGCTGCGGCTCTCCGCCACCCTCGTCTTCGACTACCCGACCCCCGACGCGCTCGCCCGGCACCTGCTCACCGAGCTGCTGGACGACGGCCGGGCGAACACCGCAGCCGTCGCGACCACTTCGGCCCGGCGGGCGGCGGACGACGACCCCATCGTCATCGTCGGCATGAGCTGCCGCTACCCCGGCGGCGTGCGCTCCCCGGAGGAGCTGTGGGACCTGGTCGCCTCCGGCCGGGACGGGATCTCCGCGTTCCCGGTGGACCGTGGCTGGGGCGAGGACCTGTACGACCCGGACCCGGAGCGGCAGGGCAAGAGCTACACCCGTGAGGGCGGCTTCCTGCACGACGCGGCCGAGTTCGACCCGGCGTTCTTCGGGATATCGCCGCGCGAGGCGCTGGCGATGGACCCGCAGCAGCGGCTGCTCCTGGAGACGAGCTGGGAGGCGTTCGAACGCGCGGGCGTCGACCCCGGCGCCGTACGCGGCACCCAGACGGGCGTCTTCACCGGCGTGATGTACAACGACTACGGCTCGCGGCTGCGGACCGCTCCCGACGGCTTCGAGGGCTACCTCGGCAACGGCAGCGCGGGCAGCGTCGCCTCCGGCCGGGTCGCCTACACCTTCGGTCTGGAGGGCCCGGCAGTCACCGTCGACACGGCGTGCTCGTCGTCGCTGGTGACCCTGCACTTGGCCGCGCAGGCCCTGCGCAACGGCGAGTGCTCGCTGGCGCTCGCCGGCGGCGTCACCGTGATGTCCACGCCGCTGGTGTTCGTGGAGTTCAGCCGCCAGCGCGCGCTCTCCGCGGACGGCCGCTGCAAGGCGTTCTCCGACGCCGCGGACGGCACGGGCTGGGGCGAGGGCGTCGGCATGCTCCTGTTGGAGCGGCTGTCGGACGCGCGCCGCAACGGCCACCCGGTGCTCGCGGTGGTGCGTGGCAGCGCCGTGAACCAGGACGGTGCCAGCAATGGTCTGACGGCGCCGAACGGCCCCTCGCAGCAGCGCGTCATCCGGGCCGCTCTCACCAGCGCAGGGCTTTCGCCGACCGATGTCGACGCGGTGGAGGCGCACGGTACGGGTACGACGCTGGGCGACCCGATCGAGGCGCAGGCGCTGCTGTCGACCTACGGCCAGGGGCGGTCGGAGGACCGTCCGCTGTGGCTGGGCTCGCTGAAGTCGAACATCGGCCACACCCAGGCTGCCGCGGGTGTGGGCGGCGTGATGAAGATGGTGCTGGCGATGCGGCACGGCGTGCTGCCCCGGACCCTGCATGTCGACGAACCGTCGTCGAAGGTGGACTGGTCCGAGGGCGCGGTGGAACTCCTTGCCGAGTCCCGTGAGTGGCCGGAGGCCGAGGGCCGTCCGCGCCGCGCGGGCGTCTCCTCCTTCGGCGTCAGCGGCACCAACGCGCACGTGATCCTGGAGCAGGTCCCGGAGCTGGAGCCGGTGGCCGACCCTGCCGAGGCGGGCGCTCCGGTGGAGCCGGCGACGGTGCCGTGGCTGCTCTCCGCGCGTGGCGCGGAGGCGCTGCGGGACCAGGCCGCACGTCTGCTCTCCCGAGTGGAGTCGGACTCCGAGGTCTCCCCGGTGGACTTGGGCTGGTCGCTGCTCTCCGAGCGCGCCGAGTTCGAGGACCGCGCCGTCGTGACCGGCGACCGGGACGGGCTGCTCGCAGGCCTCAGGTCCCTGGCCCGTGGGGAGAGTGCCCCGGGTGTGGTGACCGGCCCTGCCGGTGGTGCGTCGGCCGGTGCTCGTGGCCGTGTGGTGTTCGTGTTCCCGGGACAGGGCGCGCAATGGGCAGGCATGGGCGTGGAGTTGCTCGATGCTTCCCCGGCCTTCGCCGAGCGGCTTGGCGAGTGTGCGGCGGCTCTGTCGGAGTTCGTGGACTGGTCGCTGGTGGATGTGCTGCGCGGGGTGGAAGGCGCGCCGTCCCTGGACCGGGTGGATGTGGTTCAGCCCGCTTCGTGGGCGGTGATGGTGTCGCTGGCCGAGGTGTGGCGTTCGCTGGGCGTGGAGCCGTCGGCCGTGGTCGGGCACTCGCAGGGAGAGATCGCTGCCGCGTGCGTGGCCGGGGGTCTGTCGCTGCGGGATGGCGCCCGGGTGGTGGCATTGCGCTCGCAGGCCATCGCCGCGGGTCTGGCGGGTCGGGGCGGGATGATGTCGGTGGCGTTGCCGCTGGCCGACGTCGAGTCCCGCCTGGAGAGCTGGACCGGCCGCCTGGAGGTCGCCGCCGTGAACGGCCCGTCCTCCACGGTGGTGGCCGGTGAACCGGATGCCCTGGACGAGCTGCTGGCCGCCTGCGAGGCCGAGGGCGTGCGTGCGCGCAAGGTCCCGGTGGACTACGCCTCGCACACCTCCCACGTGGAGATGATCGAGGACGAACTCGCCCGCGTGCTGGGCGAGATCACTCCGCAGGTGGCCCGTATTCCGTTCTTCTCCTCGGTGGAGGGGGACTGGCTGGGCGAGGGCCTGGTGGACGCCGGGTACTGGTACCGGAACCTGCGTCAGACGGTCCGTTTCGAGGAAGCGATCGGCGCGCTGTCCGGTCAGGGCTTCGGTGCGTTCATCGAGGTGAGTGCCCATCCGGTGCTGACGATGAGCGTGCAGGAGACGCTGGAGCAGCGCGGCGTGGAGCAGACCGTGGCGGTCGGCTCGCTGCGCCGTGACGAAGGCGGCCTGGACCGCTTCCTCACCTCGGCCGCCGAGGCGTGGACGCACGGCGTACGGGTCGACTGGACGCAGCTGTTCGCCGGAACCGGCGCGTCCCGCGTCGAGCTGCCCACGTACGCCTTCCAGCGCCAGCGCTACTGGCTGGAGGAAGCGGCCGAGGCCCGGACCCCTGCCGCAGCCACCGCAGACGCCGCCGTCGACGGGGAGTTCTGGGCCGCGGTGGAGCGCGGTGACCTGGATTCCCTCGCCGGCACGCTGGACGTCGACGCGTCCGACGAGCGGTCCTCGCTGCACGCGGTCCTGCCCGCGCTGTCGTCCTGGCACCGCAGGCGCCGCACCCGCGCGACGCTCGACGGCTGGCGCTACGGCGTCACCTGGCAGCCGCTGTCCGAGCGGCCGGCGGGCGGCGCCGCGACCCTCACAGGGACGTGGCTGCTGGTCACCACGGACGCGACCGACGACGCCGAGTGGGCCGTGGCGGCCGAACGGTCGCTGACCGACGGCGGCGCCACGGTCGTACGGCTCGCCTGGAACCCGGCCGACGCCGGTCGGGCCGAGCTGGCCGAGCGGCTGCGGGCGACGCTGGCGGAGCGCGCGGCGGCCGGTGACGACGTGAGCGGCGTCCTGTCGCTGCTCGCTCTCGACGAAGCACCGCACCCGGCGCACCCCGTCGTTCCCCGCGGTCTGGCCGGCACCCTGCTGCTGGCGCAGGCGCTGGGCGACGTGGAGCTGGAAGCGCCGCTGTGGCTGGCCACGCGGGGCGCGGTGACCATCGGCCGTCCGGGCGGCGCCGCCGTCAGCACGGCACAGGCCCAGCTGTGGGGCCTGGGCCGGATCGTCGGACTGGAGCACCCCCAGCGGTGGGGCGGTCTGATCGACCTGCCGGAGGCGCCCGAGGCGACCGCGCAGGCACGCCTGCGCGCGCTGCTCGCGGGGGCCGCGGCGGGCGACGAGGACCAGCTCGCGCTGCGCGAGTCGGGGCTGTTCGTGCGCAGGCTGGTGCGCGACCCGCTCGGCGACCGGAGCGCGCCCCGGGACTGGAAGCCGCAGGGCACGGTGCTGATCACCGGTGGCACGGGCGCGCTGGGCGGCCAGGTCGCCCGCTGGCTCGCGGCCCGCGGTGCCGAACACCTGGTGCTCACCAGCCGTCGTGGCCCGGACGCGCCGGGCGCGGCCGAGCTGGCGGCCGAGCTCACGGCGGTCGGTACCCGGGTGACGCTGGCGGCGTGCGACGCCGCGGACCGCACCGCGCTGGCCGACCTGCTCGCCGGGCTGAAGTCGGAGGGTTCCCCGGTCCGTTCGGTGATGCACGCGGCGGGCGTGGCCCCGAGCGCGCGCCTGGACGAGACCGACCTGACGGCGCTCGCCGGCGTACTGGAGGCCAAGGTCGCGGGCGCCGCGCACCTGGACGAGCTGCTCGCCGGCGAGGAACTGGACGCCTTCGTGCTCTTCTCCTCGAACTCCGGCGTCTGGGGCGGCGGCGGCCAGGGTGCCTACGCGGCGGCCAACGCCTACCTGGACGCACTGGCCGAACACCGCCGCTCCCGCGGTCTGACCGCCACCTCGGTGGCCTGGGGCGCCTGGGCCGACGGCGGCATGACCACCGACAACGGCGCCGAGGAGCACCTGCGCCGCCTGGGCGTCGTCACGATGGCCCCGGACATGGCCATCGAGGCGCTCCAGCAGGTCCTGGACCACGACGAGACGTTCACCGTGGTCGCCGACGTGGACTGGGCGCGCTTCGTGCCCGGCTTCACCGCCGCCCGGCCGCGTCCGCTGCTGGACGCCCTGCCCGAGGTGCGGGAGCTGCTGCGGGCGGCCGAGGAGGTCACCGCCGGCGGCACCGAGCCGGAATCGTCCCTGACGCGGCGCCTGGCCGGCCTGACCGTGCCGGAACGGCAGTTGGCCCTGCTCGACCTGGTGCGCGCCACCGCCGCCGCCGTGCTGGGGCACACGGGCGGTGACGCGATCGGCCAGGAACAGGCGTTCAAGGAGCTGGGCTTCGACTCGCTGACCTCGGTCGAACTCCGCAACCGGCTCCAGGGCGCCACCGGGCTGCGGCTCCCGGCCGCGCTGGTCTTCGACTACCCCACGCCCACCGCGCTCGCCGACTACCTGCGTACGCACCTGGCGGGCGACGAGGACGGCGCGCCCGGATCCGCCCTGGCGGAACTCGACCGGCTGGAGGCCGCGGTGTTCTCGCTCCTCCCGGACGAGGACGAGGTGCGCTCCACGCTCACCGCGCGGCTCCAGGTGCTGATGTCGAAGCTGGGCGGCGACGAGGCCCGCGACGGCGCGCCGGAAGGCGCCCCCGTCGAGGACCAGCTCCAGTCGGCCACGGACGACGAGATATTCGACTTCATCAACCAGGAGTTCGGAAAGTCCTGAGCCGTCGCCGGGACGCGGCGATCCAGCAGCACAGCAGACAGAGAAGGCACAGCGACATCAGGCGACGGCAGTCGGCGACGACCCCGAAGCAGTAAAGGTCCCAAAGGTCTCACCATGGCGAACGAAGAAAAGCTCCGCGACTATCTGAAGTGGGTCACGGCCGATCTGCACAAGGTCCGGCAGCAGCTGCGGGATCGGGAGGCGGTGGATCGGGAACCGATCGCGATCGTCTCCGTGAGCTGCCGTTTCCCCGGCGGCGCCGATTCTCCGGAGGCGCTGTGGCAGCTCGTCTCCAACGGCACCGACGCCGTCTCGGGCTTCCCCGAAGGACGCGGCTGGGACATCGACGGCCTGTACGACCCGGACCGTGAGTCGGGCCGCAAGGACACCAGCTACGCGAACGAGGGCGGCTTCCTCTACGAGGCGGGCGACTTCGACGCGGCGTTCTTCGGGATATCGCCGCGTGAGGCGCTGGCGATGGACCCGCAGCAGCGGCTGCTGCTCGAGACGGCCTGGGAGGCCGTCGAGCGCGCCGGCATCGACCCGGCCTCGCTCAAGGGCTCGCCCACGGGCGTCTTCGTCGGCGGCACGCCCTCCGGCTACGGCGCCTCACCGGGCCCGGTGCCGGAGGACGTGGCCGGTTACATGCTCACCGGCAGCTCCGGCGCGGTGCTTTCGGGTCGTATCTCGTACTTCCTCGGCCTGGAGGGCCCGGCGGTCACCGTCGACACGGCGTGCTCCTCGTCGCTGGTGGCCCTGCACCAGGCGGCGCACGCGCTGCGCCGCAAGGAGTGCTCGCTGGCCCTGGCCGGCGGCGTCTCGGTGATGTCCACTCCGGTGGCGTTCGTGGAGTTCAGCCGCCAGCGCGGGCTTGCGGCGGACGGCCGGTGCAAGTCCTTCGCCGATGCGGCCGACGGTACGGGCTGGGGCGAGGGCGTCGGCTTCCTGATGCTGGAGCGGCTGTCGGACGCGCGGCGCAACGGTCACCCGGTACTCGCCGTGATCCGGGGCTCCGCCGTGAACCAGGACGGCGCCAGCAACGGCCTGACCGCCCCCAACGGCCCCTCGCAGCAGCGCGTCATCCGCGCCGCCCTCGCCGACGCGCACCTGGCCGCGGCCGAGGTCGACATGGTCGAGGCGCACGGCACGGGTACGACCCTGGGTGACCCGATCGAGGCCGAGGCGCTGTTGGCGACGTACGGTCAGGGGCGGCCGGAGGACCGTCCGCTGTGGCTGGGCTCGCTGAAATCCAACATCGGCCACACCGCGGCCGCCGCGGGCGTCGCGGGCGTCATCAAGGTGGTGCTCGCGATGCGGCACGGCGTGATGCCGAGCACGCTGCACGTGGACGAGCCCTCCGCCGAGATCGACTGGGCCGCGGGCGCGGTCGAGTTGCTGACCCGGCAGCGGCCCTGGCCGGAGACCGGCGAGCCGCGCCGGGCCGGTGTCTCCTCGTTCGGCGTCAGCGGAACCAACGCGCACGTCATCCTCGAACAGGCCCCGGCGGAAGAGGAGCCGGAGCCGACGTCCCAGGAGCCGGCCGCGAGCCCGGAGTCCGGCCCGGACGCCACGCCGGCCGTCGCTCTCCCCGTGCTGCCCTGGGTGGTGTCGGGCCGTGGCCGGACCGCGCTGCGCGCGCAGTCCGAGCGGCTCGTCGACCGACTCGCGGAAAGCCCGGAAACGTCACCGCTCGACCTGGCCTACTCGCTCACCTCGACGCGGGCGGCGCTGGAGCACCGCGCCGTCGTCATCGGCACGGGCGACCGCGACGGCGGTGCCGAACTGCTCGCGGGCGTCCGGGCGCTGGCGCGGGGCGAGTCGGCACCGGGACTGGTGGAGGGCCCCGCCGAGGGTGTCGCCAAGGCCGGTCGTACTGCGGTGGTGTTCTCGGGTCAGGGCAGTCAGCGGGTGGGTATGGGGCGTGAGTTGTATGCCGCGTATCCCGTTTTCGCGCGGGCCTTCGATGAGGCGTGTGCGGTGTTGGACCGTGAGCTGGCCGGGTATGTGTCGCGGTCGGTGCGGGAGGTGGTCTTCGACGACAGCGCTGACGGTGCCGTTGATGGTCTGCTGGATCGGACGGTGTTCACGCAGGCGGGCCTGTTTGCGGTCGAGGTGGCGCTGTTCCGTCTGGCGGAGTCCTTCGGTGTGCGCCCCGACTTCGTGGCCGGTCATTCGATCGGTGAGATCGTGGCCGCGCATGTGGCGGGCGTGTTCTCCCTGGAGGACGCGGCTCGTCTGGTAGCGGCTCGGGGTCGTTTGATGCAGGCGCTGCCCGAGGGCGGCGCGATGTTGGCCGTGCAGGCTTCCGAGGAGGAAGTGCGGCCGCTGTTGGGCGAGTTCGTGGGCCGGGTGGACATTGCGGCGGTGAACGGGCCGACGTCCGTGGTGGTCTCGGGCGAGGAGGACGCCGCGCTGGCGGTGGCGGAGCGGCTGCGGGAGTCGGGCCGGAAGACGAAGCGGTTGGTGGTTTCGCATGCGTTCCACTCGCCGTGCATGGAGCCGATGCTGGCCGAGTTCCGCGCGGTCGCGGAGACGATGACGTTCGCGGCTCCGCGTGTGCCCGTCGTCTCGAATTTGACTGGTGCGGTTGCGTCGGCTGCGGAGTTGGGCTCGCCGGAGTACTGGGTGCGCCATGTCCGTGAGGCGGTGCGCTTTGCCGATGGTGTGGCGTCGCTGACCGCGCAGGGTGTGTCCGTGTTCGTCGAGCTGGGCCCGGACGGCGTGCTCAGCGCGATGGGCGCGGAGACCGCGCCCGACTCGGCGTTCGTCCCGGTGCTGCGCAACGGCCGCCCCGAGGCGGAGACGTTCGTGACCGGCCTGGCGCGTGCCTGGGTGCAGGGCGCGGGTGTGGACTGGTCGGCGTTCTTCGACGGTACGGGCGCGGCCCGCGTCGAGTTGCCGACGTATGCCTTCCAGCGCCAGCGCTACTGGCTCGACACCTCGGGTGTCGCGACCGGTTCGGTCTCTGGTCTCGGGCTGGGTTCTGCCGAGCACCCGTTGCTGGGTGCAGCGGTGGAGCTGCCGGACTCCGAGGGCGTGGTGTTCACGGGTCGGTTGTCGCTGCGTACCCACGCCTGGTTGGCGGATCACGCGGTGGCGGGAACCGTCCTGCTGCCCGGCACTGCCTTCGTGGAGCTGGCCATCCGTGCGGGCGACGAGGTCGGTTGCGACACGGTGGAGGAGCTGACGCTCCAGGCGCCGCTGGTGATGCCCGAAGAGGGCGGCGTACAGCTGCGGTTGACCATCGCCGCGCCCGACGACACCGGTCGTCGTACCGTCAGCGTCCACTCGCGGCGGGAGGACACCTCCGTTGACGAGGTGTGGACCTGCCATGCGACGGGCGTACTCGTGGCCGAGGCGGGTCGGACTTCTGTCCTGGATTCCGCCGATGGTGAGCTCGCGGTGTGGCCTCCGGCTGATGCGGTGGCTGTGCCGGTCGAGGGTCTGTACGACGGGTTCGTGGCGGCTGGTTATGGCTACGGGCCGGTGTTCCAGGGGCTGCGTGCTGCGTGGCGGCGTGGGGACGAGGTCTTTGCTGAGGTTGCGTTGCCGGAGGAGGTGCACGAGGAGGCGGGCCGGTTCGGGCTGCACCCGGCGCTCCTCGACGCCGCCCTGCACGCCGTGGGCCTGGAAGTCATCGACGACGCGGACGGTGTGACGGCACGGCTTCCCTTCGCCTGGCGCGGTGTGTCGCTCCAGGCGGCGGGCGCGACCGCGCTGCGCGTCCGGGTGTCTCCCACGGACGGCGCCGACGGCGTTTCCGTGGTGCTGGCCGACGGCACGGGGCAGACCGTGGCCGCGGTCGACACCCTCGTCATGCGGCCCGTCGACACGACCCAGCTGGGCACCGCGACCAGGCAAGGCGCAGCGTACGACGCGCTGTTCCGGGTCGCCTGGAGCGAGTCCGCCGCCGCTGCCGACGCCGACCGGGCGGTCCACCTCGCGGAAGAGGCCGTATGGGCATTCCTCGGCGACGACCGGCTCGGACTCACGGCGACCCCGGCCACCGCGCCGACGGCCGTGAAGCCCTATGAGGACCTGGCCGCGCTGGAGGACAGCCTCGCCCACGACGGTTCCCTTCCGCAGCTGGTCCTGACCAGCTGCGTGGCCGGGGCCGGGGCCGAGGCCGAGGCCGAGGCGAGCGCGGGGGAGCCGGGAGTCACGGCGACCGCCGCGCGCAGAACGCTGCGTGAGGTCCTTCCTCTGGTGAAGGCCTGGCTGGAGACGGAGCGGTTCACCGAGCTGCCGCTGGTCCTCGTGACACGCGGCGCGGTGTCGACCGGGCCCGACGAGGACGTGACCGACCTGGCGACGGCTCCGGTCTGGGGGCTGCTGCGGTCCGCCCAGACCGAGCACCCGGGCCGGTTCGTGCTGGTCGACACCGACGACAGCGAGGAGTCGCGCGCGGCCCTGCCGGCGGCCCTGTCCTGGGCGCTGGCGCAGGACGAGAGCCAACTCGCGCTGCGCGCGGGCGCGGTACGGGTGCCGCGGGTGGAGGCAGTCACCGTCCCGACTCCGGCCACCACCGAGCCCGGTCCCGACCCGGCGGCGCCCGACGGCTCCGCGGGGGCGTACGGCGGAGACACGGGCACGGTGCTGATCACGGGCGCGACGGGGACGCTGGGCGGCCTGGTCGCGCGGCACCTGGTCGCCGAGCACGGGGTACGGCAGCTGCTGCTGGTCAGCCGTCGCGGTCAGCAGGCCGACGGTGCGGCCGAGTTGGTGGCGGAGCTGGCCGAACTGGGCGCTTCGGCGCGCGCGGTGGCGTGTGACGTGGCGGACCGCGAGGCCCTGGCGGCGCTGCTGGCGGACCTTCCCGCCGAGCACCCGCTGACCGCCGTGGTGCACGCCGCCGGTGTGCTCGACGACGGGTTGATCACGGCACTCACGCCCGATGGCCTGGACCGGGTGCTGCGGCCCAAGCTCGACGCGGCCGTGCACCTGGACGAGTTGACGCGTGACCTCGGCCTGTCCGCCTTCGTGCTCTTCTCCTCCGCCTCTGCCACCTTCGGCAGTGCCGGCCAGGCCAACTACGCCGCGGCCAACGCCTTCCTCGACGCGCTGGCGCACCGTCGCAGGACGCTCGGCCTGCCCGCCGTCTCGCTCGGCTGGGGCTTCTGGGCGGAGGCCAGCGGCATGACCGGGGACCTGGCGCGCGCCGACGTCCGGCGCATGGCACGCGGCGGCATGACCCCGCTGCCCACGGCCAAGGCGCTGGCGCTGCTGGACGCGGCGCAGGGCCTGGGCGAACCGCTCCTGCTGCCCATGCAGTTGGACGGTGCCGCGCTGCGCCGCTCGACCGCCGACGGCTCCGGCACGGTCCCGGTGATGTTGCGCGGGATGGTCCGCACCGGAACCCGGCGCACGGCCGCCGCCGCGGCGCCCGCCGGTGAAGTCGCCCTGGCGCAGCGCCTGGCGGGGCTGCCGGAGGAGGAGCGGGAACGGACCCTGCTGGATCTCGTGCGCGCGCACACCGCCGCCGTACTGGGCCACGGCACCGCAAATGGCGTCGAACCAGGGCGCGGATTCCAGGAAATCGGATTCGACTCCTTGACCGCGGTCGAATTCCGTAATCGAATGAATGTGGCCACCGGACTTCGACTTCCGGCCACGCTCATCTTCGACTACCCCACGCCCGCCGCCGTCGCGAAACACCTCCACGAAGAGGTGCGCGTCGACGGATCCGCGGCCGAGACCACGGTGTCCGAAGAGTTCGAGCGGCTGGAGAAGACGCTCACCGCGCTCGCCGCCCACGAGGGCAAGCGGGTCGAAATCATGGTGCGGATGAAGGATTTCCTCGCGAAGCTGGGCGACGCCGACGGAACGTCCAACGATGCGCACGGCGACAGCGACCTCGACGAGGCCAGCGATGACGAGCTGTTCAGCGCCCTCGAGAACGAGCTGAGGAAGAACTGACCGAATGAACAACGAAGACCGCCGTTTTCGTGGGGGACTGAGCTCGCATGTCTAACGAAGAGAAGCTTCGGTCCTATCTGAAGCTGGCAACGACCGACCTCCGGCAGACGCGCCGCCGACTGGAGGAGCTGGAGGCCAAGGACTCGGAGCCGATCGCGATCGTCGCGATGAGCTGCCGCTATCCGGGCGGCGTGGCGTCCCCCGAGGAGCTGTGGGACCTCATCGCCTCGGGCACCGACGCGGTGTCCCCGTTCCCCGCGGACCGTGGCTGGGACGAGGACCTGTACGACCCGGACCCCGAGCGACAGGGCAGGAGCTACGTACGGGAAGGCGGCTTCCTGCACTCGGCCGCCGAATTCGACCCCGGCTTCTTCGGCATGTCGCCCCGCGAGGCGCTGGCGACCGACCCGCAGCAGCGCCTGCTCCTGGAGACCTCCTGGGAAGCCGTCGAGCGGGCCGGGATCGACCCCACGTCCCTGCGGGGCAGCCGTACGGGCGTCTTCGCCGGTGTGATGTACAACGACTACGCCTCCCGGATGCGCGTCGCGCCCGACGGGTTCGAGGGCCACATAGGCAACGGCAGCGCCGCGAGCGTCGCCTCCGGCCGGGTCTCCTACACGCTCGGTCTGGAGGGCCCGGCGGTCACCGTCGACACGGCGTGCTCGTCGTCGCTGGTGACCCTGCATCTGGCCGCGCAGGCGCTGCGCAACGGCGAGTGCTCGCTGGCGCTCGCCGGCGGCGTCACGGTGATGTCCACCCCCACCGTCTTCGTGGAGTTCAGCCGCATGCGCGGCCTCGCCGTCGACGGCCGCTGCAAGGCGTTCTCCGACGCGGCCGACGGCGCCGCGTGGGCCGAGGGCGCGGGCATGCTGCTGTTGGAGCGCCTGTCGGACGCGCGTCGCAACGGCCACCCCGTACTCGCGATCGTCCGTGGTTCCGCCCTCAACCAGGACGGCGCCAGCAGTGGTCTGACGGCGCCGAACGGTCCTTCGCAGCAGCGTGTGATCCGCGCGGCGTTGGCGAATGCGGGTGTTTCCGCGGCTGACGTGGATGTGGTGGAGGCGCACGGTACGGGTACGACGCTGGGTGACCCGATCGAGGCGCAGGCCCTGCTTTCCACCTACGGCCAGGAACGGTCGGAAGGCCGTCCGCTGTGGCTCGGCTCGCTGAAGTCCAACATCGGTCATACGCAGGCTGCGGCCGGTGTGGCGGGTGTGATGAAGATGGTGCTGGCGATGCGGAACGGGGTGCTGCCCCGGACCCTGCATGTCGACGAACCGTCGTCGAAGGTGGACTGGTCGGCCGGTTCGGTCGAGTTGCTGACGGAGTCGCGTGAGTGGGAGTTGGAGGAGGGGCGTCCGCGTCGTGCGGGTGTGTCGTCCTTCGGTGTGAGTGGCACGAACGCGCACGTGATCCTGGAGCAGGCGCCGGAGACGGAGCCTGAGCCTGAGCCGACGGAGGGGGCTGAGCCCGCGGAGTCTGCGGCGCCTGCTCCCGTCGACCCGGCGGTGCTGCCTTGGGTGCTGTCCGGGCGCGACGGCGCGGCGCTGCGTGGTCAGGCGGCGCGTTTGCTGTCCCGCGTGGAGTCGGATGGCGAGATCTCCCCGGTGGATGTGGGTTGGTCGTTGGCGGCTGGGCGTGCGGGGTTCGAGGACCGTGCGGTGGTGGTTGCCGCTGATCGGGCCGGTCTGGTGTCCGGGCTGGGCGCGCTGGCGCGTGGTGAGGAGGCGCCGGGTGTGATCGCGGGTGTGTCCGCGGGTGTGGGCGACCGGGTGACGTTTGTGTTCCCGGGTCAGGGTGCGCAGTGGGCGGGCATGGGTGTGGAGTTGCTGGATGCTTCCCCGGTGTTCGCCGAGCGTGTGCGTGAGTGTGCGGCGGCTCTGGCGGAGTTCGTGGACTGGTCGTTGGTGGATGTGCTGCGTGGGGTGGAAGGTGCGCCGTCCCTGGATCGTGTCGACGTGGTTCAGCCCGCTTCGTGGGCGGTGATGGTGTCGCTGGCGGAGGTGTGGCGTTCGCTGGGTGTGGAGCCCTCGGCGGTGGTCGGGCACTCGCAGGGTGAGATCGCGGCTGCGTGTGTGGCGGGTGGTCTGTCGTTGCGTGATGGTGCGCGGGTGGTGGCCCTGCGCTCGCAGGCCATTGCGAAGGATCTGGCGGGCCGGGGCGGGATGATGTCGGTGGCGTTGCCGCTGGCCGAGGTGCAGTCCCGCCTGGAGAGCTGGACCGGCCGCCTGGAGATCGCCGCGGTCAACGGCCCGTCGTCCACCGTGGTGGCGGGCGAGCCGGACGCCTTGGACGAACTCCTGGCCGCGTGTGAGGCCGAGGGCGTGCGGGCGCGGAAGGTCCCGGTGGACTACGCCTCGCACACCTCCCACGTGGAGCGGATCGAGGACGAACTGGCCCGCGTCCTGGCGGACATCAGTCCTCAGGCGGCCCGGGTGCCGTTCTACTCGTCGGTGACCGGTCAGCCGCTGGAGACCGCCGGTCTGGACGCGGGCTACTGGTACCGCAATCTGCGTCAGACGGTCCGCTTCGAGGAGACGGTCGGCGCGCTGGCCGACGCCGGCTTCGGCGCGTTCATCGAGGTGAGCGCCCATCCGGTGCTGACGATGAGCGTGCAGGAGACGCTGGAGGCGCGCGGCGTGGAGCAGACCGTGGCGGTCGGCTCGCTCCGCCGCGACGAAGGTGGCCTGGACCGCTTCCTCACCTCGGCCGCCGAGGCGTGGACGCACGGCGTACGCGTCGACTGGACGCAGCTGTTCACCGGAACCGGCGCGTCCCGCGTCGAGCTGCCCACGTACGCCTTCCAGCGCCAGCGCTACTGGCTGGAGAGCCCGGCCGAGGAGCCGGCCCTCTCCCTGCCCGCCGACCGCGTAGACGCCGAGTTCTGGGACGCGGTCGAGCGCGCGGACCTGGACACGCTCGCCGCGACGCTGGACCTTCCGGGCGGAGAGCCGCTGGGCGAGGTCGTTCCCGCGCTCGCGGCCTGGCGTCGGCAGCGTCAGGAGCAGGTGCGGCTCGACGGTTGGCAGTACGGCATCACCTGGCAGCCGCTGAGTCTCGACTCCTCGGCGGCGCTCTCGGGCACTTGGCTGCTCCTGGTGCCCGAGAGCCACACGGGCACCGGCACGGGCACGGGCACGGACTCGGCCGCGCTCGCCGCCGAAGCGCTGTCCGCTCGCGGGGCCCGGGTGGTCACCGTCGAGCTGGACGGGCGCAACCCCGACCGGGAGAGCTGGGGCAAGGCCCTGGCCTCGGCGGTCGAGGACGGCTCGCCGATCGCGGGCGCGGTCTCGCTGCTGGCTCCGGCCTATGCCGATGCCGAGGGCGACGCTGCCGCTGCTCTCGGCACGGCACCCGGGGCGGTCGGCGTTCCGGACGGCGTCGCTGCGGCCCTGGCCCTGGTGCAGGCGATCGGTGACGCCGGAGTCGACGCGCCGCTGTGGTGCGTGACGCGCGGCGCGGTCGCCGTCGACCGCGGCGAGGCCGTGACCGACCCCGTGCAGAACGAGGTCTGGGGTCTGGGCCGGGTGGTCGCGCTGGAGCACCCCGAGCGCTGGGGCGGCCTGATCGACCTCCCGGAGACGCTCGACGCCCGCGCGGCCGAGCGCTTCGCCGCCGTGCTGGCGGCGGAGGGCGCCGAGGACCAGGTGGCGGTGCGTGCCACCGGCGTCTTCGGCCGTCGGCTCGCGCCGGTCGGCGGTGCGGCCGACCCCGTCGCCGACGACGCGGCATGGCAGCCGGGCGGCTCCGGCTCCGTCCTTGTGACCGGCGGCACGGGCGCCCTGGGCGGCCACGTCGCCCGCTGGCTCGCCCGGAACGGCGCCGCGCACCTGATCCTCACCAGCCGTCGTGGCCCGGACGCGCCCGGCGCGGCCGAACTGGCGGCCGAACTGCGGGAGATCGGTGCCGAGGTCACGGTCGCGGCATGCGACGTCGCCGACCGGGACGCGGTGGCCGGCCTGCTCGCCTCGGTCCCCGCCGAACACCCGCTGACCGCGGTGGTGCACACCGCCGGAGTGCTCGACGACGGGGTCATCGACGCACTCACGCCGGAGCGGTTCGCGCGTGTACGGGGCCCGAAGGTGGACGCCGCCGTGCACCTGGACGAACTGACCCGCGAGCTGGACCTCTCCGCGTTCGTCGTCTTCTCCTCCATGTCCGGCACCGTCGGCGCGGCCGGCCAGGCCAACTACGCCGCCGCCAACGCCTTCCTCGACGCGCTGGTGCACCGCCGCCGCGCCCTGGGCCTGCCGGGCACCTCCCTCGCCTGGGGGACCTGGGCGGGCGGTGGCCTCGCCGAGGGGGAGACGCGGGAGAAGTGGACGCACCGCAGCGGACTCGACCCGATGGACCCGCTGGACGCGGTCGCCGTCATGGGCCGGATCCTCGCGCGGGGGGACGCGTTCGCCGTGGTGGCGGACGTGAGCTGGGACCGTTTCGCCCCGTCCTTCGCCGCCGTGCGCCCCTCGCCGCTGCTGCACGGAATCCCGGAGGCCCGCAGGGTCCTTGAGGCCGCCGCGGCCACCGCCACCGCAGGTGGGGAGCCGGGCGCGGGTTCGGGCACGGGCCTGCGGGAGCGGCTGACGGGCCTCCCCGCCGCCGAGCGCAAGCGCGTCGTGAGGGAGTTGATCCTGACGCACGCCGCCGCGGTTCTCGGACACCCCGACACCGCGTCGATCGCGGGAGGGCGCCCCTTCAAGGACCTGGGCTTCGATTCGCTGACCGCGGTGGAACTGCGCAATCGGATCAAGGCCGCGACCGGCCTGCCCCTGCCGCCCACGTTGATCTTCGACTTCCCCACGCCCGCGGACCTGGCGGAGACCGTCCTGACCCGGATCCTCCCGGAGAGCGAGAGCGCGGACGACGCCGGAACGCCGTACGAGACACGGGTGCGCGAGGCCCTGACGTCGATTCCGCTGGCGCGGATCCGCGACGCGGGTCTGCTGGACGTCCTGCTGCAACTCGCCGAATTCCAGGACGAGAACGGGACGGAAGACGAGAACGACCACGAGCCGGTCGACGAGGAGTCGATCGACTCGATGGATGCCGAGAGCTTGCTCCGCATGGCATTCGACAGCACCGATTCCTGAAGCGCCCGAGAACCACCGAGCGCCGAGCGCCAGAAATGTGGAGTTAGTTCCGATGAGTAACACGTCTCCGGAGAAGATCCTCGACGCCCTGCGCGTCTCCCTCAAAGAAACCGAACGGCTGCGCAAGGAGAACCGGAAGCTCGCTGCCGCCTCGCGGGAGCCGATCGCGATCGTGGGAATGGGCTGCCGCTTTCCCGGAGGCGTGCGCACGCCCGAACAGCTGTGGGAGCTCCTGGCCACCGGCACCGACGCGGTCTCGGAATTCCCCGGGGACCGCGGCTGGGGCGAGGACATCTACGACCCGGATCCCGAGCGGCAGGGCAAGAGCTACGTCCGCGAGGGTGCCTTCCTCGACGGGGTCGCCGACTTCGACCCGGCGTTCTTCGGGATATCGCCGCGCGAGGCGCTGGCGATGGACCCGCAGCACCGGCTGCTGCTCGAAACGAGCTGGGAGGCCTTCGAGCGGGCCGGAATCGACCCCTCGTCGCTGAAGGGCAGCCGTACCGGCGTCTTCGCCGGTACGAACGGCCACGACTACGGGGCGCTGCTGCGGGAGACCCCCGAGGGGCTCGAGGGCTACCTGGGTACGGGCCGTTCCGGTGCGGTGCTGTCGGGTCGCGTCTCGTACTTCCTCGGTCTGGAGGGCCCGGCCGTCACGGTGGACACCGCGTGCTCGGCGTCGCTGGTCACCCTGCACCTGGCGGCGCAGGCGCTGCGGGGCGGCGAGTGCTCGCTCGCCCTGGCGGGCGGCGTGACGGTGATGACCACTCCCGGTCTCTTCGTGGAGTTCAGCAGGCAGCGGGTGCTGTCGCCCGACAGCCGCTGCAAGGCGTTCGCCGACGCGGCCAACGGAACCGGCTGGGCCGAGGGCGCGGGCATGGTGCTGCTGGAGCGGCTGTCGGACGCGCGGCGCAACGGTCACCCGGTGCTTGCCGTGATCAAGGGTTCCGCCGTGAACCAGGACGGCGCGAGCAATGGTCTGACGGCGCCGAACGGTCCGTCGCAGCAGCGCGTCATCCGCGCGGCGCTCGCCAACGCGCGCCTCACGTCGGCCGACGTGGACGCGGTGGAGGCGCACGGTACGGGTACGACGCTGGGCGACCCGATCGAGGCGCAGGCGCTGCTGTCGACCTACGGCCAGGGGCGGTCGGAGGACCGTCCGCTGTGGCTGGGCTCGATGAAGTCCAACATCGGTCACACGCAGGCCGCGGCCGGTATCGCCGGTGTGATGAAGATGGTGCTCGCCATGCGGAACGGGGTGCTGCCCCAGACCCTGCATGTCGATGAGCCGTCGTCGAAGGTGGACTGGTCCGAGGGCGCGGTGGAGCTCCTTACCGAGCAGCGGGAGTGGCCCGAGGCCGACCGTCCGCGCCGGGCGGGCGTCTCGTCCTTCGGCGTCAGCGGCACCAACGCACACGTCATCCTCGAACAGGCCCCGGAAGAGGACCCGGAGGCCGAGGCCGAGGCACACGTGTCGGCCGAGCCCGCGACCCCGCCGGCGATCGTGCCGTGGGTGTTGTCGGGTCGTGGTGTGGAGGCTTTGGGGGCTCAGGCCGGGCGGTTGCTCTCGCGTGTTGAGGGTGTTGCGGGGTTGTCGCCGGTGGATGTGGGCTGGTCGTTGGCTTCGGGGCGGGCGGTGTTCGAGCACCGTGCTGTGGTGGTTGGTGAGGGTGTTGAGGGGTTGGTCGCGGGTGCTCGGGCGTTGGCGGGTGGTGGGCTTGCTGCTGGTGTGGTGACGGGGCCTGTGGGTGGTGTGGTTCCTGGTTCGCTGGCGGTGGTGTTCTCGGGTCAGGGCAGTCAGCGGGTTGGTATGGGGCGTGAGTTGTATGCCGCGTATCCCGTTTTCGCGCGGGCCTTTGATGAGGCGTGTGGGGTGCTGGACCGTGAGCTGGCCGGGCATGTGTCGCGGTCGGTGCGGGAGGTGGTCTTCGGCGACAGCGCTGACGGTGCCGTTGATGGTCTGCTGGATCGGACGGTGTTCACGCAGGCGGGCCTGTTTGCGGTCGAGGTGGCGTTGTTCCGTCTGGCGGAGTCGTTCGGTGTGCGGCCGGACTTTGTGGCGGGTCATTCGATCGGTGAGATCGTGGCTGCGCATGTGGCGGGTGTGTTCTCGCTGGAGGACGCGGCTCGTCTGGTGGCTGCGCGTGGCCGGTTGATGCAGGCGCTGCCCGAGGGCGGCGCGATGGTGGCGGTGCAGGCCTCCGAGGAGGAAGTGCGTCCGCTGTTGGCCGAGTTCGACGGCCGGGTGGACATCGCGGCGGTCAACGGGCCGACGTCCGTGGTGGTCTCGGGTGATGAGGACGCTGCGCTGGCGGTGGCGGACCGGCTGCGCGAGTCGGGCCGTAAGACGAAGCGCCTGGTCGTTTCGCATGCGTTCCACTCGCCGTGCATGGAGCCGATGCTGGACGACTTCCGGGCCATCGCCGGATCCCTCACGTTCGCCGCGCCGCAGATTCCCGTCGTCTCGAACCTGACCGGTGCGGTCGCGTCGGCTGCGGAGTTGGGTTCGGCGGAGTACTGGGTCCGGCATGTCCGTGAGGCGGTGCGTTTCGCGGATGGTGTGGCGTCGCTGACGGCGCAGGGTGTGTCGGTGTTCGTCGAGCTGGGCCCCGATGGTGTGCTCAGCGCGATGGGTGCCGAGACGGCGCCGGAGTCGGCGTTCGTTCCGGTGCTGCGCAACGGCCGCCCCGAGGCTGCCTCGTTCGTGTCGGGTCTGGCGCGTGCCTGGGTGCACGGCGCTGCTGTGGACTGGTCGACGATGTTCGACGGTACGGGCGCGGCCCGCGTCGAGTTGCCGACGTATGCCTTCCAGCGCCAGCGCTACTGGCTGGAGGACCACGCCCGTACGGCGGCCGAGCCCGGCTCGGCCCTCGACGGGCCGGCGACGCGCCAAGAGGCTCTGTACGAGACCGCCTGGGTGCCGACCGACAGCGCCGACGTCTCGGCGGACTGGGTGTCCTACGCCGAGTGGCGCGAGCTGAGTGAACAAGGCGAACCGCGCGAGAGCGACGGCGAGATACCGCGTTTCGTCGTGTTCACGCTGGGCGGCGACTCCGAGCCGTCCGAGCTGTCCGTCCCCGAGCGCGTCCACGCCCTCGGTGAGCGAGTCCTGGGCACGCTCCAGGCGTGGCTGTCCGATCCGCGGGCGGCTTCGGCTCAGCTGGTCGTGGCGACCGACGCCCCCGACCTGGTGGCCGAGCCGATCCGCGGCCTGGTGCGCTCCGCGCAATCGGAGAACCCCGGCCGGTTCGTCCTCCTCACCGCCGACCGGCTGGACGAGGAAGCCGTACGCATCGGCCTGGGGGCGGCGGCGGACGAGCCGCAGATCCGGGTCAGCGACGGACGTGCGCACGTCGCGCGTCTCCAGCACGTGGAGATGCCTGCGGACGTACCCACGGACGTACCCACGGAGATGCCCGCGGACGTACCCACGGAGATGTCCACGAAGGAGCCCGCGGAGTCGGCCGCCCGCCTCGACCTGACCGACGGCGTGGTCCTGGTGACCGGTGCCACCGGTGGTCTGGGGCGGCTGGTCACCCGCCATCTGGCCACGGCGCACGGCGTCACCGACATGGTGCTGGTCTCGCGCTCGGGGCCGGACCCCGACTGGTCCGACGAGCTCTCGGCGCTCGGCGTGTCCGTGCGCATGGTCGCCGCCGACGTCGCCGACCGCGCGGCCATGGCGGACCTCGTCGACTCGGTCAGGGATCGGCTGACCGGCGTCGTCCACACGGCCGGAGTCGTCGACGACGGCCTCGTGGCGACCCTCGACCCCCAGCAGTGGCACACCGTGCTGCGCCCCAAGGTGGACGCCGCCTGGCAGCTCCACGAGCTGACGGCCGACCTCGATCTGCGGGCCTTCGTGCTCTTCTCCGCCGCGGCCGGCACCTTCGGTGGCGCGGGCCAGGGCAACTACGCGGCGGGCAACGCCTTCCTCGACGCCCTGGCCGAGCACCGCCGCTCCCAGGGCCTGTCCGCGGTCTCGCTGGCCTGGGGACTGTGGGCCGAACGCCGCGGCATGGGCGGACAGCTCAGCGACACCGACCTCGCCCGGATGGCCCGCGGCGGCGTCCTGCCGCTCTCCGCCGAGCAGGGCCTCGCGCTGTTCGACGCGGCGTTGGCGGTCGACCGCCCCGCCCTGATCCCCGTACGGCTGGACCTCGCCGTGCTGCGCGCGGCGGGCGAAACCCCGGCGCTGCTGCGCGGCCTCTTGCCCGCGCTTCCCGAGAGCGCGGCCTCCGCCTCCTCCGCCGCCGCGGCCGGCCACGACACGGCCGCCCCCGGCTCGGCCCTGGCCGAGCGACTGCGCGAGCTCTCCGAGGCCGACCGGGAGCAGTTCCTCCTGGACCTGGTCCGCGACCACGCGGCCGCGGTGCTCGGCTACGCCACCGCCGACGCGGTGGACAGCCAGCGCTCGTTCAAGGACGTCGGTTTCGACTCCCTGACGGCGGTCGAGCTGCGCAACGGGCTCGTCTCCGCCACCGGCCTCGCCCTGCCCGCGACGCTGGTCTTCGACTACGCGACGCCGGCCGCCCTCGCCCGCCACCTCGGGAGCGAACTCACGGGAGCCGGACAGGAACCCGCGGGGACGGACGCGGGCGGTGCCGCCTTCGCGAACGCCGCGAGCACCGCGACCGACGACGACCCCATCGCCATCGTGGGGATGGGCTGCCGCTTCCCCGGAGGCGCCGACACCCCCGACGCGCTGTGGCAGTTGCTCGCCTCGGGCGGCGACGCCGTCGCGGAGTTCCCCTCGGACCGCGGCTGGGACGTGGAGCGCCTCTACGACGCCGACCCCGACCGCATCGGCAAGAGCTATGTACGCGAGGGCTCCTTCCTGCCGGACGCCTCGGACTTCGACCCCGCCTTCTTCGGGATCGCGCCGCGCGAGGCGCTGGCGATGGACCCGCAGCAGCGGCTGCTGCTCGAAACGGCCTGGGAGGCGGTCGAGCGCGCGGGCGTCGATCCCTGGTCGCTGAAGGGCAGCCGGACCGGTGTCTTCGCGGGCACCAACGGCCAGGACTACGGAGCGCTGCTCCAGCGCGCCCCGAAGGAGTCCGACGGATACCTGGCGACCGGCAGCGCGGCCAGCGTCGTCTCCGGTCGGCTCTCCTACACCTTCGGTTGGGAAGGGCCCGCCGTCTCCGTCGACACGGCCTGCTCGTCGTCCCTGGTCGCGCTGCACCTGGCGGTGCAGGCGCTGCGAGGCGGCGAGTGCTCGCTCGCCCTGGCCGGCGGCGTCACGGTGATGTCCACCCCCGGCCTCTTCGTGGAGTTCAGCCGCCAGCGCGCGCTGTCCCCGGACGGCCGCTGCCGCGCCTTCTCGGACACGGCGGACGGTACGGGCTGGGGCGAGGGCGCGGGCATGCTGCTGTTGGAGCGGCTGTCGGACGCGCGCCGCAACGGTCATCCGGTGCTGGCGGTGGTACGTGGCAGCGCCGTGAACCAGGACGGCGCGAGCAACGGTCTGACCGCGCCCAACGGCCCCTCGCAGCAGCGGGTGATCAGGGCTGCCCTGGCCGACGCGCGGCTCTCCACCACCGACGTGGACGCCGTCGAGGCGCACGGCACCGCGACGACCCTGGGTGACCCGATCGAGGCGCAGGCGCTGCTGGCGACGTACGGCCAGGGCCGCCCCGAGGACCGTCCGCTGTGGCTCGGCTCGGTGAAGTCCAACGTCGGTCATACGCAGGCTGCGGCCGGTGTGGCGGGCGTGATGAAGATGGTGCTCGCGATGCGCCACGGCGTGCTGCCTCAGACCCTGCATGTGGATGAGCCGTCGTCGAAGGTGGACTGGTCGGCTGGCTCGGTGGAGCTGCTGACGGAGTCGCGTGAGTGGGAGTTGGAGGAGGGGCGTCCGCGTCGTGCGGGTGTGTCGTCCTTCGGTGTGAGTGGCACCAACGCGCACGTGATCCTGGAGCAGGCGCCGGAGACGGAGCCTGTGGAGGTTGCCGAGGCCGAGGCGGCAGCTCCGGCGGAGCCGGCGGCGGTGCCGTGGCCGCTCTCCGGCCGTAGCGCGGAGGCCCTGCGCGACCAGGCCTCGCGCCTGCTCTCGCACCTCCAGGCCGCCCCGGCCCTGACCCCGGCCGACGTGGGTTGGTCGCTGGCGTCCGGACGTACGGAGTTCGGCCACCGCGCCACTCTCGTCGCCGAGAACCGCGACGGTCTGATCTCCTGCCTGGAGGCGCTGGCCCGTGGGGAGAGTGCCCCGGGTGTGGTGACCGGTCCTGCCGGTGGTGCGTCGGCCGGTGCTCGTGGCCGTGTGGTGTTCGTGTTCCCGGGTCAGGGTGCGCAGTGGGCGGGCATGGGTGTGGAGTTGCTGGATGCTTCCCCGGTGTTTGCCGAGCGGCTTGGCGAGTGTGCGGCGGCTCTGTCGGAGTTCGTGGACTGGTCGTTGGTGGATGTGCTGCGCGGGGTGGAAGGCGCGCCGTCCCTGGACCGGGTGGATGTGGTTCAGACCGCTTCGTGGGCGGTGATGGTGTCGCTGGCCGAGGTGTGGCGTTCGCTGGGCGTGGAGCCGTCGGCCGTGGTCGGGCACTCGCAGGGCGAGATCGCCGCCGCATGTGTCGCGGGTGGCCTGTCGCTGCGGGATGGCGCCCGGGTGGTCGCCCTGCGCTCGCAGGCCATCGCGAAGGACCTTGCGGGTCGGGGCGGGATGATGTCGGTGGCGTTGCCGCTGGCGGATGTGGAGTCCCGCCTGGAGCGCTGGGCTGACCGTCTGGAGATCGCCGCCGTCAACGGCCCGTCCTCCACCGTGGTGGCCGGTGAGCCCGGCGCCCTGGACGAACTCCTCGCCGCCTGCGAGGCCGAGGGCGTGCGTGCGCGGAAGGTCCCGGTGGACTACGCCTCGCACACCTCCCACGTGGAGCGCATCGAGGACGAACTCGCCCGTGTTCTCAGGGATGTCCGTCCCCAGGCGGCCCGAGTGCCGTTCTACTCGTCGGTGACCGGTCAGCCGCTGGAGACCACTGGTCTGGACGCGGGCTACTGGTACCGCAATCTGCGTCAGACGGTCCGTTTCGAGGAGACGGTCGGCGCGTTGGCCGATGCCGGTTTCGGTGCGTTCATCGAGGTGAGTGCCCATCCGGTGCTGACGATGAGCGTGCAGGAGACGCTGGAGGCGCGCGGCGTGGAGCAGACCGTGGCGGTCGGCTCGCTGCGCCGTGACGAAGGTGGCCTGGACCGTTTCCTCACCTCGGTGGCCGAGGCGTGGACGCACGGCGTACGCGTCGACTGGACGCGCGCGTTCGCCGGAACCGGCGCGTCCCGCGTCGAGCTGCCCACGTACGCCTTCCAGCGCAGCCGCTACTGGCTGGAGGTCGACCCCGCGGCAGCCGGTGATCTCAACGCGGTGGGTCTGCTTCCGACCGAGCACCCGCTGCTCGGCGCGGCGGTCGAGCTGCCCGACTCCGACGAGGTCGTCTTCACCGGTCGTCTCTCGGCGTCGGCACACTCCTGGCTCGCCGAGCTGTCGGTGGGCGAGGACGGGGCCGTACTGGTGCCCGGCACCGCCTTCGTGGAGCTGGCGATCCGTGCCGGTGACGAGGTGGGCAGCCAGGCGCTGGAGGAACTGACGCTCGGCACCCCGCTCGTCCTGCCCGCACAGGGCGCCGTCCAGCTGCGCGTGCGGGTCACCGGGCCGGATGCCGCAGGGCGCCGGGCGGTCAGCGTCTTCGCGCGCCCCGAGCACGCCGACGACGCGGCCCGAGCCGTCTGGACGCGGCACGCCACCGGGGTCCTGGCCGCCGACGCCGCGTCCCCCGCGGCGCACGACGCGTCCACGGCCGGGGACGCCGCCCCGGCGGCCGACGCGACCGCCTGGCCCCCGGCCGGCGCCGTCGCGGTCCCTGCGGGGACGCTGCCCGTCGAGACGACCGGGGCGCTCCAGGCGGTGTGGCGCGGCGACGACGAGGTGTTCGCCGAGGTGGCCCTGCCGGAGGAGCGGGAGGCGGAGGCCGCGGGCTTCGGCCTCCACCCCGCGCTGCTGGACGCCGCGCTCGACGCGGCCCGGTTCGCCGCCCGTGCCGCCTTCGGTGACTCCGAGGACGGCACGCAGGGGGAGTCCGAGGACGGCACGCAGGGGGAGAGCGACGCCGGGCGTGACGTGGAGTCCCTGTGGCTGCCGTCCTCCTGGCGCGGTGTCGCCCTGCACGCCGTCGGCGCCACTTCGCTGCGCGTACGGATCGCGGGAGCCAAGCCCGACGCGCTCGCCGTCACCCTCGCCGATGCCACGGGCGCGCCGGTGGCACGGGTGGAGACGCTGGCGCTGACGCGCCGGGACGTCGCCGGCCTGGTGGCGGAGTCCGGAGCGGTGGCCGAGGCGGGTGAGGGCGTACGGGTCGCCGTGCGCCGCGCTCCGGCCCGGCGGACGGCCGCCGCGGGTGGCGGCGCCCCCGTCGGCCCGGACCTGGCCCGGCGCCTTGCGGGGCTCCCGGCCGCGGAGCGGACCGCCGTCGTCGCCGACCTGGTGCGCGCCGAGACCGCCACGGTCCTGGGGCACACCGCACCGGACACGGTCGAACTGGACCGCGGGTTCTTCGAGTCGGGGTTCAACTCGCTGATGTCGGTGGACCTCCGCAACCGGCTCAGCGTGGCCACCGGACTGCGGCTCCCGACGGCGTTCCTCTTCGAGTACACCGTGCCCTCGGCCGTCGTCTCCTACCTGCTGCGGGAGTTGGCCGAGTCCGGTGCGGCGGACGCGGACGGCGGCGCGGACGGCGCGGGCACCGGGCGTGCCCGGAGCGCCGAACAGGGCGGCGTCACCGCGCTGTTCCGGCAGGCACACGCCGAGGGACGGCACGCCGCGGGCAACGAGCTGATCACGGCCGCGTCGGTGCTGCGTCCGACGTTCGACGCCGCGACCGCCGCCGACCACGTCCCGGCCGCCGTACGGCTTGCGGTCGGGGAGGCCCGTCCCCGGCTGCTCTGCCTGCCGGCGGTCGTGGCCACGGCGGGGCCCCAGCAGTACACGCGCTTCGCCGACCACTTCCGTGGCCGGCGCGACGTGACCGTGCTGCCGCAGCCGGGGTTCCTGCACGGCGAGCACCTTCCCGCCGACATGCCGGCGCTCGCGGAGCTGCACGCCGAGGCCGTGCGCCGGGCCGCCGGCGAGGACCCGTTCGTCCTCGTGGGGCACTCCGCCGGCGGCCAGATCGCGCACGCCGCCACGGCCCGGCTCGAACGTCTCGGACTGCGTCCCGCCGCGCTGGTGCTGCTGGACGTGCCCTGGCCGGAGGACACGGCCGAGGACGAGGTGGCGGCGGCCATGCTCGATGTGGTCTTCGACCGCGAGGCGAAGCTCGGCGGGGACATCATGAACGAGAACCGGCTCACCGCCATGGGCGGGTACCACCGCATCCTCGGCCCCTGGCGGCCGGAGCCCATCGCGACGCCGACCCTGCTGGTGCGTGCCACCGAATCGATGCCGGGTCCGTCCGGGACCACGGCGGACGGCGCGATGCTGCGCGCCACCTGGAAGTTGGACCACGCGGTGCGGGACGTACCCGGAAACCACTTCACCATCGTCGAGGAATGCGCCGGATCGACGGCACGTGCCGTCGAGGAATGGCTCACCGAAACGGTCTGACCGGACCCGACGGCACCCGGCGGCCAGGAAGAACTCGGCCGCCTTGAAACACCTGAAAGAGGAGTACGTCTCAGTGAAGCACCACATCGCGTTCTTCGGCTCGCCCTATCAAGGGCATGTGAACCCCACCCTGTCCGTCGTCGCCGACCTGGTGGAGCGAGGCCACCGGGTGACGTACGTGACCACGGACCAGTACGCCGAACGCGTCGCCGCCACCGGCGCCGAGACCGTGCGCTACACCTCCGTATGGCCCGCGGACCGCGGTGCGCCGGCCGAGATGTCGGCCGACGAGCTGGCCCAGGGGCCGGTGCAGCACCTGCGCGAGAACATCGCGGCGGCGACCGCCGCCGCGGCACAACTCGCCGCGGACCTGCCGGACCTGGTGGTGTACGACGCGCTCATGAACTTCGCGGGCCGCGCGCTCGCCGAGAAGTGGGAGCGCCCGGCGGCCCAGTCGGTGCCGATGTTCGCGTCCAACGAGCACTTCTCCGTGCTCCAGGCGCTCGCCGAGGAGTTCCCGGCCCTCGACCCGCAGCATCCGGCGCTGATCCGGTTCGGCACGGAGCTCGCGGAGTTCCGGCTGGGGCAGGGGCTTTCCGCACCCGGCCCCGGTGACTTCCTCGCCGCGGCCGAGGACCTCAACGTCGTGTTCCTGGCCGAGGAGTTCCAGCCCGCCGCGGACAGCTTCGACGACCGGTACGTGTTCGTCGGCCCCGGCCTGGCCGACCCCGCGACCCAGAAGCCCTGGAGCCCGCCGGCCGACGGCCGGCCCGTGCTGCTGATCGCCCTGGGCACGGTCTTCAACGAGCGCCCCGACTTCTTCCGTGCCTGCGCCGAGGCGTTCGCCGACCTGCCCTGGCACGTGGTGATGGCCACCGGCCACCGGGTCGACCCCGCCGAACTGGGCTCGCTCCCCGACCACTTCGAGGTCCATCGCGAGGTGCCGCAGCAGGCCGTCCTCGAGCACGCACAGGTCTTCGTGACCCATGCCGGGATCCGCGGTGCGATGGAGTCGCTCTACCACGACACCCCGATGGTGGCCGTACCGCAGTCCGTGGAGCTGGACTTCACCGCCCGCAGGATCGCCGAACTGGGCCTGGGGCTGCGGATCGCCCGCACCGAGGTCACCCCCGAGGCGCTGCGCGCCGCCGTCCTGGAGGCCGCCGAGGACCCGGAGATCCGTCGGCGGGTGACGGAGATGGGGCGGCAGGTCCGCGCGGGCGGCGGCGCCCGGCGGGCCGCCGACGCCATCGAGGCGTACCTGGGGCGTGGCTGACATGGCGTCGGACCACTGGGCCGGCCGCACCGTCCTCGTGACCGGTGGGCTCGGCTTCGTCGGCTCCCACTTCGTCGAGGAGCTGCTGGACAGGGGCGCGGAGGTGCTCTGCCTGTACCGGGGCGAGCGGCCCGAGACCCTCGCCGAACTCCCCGACGTCCCGGCGCTGCGGCCGCTGCGCGTGGACCTGCTGGACTACGAGGCGCTGGTCGCCGCCACCGAGGCCGTGCCGCGCATCGACGCCGTCGTCAACTGCGCCACTCTCGACGGCAACATGGAGTTCCTGCTTCAGCAGGCGGGCCGGATGCTGGACGAGAACATGCGCATGCTGTCCCATGTGCTGAACCTCGCCCGGCACCGGCGGATCGCCGATGTGGTGCTGCTCAGTTCGGCCGAGATCTACTCGTACCAGAGCACGTCCCCCGTACGTGAGGACGAGGACCACCGCCGGCACATGCAGTACACGCCGAACGGCTACCGGCTGTCGAAGATGTTCACCGAGGTGCTGGCGGACCTGTACCGCGAGCAGTACGGCATGAAGATCTATACACCGCGCCCGACCAATGTGTATGGTCCCCGTGACGATTTCGGTACGACCACGAATCACGTCATCCCCAACATGCTCGGCAGGCTCGCCTCCGGGCAGGACATCGAGATCTGGGGAGACGGCAGCCAGACCCGGACCTTCATCCACGTGAAGGACCTGGTGCTCGCCGTGTTGAAGATGGTCGAAGACGGCCGGTTCCAGACGCTGAACGTCGGGACCGATGAGTCGGTCTCCATCCTCGACCTCGCCCATCTCGTGGCGGAGGCCGCCGGATGTGACGCCGGCAGGGTCAGGATCGATCCGGACAAGCCCGTCGGGGCGTCCCGGCGCGCACTGGATCTCGACGCCTTCCATTCCCTGGTGGACTTCGCACCGAGATCCCTGAAGGACGGTCTGCGCGAAACCGCGCAGTGGTACCACAAGCACTTGCAGAGGGCGAAATGAAGGTTTCACTGCAGACGTTCGGAACGCGCGGCGACGTGCACCCCTTTGTCGCGCTGGGGGCGGGGCTCCGGGCCCGCGGCCACGACGTCGACCTGGCCACCTCGGTGGACTTCAAGGCCATGGTGGAGGAGGCCGGGCTCAACTTCCGTGAGATACCCGGCAGCGGCGCCGACTACTTCGCCGCGCCCGCGGTCGTGAAGTCCATCCGGAAGAGCCCCTCGTCGATCCGCACCGCGATGGTCATGCCCCGCCCCAGCGTCGACGAGGTCGCCGACTCGCTGGAGCGGATGCACGAGATCGCCCAGGGCTCCGACTTCATGCTCAGCAACCTGATCACCCGCGGCGCCGGCTACGCCGACCCGGGCGTGCCGTGGGGCACCGTCTCGTGGTGGCCCATCACCCCCACCCGGGAGTTCCGCGCCTACAAGACCCCCGACCTGCCGCTGGGCCCGGCCTACACCCGGTTCACCCACGGCATGGCCGCCCAGATGGAATGGGCGTTCAACCGCCCCGCCGTCAACCGGTTCCGCGGCCGCAAGGGGCTCCCCAAGGTGTCCAAGTCGCCGGTCGGCCGACTGGGCCACCAGCAGCCGGTGCTCTACCCGTACAGCCCGCACTTCCTGCCCCCGGCGTCCGACTGGCCCGAGCGCGTCCACGTGACCGGCTACTGGACCTGGCAGCGGCCGGAGCAGCAGCCCCCGGCCGATCTGGTGGACTTCCTCGCCGCCGGCTCGAAGCCGTTCGTGCTGGCGCTGGGCAGCGCCTGGCCGGTGTACGGCGAGGAGACCCTCGCCCTGGTCCGGGAGGCCGTCCGGCACACCCGGCGCCGGCTCGTCGTCATCGGCGGACCCGAGGGCGACCGCACCGACGACGAACTGCGCGTGCGGGAGGTCGACTACGGCTGGCTCTTCCCGCAGGTCGCCGCGGTCATCCACGGCGCGACCTTCGGCACCACCGCGGACGCGCTGCGCTCCGGGGTGCCCCAGGTGACCATCCCCTGCTGGGCCGACGGCCCTTACTGGGCGGCTCGGACCGCCCAGGTCGGAGTGGGCACCAGGCCCATCCCGTTCCAGAAGCTCACCGGGGCGCAGCTGCGCGCCGCACTCGACGAGGTCGTCACCGACCCGGGGTACGCCGAGCGCGCCGCCGAACTCGGTGCCCGGGTGCGCGCCGACCGCGGTGTGGACACCGCCTGCGACCTGATCGAGTCGTGGGTGTCGGACACCACCGCCTGACCCGTCGACCCCTCTCGCGAGCGGCGCCCGCCCTCGCCGGCTGACCGCGGCCGTCCCACGGCGCCCTCGCACGCCCTTTTCCGCACCACTTCTTCCGGCCGGAGCCTTCAGGTTCCACTCCGCATGACCTTGGAGGTTCCCACCCCATGACCACGTACGTCTGGAACTACCTCACCGAGTACGAGAACGAGCGCAAGGACATCCTCGACGCGGTCGAGACGGTCTTCGACTCCGGGCAGCTGGTGCTCGGCGCCAGTGTGCGCGGCTTCGAGGAGGAGTTCGCGGCCTACCACGGCCTCCGCCACTGCGCGGGCGTGGACAACGGCACCAACGCCATCAAGCTGGCGCTGCAGGCCGTCGGCGTCGGCCCCGGTGACGAGGTGATCACGGTGTCCAACACCGCGGCCCCCACCGTCCTCGCCATCGACGGCACCGGCGCCACCCCGGTCTTCGTCGACGTCAGGGCCGAGGACTTCCTGATGGACACCGACCAGGTCGCCGCCGCGATCACCCCCCGCACCAAGGCCCTGCTGCCGGTCCACCTGTACGGGCAGTGCGTCGACATGGCCCCCCTCAAGGCCCTCGCCGAGCAGCACGGGCTGGCGATCGTCGAGGACTGCGCCCAGGCGCACGGCGCCCGTCACCACGGCCGGCTCGCCGGCACCATGGGCGACGTCGCCGCCTTCTCCTTCTACCCCACCAAGGTGCTTGGCGCCTACGGCGACGGCGGCGGTGTCGTCACCGACAGCGAGGAGGTCGACGCCGCCCTGCGCCGACTGCGCTACTACGGCATGGAGAAGGTCTACTACGTCGTCCAGACCCCCGGCCACAACAGCCGCCTGGACGAGGTGCAGGCCGAGATCCTGCGCCGCAAGCTGACCCGCCTCGACGCCTACGTCGACGGCCGGCGCGCCGTCGCACGCCGCTACGAGGAGGGCCTGGGCGACCTCACCGACCTGAAGCTGCCCACCACCAACGACGGCAACGAGCACGTCTATTACGTCTACGTGGTGCGCCACCCCCGGCGCGACGAGATCATCGAGCGCCTCAAGGCGTACGACATCTCGCTGAACATCAGCTACCCGTGGCCGGTGCACACCATGACCGGCTTCGCCCACCTCGGGTACGCCAAGGGATCCCTGCCGGTCACCGAGGCGCTCGCCGAGGAGATCTTCTCCCTGCCCATGTACCCCTCGCTGCCCCTGGACGTCCAGGACAAGGTGATCGCCGCGCTGCGCGACGTCCTGTCCACCCTGTCCTGAACCACCCTCTGAGGAGCAATCTCCGATGAAAGCACTGGTGCTGTCCGGGGGCATGGGCCTCCGCCTGCGGCCCTTCAGCCATTCCCGGCCCAAGCAGCTGATCCCGCTGGCCAACAAGCCCGTCCTGGTCCATGTGATCGAGGAGCTGCGGGCCATGGACGTCACCGACATCGGCATCGTGGTGGGCGACCGTCCGGAGAAGATCGCCGATCTCCTCGGCGACGGCTCCGAACTGGGGGTCGAGCTCACCTACATCCCCCAGGAGGCCCCGTGCGGTCTCGCCCACTGCGTGGCCATCGCCCGGGACTTCCTGGCCGATGACGACTTCGTGATGTACCTGGGGGACAACGTCCTCACCTCGGGCGTCGCGGACATCGCCGCGGAGTTCCGGAACAACCGGCCCGCCGCCGAGCTGGTGGTGCACAAGGTGGCCGACCCGCGGGCGTTCGGCGTCGCCGAGGTCGACGCCGAGGGCCGGGTGCTCAGGCTCGTGGAGAAGCCGGAACACCCCGTCAGCGACCTGGCCGTGGTCGGCGTCTACTTCTTCACGCCCGCCATCCACGAGGCCGTCGCCGCGATCGAGGCCAGCGCCCGCGGCGAACTGGAGATCACCGACGCCATCCAGTGGCTGGTGGCCCAGGGGGAGGAGGTCACCGCCCGTACCTACCAGGGCTTCTGGAAGGACGCCGGGCGGATCGACGACGTGCTGGCGTGCAACCGCGAGCTCCTGGACCGGCTGAAGCCGTCCGTGGCCGGCGAGGTCGACGCCGACAGCGAGCTGATCGGCGCCGTGGTGATCGAGGAGGGCGCGCGGGTCGTGCGCTCCCGGATCGTCGGCCCGGCCGTGGTGGGCGCCGGGGCACTGGTGGAGGACAGCTCCGTCGGCCCGCACACCGCCATCGGCCGCGACTGCCTGCTGAGCGGTGCGGGCGTCAGCGACACGATCGTGCTGGAGGGCGCCAGCCTGCGCGACGTCGGCCCGGTGCACGCCTCCGTCATCGGGCGCGAGGCCAGCGTCGGACGGTCCGCCGCGGCCGACGGCCCGCACCGGCTCATCGTGGGCGACCACAGCCGGATCGAGGTGGCCGCATGAGGATCCTGGTCACCGGGGGTGCCGGATTCATCGGCTCCGCCTACGTCCGCACCCTGCTCGACGGCGGCTACCGCGGCTACGAGCAGGCGCGCGTGACCGTGCTCGACAAGCTCACCTACGCCGGCAACCGCGACAACCTCCCCGCCCGCCACGAGCGGCTGGAGTTCGTCCACGGCGACATCTGCGACCTGCCGCTGCTCCTTGAGCTGCTCCCCGGCCACGACGCCGTGGTGCACTTCGCGGCCGAGTCGCACGTGGACCGCTCCATCGACGACCCGACCGCCTTCATGACGACCAACGTCACCGGCACCCAGGTGCTGCTGGAGGCATGCCTGCGCACGGGCGTGCAGCGAGTGGTGCACATCTCCACCGACGAGGTGTACGGCTCCATCTCCAGCGGCTCGTGGACCGAGCAGTGGCCGCTGGCGCCCAACTCGCCGTACGCGGCGTCCAAGGCGGGCGGCGACCTGATCGCACGGGCCTACTGGCGCACCCACGGTCTGGACGTGTCCATCACCCGCTGCTCCAACAACTACGGGCCGTACCAGCACCCGGAGAAGCTGATACCGCTGTTCGCCACCAACCTGCTCGCGGGCGAGTCGGTGCCGCTGTACGGCGACGGCTCCAACATCCGCGAGTGGCTGCACGTGACCGACCACTGCGCCGCGATCCAGCTGGTCCTCGCCGACGGCCGGGCCGGCGAGGTCTACAACGTCGGCGGCGGCAACGAGCGGACCAACCGGCAGATCGCCGAAGCCCTGTTGGAGCTGTGCGACGCACCCGCGGCGCTGCTGCGGCAGGTCACCGACCGCAAGGGCCACGACCTGCGCTACGCCCTGGACGACAGCAAGATCAGGGAGGAACTCGGGTACGCCCCCGCGGTGTCCTTCGAGAGCGGGCTCGCCGACACCGTGGCGTGGTACCGGGACAACCCCGGCTGGTGGAAGCCCCTGAAGGAGCGGACGGGGGACGCCGTATGACCACGGTGCTCGGGCCCGAGGCGCTGCGCCCGGCCGACGACCCCGCGCTGCCCGGACGGCTCATGGCCTCGGCACGGGCCCGCGACGGTGGGCTGCTGCCGACCGAGGAGTTCGACGCATGGCTCGAAGGGCGGCGCCGGGCACACCCCTTCCGGGTCGAACGCGTGCCGTTCGAGGAAGCCGACGGCTGGAGCTTCGCGCCCGGCACCGGCAGCCTCGTCCACTCCAGCGGCCGCTTCTTCAGCGTCGACGGGCTCCGGGTGGCCTCGGCCGAGGGCCCCTACGAGAAGTGGGACCAGCCCATCATCCGGCAGCCGGAAGTCGGCATCCTGGGCATCCTGGTCAAGGACTTCGGCGGGGTGCCGCACTTCCTGATGCAGGCCAAGATGGAGCCGGGCAATCCGAACCTGCTCCAGCTCTCGCCGACGGTGCAGGCCACGCGCAGCAACTACACGCGGGTGCACCGCGGTTCGGCGGTCCGCTACATCGAGCACTTCGTCGGTCCCGGCCGCGGCCGGGTGATCGCCGATGTGCTCCAGTCGGAGCACGGCGCCTGGTTCTACCACAAGAACAACCGCAACATGCTCGTGGAGACCGACGAGGACGTGCCGCTGGGCGACGACTTCCAGTGGCTCACGCTGGGCCAGCTCAGCGAACTGCTGGGCCGGGACAACGTGGTCAACATGGACGCGCGGACGGTGCTGTCCTGCCTGACCCCCTTCCTGCCCCGCGAGGGGGGCGGCGAGGGAGCGCTGCACCCCAGCCCGGAGCTCCAGAGCTGGTTCACCGGGCAGCGCAGCGACCAGGACATCGAGGTGTCCAGGATCCCGCTGCGCGACACGGAGGGCTGGCATCGCGACGCCGAGCAGATCGCGCGTCCGGACGGCCGCTTCTTCCGCGTGGTGGCCGTCTCGGTCCAGGCCGGGAGCCGCGAGGTGGCGCGCTGGAGCCAGCCGCTGTTCGAGCCAACGGGACCGGGCGTGGTCGCCTTCGTGGTGCGGGAGTTCGGCGGAGTGACGCATGTGCTGATGCGGGCCCGTGCCGAGCCCGGCTTCCGGCAGACGGTGGAGCTGGGGCCGACGGTGCAGTGCGTGCCGGAGAACCACACCGTCGAACCGCCGCTGCTGGACTACGTGCTCGCCGCGGACCGCTCCCGGATCCGCTACGACGCGGTGCACTCGGAGGAGGGCGGACGGTTCCTGAACGCGGTGTCGCGGCACCTGGTGGTCGAGGTGGACGACGACCATCCGGTGCAACCGCCCGCGGACTGCGCGTGGTTCACGATGACGCAGCTGGGCGAGCTGCTCCGGCACGGCAACTACCTGAGTGTGCAGGCACGTACGCTGCTCGCCTGCATGAACACCCTGCCGCGCCGGTAGCTCAGCCGGAGGTGTCGTCCCGGTGCAGCGCACCGTCCCGTTCCGTGTAGCCCTCGCCCGTCTCCGGGCAGCGGAACCTGCCCTCGCCCTGGTCCTCCAGCGGTACTCCGGCGCGTCCGACCCAGCCGATGCGGCGGGCCGGCACTCCGGCGACCAGGGCGTGGTCGGGGACGTCCCGGGTGACCACCGCACCGGCCGCGACGGTGGCCCAGCTGCCGATGGTCACCGGGGCCACGCAGACCGCACGAGCGCCTATGGAGGCACCGTGATGGACCGTCACACCGACGGGCGTCCAGTCCTCGGCACGCTTGTGCCGCCCGTCGGGCGTGACGGCGCGCGGGTGGGTGTCGTTGGTGAACACCGCGGCGGGGCCGATGAATACGCCGTCCGCGACCTGTGCGGGCTCGTAGACCAGGGCGTGGTTCTGGACCTTGCAGTCGTCGCCGAGCGTCACTCCGGGGCCGATGTAGACGCCGCGTCCGATGTTGCAGTTCCGTCCCACCGAGGCGTGCTCGCGGATAGCGGACAGGCCCCATACCGATGTTCCGTCGCCGACCAACGCTTTGCCGTCCACCTCCGCGTCGGGGTGAATGTACGAAGCCAACGTTCCTCCTCAACTCGGGAGCGCCAGAGCGTACCCGCCCATGGTTTGTGATTGACATCACAGGGGGGTGCGGTTTGCTGAGGGGGCTTGTAAATGATCACTGAGGGTAAGGGTGTCACTGTGCTGGTGGGTGTGGAATTCGGGGTGTGGCCGCTCTTGTCGTCGGTGTGTCGGTCACGGTCTGTGGTCGATTTCGTTGCATGGTCGCAGCGGCCGTCGTCCGGGCGTTCGCGCCGCTTCCGTCAGCCCTTGACACGAAGGTCTTACTACTATTTAGCTGGGCGATAGTCGCCGACGTATTCGGGCACGGGGGAACATTTTCTGGAGACGGGGCAGGGGTTTCACTACGGGGTCTGATCCGGCCTTCCGTATGCGTAAAATCCTTTCGTGGTGCCGCGCCGAAGTCTATTTCTCTCTTTCTTCCAAGCGACCGTATCGAAAGGATTCCGGAATGCGGGTTGAGGATGTCTACATCGACTCGATCGGGACGTACCTGCCCACCTGGGTGGCCACTGAGGACGCTCCGGGCATCGGCGAGTACCAGCTCGGCGAGTTCACCGCCGCCGGCCTCGTCGGGACGTATGTCGCCGGTGATGAACCCGCCGTTGACATGGCAGTTCGCGCGGCGCGCAACGCCATCGAGAGGTCGGCGACCGACCTCGCCGCGATCGACGCGCACGTTCACGGCAGCGTCTACTACCAGGTTCCCGAAGGGGCCTACGCGCCTGGTTACATCCTCCGTGAACTGGGCGCCGGCAACATTCCCTCCTTCGACGTCCACCAGGGCTGCAACGGACTCCTGGGTGCCCTCGAGGTGGGAATCGGACAGCTGACCGGTGCGGCCCGCCGGAAGAATGTGCTGCTGACCACCGCGTCGAACTTCACCACCCCGCTCTTCAACCGGTGGAACGACTTCGGCACGTCGTCCATCTACTCCGACGGCGCCGCGGCCGCAGTGGCGAGCAGCACCGGTGGATTCGCGAAGGTGCGCTCCCTGAACTCCGGCACCCTGCATGAGATCGAGAAGTGGCACCGCGGCGACGAATCGCTTCTCCCGCCGCGCGGAGAAGCCGCGAAGCATTTCAACATGGGTGAGCGGTCGCAGCATTTCGTCGACCATGTGATGGATTTCCCGCAGCTTTTCCAGACTTTCTTCAAATTTGATCTGGAAGTCATCAACCAGTCACTTTCCGATGCCGATGTGACCGCTGCCGACATATCCAAGGTCATCACCATCAACGTCGACAGCCGCATGGTCGACCAGGCCCTTCTGCGGCCCCTGGGAATTCCCGCCGAGCGGCTGTGCGCGGAGTACGGGAAGAAGGTCGGCCACTCCGGCGGCGCGGACATCTTCCTGACCCTGGACCACCTGGCCCGGACCGGTGAGCTGCGGCCCGGCGACAACATCCTCATGACCTCCCAGGGCCCCGGCTGGATCTGCTCCGCCACCGTCCTCACGGTCACGGACCTCCCCTCCTGGGGCGAGGCGTGATGGGGACGGAGCACAAGGACGTCGCCGAGACGGTCAAGGCCATCGTCGTCGCCGAGGCCCGCGCCGACCTCGCACCGGCCCAACTGCCCGACGACGAGCCGCTCGACGGCGAGCGGCTGAAGGTCAGCTCCATGGGGCTGCTGGGCATCCTGACGCGGTTGGAGGACGAGTTCGGCGCGGCGATGCCGGACGACCTCTTCACCGGCCGCAGCCTGAAGACGGTTCAGGACCTCGTCGACCTGGTGAACGAGGGTTCCGAGGGGGCCCGATGACCGAGCGCGCCCCCGGCAGCCCGTCCGCCGACGCCGGTGCTCCCGCCCTCGCCGGACCCACCGCCGTGTCCGGGGCTCCGGCCGTGCCCGAACCCGCCGTCCACGCCGAGCTGTTGGACTGCCTTCAGGTCAACCTCGCCCTGCTCGCCGACCGTCACCACGGCGCCGGCACGCACCTCAGGCTGGGCGCGCGGCCGCGCTTCGCGCCCCGTCAGGGAGAGGGCGCCCTGCCGAGCACCGAGCCCACCCTCGCCGAACACCTCGCGGACGCCGAGGACCTGCTGGGCCTGGTGGTCACCGACCACCGCCGGCGCGTGCCCGGAGCGGAACTCGCGTCCGTGACCGAGGCCGTCTACGTGGTCGCCGACGCCTACTACCTGCCCTGGGTGCCGTACCACGGCACCAAGCACGTCGAGCACAGCTTCCTCGTCGGACCCGACGGCGACGGGCTCGCCGTCGAGGACGCGTACCACAACGACACCCAGTGGGGCCGGGCCCGCCCGCAGCGGCTGCGCTACGGACGCGAAGAGCTGGCGGACCTCGTGGACTCCCTGCCCGAGGGCGCCGAAGTGGTGTGGCTCGGTCCCAAGCCGCCGGGCCCCGCGCCCGAACCGGTGGCGCCGGGCGCCGGGGACGCCGCGGACCACGCGCGGCGGTGCGAGGAGTACGTACGGCACTTCACCGAACACCCCGACCGCGTCGAGGCGTTGGACCGCTTCACCCTGGAGACCTGGCTGCTGGCCCGCGCCCGTCGCCTGCACGCGCGGTACCGCTTCGGCGACGCGGAGCTCCCGCCGGCGGTCGCCGAGCACCTGGCCCGCTGGGACGGCGTCGTGGAGCACGCCTACCTGGCCTACCGGCGGGTCGCCCGCGGCCGTGCCGAACCGCCCGAGCTGCTCGCCAGGGCCGCGGACGCGCTCCGCGCCGACGCCGAACTCCTCGCCGCCGCCCCGGGCCCGGCGCCCTCGGCGGGGCTCGGCGACGGCGACGAAGCGCAGGCGCTCCACGCCGCCGTGCGCGCCACCGTCGCCGCCGTCCTCGGCACGACGGCGGAACACCTGCCCGACGACGACCTCACCGCACTGCCGGCGTTCACCTCGCTGCGCATGGTCGAGATCGTCGAGCAGCTGGAGACCGCGTACGAGGTGGAGTTCGCCGCCTCCGACCTGGTGCCCGAAAAGCTGCACCGCCTCGCCGACCTCACCGAACTGGTGCGCCGCGCCCAGCGCGACGCCTAGCCGAAACCTCCCTTGCGAAAGGCGCCAGACCTCCCGTGGACCCGCGATTCATCGAACTGCTCACCCCGTTCCTCCCGTACCTCCATGACCGCCCCCTCACGGACGAGACCCCGCTGCGTACCTACGGCCTCGACTCCATGCAGGCCATCGAGCTGATGTTCGCGGTGGAGGACACCTTCGGCGTCCAGCTGCCGGACGAACTGCTCACCGAGGAGACCTTCAGCACCGCGGGCAAGCTGTGGAACGCCGTCCACTCCGCGACGGGAGAACAGTCCGGTTCGGCGGTGGACGCCTGATGACCGCCGTCGTGTCGGCTCCCCAGGGCGTGCGTCCTGAGCTGGCCGAGGCCGTCGAACAGGTCAGGGCCCTGGCGGAGAAGCACGCGGACGCCACGGACGAGGCGGCCGAGTTCCCGGTCGCCGTCCTGGACGAGCTGCGCACCACCGGACTCCTCGGGCTCATGGTGCCCAAGGAGCACGGCGGACTCGGCGGCAGCCTGGACGACATGCTCGACGTCAGCATGGCCCTCGGCCGGGCCGACATGTCGGTGGCGATGATCTTCTCGATGCACTGCCAGCAGGTGGCGGGCATCGTCGACCACGCCGACGAGCGGCTGGCCGGTGAGCTGCTGCCGCGGATCGCCGCCGGCCGTGCCTACCTCGCGTCGGTGACCACCGAGGCCGGCAAGGGCGGTCACCTGCTGACGGCGGAGGCCGAACTCACCGCGGAGCCGGGCTGGCTGGACATCGACCGGTTCGCGCCGATCGTGACCGGCGGGATGTACGCCGACGGGTTCCTCGTCACCATGCGCAGCCCCGAGTCCCGGTCGCCCAACGAGGTCTCCCTGGTCTACGCGCACCGCGACCAGCTCGACATCAAGCCGTCGGGGGAGTGGAACCCGCTCGGCATGCGGGCCAGCCACAGCACCGCGCTCCACCTCACCGGCCGGGTGCCGGAGCATCAGGTGATCGGCGAGCACGGCCAGTTCCGCCACATCGTCCTCGACACCTTCGGTCCCCTGGCGCACCTGGGCTGGGCGGCGAGCTGGCTGGGCACCGCGAGCGGCGCCCTGTCCCGGGTGCTGCACATGCTGCGCAGCCCCGCCGGGCGCAAGAGCGCCGACCTCGGCTCCGAGCTGCTGCTGACCCGGCTGTCCCGGGCCCGCCAGCGCCTGGACACCGTGCACGCCCTGATGCGGCACACCGCCGCCACGTACCTCCAGGTGCGGGCGGACGGCGACGACCTGTCCCGTCCGCGCTACCAGCTCCAGATCAACGCGCTGAAGATCACCGCGTCGGAGGAGTGCCACCGGGCCGTCGAGGACCTGATCGACGCGGTCGGGCTGCGCCACGGCTACCTCAAGGGCGGCCCCACGGGCCTGGAGCGCTCGCTGCGCGACCTGCGGTCGGCCGCCCTGAACTACAACAACGACCGGCTCCACCAAGCGGGGGGCAAGCTCGCCCTGCTCGACGCGGAGGTCCGCCTTGTCTGACGTGCTCGTCGGGCTGCCAGCCGAGGCCGGAGCCAGGGAGGCCCTCGCCGCCCTGGCCGAGGCGGGCCTGCTCACCGAGCTCTACGGCGAGCGGCCCACCGGCCGGCTCGACCCGCTGACGCTGCGCCGGCTGCTCGCCGCGGCCGACGCCCGCGGCCCTCAGGGGCTGGTCCTGGCGCTGCTGGTGCAGCTGGCCACGGCCGTGCCGCTGCTCGCCGAGAACGCCACCACCCCGCTGGCGGAGCGGACGCTGGCCGAGGCGGCCGACGGCACGACGCTGCTGGCGCTCGCCGCCACCGACGAGGCGGCGGGCTCGGACCTCGCCGGGCTCTCCACCACCGTCGAGCTCGGCGACGGCAGCGGCGACCTGGTCGTGGACGGGACCAAGCGCTGGGTGACCTCCGCGCTGTCCGCCGACTACGCCCTGGTGCTCGCCCGCCACCGCCCCGGACGGCACTTCACCTCCTTCACCTGGGTGCTGGTGCCGCTGGCCGCACCCGGCGTCACCGTGGAAGCAGCCGACACCGCGCTGTTCCAGGGCTCCGGGGTCGGCCATGTCCACTTCTCGCGGGTGACCCTCTCCCGCGACCACCTGCTGGGGCGCCCCGGCCGCGCGCTGGCCATGTTCGCCCGGCACATCTCCGTCGAGCGGCTGGCCTCGGCCGCCTGGGCCATCGCGCTGTGCCGCAGGGTGCTCGCCGACACCGAACGGCGCCTGCGCGCACGGCTGGTGGACGAGGTCCCGCTGAACCGCTCGGCGAGCGTGCGCCAGCGACTGGCCGAGTGCGCCGTCCACATCAGCGCCCTCCACGCACTGTGGACGACCTCGTCCGCCGCGATCGCCACCGACCGCGATGCCACCGCCGCCGCGGTACTGAAGGCCGCCTCGGGCGCCACCGTCGAACGGGTGCTCGCCACCTGCGCCCAACTCCAGGGCGCCGACGGCTTCGGCCGCGGGGGAGTGCAGGAACTCCGCGCGGAGGCAGCCGTCTTCGGCATCGGCGGCGGCACCACGGAGACCGTCCTGGACACGGTCGCCGACCGGCTCGACGCCGTACTGAACGGTCTTGCGCCATGACCGGTACGCCCTCCGAACCCCTCCAGGCCGCCCCCGGCGTCTACGTCGCCACGCAGACGGGCGAGCCCGACCCCGGACTGCTCACCGCGCACGACCGGGCCGGCGCCGCGCGGCTGCCCGCCTGGCGGGCCCGCCACCGTCTGCTCGGCCGGTCCGCCCTGCGCCGCGTGCTGGCCGCGCGGTTCCCCGAGGCCGCCGCCGCGGACGTGGTCCACGGGCACCACGGCAGGCCCGAGCTGGCGGGCTGGCCGCGGATCGGCATCAGCGTCTCCCACGACCAGGACACCGGCGCGGCCTGCGCCGCCCGGGGCCACGCGGTCGGCGTCGACGTCCAGTACCCGCCCGACCGCCTCTCCGACTCCCTGCTGCGCCGCTGCCTGGGCGACCACGCCGCGGCGCTCGACCCGATGCCGCGACGCTCGCGTGCCACCGAGTTCGCCTGGGTGTGGACCGTCCAGGAATCCTGCGTCAAGGCCGCGGGCACCGGGATGTCCGGCCGCCCCTGGACCATCGGGGTGCCCCCCTTCACCCGACGCGGGACCTGGGACGGCTACCGCTGGGTCAGTCTTCGCGAGCAGTCCCCCTTACCACTGAGCTGCGCGTTCGCCGAACTGCCCGCAGCACCAACCCATCAGGAGGCCCCGTGAGCGAGCCCATGGAGCTGAGCTGCTACACCGCGAGCCTGGTGGCCTACCTCGAAGCGGGAAACCCGGGCATCGCCCGGGACCTCGCGGCCGCGGTCCGGCTGTCGGTCCGCGTCGACCCGCCGGAGGGCGGCCTGGCCTTCTCGCACCACACCCGTGTGGACCGCGACGGCGCCGGCCGCGCCCTGGCGTACCGGGGCGCCCCCGACTGGAGCGAGGCGAAGGCCGCGCTGGCAGCCGAGATCGACCGGCACGGCCGGGTCCTGGTCGTCGGCAACACCCGCCACCTGGCCTGGTCCCCCGCCTACGAGCGCGGTGAGACCCCGCACTGGCTGCTGGTGGAGCGCGACGCGGACGGCATGTGGACCGTCCGCGACGACTTCGCGGCCCTGACCCCGCACGGCGAACAGGCCCCCTACTCCGGCCGGTTCGACGACGAGGGGCTGCGCCGCCTGGCCACGCCGTTGGGGGAGATCACCCCCGAGGCCGCCAACCGCGACCGCTACGCACTGGGCCTGCCCGTCGAACTGCCCTCGGCGACCGGCTACCGCTGGCTGGTCCGCACCGACGCGGACGCCGACGCGGACGCCGAGCAGGGCACCTGGGTGCACGGCACGGCCCCCGCGCTGCGCCGCGTCGCCGAGCTGCTGTGCGCGGACGACGCCGCGCTGGCCCGGCACGCGGACGACATATGGACGGCCTCCCGCCACCAGCGGCACCGCCTGGCGCTGCTGCCCACCGCCGGGGACAAGGAGTCCGTGGCCGTGGCCGAGGCCGCCGCCGCATGGGGCGAACTGCCCCGTGCCGTGCGGTTCGCCATCGCGTCCGCCGAGCGCGGCCGTCCCCGGCGCGCCCTGGTCGAGAAGGCGTTCACCGCGGTACTCGACGCGGTCGAGCGCCTGGAGGACACGAAAGGCGGCACCACCCATGACGGCTGACGGCACGCCCCGCCACCTGTACCAGTGGTTCGCCGAGACGGCGCGGCGCCACCCCGACGCGGTCGCCCTGGAGGTGGCGGGCGAGTCCCGCACCTACGCGGACCTCGACGCCCTCTCCGGTCAGCTGGCGGCGGCACTGCTCGCCGCCGCCGGTGCCACCCCGCCGGCCCGCGTGGGCCTGCTGGCCGCCCGTAACCTCACCGCGTACGCGGGCTACCTCGCCGCCCAGCGGATCGGCGCCACGGTGGTGCCCCTCAACCCGGCCTTCCCGGCCGCGCGCAACGCCGCCGTCACCGCCGCGGCGGGGCTCGACCTGGTGCTGGCCCAGCCCGACGGCGCCGATGCCGAACTGCCCGTGCCGGTCTGCGCGCTCGACGCGGCCGACCCGGCGTTCGCGGCCGGGGGCGCCGAGGTGCCCCCGCCGGCCGATCCGGACCCGGCGGACGTCGCGTACATCCTCTTCACCTCCGGATCGACCGGTACGCCCAAGGGCGTGCCGATCCGGCACCGCAACGTCGGCGCCTATCTGGACCATGTGATTCCGCGGTACGGGCTGGGCGTCGGATCCCGCCTTTCGCAGACCTTCGACCTCACCTTCGACCTGTCGGTATTCGACCTCTTCGCGGCCTGGGGCTCGGGCGCCACCCTCGTCGTCCCCGAGGCCAGCGACGTGCTGGCACCGGTCCGGTACGTCAACTGCGCCCGGCTCACCCACTGGTTCTCCGTACCGTCGGTGATCTCCTTCGCGATGCGGCTGCGCGGGCTTGCTCCCGACTCCATGCCGACCCTGCGCTGGAGCCTGTTCTGCGGAGAGCCGCTGACCGCCGCCCAGGCCGCGGCATGGGCCGCGGCCGCCTCCGGCAGCGTGCTGGAGAACCTGTACGGGCCCACCGAACTCACCCTCAGCTGCACCCAGTACCGGCTGCCCGACGGCGCCGGACCCGGGGAGGAGGCGGGGGAGACCGTGCCCATCGGGGACCTCTACCCCGGCCTGGAGCAACTGGTCGTCGACGAGGACGGCCGCCCCGCGGCGGAGGGCGAGCTGTGCGTCCGAGGCGTCCAGCGGTTCCCCGGCTATCTGGCGCCCGAGGACAACGCGGGCCGCTTCCTGCGCTACGACGGTGAGCGGGCCACGGTGGTCGGTGAACCGGCGCCGCCGGACGAGCGGCTCTGGTACCGCACCGGGGACCGGGTCCGTACCGACGAACGCGGCCTGGTCCATCTGGGCCGGCTCGACCAGCAGGTCAAGGTGCGCGGCTACCGGGTCGAACTCGGCGAGATCGAGACGGTGCTGCGCGCCCAGCCCGGGGTGCGCGACGCGGTCGTGGTGGCGATCCCCAAGCCCCGGGGCGACAGCGCTCTCGCCGCCGCCTGCACGGGCGAGGACTGCGACCCCGAGCGGCTGCTCGCGGCGGTGCGCGCCGCCCTGCCCTCGTACATGGTGCCGGACGTGCTCACTCCGCTCGACCGCTTCCCGCTCAACGCCAACGGCAAGATCGACCGCCGGGCCCTCGCCCAGGCCCTCGCGCCGGCGAACGGGGCCGTGCGATGAACGGGGACGGTGCCCCGGTCCTCCCCGGCCCGGCCCTCCAGGAGCCGGTCTCCCGCGAGGACTTCAAGGAGGCCATGACGCGGTTCGCCACCTGCGTGACGGTGGTGACCGCCAGCACGTCGGGCACCCCCGTCGGCTGCACGGTGACCGCCGTGTTCTCCCTCACGGACGACCCGCCCACCATGGCCGTGTCCCTGCGCACCGCGAGCCGGACGCTGCGCGACATCCGCGCCGCCGGGACCTTCGCGGTCAACGTCCTGCCGTGGCACCGGCGGGAGTTGGCGCAGCGGTTCGCCACCGCCGACCCCGCGGTGCGGTTCGACGGCGTCGGCCATGTGCTGCGGGACGGCGCTCCGGTGCTCACCGACGCCGAGGCCGTGGTGGTGTGCCGCACCGCGCAGGAAGTGCCGCTCCTGGACCACACCCTGCTGGTCGGCACGGTGCTGAGCGCCGAGACCGCGGCCGACGGGCAGCCGTTCGTGCTCTACCAGCGGGACGCGCACCGGCTCGGAGCGCACTGACGAAGGCACCCCGACCACCCGTCCCCGCCCCCGACATCCCTTCCCGACACCCTCACAGTGAGAGAGCACGTTGGACAGCCACTCCGATTCGATCCGCCACGACGCCACCGGGGACGCCGGGACGGCACCCGAGGACGGGCTCGTCCACGCCCTGCTGGACGAGGCCGCGGCGGAGGTGCCCGACGCCTCCGCGATCCGGGACGCCAACGGCGCGTGGAGCTACCGGCGGCTGGCCGCCTTCAGCCACGCCTTCGCCGACTGGCTGCGCGCCCACGGCGTGGGCCGGGGCGACCGCGTACTGGTGCAGCTCCCGAGCAGCCGTGAACTGGTCGCCATGTTCTACGGCACGTCCCGCGCCGGCGCGGTCTTCGTCTCGCTCAACCCGGTCATGAAGCCGTTCCACCTCAGGTCGGTCGCGGAGAACGCCGAACCCGCGCTGATCATCGGGGACGAGCGGACGGCGGGACCGCTGCGCGACCTGAAGGCCGCCCCGGTGCACGAACTCGCCGACGTCCTGGCCGACGTCACCCGGCGGTGCGCGGACCTGGAGAGCGCGCAGGGACAGGAGCCGGCCCCGTCGCGGTCGGTGGCCGAGCCCGCGCACCCCGACGACGTGGCCGCCCTGATCTACACGTCCGGTTCCACGGCCGCCCCCAAGGCAGTCGTCAGCCCGCACCGCCAGGTGGTCTTCGCCACCCGGGCCCTGACCCGGGCCCTCGGCTACCGGCGCGACGACGTCGTCTTCTGCCGCTTCCCGCTGTCCTGGGACTACGGCCTCTACAAGGTCCTGATGACGTGCGTGGCCCGCTGTGAGGTCGTGCTGGCCGACGGGGAGTCCGACTTCGTCCTCCTCAAGCGGATGCGCGAGACCGGCGCGACGGTCGTGCCGATCGTCCCCTCCCTGGCCACGATCATCACCCAACTCGCCCGCCGCGACCGCGACGAGCCGCCCCCGGTGCGGATGTTCACCAACACCGGCGCCGCACTGCCCCAGAGCACCATCGACGCGCTGCGCAAGCACTTCCCCGGCGCGCGCGTGGTGCGCCAGTACGGACAGACCGAGGCCAAGCGCATCACCGTGATGCCCCCGGAGCAGGACACGGAGCGCCCCACCGCGGTGGGCCTGCCGCTGCCCGGCACCCGCGTGCTGATCCTCGACCCCGACGGCGCGCCCGTCCCCACCGGGCAGACCGGTGAGATCGTCGCCGAGGGCCCGCACGTGATGAGCGGCTACTGGCGCAACCCCGAGGTCAGCGAGCGCACCTTCCGCACCGACCCGGCCACCGGCGCCCGGCGCCTGCATACGGGCGACTACGGAAGCCTGGACGAGGACGGCTACCTGTACTTCGAGGGCCGCCGCGACGACATGTTCAAGCGCAAGGGCCTGCGGATGTCCACGCTGGAGATCGAGAGCGCCGCCATGGACATCCCCGGCGTCCGGGCCGCCGCCGCGCTCGCGCCCACCGACCGGCACGACCTCGCGCTCTTCGTCGAGGCCGACCTCGACGTCCCCACCATCACCGACGAACTGATCGCGCGCCTGGAGCCGGCGAAGATCCCGGCCGTCGTCCGGGTGCTGTCCGAGTTCCCCTTCACCCTGCACGGCAAGAACGCGCGCCAGGAGCTGGCCGCCCTGCTGGACGGAGAGAACCAGTGAGCGCCCGCACCTCCCTGGAGGAGCTGGCCCGGCACTACGGGACCCCGTGCTACGTCTACGACCTGGACCGGGTCGAGGCGGCACGGCGGGACCTCGCCGCCCAGCTGCCCGAGGGCACCGAGATCTTCTACGCCTTCAAGGCCAACCCCCATGTGGACCTCGTACGCGCCCTGCGCGCCGGACCCGGTCCTGCCTGCAAGGCCGAGATCAGCTCCACCGGCGAGCTGGCGGCGGCACTCGAGGCCGGGTACCCCGCGTCGGACATTCTCTACACCGGCCCCGGCAAGACGCCCGGTGAACTGAACGAGGCGATGGCCGCCGGGGTGCGGATGTACTCCGCCGAGTCCCTCACGGACCTGGAGCACATCGGCGAGGCCGCCACCGCGCACGCGACGGTCGCCGACTGCCTGCTGCGCATCAACAGCGCGACGGCGAGCGCCAGCACCGGGATCCGGATGACCGGCAAGCCCACCCAGTTCGGCATCGACAGCGAGACGCTGGCGTCGACCGCGGACAAGCTGCGCGCGGTCCCTGGCACCTCCGTCGTCGGCCTGCACCTGTTCTCCCAGAGCAACGCCAAGGACGAAGAGGCGCTGATCGGGGAGTTCCGGCACACGCTGGAGGTGGCCGTCCAGGCACAGCACGACCTCGGCGTCCCGCTGCGGCTGCTGGACATCGGCGGTGGCTTCGCCGTGCCGTACGGGCAGCGCGGGGAGCGGGCCGCCTACCCCCGGCTGCGCGCCGCGCTCGAAGCCGCGCTCGACGAGCACTTCCCCCAATGGCGCGACGGCGCGCCCCGGGTGGCCGTGGAGTCCGGCCGCTATCTCGTCGGCGACAGCGGCACCCTGCTCGCCACGGTCAGCAACGTCAAGGTCAGCCGGGGGCGGAAGTTCGTCATCCTCGACGCGGGCATCAACACCTTCGGCGGGATGTCGGGCCTCGGCCGGATCCTTCCCGTCTCCGTGACGGTCGAGGGCCGGAGCACGGACGGGGAGGCGGAGACGGAGAAGGCCAGCCTGGCCGGGCCGCTCTGCACCCCGGGCGACCTGCTGGCCCGAGAGGTCGAGGTGCCCGCCCTGGCCCCCGGGGACGTGGTGGCCGTGCCCAACACCGGTGCCTATGGCCCGACCGCCAGCCTGCTCATGTTCCTGGGCCGGCCCGCCCCCACGGAGGTCGTCGTCCGCGGCGACGAGGTCATATCCGTCTCCCGCATCGAACACGTGCGTACCTATGGGCCGGTGGGGCGCGATGGGTGAGGCGCTCGTACCCCGGGGCGGGGCGCCGGACCGGCGCGACTTCACCGTCGTGGTCACCTCGATGGCCTCCGACGCCCACACCTGGAACCTGGTCTTCCTGCAACTGCTCATCGAGGAGCTCGGGTACCACGTGGTGAACCTCGGCCCGTGCGTCCCCGACGAGCTGCTGCTCGCGGAGGTCCAGGCCATCGACCCGGCGGTGGTGGTCATCAGCAGTGTCAACGGCCACGGCCACCAGGACGGGATGCGGGTGATCCGGCAACTGCGCGACCTGCGGGGGCTGTCCGCCACGCCCGTCGTGATCGGCGGGAAGCTGGGCGTCACCGACGACATGGCGGGCGCCCGCGCCCGCGAGCTGATGGCCGCCGGCTTCGACGCGGTCTTCGAGGACAGCGGCGACCCGGTGGCCGCCCTGCGGAACTTCATCGGCGCGCTGCCCGGAGCGGCGCCCGCCGTCGCGGGGCAGCCGTCGGCCGGTCCGGCACAGCCGGTGCGGGCCGCGGAGCAGACGCCGGCGATCTCAGGACGGGCACGAGGGGTATGACCGCTGATTTCGGTGCGTTCGTACGGGCGAGGGGCGGCAACGGCCGGCTGGTGGTCCAGCCGCGCATGGGGTTCAGTGGCCCGCAGGCGATGCGGGAGGGACTGCTGGCGACCAAGAGGGCCGATGCCGTCACCACCGGCACCATCACCTTGGACGCCCATACGCGCGTCGGTCACCTGGAGGCGGTGCGGACCGCGCTGCGCGAGGGCATCGACCTCAACGGCTACCCGATCGTCAGCCATGATCCGGAGACCACCGCCTGGGTGCTCGCCGACTCCTGGGGCCCCGACTTCCCGGTCCAGATCCGGCACGGCTCGGCCGCGCCGCTGGACATCTTCCGGGCCCTGGCCACGCTGCGGCTCGGCGCCAGTGAAGGGGGACCGGTCTCCTACTGCCTGCCCTACGGACGCACTCCGCTCGCCGAGTCCGTCACCAACTGGCGGGACAGCGTCCGGCTCTTCGCGCAACTGCGGGACAGCGAGGTCGAACCGCACCTGGAGACCTTCGGCGGCTGCATGCTCGGGCAGCTCTGCCCGCCGAGCCAACTGGTCGCCATCAGCGTGCTGGAGGCCCTGTTCTTCCTTCAGCACGGCGTGCGCAGCGTCTCGGTCAGCTACGCGCAGCAGACCCACGCCGAACAGGACAGGGAAGCGGTCGCCGCGCTGCGCCGGCTCTGCGCCGAGCTGCTGCCCACCGACGACTGGCACGTCGTGGTGTACGCCTACATGGGGCTGTATCCGCAGACGGCCGAGGGCGCGTACCGGCTGCTCGGCCTGGCGGCGGAGCTGGCGGTGACCAGCGGCGCCGAACGGCTCATCGTCAAGACGGAGGCCGAGTCGCGCCGCATCCCGACGATCGAGGAGAACGTGCGCGCCCTGGAGCACGCGGGCCGGGCCGCGCGGCACGCCTCGCCCCGCACCCCGGACGTCCCCGCCGACAACCAGACGTACCAGGAGGCGGCGGCCCTGGTCGAGGCGGTCCTGAACCTCGACGGAGACATCGGCAAGGCGCTGCTGCGGGCCTTCCGGTCCGGCTACCTCGACATCCCCTACTGCCTGCACCCCGACAACCGCGGCGAGACCCGCAGCTACATCGACCCCACCGGCCGCCTGCGGTGGGACCGGACCGGATCCCTGCCCATCGGACACCTGGTACGGGGCGAGGGCCCACGCCGGGTGACTTCCACCGGCCTGCTGGCCGACCTCTCCTACGTGAGACGCCGCTTCGACACCGCCCCGCTGGGCCACGAGGCGCCCACGGAGATCTCGCCCTCACGCTGATCCGCCGCGTCAGCCGCGGGCTGGTCTCATCCGGATGAGCCTTGCACGGGGGGAGACAGACGTGGGGGACTTCCGACGGTGGGCTGAAAAGCTGGGACGGGACGGTCAAGGTCAGCGGGATTTCCCCTCTCTCTGGATGTCGCCCTCGGCTCCCGGACTTGACTGACGCTTAGCGGGAACGGACAGCGCGGTACGGCGTGGGTTCGCGCTACCGGGTGGCTGGAATCGGGGTGCGGGACAGGTCTTTCAAAACGCTGGAGGAAGCCAAGACCTGGCTCAGCGCCGCCATCACGGACCAGACGTGTGGAGAGCCCGCCGATCCCATGGCTGGTTCGATCACGCTTGCGGACTATGTGGCGTCTCTCTGGCAGCCGGGTGTGCGTGGTGCCGCCAGCGCTCCGCAGGGAGTGGAGCGGAGCGTGCGGCTGCATACTCTGCCGCGCCTGGGCACCCTTCCGCCTCACCGAGGCGCATCGCCGCTGCGGCAACTCCTCGGCACGGCCGCCACGTTGCCGATTCCGACCGCGTTCTTGATCTGTTCGCATTGCGTATGTCGACCATCGTTCAACGGATCATTTCCGGCCAACATCCAGTCAAAATGCTGACATGTACCTGGTTGAAATGACACGCTCCCCCGCAACACGCTGCACGTACAGCAACACGCTGCACGCCCGCATCGCGTCTTTCTCTGCTTCGGGCGGCCCTCCATGCCTCCCGGGCCCCCACAGATGGAGCACGCGTGACCTCTCACATATCCCGTAAGCGTTCGACGCTCGCGATCGCCACCGCCGTCGCGGCCGGAGCGCTGCTCACCGCCGGCCTGACTACCGGCGCCTCCGCCCAGCCGGACAACGGCACCGAGCCGTCCGGTTCGCCCGTCGCCCTCTCGGCGTCGGCCCGCGCGGACCTTCTCCAGGACGCGAACGCCGACAGATCGGCGACTGCCGAGAAGATCGGCCTGGGCGCCAAGGAGAAGCTCGTCGTCCGTGACGTCGTCAAGGACGCCGACGGCACCACCCACACCCGCTACGAGCGCACCTACGACGGCCTGCCCGTCCTCGGCGGCGACCTCGTCGTGCACACTGCCAAGAGCGGCAAGGTGAAGAGCGTCACCAAGGCGACCGAGGCCACCGTGAAGGTCGCCTCCACGGACGCGAAGCTCGCCGAGTCCTCCGTCGCCAAGTCCGCCGAGTCGACCGCCGCGAAGGCGAAGACCGCCAAGGCCGACGCGCAGTCGCCGCGCAAGGTGATCTGGGCCGCCTCCGGCAAGCCCGTCCTCGCGTACGAGACCGTCGTCACCGGTGTGCAGGAGGACGGTACGCCCAGCAGGCTCCATGTCATCACGGACGCCGCGACGGGCAAGAAGCTGTACGAGTACCAGGCCATCGAGAACGGCACCGGCAACAGCCAGTACAGCGGCAAGGTGACGGTCGGCTCCAAGAAGGGCACGAGCGGCTACGAGCTGACCGACAAGGCCCGAGGCGGCCACCGCACCTTCGACCTGAAGCACGCGGAGAGCGGTGGCGGCAAGCTCTTCAAGGACGCCAACGACGTCTGGGGCAACGGCAAGCCCTCGAACGCGCAGACCGCCGCTGTCGACGCCGCCTACGGTGCCCAGCTCACCTGGGACTACTACAAGGACGTGCACGGCCGCAAGGGCATCAACGGCGACGGCAAGGGCGCGACCTCCCGGGTCCACTACGGCAACGGCTACGTCAACGCCTTCTGGGACGACAGCTGCTTCTGCATGACGTACGGCGACGGCGAGGGCGACAAGAAGCCCCTCACCGAGATCGACGTCGCGGCCCACGAGATGACGCACGGTGTCACCTCGGCGACCGGCAACATGGAGTACAGCGGCGAGTCCGGTGGCCTGAACGAGGCCACCTCCGACATCTTCGCGGCGGCCGTCGAGTTCAAGGCCAAGAACCCCAAGGACGTCGGCGACTACCTCATCGGCGAGAAGATCGACATCAACGGCGACGGCACCCCGCTGCGTTACATGGACAAGCCGAGCAAGGACGGCGACTCCCTGGACAAGTGGAGCGCCAACGCCGGGAACGTCGACGTCCACTACTCCTCGGGCATCGCCAACCACTTCTTCTACCTGCTGTCCGAGGGCAGCGGCAAGAAGCGGATCAATGGCGTCCAGTACAACTCGCCGACCGCCGACGGCTCCAAGGTGCTGGGCATCGGACGCGGCAAGGCCGAGAAGATCTGGTTCAAGGCCCTGACGACGTACTTCACGTCGACCACCGACTACAAGGCGGCCCGTAAGGGCACGCTCAGCGCCGCGAAGGACCTGTACGGCGCGAATTCCACCGAGTACAAGCGCGTGGCCGCTGCCTGGACCGGCGTCAACGTCAAGTAGCCCCCGGTCAGTGACGTAACGGGCGGCGTCCGAAACGGACGCCGCCCGTTACTCCTCGGACTCACATGATCACGAACCGGACATCGGGCAACTTTGCCGAAGCCCTGCAACCGTGGCCGGTGGCTCCCGTCCATGAGCCCGGTGAACGCCCAGCGCTCCCTGGGTGTGAAGAGGTTCTGAACCGTGCTACCTCTGTGTCATCGTTTATGCCCTACGGAACGCCGAGCAGTTCCCTGACGCGTTCCCTCACGCGGAAGGTCAAGATCTGCGGCTCACCTGCTAAAGCCAGTCCCGCCGCTTGAAGATGAAATACAGACTCACGCACACCACAGCCATCAGCAGAATCGCGAACGGATAACCACCCGCCCACTTCAGCTCCGGCATCGTCTCGAAGTTCATCCCATAGATCGTGCCGACCAGCGTCGGTGCGAACAGAATCGCCGCCCAAGAAGAGATCTTCTTGATCTCCTCGTTCTGTTCGAACCCCGCTTCCGCCAACGCCCGCATCTCCGCGTTCTGTTGCTGCGTGACCAGCGTCGCGTTGACCGTGAGGATGTCCGCCAGGGCCTGGCGGAATCCGTCGACTCGTTCGCTGGTGTGGGTGACGTGGTCGGCCACGTCGCGGAGGTAGCGCTGGAGTTCCTCGTCCGTGCCGTATTTCGCGAAGCCTGCCATCAGGGCGTGCAGCATGCCGACCAGGGGGCGGGTGGCGCGTTGGAACTCGACCATTTCGCGGGAGAGTTCGTAGATGCGGCGGGAGACCGCGGGGTCGCCGCCGAAGACCTCGGTCTCGATCTCGTCGATGTCGTTCTGGACGCCGGCGACGACCGGGGCGTAGCCGTCGACCACCGCGTCCAGGATCGCGTACAGCACCGCCTCGGGGCCCAGTTTGAGGAGGTCGGGGGTCTCCTCCATGCGGCGGCGTACCCCGGACAGGTCGGGGGCCGCGCCGTGGCGGACCGTGATGAGGAAGTCGGGGCCCACGAAGACGTGCAGCTCGCCGAAGTCGACCTCCTCGGGTGCGTCGAGGTAGCGCGCGGCGCGCAGGACGACGAAGAGCGTCTTGCCGTAGCGCTCCAGCTTCGGGCGCTGATGGGCCTCCATCGCGTCCTCGACGGCGAGTTCGTGCAGGTCGAACTCGGAGGCCAGGGACAGGAGTTCCTGCTCCGTCGGGCGGGCGAGCCCGATCCACGCCATGCCGTCCGGCTGCTTGCCCAGCTCGCGGTAGGTGTCCGCCAGGGACGCCGGCGTCGCCACCCGCACGCCGTCCCGGTACAGGGCGGCCTCCACGACGCTGTCCGCCTCCTCGCGGTCCGGCGCGGGGGCGCGCGCCTCGTCCTCGGGCGGCGGGGTCACCGGGGGCGGCGTCGCGCGCCGCCACGTGTGCTTCCGCCCGTTCGGTGCGGGACGGGCTCGGCGCTCCGCCATGCTGGCCGCCTTCCATGTCGAAACGTCGTCTCGATCGAATGTTGTCGAACGTTTGTCTAGATGGGCACGGAGCAGGATATACGTCCTAAATGGCCCGAGTGCGGCCGTGGCGCGGCCGAGTTGCGGACCGTACGTGTCCGCGACTCCCGTTACCGTGCCGGACATGACCAAGACGACCAGGGTTCCGGCCGCGGCGGGCGCCGCCCCCGTGCTGGGGACACGTGCCCTCAACCGTGCCACCCTCGACCGGCAGCTCCTCCTGCGCCGTGACCGCGACCTGTCCGTCACGGGCGCCGTCGACCACCTCGTCGGTCTCCAGGCGCAGAACGTCAAGCCGCCCTACTACGCCCTCGCCGCCCGCCTGGAGCACTTCGACCCCGCCGAACTCTCCGCGCTCCTGGACTCCCGCCACCTGGTCCGCATGGTCACCCTGCGCTCCACCATCCATCTGCACACCGCCGCCGACGCCCGCACCCTGCGCACCCTCGCACAGGGCGCGCTGGAGAGTGAACTGGCCCTGTTCCGAAAGGGACTGGCCGGCGTGGACCTCGCGGAGCTCGCCGACCTCGCCCGCGAGGCCGTCGAGGCCGGGCCGCGCACGATGAAGCAGCTGCGCGAGCTCCTCGGCGCCCGGTGGCCGGACGCCGACCCGCAGTCCCTCGGCATCGCGGCCCGGTGCGCGCTGCCGCTCGTCCAGGTAACCCCGCGCGGGCTGTGGCGGCGCAGCGGGCAGGTCGCCCTCACGACGGTCGACACCTGGCTCGGGCCCGATGCCGGACGGCCGCCCGCGCCGGACGCCGGGTCCCTGCCCGCCCTCGACGCCACCGCCCTGCGCTACCTCGCCGCCTTCGGGCCCGCCTCCGTCAAGGACATGCAGACCTGGGCCCGGCGCACCCGGCTGCGCGAGGTCTTCGAGCGGCTCCGGCCCCGGCTGCGTACGTTCCGCGACGAGAACGGCGTCGAGCTCTTCGACCTGCCCGACGCGCCGCGCCCCGACCCGGACACCCCGGCCCCGCCCCGCTTCCTGCCCGAGTACGACAACCTCCTCCTCTCGCACGCCGACCGCGCCCGCGTCGTGCCCGCCGCGTACAAGGGGCGCACGTGGAAGGGGAACATGCCGTACTGCGTCTTCCTCCTCGACGGGTTCCTCGCCGGGGTGTGGAGACTGGTGGAGGACCCGAAGGGCGGGGCGGCCGTGCTCACCATCGAGCCGTTCGGGAAGCCGGGCCGCGCCCAGCGGGACGAGCTGATCTCGGAGGCCGAGCGGATGCTGACGCGGATCGCCGAGACGTCCTCCTCGTACGACATCCGTTTCGGGACCGTCGTCGACGCCTGAGGCGGGCTGCCCCGCCTCACCGGGCTGCCCCCGCCTCACCGGGCGGGGCCGGGCGAGCCGCCCCGCATAGGCTGCCGACCATGGAACTGCGGCAGCTCAGCTACTTCGTGACCGTCGCCGACGAACTGCACTTCGGGCGCGCGGCCGAGCGGCTGCACATCGTCCAGTCCGCCGTCAGCCAGCAGATACGCCGCCTGGAAAGGGAGTTGGGCGCCGACCTCTTCGACCGATCGCCCCGCCATGTGCGGCTCACCGGGGCGGGGGAGCGGCTGCTGCCCGAGGCGCGGGCGGTGCTCGCCGCCGCCGAGCGGGCGCGCGCCGCGGTCGCCCGGCCCGCCGGACTGCGCCTGGCCACGAGCACGGGGCTCGGCGAGCACCTGGACCGGGTCCTCGCGGGCTTCGCCGCGCGGGCGCCCGGTGTGCCGGTGGAGCTGGTGTCGGGCACCGCGCGCGAGCGGCTGGAGGCCGTCGTCGACGGGCGGGTCGACGCCGCGTTCGTCCGCGCGCCGGAGCCCTTCCCCGGCGTACGGATCGTGCCCCTGTGGGACGACCCGCTGGTCGCCGCGCTCCCGGCCGCGCACCCGCTGGCCGCACGGCCCGACGTGGCGCTCGGCGAGCTGGCCGGGCTGCCGCTGACGCTCACCGCGCGGCGCGCCAACCCCGCGCTCGTGGACCTGGTCGTCGGGGCCTGCCGCGACGCGGGGTTCACGCCGGTGCCGGGTCCCGTCGGCGGTTCGCTGCACGACACGCTCGCCACGATCGGGGCGGGGGCCGTGCCGCAGTGGACGGTCGTGTACGCCTCGCACGCGCGGCTGCTGCACAGCCCTCGGGTGGCCTTCCTGCCCTTCCGCGCGCCGGGGCTCGCGCTCGCCACGGGGCTGGCCGTGCGGGACGGCGAACCGGCGGGGGACCTCGCCGACTTCCTCGCCGTCTGCGCCGCCGCCAGGGCTCTCACCAGCGACGATCACGAAAGATGATCGCTGTGGTCGCGGGCTGCTTCTTGGTCGCGGGGCGCGGCTCGGCTGGACTGGGGGCGCACCGAGAGACCGGCGACAGGCCGGGATTCCGGTCCTGATCAAGGGAGTTCGGCCATGCCCGTCGTCACCGTCCAGCAGGGGCCCCGCGACATCGAGCTCAAGCGGGAGCTCGTCAGGCAGATCACCGACGCGTTCGTGGACGCGTACGGGATCCCGGCCGAGACCGTGCACGTCTGGATCCACGAGACACCGGCCGACAGCTGGGGTGTCGCGGGCAGGCTCACCGCCGACAAGTAGCCCTCCGGGCAGGGCCGCCCCGCGGGCGGGGCCGAAGCCGAGGGGCTAAGGCAGCAGTCCCGCCCGCCGCGCCGCCACCACCGCCTCCAGGCGCGTGTGCGCGCCCAGCTTCCGCATCGCCGAGCGCAGATAGCCCTTCACGGTCTCCGGGCGCAGCCCGAGGCGCTCGGCCGCCGCCGCGTTCGTCACGCCCGCGGCGACGCAGGACAGCACGTCGACCTCGCGGGGGGCGAGGGAGACGGGGCGGTCCCGATCGCGCTCGGGGACCGTCACCGCCGACGCCAGCCGGCCGCACACCGCGAGGAGTTCGGCCCGCAGCGCCGGGTCGACGACCCGCGGGGCCAGGGCGCGCAGCGCGCCGTGCGCCTCGCGGACCTGCTCCCACGCCCCGGGGCCCGCCACCGGCTCCCGGGCCGCCGCGAGCAGCGCGCGCACCTCGTCGCGTACGACGAGGGACTGCTCCACGTCCCGCGCCGCGGCCACCGCCGCCGCCAGCGTCCGGTCGCCGAGCGGCTGGGCCGCGCGCAGCGCGCCGTACAGCACCCCGCGCACCCGGCGGCGCACCACGACCGGCACCGCGAGCACCGAGCGCAGGCCCTCGGCCGCCACCGCCGCGTCGTACTCGTGGCTGATGTGCCGCGAGACGTGGTAGTCGGTGACCGCGCACGGCCGGGACAGGGCGACCGCCTTGCCGCCGAGGCCGTTGCCCGAGGAGATCGCGAGGCCGCTCAGGGCGCACGTCCCCGTGCCGCTCAGCTCGCCGATCCGCACCTGGCGCGACCCTTCGAGGAGTCCGCCGAAGGCCACCGGGAGGCCCGTGCCGCGGCGCAGCCGCAGCAGAGCGGCCCGCATCTCCACCGTCTCGCCGCCGTCAGCCGACACGCGCTCGTCCCTTCACCTCGCGATACCCCCGTCCGGGGGTAGTGAGACCCGCATCACGAATTACACGATGTTACGTAGCGTCCGGCAATGTGCGCGGCGGTACGCGCGACCCGGAGTTCGGTGGTCGTGAGTTCGATGGCCGCGGGCGTGGCGGGCGACGGCAAGAGCGGGAATCGAGTAGGGGTGCACATGACGACGACCGGGACGAGTGCCACGGAGCAGTTCCGTACCGCACGGGACTTCCTCCTGCGGCACCGAGAGGACTACGCCGCCGCGTACGAGGGCTTCGCCTGGCCCCGGCCGGAGCGGTTCAACTGGGCGCTCGACTGGTTCGACGTCATCGCCGACGGCAACGAGAGGACCGCGCTGCACATCGTCGAGGAGGACGGCACGGAGGGCCGCTTCTCCTTCGCGCGGCTGTCCGCGCGCTCGAACCGGGCCGCCAACTGGCTGCGCGCGCAGGGCGTCCGGGCCGGCGACCGCATCGTCGTGATGCTCGGTAACCAGGTGGAGCTGTGGGAGCTGGCGCTCGCCGCGATGAAGCTGCGCGCCGTCGTCATCCCGGCGACGCCGCTGCTCGGCCCCGTCGACCTGCGCGACCGCATCGAGCGGGGCCGCGCCCGGCACGTGGTCGTGCGCCCCGAGGACGCCGCGAAGTTCGACGACGTGCCCGGCGCCTACACCCGGATCGTCGTCGGCGGCGGCGACCTCGCGGGCTGGCTCTCCTACGACGGCGTCGACGAGGCCTCCGAGGTCTTCGAGCCCGAGGGGATCACCCTCGCCGACGACCCGCTGATGCTCTACTTCACCTCCGGCACCACCGCGCGCCCCAAGCTCGTCGAGCACACCCATGTGTCGTACCCGGTCGGCCACTTGGCGACGATGTACTGGATCGGGCTCAAGCCCGGCGACGTCCATCTGAACATCTCCTCGCCCGGCTGGGCCAAGCACGCCTGGTCGAACCTCTTCGCCCCGTGGAACGCCGAGGCCACCGTCTTCATCCACAACTACACCCGCTTCGACGCGGGACGGCTGATGGCGGAGATGGACCGCGCCGGGGTGACGTCGTTCTGTGCGCCGCCCACCGTGTGGCGCATGCTCATCCAGGCCGACCTGACCCAGCTGCGCACCCCGCCGCGCGAGGTCGTCGCCGCGGGCGAGCCGCTGAACCCCGAGGTCATCGAGCAGGTGCGGCGCGACTGGGGCGTCACCATCCGCGACGGCTTCGGCCAGACGGAGACCGCCGTGCAGGTCGCCAACTCGCCCGGCCAGCAGCTGAAGCCGGGCTCCATGGGCCGGCCCACGCCCGGTTTCGTCGTCGAGCTGCTCGACCCGGTGACCGGCGCGCCGGGCGCGCCGGAGGGCGAGATCTCCCTCGACCTGGGCGTGAACCCCGTCGGCCTGATGGTCGGCTACCACGGCGACCTGGAGCGCACCGCCGAGGCCATGGCGGGCGGCTACTACCGCACCGGCGACATCGGCTCGCGCGACGCCGACGGCTACATCACGTACGTGGGCCGCGCCGACGACGTCTTCAAGGCCTCCGACTACAAGATCTCCCCGTTCGAGCTGGAGAGCGCCCTCCTGGAGCACGAGGCGGTCGCGGAGGCGGCGGTCGTGCCCGCGCCGGACACGCTGCGGCTCGCCGTGCCGAAGGCGTACGTGGTGCTCGCCGAAGGCTATGAACCGGGCCCGGACACGGCGAAGTTGCTCTTCGAGCACTCGCGCGCGGTGCTCGCCCCCTACAAGCGGCTGCGCCGCATCGAGTTCGGCGCGCTCCCCAAGACGGTGTCGGGCAAGATCCGCCGCATCGAGCTGCGCGAGGCGACCGCCAAGGGCTCCGACGCCGAGTACCGCGAGGAGGACTACCGATGAGCGCCTCACCCGAGACGGTTCCGGCGGGCGCGCCACGAGAAGGGCATGCGGCGGGCGCCTCACGCGAAGGGCTGGTGGCGAGCGGACTGTCGTACGCGCACGGGACGAGCACCACCCCGCTGCTCGGCGACACCATCGGCCGGAACCTCGACCGGGCCGTCGCCGCCTGGCCCGACCGCGACGCCTTGGTCGACGTGCCCACCGGCGCTCGCTGGACGTACGCCGAATTCGACCGGGCCGTACGGCAGTTGGCGCGGGGATTCCTGGGGTCGGGCGTCGCCAAGGGCGACCGCGTGGGGATCTGGGCGGTGAACTGCGCCGAGTGGGTGCTCGTGCAGTACGCCACCGCCCGCATCGGCGCCGTCATGGTGAACATCAACCCGGCCTACCGCGCCCACGAGCTGGAGTTCGTCCTCAAGCAGGCCGGTGTCTCCGTGCTCGTCGCCACCCCGGCCCACAAGAGCAGCGACTACCGCGCGCTCGTCGACGAGGTCCGGCCGCGCTGCCCCGAGCTGCGCGCCGTCCACTACATCGGCGACGGTTCGTGGGACGTGCTCCTGGACGCCGCCAGGGCCGTGGACGACGACGAACTGGGCGCGCGTGAGGCCGAGTTGAGCTGCGACGACCCGGTGAACATCCAGTACACCTCGGGCACCACCGGCTTCCCCAAGGGAGCCACGCTCTCCCACCACAACATCCTCAACAACGGCTACTGGGTGGGCCGCACGGTCGGCTACACCGAGCAGGACCGGGTCTGTCTGCCCGTGCCCTTCTACCACTGCTTCGGCATGGTGATGGGCAACCTCGGTGCCACCTCGCACGGCGCGTGCATCGTCATCCCCGCGCCGTCCTTCGACCCCGTCGCCACGCTGCACGCCGTCGAGCGGGAGCGGTGCACCTCGCTGTACGGCGTGCCGACGATGTTCATCGCGGAGCTGAACCTCGCCGACTTCGCGACGTACGACCTCAGTTCCCTGCGCACCGGCATCATGGCGGGCTCGCCCTGTCCGGTGGAGGTGATGAAGCGGGTCGTCGCCGAGATGCACATGGAGGAGGTCTCCATCTGCTACGGCATGACCGAGACCTCGCCCGTCTCCACGCAGACGCGCCGCGAGGACGACCTGGAGCGCCGCACGGGCACCGTCGGCCGGGTCCTGCCGCACATCGAGGTGAAGATCGTCGACCCGGTGACCGGGGTGACGCTGCCGCGCGGCGCCTCCGGCGAGCTGCGCACCCGCGGCTACAGTGTGATGCTCGGCTACTGGAGCGAGCCCGAGCGCACCGCCGAGGTCATCGACGACGGCCGCTGGATGCACACGGGCGACCTCGCGGTCATGCGGGAGGACGGCTACGTCCAGATCGTCGGCCGCATCAAGGACATGATCATCCGGGGTGGCGAGAACATCTACCCCCGCGAGATCGAGGAGTTCCTCTACGGCCACCCGGGGATCGCGGACGTCCAGGTGGTGGGCGTGCCCGACGAGCGGTACGGAGAGGTGCCGCTCGCCTGCGTGATCCTGCGGGACCCCGGCGACGTACTGACGCTGGAGGACCTCCAGGCCTACTGCAAGGGGCAGTTGGCCCACTACAAGATCCCGGCCGCCCTGCGGATCCTCGAGTCCTTCCCGATGACGGTCTCCGGGAAGGTCCGCAAGATCGAGCTCAGGGAGCGGTTCGGGGCGTGACGTCCCCCGTCAGGGGGCGGCGCATGCACAGGCGGGGCCACCGGTCGAGGCCGAGCTCCGCCTCGTGCGCGCGGATCCTCCGCAGGGCCGGGGTCAGCTCGTCCTCCGCCAGCGGACGGAAGCCGATCCGGGCGTAGTACGGCGCGTTCCACGGGACGTCGGCGAACGTCGTCAGGGTCAGCGCGGTCCGCCCCTCGCCGCGCGCGAGCGTCGCCACGTGCTCGATCAGGGCGCGTCCGACGCCGCGGCGGGCGGCGCGCGGATGGACGGTGACCTGCTCGATGTGCTCGGCGTCCGCGTCCTCGACGGGTTCGCTGACGAGGTAGGCGATCGGCGCGTCGTCCGCGTCGACGGCGACCCACGCCCGGCCCGCCCGCCGGAACCGCTCCAACTCCTCGACCGCCGGCGGCTCGTCGTCCGCGATGGCGGCCATGCCGAGGGCACGGAAGGGTTCGCCCGCGGCGCGCTCGATGTCCTGGAGCACGGGGAGTTCACCGGCGGTGGCGGGGCGGACGCGGGGCGGGGCCGGGCACGTGGGGATCGTGGGCATGGGGCGAGTATGCACGGGCCAAAACCTGTTGTGCGGGGGCGGGTGAGTGGGTGATCGTGGGGCGGCCCGTCCGCGGCTCGACGGGGCGGGCGGCGTGTCCGTCCGCCGGCGGCAGGGGCGGCCCGTCCGCCGAACCCATGAGGTGAGAGTGCACCCGACCGAGCCCGCGACCCCGGAAGCCGACAGAGCGGCCGGACCGCCCGCCGCGGAGGCACCTCCTGTCCCGTCGGCCCCGTCGGCCCCGTCGGCCCCGTCAGCCCCGACCGGTCCGTCGGCCCCGTCAGCCCCGACCGGTCTCGGCCGCGGCATGGTCCTGCTGCTCGCCGTCGTCTGTGGCGTGGCCGTCGGCAACGTCTACTTCCCGCAGGCCCTCATCCCGCTGGTCGCCGACGGGCTGCGGGTCCCGGCCGACACCGCCGCGTTCGTGGTGACGGCGACCCAGTTCGGTTACGCGGCCGGCATCTTCCTGCTCGTCCCGCTCGGCGACCGCGTCCCGCACCGGACGCTCATCGCCACCCTCCTCGCGCTCGCCGGACTCGGCCTGCTCGGCGCGGGCGCCGCGCCGGGCCTGGAGTCCCTCGTCGCCGCGAGCTTCCTCATCGGCGTCACCACCGTGATCGCCCCGATCGTGGCGCCCATGGCGGTGGGCCTCGTCCCCGCGGACCGGCGCGGCGCCGTCACCGGCACGCTGCTGAGCGGCTCGATCGGCGGCATGCTGCTCTCCCGTGCCTTCGGCGGCAGCGTGGGGGAGTGGCTTGGCTGGCGCGCCCCCTACCTGCTGACGGCGGCCGTCGCCCTGGTCATGGCGTGTGTCCTGCTCCGCGCGCTGCCGCGGACGACCGCGCCGACCCGGCAGCGCTACCCCGCGCTCGTCGCCGAGTCCCTGCGGCTGCTGCGCACCGAGCCGGAGCTGCGCCGCTCCGGCTTCTACCAGGCGATGATCTTCGGCGGGTTCTCCGCGCTGTGGACCGGCGTCGCGCTCCTGCTGACCGGCCCCGAGTACGGCCTGGGCGCCTCGGCGGTCGGCGCGCTCGCCCTGGTCAACGCGGGGACCATGCTCTGTACGCCGCTGGCGGGACGCCAGGTGGACCGGCGGGGGCCCGACGCGGTCAACCTCGTCTGCCTGGTCGCGGTCCTCGTGGCGGCGGCGGTCCTCTTCCTCGGGGGCCTCGGCGGGACGCCGGGCATCGTCGCCCTCGCGGTGGGGTCGCTGCTCCTGGACGTGGCGATGCAGGCGGGCTCGGTCGCCAGCCAGGTACGGATCTTCGCGCTGAGCGACGAGGCGCGGGCGCGGCTCAACACGGCGTACATGACGTGCGCCTACGTCGGCGGCGGTGTCGGGTCGTGGCTCGGGGTGCGGGCGTACGGGGCCTTCGGCTGGCCGGGGGTGTGCGGCCTCGTCGCGCTCCTGGCGGCGCTGGCCCTGGCCCGGCACCTGCTGCACCTGCGCGGACGCGCCCCGCGGTAGGGCGGGCGGTCCTTCGCGTGGGCCCCGGTCTCACGCCCCCGTGGCGACCAGCTCGTCCGCCGCGCTGTTGATCGGCTGGGGCGTGCCCGTGAGGTCCATGGTGAACAGCGGCATGGCCAGTGAGTCCGCGCAGGCGCGGGCCTCTGGCGTATAGCCGGAGAGGCTGAAGTAGGCGCAGGTGACGGGGGTGTCGCCGGCGTCGTTCATGGCGGTCAGCCACAGGCACTCGACGTCGCGGAGCGTGGTGGGCCGCAGCGCGGGCTCGACCTGGGCGAGCAGCCCGCGCGCGGCGATGCGGGTGCCCGAGGTGGGGCGTCCGGCGGCGCTGCGGGTGTTGAGGTAGCCGAGCCACCGCAGATAGAGCGCGGCCACGGTCACGGCGTCCCGCGCGTCGCGGATGGTCACCGGCCGGAACGCGGGACGGGGCCGCGGGGCCGTGCGGGGCAGCGGGATGTGGGAGGGGACGGTGGGCCCGTGGGGCTCGCCGTCGCCGGGATCCCCGTCGTCCGGTCCGTGGGCGCCCCGCTCCGTCGCGCCCGTCGTCCCCGCAGCCCCCGTCGGCTCCGTCGCGGAAAGGTCCCCGGCGACCGGCCCCTCGGTACGAGAGACAGGCCCCTCGGCACGGGAGACAGGCCCCTCGGCACGGGCGACCGGCCCCTCCGCGTGGGATTCCCCCGCGACCGACCCTCTCGCCACGACCGGGATCCGCAGGGTCGTCCCGCAGTCGCAGCCCAGCTCCGGCTGGGGCCACTGGCCCTGCCGGCCGCAGGCCCAGCAGCGCACCGTGATCCAGTCGTCCGCCCAGGTCGGGTCGGTCACCGGCACCGGCGCCGCGCCCCGCACCACCGTCGGGGCCACGGGGGCGCCGCACGCACAGGGGAAGCAGGGCGGCGCGTACAGATGCTCGCGTCGGCAGTCCGGACACCGTATCGACACGCCGCTGTCCGCCATGGTCGTCACCGCCCGCCGTACGCCGTCCCGTCGCGCGCCTCGCTCACCGGGGTGCCGTCGACCCCTCGCGCCGTCCTCTCCCATCCTCCACCCAAGGCGTGCCCGGCGGCGGCAAGTTGCGACAACGGCCAGGAGGCGGCCCCACCTCGGCCGGATCCCGGATGTCTCTTGACGGTCTCCGGCGCACCCGCTTACATTGCTTCCATATAGCAGAACAAACTTTCCACAATGCGGAAACTGAAGCTCACCGCGGGGCGCGACGGGAGCCGAAACCGCCAGCCGTACTCGTCGGCCGTCAAGGCCGCCGAAGCTGTCGAAGCCGTTGTCGAAGCAGGAGAACTCCCATGGCACGTATGACCGCTGCCCGCGCGGCAGTCGAGATCCTCAAGCGCGAAGGCGTCGTCAACGCGTTCGGAGTGCCGGGCGCCGCGATCAACCCCTTCTACAAGGCGCTCAAGGAGGGCGGTGGCATCGACCACACCCTCGCCCGCCACGTCGAGGGCGCCTCGCACATGGCCGAGGGCTACACCCGGACCAACCCGGGCAACATCGGTGTCTGCATCGGCACGTCCGGCCCGGCCGGCACCGACATGATCACCGGTCTGTACTCCGCGATCGGCGACTCCATCCCGATCCTCTGCATCACCGGGCAGGCGCCGAGCCACCTGCTCGCCAAGGAGGACTTCCAGGCCGTCGACATCGCGTCGATCGCCAAGCCGGTCACGAAGATGGCCGTCACCGTCCTGGAGGCCGCGCAGGTCCCCGGCGTCTTCCAGCAGGCCTTCCACCTGATGCGCTCGGGCCGTCCGGGCCCGGTCCTCATCGACCTGCCCATCGACGTCCAGCTGGCCGAGATCGAGTTCGACCCGGAGACGTACGAGCCGCTGCCGGTCTACAAGCCGGCCGCGACCCGCGCGCAGATCGAGAAGGCGATCGGCTTCCTCCTGGAGTCCGAGCGTCCGCTGATCATCGCGGGCGGCGGCATCATCAACGCCGACGCCTCCGACCTGCTGGTCGAGTTCGCCGAGATCACCAACACCCCTGTCGTGCCGACCCTGATGGGCTGGGGCACCATCCCCGACGACCACGACCTGAACGCCGGCATGGTGGGCCAGCAGACCGGCCACCGCTACGGCAACGCGACGTTCCTGGAGTCGGACTTCGTCCTCGGCATCGGCAACCGCTGGGCCAACCGTCACACCGGCTACAAGCTGGACGTGTACACCAAGGACCGCAAGTTCGTGCACGTCGACATCGAGCCGACGCAGATCGGCAAGATCTTCGCGCCGGACTACGGCATCGCGTCCGACGCCAAGGCCGCGCTGGAGCTCTTCGTCGAGGTCGCGAAGGAGCTGAAGGCCGCGGGCAAGCTGCCCGACCGTTCGGAGTGGGTCGCCTCGCACCTGGAGCGCAAGTCCACGCTCCAGCGCCGCACGCACTTCGACAACGTGCCGATGAAGCCGCAGCGCGTCTACGAGGAGATGAACAAGGCCTTCGGCCCGGAGACGCGCTACGTCACCACCATCGGCCTCTCGCAGATCGCGGGCGCGCAGATGCTGCACGTCTACAAGCCGCGCCACTGGATCAACTGCGGCCAGGCGGGTCCGCTGGGCTGGACCATCCCGGCCGCGCTCGGCGTCGCGAAGGCCGACCCGGAGACCCCGGTCGTCGCCCTCTCCGGCGACTACGACTTCCAGTTCATGATCGAGGAGCTGGCGGTCGGTGCGCAGCACCGCATCCCGTACGTCCACGTCCTGGTCAACAACGCCTACCTCGGCCTGATCCGCCAGGCCCAGATCGGTCTGGACATCAACTTCCAGGTCAACCTGGAGTTCGAGAACCAGAACAGCCCGGAGCTGGGCGTCTACGGCGTCGACCACGTCAAGGTCGCCGAGGGCCTGGGCTGCAAGGCGATCCGCGTCACCGAGCCCGACGAGCTGCTGCCGGCCTTCGAGCAGGCCAAGAAGCTCGCGGCCGAGCACCGCGTGCCGGTCGTCGTCGAGGCCATCCTGGAGCGCATCACGAACATCGCGATGAGCAAGACGGCCGACATCTCGGACGTCTCGGAGTTCGAGGAGCTGGCCACGGAGCCGGGTCACGCGCCGACGGCGATCCGGCCGCTGAAGGTCTGACGCACGGCTGAACACTGAAGGGGCGGTCCACCCGGCGGGGTGGACCGCCCCTTCGGCGTGCGCGGGCCGCTGCCGTGCCGAGGCGTGTGCCGGTCGCCGCCGTGCTGAGACGCGCACCGGTCTCTCCCGTACCGAGGCGTGCGGCGGTCTCCGCTGTGCTGAAGCGTGCGGCGGTCTCCGCTGTGCTGAGGCGCGCGGCGGCGGTCTCCACCGGGCTGACGCACCCGCACAGGGGGGGCGGCCGCGAGCGGCCGAGCGGCACGGCTCCGTGCGCCTGCTCGCCCTGGCGCGCGAGACCGCCCGGCGCGCGGGGGATGGGGAGGCCGTTCGGCGGCTCCACGGCTCCGTCGCCCGTGCGCAGGGCCCGTATCCTCCGGTGCCCAGGGCCGTACCGCGGCGCACGGGACGGGGGCGGCCGGTTCCCGAGGGCCCGCACGGCAGGCCCGGACGCCCGCACACACACAGAAGAGCGCCGAGCACGGGACCGTCCGTGCTCGGCGCTCTGGCCTGATGGGGATGAACGTGGTTGCCGCCCGACGGCGCGCGACTGGCGGAACATGCATGCGCGCTGCCGGGCGGAGTCTGTGGGACCTCCGGGGCGAGTGGAGGATTCGGCTGGGACCGCGGCGGCCGCGACGGAACCGTCGGTTTCCCTCCCTCAGGTCGAGAGGAGAGCCGTCGGACCTTGACCACCGCACTGGCTCGCGAAGCCGCCGCGGACCCGTGCCTGCCCGCTGTTCCACGGGACCACCCCTCATCCGGGTCCGTGGCGGTGCGGGCTCAGCACCGGTGGGTCGACCTCCCGTCAACCCACCGATGCAGCCTGGGAGTTGCTGCTCGCTCAGTCCTCGCGCAGGGCGCGGACGGCCTCTTCGACGCGCTTGCCGTAGTCGGCGTCGGCGGCGTGGAAGTGGGCGAGGTTCTTCTCGATGACGTCGTCGCGGGAGACCTGCGAGAGGCCGCCGGCGATGTTCGCCACCAGACGCGACTTCTCGTCCTCCGACATCAGGCGGTAGAGCTCGCCCGCCTGGAAGAAGTCGTCGTCCTTGGTGTGGGCCGGGGCCTCGTGCGTACCGGTGTGGCCGTTGACGGCCAGCGGCGCGGACAGCGGCTTGCCGGTCTCGGCGGGGCCGTCGTACGAGTTGGGCTCGTAGTTCTTGCGGTCGCGGCCGTAGGCGTTGGACGCCATCAGACCGTCGCGGCCGTAGTTGTCGGCCTTGGCCGCCTTGGGGGCGTTCACCGCGAGCTGGGTGTGGTTGACGCCCAGGCGGTAGCGGTGCGCGTCCGCGTAGGCGAACAGGCGGCCCTGGAGCATCTTGTCCGGCGAGGGGCCGATGCCCGGCACGAAGTTGTTCGGGGAGAACGCGGCCTGCTCGACCTCGGCGAAGACGTTGTCCGGGTTGCGGTCGAGGACCAGGCGGCCCACGCGCTGCAGCGGGTAGTCCTTGTGCGGCCACACCTTGGTGAGGTCGAACGGGTTGAAGCGGTAGTCCGCCGCGTCCGCCGCCGGCATGATCTGCACGTGCAGGGTCCAGGACGGGTTCACGCCGCGCTCGATGGCCTGGAGCAGGTCCGTCTGGTGCGAGTTCGGGTCCTTGCCCGCGATCTCGGCGCCCTGCTCGGCGGAGAGGCTGCGGATGCCCTGGTTCGTCTTGAAGTGGTACTTGACGAAGAAGGCCTCGCCCTGGGCGTTGGTCCACTGGTAGGTGTGGGAGCCATAGCCGTTCATGTGGCGGTACGAGGCGGGGATGCCGCGGTCGCCCATCAGCCAGGTGATCTGGTGCGTGGCCTCGGGGGCGTGCGCCCAGAAGTCCCAGACGTTGTCCGGCTCCTGCTTGCCCGTGAAGGGGTCGCGCTTCTGGGAGTGGATGAAGTCGGGGAACTTGATCGGGTCCTTGATGAAGAACACCGGGGTGTTGTTGCCGACGAGGTCGTAGTTGCCCTCTTCGGTGTAGAACTTCAGCGCGAAGCCGCGCGGGTCGCGGACGGCGTCCGCACCGCCGAGGTTGTCCGCCACGGTGGAGAAGCGGAGGAAGACCTCGGTGCGCTTGCCGATCTCGCTGAGGAAGTCGGCGTGGGTGAAGCCGGTGACGTCGTCGGTCACCTCGAAGTAGCCGTACGCGCCGGAGCCGCGGGCGTGGACGACGCGCTCCGGGATGCGCTCACGGTTGAAGCGGGCGAGCTTCTCCAGGAGGTGCTGGTCCTGGAGCAGGATCGGGCCACCGACGCCGGCGGTGGCGGAGTTCTGGTTGTCGGCGACGGGGGCGCCGGACTCGGTCGTAAGCACGCGCTTCGACATCGTGACCTTCCGTGCTGTGACTGCTGAGCTGCTGAGGTGTTCGGAGCGTAAGGACCCCTGAACAGCTACGTCAACAGTTTGTTGAAGTTGATGATGTGGTTCCGGGCCGCGGCGACGCCTGGGCGCGACAGGACAGGTGTCAGCGCCGCCGCGGCCCGGAAGACTGGGTGCTCCGGGGCCGGTGAGGCCTTAGAGCTGGGCGCCGGAGAGGCGCTCGACGGCGCGGAGCAGCGCCGAGTGGTCGAGGCCGCCGTCGCCCTGGGTGCGCAGCGAGGCGACCAGCTGGGCGACCACGGCGCCGACGGGCAGGGCGGCACCGACGTTGCGGGCGGCGTCGGTGACGATGCCCATGTCCTTGTGGTGCAGGTCGATCCGGAAGCCGGGCTTGAAGTCCCGGTTCAGGAAGTTGTCCTTCTTGCGGGTCAGCACGGTCGAGCCCGCGAGTCCGCCGTTCAGGACGTCGAGCGCGGCCTGCAGGTCCACACCGGACTTCTCCAGGAAGACCACGGCCTCGGCGCACGCCTGGATGTTCACGGCGACGATCAGCTGGTTGGCGGCCTTCACGGTCTGGCCCGAGCCGTGCGGACCGCACAGCACGATGGTCTTGCCGAGGGCCTCCAGGAGCGGCTTGGCCTCGTCGAAGTCGGCCTGCTCACCGCCGACCATGATGGAGAGCACGGCCTCGATGGCACCGGCCTCGCCGCCGGACACCGGGGCGTCCAGGACGCGGATGCCCTTGTCCTTGGCGGCCTTGGCCAGGTCCACCGAGGTCTGCGGCGTGATCGACGACATGTCGATGAGCAGGGCGCCCGACTTCGCGTTCTCCAGGATGCCGTCGGCACCGTACGCGATGGCCTCGACCTGCGGCGACGCGGGCACCATCGTGACGACGACGTCGGCATCCTTGACGGCTTCGGCGATGGACTTCGCCACGGTGCCGCCGGCGGCGGAGAGCCGGTCCAGCTTGTCCTGCTCCAGGGTGAAGCCGGTGACGGAGTAACCCGCCTTGATCAGGTTCTCGGACATGGGGGAGCCCATGATGCCGAGGCCGATCCACGCGATCTTGGGAAGGTTGCTCATGAGGGTGCCTCTCTAACTGCTTTGGTACGTCGGTGAGTTGGCGCTCAGCGCGCGGCGCGGGCCTCGGCGGGCAGCCAGTCGAAGGCCTCGGCGCTCGGACGGTCGCCCGCCTTGTACTCCAGGCCGACCCAGCCCTCGTAACCGGCCTTCTTGAGCTGGTCGAGAAGGGCCTCGAGGGGGAGTGAGCCGGTGCCGGGGGCGCCGCGGCCGGGGTTGTCGGCGATCTGCACGTGGCCGGTCCTGGCGACGTACTGCTCGATGACCGAGGGGAGGTCCTCGCCGTTCATGGACAGGTGGTAGAGGTCCATGAGGAACTTCGCGTTGCCGAGTCCGGTCGCGGCGTTCACCTTGTCGACGATCTCGATCGCCTTGGGCGCGCTCACGATCGGGCAGAGCGGGGACTCCGGCTTGTTCAGCGCCTCGATCAGGAGGATCGCGCCGACGCGGTCGGCCTCGCGGGCGGCCAGCGTCAGGTTCTCCAGCGCGAGCGCGTCCTGGACGGCCTCGTCGACGCCGTCCACGCGGTTGCCGTACAGCGCGTTCAGGGCCTTGCAGCCGAGCGACTGCGCGAAGTCCGCCGCCACCGAGAGGTTGGCGCGGAACTTCTCGCTCTCCTCGCCGGGGATCGACAGGGCGCCGCGGTCGGGGCCCGGCAGCTGTCCGGCGTAGAAGTTCAGCCCCACCAGCTGGACGCCGGCGTCCTCGATCGCCTTCTTCAGGGCGTCGAGCTCGGACTGCTCGGGGGTGGGGGCGTCGACCCAGGGCCACCACAGCTCGACCGCGGTGAAGCCCGCCTTCGCGGCGGCCGCGGGGCGCTCCAGGAGCGGGAGCTCGGTGAAGAGGATCGACAGGTTCACATTGAAGCGCTGGTCGGAGTATCCCATGGGGCTTCCGCGCTCCTTCCGTATTGCGGAAGTTCATTTCTGTCTGGTGGAAGACTGCCTCCGATCTGCGGAAGCTGTCAAGAGGGGGCTGCCGAAATTTCGCGTGGCCGGGCTAGGTTGGCCGCGTGCGATTGAGAGTGGAGTTCACGACCGAACCCTTCGACCTCGACGAGGCCCCGGCGCATGCGCTCGTCGCCCGCGAGGTCATCCAGGGGGCCCCGCTGGACGCGGTGGACGTAGGACCGTTCGGCAATACGGCGGAGGGTGACGTCGACGCGGTGCTGACCGCCGTCGACGCGATGCTGCGCAAGTCCCTCGGGGCGGGCGCCACCCGGGTCTCGCTGCAGGTCAACGTGATCGGCGAGCCGGGGCGGGCGTCGGAGTCGGGGGAGGGGGATAAGTGACCGGTCTGGGGGACGACCCGTTCGTCACCGCGGTGAAGCCGCTGGTGGACGCCATGGGCGGCGTGATGATGCCGCCGGAGCAGGCGGGGGCCGACGACGTGGTCCTGGCCTGGGAGGGCGAGGACGTGGTGGCCGTGCGGCTGCCGCAGCTCGCCGACTCGCTGGACCACATCCTGCTGGCCCTGGAGCGCAAGCAGGGCCGGCCGCTCGCCGAGCTCGACCGCAAGGCCAAGCAGGAGGTCGTGCGCATATTGGAGGCGCGCGGGGCCTTCTCCGTGCGGCACGGTGTCGAGACTGTGGCAGGGGCCCTAGGGGTCAGCCGCTTCACCGTGTACAACTACCTGAACAGGGAGAACGCCGCGAAGGGCGAATAATCCCCCCTGCCGGGGTACCCCTGAGTCACGCTGCGCAGCCGAGCCGTCACCCGTATTGCCGGGTGGCGGCTTCTTTGTTCAAGTTATTTCAACAAACTGTTGACGCGGTGTTGTTGAAGGTCTTAGCTGTTCCGCAGCCCGTCCAGCACAAGGCCACGGAGGCTCCCGTGACTTCGAGTACGACACCGGGCATCGCCCGGTTCAACGCCTTGGAGGAGGCCGCGGCCACCGCCGCCCTCCACGAGGCATGTGCCTCTTCGGCCTGGGGAAGCAAGCTGCTTGCCCAGCGCCCCTTCACCACCGCCGACGCCCTCTTCGCCGCGAGCGACGCCGCCATGGCCGAGCTCACCGCGGAGGACCTCGCCGAAGCGATGGCGGGGCACCCGCCGATCGGCCGCCCGAAGCCGGGAGACCCGACGTCCGCCCGCGAGCAGCGCGGGATGGCCGGGGCCTCCGAGGAGCTCAAGGCCGAACTGCTCGAACTGAACCTGGCCTACCAGGAGAGGTTCGGACACGTCTTCCTCATCTGCGCGACCGGCGCCACCGCCGAGTTCATGCTCGGCCAGCTCAAGATCCGGATCGAGAACCGGGCGGAGGAGGAGCGGGAGATCGTGCGCGGTGAACTGGGCAAGATCAACCGCATCCGGCTGACCCGTCTCGTAGAAGAAGGAAACGACGCATGAGCACCGACACCACCGCTTCGGTGTCCACCCACATCCTGGACACCAGCCTCGGACGCCCCGCCGAGGGCGTCGCCATCTCGCTGTCGGCCCGCGGTGGCGCCGGCGAGGAGTGGAAGGCGCTCGGCGGCAGCGCGACCGACGCGGACGGGCGCTGCAAGGACCTCCCGGCCCTGCCGGAGGGCACCACCCACGTGCGTCTCGACTTCGAGACCGAGGCGTACTTCCTGACCAAGCAGAACAAGCAAGCCGAGGCGCAGCAGGACGCCCCCGCGAATCGGGACAGCGGTGCGACCGGAGCGTTCTTCCCGGAGGTGGCGATCACGTTCGCCGTCACGCCGGGCGAGCACTACCACGTACCGCTGCTGCTCAACCCGTTCGGCTACTCCGTTTACCGAGGGAGCTAGCAGACATGCCCACCATTCTGGGACAGAACCAGTACGGCAAGGCTGAGAACCGGGTCGTAAAGATCACGCGGGACGGCGACACCCACCACATCAAGGACCTGAACGTCTCCGTCGCCCTCTCCGGCGACCTGGACGACGTCCACTACAACGGCTCGAACGCCAACTGCCTGCCGACGGACACGACGAAGAACACCTGCTTCGCGTTCGCCAAGGAATACGGCATCGAGTCCGCCGAGCAGTACGGCATCCACCTCGCGCGGCACTTCGTCGACAGCCAGCCCTCGATCCACCGGGCGCGCATCCGCATCGAGGAGTACAGCTGGGAGCGCATCGGCGGCTCCGACAGCAACGCCAAGTTCATCGGCGCCGACGAGGTCAAGCACTCCTTCGTCCGCAAGGGTCAGGAGACGCGGCTCGCCCAGATCACCTACGACGGCGAGAACTTCGAGGTCCTCTCGGGTCTGAAGGACCTCACCGTGATGAACTCCACGAACTCCGAGTTCTGGGGCTACATCAAGGACAAGTACACGACCCTCCAAGAGGACTACGACCGCATCCTCGCCACCTCCCTGTCCACCTGGTGGCGGCACAACTGGACCAGCGACGAGCAGCGCATGCCGAGCTGGGAGCGTTCGTACGAGCAGGCCAAGAAGCACATCCTGCACGCCTTCGTGGAGACGTACTCCCTCTCGCTCCAGCAGACGCTGTACCAAATGGGTTCGCGGGTCATCAACAACCGCAGCGAGATCGACGAGATCCGCTTCTCCGCGCCCAACAAGCACCACTTCCGTCAGGACCTCTCCGCCTTCGGACTCGACAACGAGGCCAAGGACGGGGCCGTCTACTACGCCGCCGACCGCCCCTACGGCCTCATCGAGGCCACCATCCTGCGGGACGGCGTCGAGCCGAAGATCCCGGTCGACATGACCAACCTCTGACGCGGGACGCGCGCCCCCGCCCCACCGCAGTGGGCGGGGGCGCGCCACACCGGAGGGAACAGCAATGGCACAGCCTGCATCGGGGCCGGCAGAAGGCCCGTGTTCCACCCCACCGATGAACAGTGACAGTTCCGACGGAGCGTCGACTCCCGGCTGTCACCCGGTGGATGAGAAGCTCCACCCCTCGCGGCTCGTCCCCGCCGCGCTCCAGCACATCGCCGCCATGTACGCGGGTGTCGTCACCCCTCCGCTCATCATCGGACAGGCCTGCGGCCTGGACACCGTGGCCCAGACCCGGCTCATCGCCGCCGGTCTGCTGATCGCCGGTCTCGCCACCATCCTGCAGACCCTCGGCGTCAAGGGCTTCGTCGGCAACCGCCTGCCGTTCGTGAACGCCGCCTCCTCGGCGGGCATCGCGCCCATCCTCGCCATCGCCGAGACCAACGCCAAGGGCGACCAGCTACCGGCGATCTACGGCGCGGTGATGGTCGCGGGTGTCTTCTGCCTCGCCGTCGGACCCTTCTTCGGCAAGCTGCTCCGCTTCTTCCCGCCGCTGGTCACCGGGGTCGTCATCACCCTCATCGGCGTCACGCTGATGCCCGTGCCCGTGAAATGGGCCCAGGGCGGCGACGACACCGACCCGACGTTCGGCGACATGAAGTACCTGGCGCTCGCCGCCTTCACGCTCGTCGTGATCCTCCTCTTCCAGCGCTTCGGACGCGGCTTCCTCAAGCAAGTCGCCCTGCTGGCGGGCATGTTCATCGGTACGCTCGCCGCGATCCCCTTCGGCATGGCGGACTTCACCTCCGTGCAGTCGGCGCCGCTGGCCGCGCTGCCCACGCCGTTCGCCGCGGGCGCGCCCACCTTCCAGCCCGCCGCGATCCTCTCGCTCTGCATCGTGATGCTGGTCCTGATGACCGAGTCGGCCGCCGGCATGCTCGCCCTCGGCGAGATCTGCGACCGCAGGACCGACGGGAAGACCATCACCCGCGGCCTGCGCACCGACGGCATCGCCACCCTGGTGGGCCCCGTCTTCGGTGGCTTCCCGACCTCCGCCTTCGCGCAGAACGTCGGCGTGGTCTCGCTGACCCGCGTCCGCAGCCGTTATGTCGTCGCCGTCGCGGGCGGAGCGCTCATCGTGCTCGGCGCCTTCCCGGTGCTCGGCGCGGTCGTCAACGTGGTCCCCATGCCGGTCCTCGGCGGCGCGGGCATCGTCCTCTTCGGCTCCATCGCGGTCAGCGGCATCCGTACGCTCTCCGAGGCAGGCCTGGACGACAGCTCCAACATCATCCTGGTGGCCGTGTCGCTGGGCGCGGGCATCATCCCGCTCGCCGCACCCACCTTCTACGCGGAGTTCCCCGCCTGGGCGCAGACCGTCCTCGGCTCCGGCATCAGCGCCGGCGCACTCGTCGCGGTCACGCTCAACCTCTTCTTCCACCATCTCGGCACCCGTAGCAGCGTCGAAGCGGCTGCGGCACTCAAATCCTCCTAGGGTCCTGCCGTGCCCAATCGCCACTCACGAAATGAAGGAAGCACCATGGCACCTTCTTCGGCAGACCGCATCGTCATCGAGAACGTCGCCATCGCGACGGTCGACGCCAACGACACCGAGTACGCCTCCGGGTACATCGTCGTCGCGGGCAACAAGATCGAGTCCATCGGCGCGGGCAAGGCGCCCGAGGGCCTGGAGAACGTCGTGCGCCGCGTCGACGGCACCGGCCACCTCGCCACGCCCGGCCTGGTCAACACGCACCACCACTTCTACCAGTGGATCACCCGGGGCCTGGCCACCGACCACAACCTCTTCAACTGGCTGGTGGCGCTGTACCCGACGTGGGCGCGCATCGACGAGCAGATGACGTACGCGGCGGCGCAGGGCTCGCTGGCGATGATGGCCCGCGGCGGTGTCACCACCGCCATGGACCACCACTACGTCTTCCCGCAGGGCTCCGGGGACCTCTCCGGTTCGATCATCCGTGCCGCCTCCGAGATGGGCGTCCGCTTCACCCTGGCCCGCGGCTCGATGGACCGCAGCGAGAAGGACGGCGGCCTGCCGCCGGACTTCGCCGTCGAGACGCTTGAGGGCGCCCTCGCCGCCACCGAGGAGACCGTCAAGAAGCACCACGACGCCTCCTTCGACGCGATGACGCAGGTGGCCGTCGCGCCCTGCTCGCCGTTCTCCGTATCCACCGAACTCATGCAGCAGGGCGCCGAGTTGGCCCGCCGTCTCGGTGTACGCCTGCACACCCACGGCAGCGAGACGGTCGAGGAGGAGAAGTTCTGCCACGAGCTCTTCGGCAAGGGCCCGACCGAGTACTTCGAGTCGACCGGCTGGCTGGGTGAGGACGTGTGGATGGCGCACTGCGTCCACATGAACGACTCCGACATCGCCGCGTTCGCCCGCACCGGCACCGGCGTCGCCCACTGCCCGTCCTCCAACGCCCGACTCGCCGCCGGCATCGCCCGCGTGCCCGACATGCTCAGGGCGGGCGTCCCCGTCGGCCTCGGCGTCGACGGCACCGCCTCCAACGAGTCCGGCGAGCTGCACACCGAGCTGCGCAACGCCCTGCTCATCAACCGTCTCGGTGCCCACCGGGAGGCCGCGCTCAACGCCCGCCAGGCGCTGCGCCTGGGCACCTACGGCGGCGCACAGGTCCTCGGCCGGGCCACGCAGATCGGCTCGCTGGAGGCCGGCAAGCTCGCCGACCTCGTGCTCTGGAAGATCGACGGCATCGGGCACGCCTCGATCGCCGACCCGGTGACCGCGATCGTCTTCGGCGCGGCGGCCCCGGTCACCCTCTCCCTCGTCAACGGCAAGCCGGTCGTCGAGGACGGCCGTCTGCTGCACGCCGACGAGGACGCCATCGCCCGCTCCACGCGGGACGAGGCACAGCGTCTCGCGCGGATCGCCGCCGAGGCCTGACACCTGGAACTCCGGTCGGGGGGGACGGCCCCCGGCCGGACTTGAGCAGCCGAGCGGGCTGCTCAAGTGCCGCCCCGGAACGCGGCCCAAAGCCTCGCGTTCCCGGGGCGGTCAGCACTACCTGGGCGCAACACCACCGGCCACGCCGGTACCTCTCAGCACCACCCACAACTTCACATCGAGCAAGCCCTTGCACCACGCATCACCTCCCAGAAGCGAAAAGTGCCGGCCGCGGGCCGGGACTGGAAAACAACAGGAGGAGCCACAGTGGCCACCAAGCCCAGGTTCACCAAGCAAGGCACCACCCCGGACCCCGAGTCGGACGAGGGATCCATACAGGCCGTACACCCGGTCGACGAGAAACTCCCACCCCTGAAGATGGCCACCACGGGCCTCCAGCACGTGGCCGCCATGTACGCGGGCGTCGTCGCCCCGCCCCTGATCGTCGGCGCGGCCATCGGCCTGTCCGCCAAGGAGCTCACGTTCCTGACCGGCGCCTGTCTGTTCACCGCGGGTCTCGCGACCTTCCTGCAGACCCTCGGCATCTGGAAGATCGGCGCCCGCCTGCCCTTCGTCAACGGCGTCACCTTCGCCGGTGTCGCACCCATGCTCGCGGTCGTCGACTCGACCAAGGACAAGGACGACGCGCTGCCGATCATCTTCGGCGCGGTGATCGTCGCGGGCATCCTCGGCTTCATCGCCGCGCCGTTCTTCTCCAAGATGGTGCGGTTCTTCCCGCCGGTCGTCACCGGCACCGTCATCACCCTCATCGGCATCTCGCTGATGCCGGTCGCCTTCGGCTGGGCCCAGGGGCCCGCGCCGGACGCCGACGACTACGGCTCGACGAAGAACCTCGCCCTGGCCGGCATCACGCTCGTCATCGTGCTGCTGCTGCGCCGCTTCACCACCGGCTTCGTCAAGCAGATCGCGGTCCTGCTCGGCCTGGTCATCGGCACGCTCGTCGCGATCCCCTTCGGCGTCACGGACTTCAGCCCGGTCGGCGACGCGGACATCGTCGGCTTCCCCACGCCGTTCCACTTCGGTGCCCCGCAGTTCGCGGCCGCCGCGATCGTCTCGCTCTGCGTCGTCATGGTCGTCTCCATGACCGAGTCCACCGCGGACATGCTGGCGCTCGGTGAGATCGTGGACCGCCCCGCCGACGAGAAGACGATCGCCGCCGGTCTGCGCGCCGACACCCTCGGCTCGGCGATCAGCCCGATCTTCAACGGCTTCATGTGCAGCGCCTTCGCGCAGAACATCGGTCTCGTCGCGATGACGAAGATCCGCAGCCGCTATGTGGTCGCCGCGGGGGGCGGCTTCCTGGTCCTGATGGGTCTGTGCCCGATGGCCGCCTCGCTGATCGCGGTCGTGCCGCGCCCGGTGCTCGGCGGCGCGGGCGTGGTCCTGTTCGGCTCGGTCGCGGCGAGCGGCATCCAGACGCTGGTCAAGGCGAACCTGGAGCGCGACAACAACGTCCTGATCGTGGCCGTCTCGCTGGCCGTCGGCCTGATCCCGATCGCGGCGCCGGAGTTCTACCACGCGTTCCCGGAGACCGCGAAGATCATCCTCGACTCGGGCATCTCGACGGGCTGCGTGGCGGCCGTGCTCCTGAACCTGGTCTTCAACCACATCGGCAAGGGCCGCGACGACGACGACGTCACGGCGCCGATGGAGCCGGGCGGCGAGATCGCCGAGACGCGGGTGCCGGGGCAGGCGGTCGCGCACTGAGCCGACGGCCCCAGGGCCACCAGGTTGCTCCGGCGGCCTCCCGCACGGTCAGGTTCCGTGCGGGAGGCCGCCCTTCGAGTCTTCGGGGCCCGGCGCTCCTTCGGGGCCCTCAGCCGTCGACGTCCATGGCGTCGCCCTGGCCCGCCGCGCCCCCGCCCCCACGGGGGATGACCTTGATGACCTTGCCGTTCTTGTCGCACAGCTCCGCGCGGAGGATGTGTCCCGGCTGGATGCCCTTCCAGAAGATGACCTCCTGCTGCTGGACGAAGGACGTGGTGCCCAGGGTGTCCACCAGGTCGATGCCGCCGGGCGCGTCGATCACGTAGCGGTAGCCGCTGCCGTCCGGCTGGCGCGCCCAGTCGGGCACGTAGCCGCCGGGGGAGCGGGTGGTGCTGACGAAACCGGTCTTCTGGAGCAGCTTCTGGTAGTGCCGCAGGCTCGCGGGCAGCTTCTCGTTCCAGGGCTTGAACCCGGAGCCGAGGATCTGGTCGGGCGTCCTGCCGTCCCAGCGGTACAGCAGCTCGCTGTCCTTGCGGTAGCGCAGCGGCGGGAGGGGGCGCCCGCCGCCCGCCTTGTCCTCGCGCATCGACTTCACCTTGGCCGGGTCGATGCCGTAGGTGCTCTCGCCGAATCCCGCCGCGGGCTGGGGCGTCGGTGTGGTCGAGCGCGGGTGGGTGTCCCGCTCGGCCATGAACGTGGGGTAGTCGTACTCGTTCGCCTCGGAGTCGTAGCCCCCGTCCGAGATCTCCTCGGCGTCGGAGAAGTCCCGCTTGTCGATGTCCATGGTGTCCCCGTCGGACGCCCGCTGGACAGGGGTCCGACCGGTCGCCGCCCGCTGCACGGCGGGCAGTTCGCCCTGGCCGAGCATCCGGACGACGGCGGCGTTGCCCGCGGTGCTCTGCAGGGCGAGGAGGCGCTGCATCGGGGTGCCGTCTCCCGCCGTGGCTCTGCGGGCGGCGGCTCGTGACGTCGCGGGTTCGGTCGTCCTGGCGTGCTCGTGTTCGCGCAACGGGGGGCTCCTCGGTGACAGAGGCACCCAGTCTTCCCGGTGGGGCCTCTGCCGTGCCAGAAGCGGAAGGGCAGCGTCAGGTGCCCGAACGGGCAGGTGGATGCGCCCGCGGCGGGCGATGCGGGCGGCCCCGAGGTCTTCCGCAGCCGGGGTGCGCTGACGTAACGTCGTGGCGCCGCCGATCGCATGGCGGAAGTTACTTTCCAGTCGGTTACGTCTGCCCTGTTCCGCGTCTCATGAACTCCCACGGAACAGGGGCGACTTCCGGCGTCTCGCAACGGAAGAAGCGCCACCCATGAGTTCTGAAACGAAGTCCGCCGACGCGCGTGCCGGCGCCCCCGAAGTCCACCCGGTCGACGAGGTCCTGCCGCCGGGCCGCATGCTCATGGCGAGCCTCCAGCACGTCGCCTCCATGTACGCCGGCGCCGTCTCCGTCCCGCTCGTCGTCGCCGTCGCGGCGAAGATGTCCCCGGGCGACACGGCCGTGCTCATGGGCGGCAGCCTCCTGATGGCGGGCATCGCGACCCTGCTCCAGACCCTCGGCATCGGCAACTTCATCGGTTCGCGGCTGCCGTTCGTCAACGGCGTCTCGTTCGCGGGCGTCGGCGTGATGCTGACGATCATCGCCACGCAGGGCGGCGTCGAGGCGGGCATGCCGGTCGTCTTCGGCGCGATCATCGTGTCGAGCCTCTTCGGGTTCCTGGTCAGTTCGTACTTCTCGCGCCTGGTCCGCTTCTTCCCGCCGGTCGTCACCGGCTCGGTCATCACCCTGATCGGCGTCTCGCTCATCCCCGTCGCGTACGACTGGATCGTCGACGACTCCACGACCGGGACCCCGGAGCCCAGGAGCATCGGCCTCGCGGGCGCCACCGTCCTGATGATGCTGCTGCTCCAGCGGTTCACGCGCGGCTTCCTGAAGCAGATCAGCATGCTCTTCGCGATGGTCTTCGGCACGCTGCTCGCGATACCGATGGGCCTCGCCGACTTCTCCAAGCTGGACGGCGCCGCCCTGGTCGGCATCCCCTCGCCGCTGCACTTCGGCGCCCCGGAGTTCAACCTCCCCGCGATCATCTCGATGTGCGTCGTCATGCTGGTGATCCTCACCGAGTCGACCGCCGACATGATCGCCCTCGGCAAGATCGTCGAGAAGGACGTCGACGAGAAGACCATCGCCCGCGGGCTGCGCGCCGACGCCCTCGGCTCCGCGCTCAGCCCCCTCTTCAACGCCTTCCACGCCAGCGCGTTCGCGCAGAACATCGGCCTGGTCGTCATCTCCAAGGTGCGCAGCCGCTTCGTCGTCGCGCTGAGCGGCGCGATCCTCGTCCTGATCGGCCTCAGCCCGGCCGCGGCGGCGCTCATCTCCGTCGTCCCGATGCCGGTCCTCGCCGCCGTCAGCCTCTTCCTCTTCGGGTCCATCGCGGTCAGCGGCATCCAGACCCTGCTCCAGGCCGACCTGCACCGCGGCGACAACGCCCTCATCGTGGTCGTCACCCTCGGCGCGGGCCTCGCCCCGGCCCTCTCGGACGGCTTCTACGCCGCGTTCCCGGACTGGGCGCAGATCGTCCTCGGCTCCGGCATCTCGACCGGCTGCATCCTCGCCGTGGCGCTGAACCTGGTCTTCAACCACCTCGGAGCGAAGGCGGGTTCGGCCTCGGGGCCGACGCCCGCGGAGTCGGAGCCCGTGGTCACGCACTGACTCCTCCCGGGCCGGACCGCCCCCGCCCGGCGTGCCACGTCCAGGCGTTGCGCACACTGTGCGCATCTGTGTACGGTGTTCGCAACGCGAGCGCGCCGGGCGCTCCGTCAGGGGAGGAACCATGGCGAGGAACGGGAGTCGGGGTCGGCAGGGCACTCAGGGCGGGGGCCTGTCCGAGGCGCGCCTCGGACAGATGCGCGAGGTGCTCGCCGGGCACGTCGAGTCCGGGGCGATCCCCGGACTCGTCGCACTGGTCGCCCGCCGGGGCGAGGTCCACGTCGAGGCGCTCGGCACCCACGAGGCGGGCGGCGCGGGCACGCCGATGCGCCGCGACACCATCTTCCGCATGGCGTCCGTGACCAAGCCCGTCACGACGGCGGCCGTGATGATCCTCGTCGAGGAGTGCCGGCTGCGGCTCGACGACCCGGTCGACCCCTGGCTCCCCGAGCTCGCGGACCGGCGGGTCCTCAAGCGCCTCGACGGCCCGGTCGACGACACCGTTCCCGCCGAACGGCCCATCACCGTAAGGGACTTGCTCACCTTCACCAACGGCTTCGGCATGGTGGTCGCCGCGCCCGGCACTTACCCGGTCCAGGACCTCATCGCCGAGTCGGGCATCGGGGCCTTCGGCCAGGTGCCGACCTGTGGGCCCGACGAGTGGATGGCGCACCTCGGCAGGCTTCCGCTGATCTGTCAGCCCGGGGAGCGCTGGCTCTACAACACCGGATCCGACGTGCTCGGCGTACTCGTCGCCCGGGTCACGGGCCGGTCGTTCGGGGCGTTCCTCCAGGAGCGCGTCTTCGGCCCGCTGGGCATGCGCGACACCGGCTTCCACGTACCCGCCGACAAACTCCACCGCCTGCCCACGAGTTACGCCCACGACCCGGAGACCGGCGAGCTGGAGGTGTGGGACGAGGCGGCCGGCGGGCGCTACAGCCGGCCCCCGAAGTTCGAGTCGGGCGGCACCGGCCTGGTGTCGACCGTCGACGACTTCAACGCCTTCTACCAGATGCTCCTGAACAAGGGGACGTACGCCGGCGAGAGCATCCTCTCCCGCCCCTCCGTCGAGCTGATGACGATGAATCACCTCACCCCGGAGCAGGCGGCGGAGAAGAACGGCCTGCCCGAGTACTTCGGCGCGCACGGCGGCTTCGGCTTCGGCATGGCGGTCCGCACCCACCGGCGCGACCTCGCGTCCGTCGGCCAGTTCGGCTGGGACGGCGGCCTCGGCACGACCGCGTACGCGGACCCGGCCGAGCAACTCACCGGAATCCTCCTGTCCCAGACGGCGATCGACACCCTCGACACCCCGCGCCTGCACCGGGACTTCTGGACGACGGCGTACCAGGCGATCGACGACCGGGCAGGCGACGATCAGGCGGGCGCGGACCGGCCATGAGGTCGGCCCGTCGGGGTGCGGCACCGATGAATCCGGCGCGCCGCTGCGCCCTGTCGGCGGACGTGACCGATCCGCGACGCCGAGGCGGCCAAGTGCCGGATCTCCGGCACTGAGGCACCGTGGGGGAGGGGCGCGGCAGAGGACAAGGCATCGACGTTGACGTCGGATTCATGCCGGACCCGGACGGGCCCCCGCTGCTGGAATCGGAGTCATGTCCTCGCCCACTCCCTTCCCCACCGCCACCCGCGCCACGGCGGCCCCGCACCTCGACGGCGCGCCCGGCGCCGGGGAGCGGCCGGCTCTCGTCTCCTGGCTCGCCGTCCTCTCCCTCGCCCTCGGGATCTTCTCGATCGTCACCACCGAGATCCTCCCCATCGGCCTCCTCACCCCCATCGGTGACACCTTCGCCACCTCGGACGGCACGTCCGGGCTGATGATGATGCTGCCGGGCCTGCTCGCCGCCGTCGCCGCGCCGGCGGTGACCGTCACCACCGCACGCGTCGACCGGCGCCGCATGCTCGCCCTCCTGATGGCGGTGCTCGCGCTCGCGAACCTCCTCGCCGCCTGGGCGCCCGTGTACGGGGTGATGATGGTCTCCCGCGTCCTCGTCGGCTTCGTCATCGGCGCGTTCTGGTCCATCGGTGTGGGGCTCGCGTCCCGTCTGGTGCCGCCGGAGCAGGTGGGCCGGGCGACCGCCGTGATCTTCTCCGCCGTCCCGCTCGGCTCCGTCCTCGGCGTGCCCGCCGGTACGCTTCTCGCCCAACTGGCAGGCTGGCGCTGGGTGTTCGTCGCGATGGGGCTCCTCACGCTGACGGTCCTCGTCGCGCTCCTCATGACCCTGCCGCCGCTGCCGCCGCAGCAGGTCACCCGGCTCACCGTGCTGCGCGACCTGCTCCGCACGGGCCGCGTCCGGGCCGGGATCGCGGTGACGTTCCTGATCGTGACGGCGCACTTCGGTACGTACACGTACGTCACCCCGTTCCTCGCGGAGGTGACGCACGCGGGCCCCGGGCTCGTCACCGGGTTCCTGCTCGCCTACGGCGGCGCGGGCGTCGTCGGCAACTTCCTCGGGGGCGCGTGGGTCCGGCGCGCGCTGCGGACCACCTTCGCGGTGGCGGCGGCACTCCTCGCCTCGGCGACGCTCCTCCTGCCGCTCCTGGGCACGAGCCGCTCCGCGGCGCTCGTACTGCTCCTGGTCTGGGGCCTCGCGTACGGCGCGGTGCCGGTCTGCTCGCAGACGTGGTTCGCGACCGCCGCGCCGGGCGCCCCCGAGGCGGCGTCCGTCCTGTTCACGTCGTCGTTCCAGGCGACGATGGCCGTCGGTGCGCTGGCGGGCGGCACGGTCGTGGACGCGACGTCGGTCTCCGTGGTCATGGTCCTCGGAGGCATCGCGGCGGTCCTGGCGGCATCGGCGATCGCGGCCGTACGCAAGCCCCTGGACCTCAAGGCGAGTTGAGGCCCCGGAACTCCCGGCCCTCCGGACGGCCCCGCTCCTGCCCCGACCTGATCAGGGCGCGTCGTACCAGGAGTACGCGGCGATCCGCCAGCCCTGCGGGGTGCGGACGAACTGGAAGGTGTGCGTGCCGCCGCCCTCGAAGGGCTCGCCGTCCAGGACGCCGGACTTGCCGTACGTGCCGAACCGCGAGGCGATGTCGCCGACGATGTCGGTGCGTTCGGAGGTCTCCCACTCGCTGAACTCCGCGAGGCGCCCGCCGGACAGCAGTTCCAGGCGGGGCGCGATGAACTCGTCGACGGTGCAGGCGGCGTACCCGGGGCCGGTCCTGCAGATCACGCCGCCCGGCACCAGCAGGTCGCGGACGCGGTCCAGACCGGCGGCCCTGCCGTCCCGTGTGTCGAGGGTGCCGAAGAACTCGGCGGTCAGCGCGTCGATCTCGGCCTTGGACATGCGGGGACAGTAACACCGGTGCCTTCGCGGGCTCCCGGGACACCGGTGCCTCCACGGGCTCCCGGCGCCGCTACCTCCCGCACACCGCAGCCGAGTTGACGGACCCGCCGCCGTTCTCGTCGTCCGTGCCGAGGACGGCGGTCCGGGTGCCGGGCACGCACTCCACCGCCTCGATCTTGTGGCCCTTGAACGTCGCCAGGACATCGGGGGACGTGTCGACGGAGAGCCGCACCCCGCCCGAGCGGCTCACCGACACCTTCCCCGCGTCGAGGACGGCGGAGTCGAAGGGGCCGTCGTCGCCCGCGTCGGATGCCGCGCCGACCAGCAGGCGGCCCGCGTCCGTGACGGAGAGGTCGGAGGCGTGCCGGACGTCCCCGGTCGGGTAGGGCGCGCGGAAGCGGGCGGTCGTGACCGGGCCGAAGTCGGCCTCGCCGTACTTGTTGAAGGAGAAGGGCGCCGCGTGCACCGTCGCGGGGCGGTCCTCGCCCGCGCCGCGGTCGGCCCAGACGGCGGCCATCCTCCCGTGCCGGGAGGTCAGCGCGAAGCTCTCGTAGTCGTCGCCGTCGGCGATCGAGGGGAGCGGGGAGGTGTCGAGGACCTCGGCCTCGGAGCCGGTGACCTTGAGGTGGTAGACGAGGCCGCGGCTGGCGAGCGCCACGTACTCGTCGGGGGCGCCCGGCACCGCCTCGATCGCCTCCAGGTCGACCGGCTCGCCGCCGCCCGCCCAGGCGAGCGGTTCGACCACGGCGGAGCGGCCGGGGCGGTAGGTGAGGTCGGCGACGCGGTTCTGGCCGGGCTTCTTGTTGTCGCGTACGACGAGCGCGTGGGTGGCGCCGCCCGCGCGGGCGGCGAGGGCGAGGCCGCTGATCCCTGAGGTGATGTCGTTCCCGGCCCGCTGCCAGCCGTCGCCGGCCCGTTGCCCGCCGTCCCCGGCCCGCTGTCCGCCCTCGCCCGCCGCGTGCGGGGCCGCCGCGGCGCCCGGGGTGACGAGAGCGGCAAGGACGACGGGGGTCAGCACGGCCGTACGAAGGAACATGGGGGTCTCTCACCTCGGTGCAGGTTGACGCGCGTAGACGGGGAGTTGGCGGGGACCGTATCCGTTTCAACCTGTGAGTGGCAAGAGGTGGGCGCGGGTGCGCGGAGCGCCGACGGCGCTCCGCGCGAGGGAGTCGCCCCGCACCGGGGCGGCGACTACCCGATGTGGTACGGGTCCCCGTAGACCTTCCAGTCCAGCGGGGTGTTGAGGTTGAGATTCCCCTTCTTCAGGAAGACCCGCTGCGCGGTGTCGACCCGGCTGGTGTCCTCGTGCGCCTCCTCCTGCTTCATCGCCCAGACGCGCGCGTCGAGGAAGGCGTTCAGGTACGCCACCTCGTCGCCGCCCTGCGCCGGCGGCTTGGCCGAACGCAGCGCGCGCTTGCGGATGTTGCGGAAGCTGGTGGAGTCGCCGCCGTCGCCGTGCATGACGATCGCGTCGTAGTAGCAGAACTGGCCGAGCACGCCGATGCCGTCCGCCTTGCCCTGCTTGACCGCGGGGTTGAAGTAGACGCGGTCGCGCTCGTCGTTCTGCGCCTTGCGGAACTCCTCGTCGGAGTCGGCGGCCCGCTCCCAGTCGGGCTTGAACGTCGGGTCGAGCCCCTCGTGCGAGTCGGTGCCGTCGACCCGGCGCAGGGCGGGGAGGTACTTGGCGAGGATGTTGCCCGGCTTGCGCTGGGTGTAGAGCTCGACCAGGTCGAGCATGTCGCCGGTGCCGGAACAGAAGCCGATGATGCCCGCGGTGTAGCCGCGGCCGTCGTCGATGTCCTCGCAGTATCGATACTGCTTCTTCCATTCCAGCGAGGAGTTCTCCGCGCTGCAGACGATCTGCATCGCGATCTCCTTCTTCGCCGGGTCGTCGAGCCCGCCGGCCCTGGCCCCGGAGGAGGTCTGGGTCGCGGTGGCGGTCTGTGTGGCGAGGAGCGGTCCGGCCACGGCCGCGGCGCCGATGAAGGCGAGCAGCTTGCGGCGCGAGGTGTGCGGCATGCGCGGGGGTATGTGGGGGGTCTCCACGAGGGCCTCCAGGAGGGGGAGTTCATGGTTCCGCGTTCTGTTAGGAAGGTTTCCTACCAGAGATTCGGCATGACGTATACCCGTCAAGACACAATCCGTCGGCGGCGGGGAATGGCCGGACCTCACCCTGGCCCCCGGCCCCACCCGTCCGTACGCTCCCCTCGCTCACGCAATCCGCTCCAGGCACCCGCAATGCGTTCCACGCACCACAGGCACTTCTCCCACCCCCCTCCTCCGTCATGGATCGGAGAATCATGGCTGGTGCACTGCTGCTGAGCGGCGCCGTCGCGGCGCTGTTCGGAACGACTCTCCCCGCGCACGACGCGACCGCGATCCTGCAGCCTCCCCCTGACAAGATCGTGATCGAGGTCGCCACGGTGAACGGCTCCGGCTGCCCCCTGGGCACCGCCGCCGTCGCCGTCTCCGAGGACAACACGGCGTTCACGGTCACCTACAGCGACTACATCGCCAAGACGGGCGGCGGCGCGGACCCCACCGCGTTCCGCAGGAACTGCCAGCTCAACCTCATCGTCCACGTCCCCCAGGGCTTCACGTACGCGATCGCCAGCGCGGACTACCGCGGCTACGCCTCCCTCCAGCAGGGCGCCAAGGGCACGGAGAAGGCGTCGTACTACTTCCAGGGCTCGCCCAACACGGCCTCGATCAGCCATGAGTTCAAGGGCACCTACAACGACAACTGGCAGGCCACCGACACCACGGACTGGGCCCAGCTGGTCTGGGCGCCGTGCGGGGTGCGGCGCAACTTCAACATCAACACGGAGCTTCGGCTCGACGCGGGGACCTCGGATCCCGCGAAGACGAGCTTCATGACGATGGACTCGACGGACGGCGACATCAGCACCGTCTACCACCTCGCGTGGAAGGAGTGCCCGCGCGCCTGAATGAGGGGCGGCGCCCCCTCGCCCCGCACGGGGCAGGGGGCGCCGCGCCTCCTGGCTAGAGGGCGCTCAACCTGGTCCGCACCTGCCCGGCGATCGCGTGCACGTCCCCCGTCGGGCGGGTCGCGAGCCGTCCGGGATCACGGATCCACCGGTCCTCCATCGCGAACCAGTCGATCTTCCCGGGCTCGCGGCCCTCCGCGAGGGCGGCCCGCAGCTCCTTGAAGTACCGCTCCCAGCGCAGCCGGTAGAGTCCGCCGACCAGCCCCGCCCACTCGCGGTTGGCGTAGTCGCGCAGCCCGGCGTCCGCGCCGGACCGGTTGCCCCACACGGTCACCAACGACAGCTGGTCGTAGGCCAGTTGTTCCTTCTCCCGCTCGTCCGCGCCCCAGGCCCTCGCGTCGGCGACCCAGCGCCCCAGCAGATGCCGCGCGTCGGTGGCGACGAGGCGTTCGAGCAGGTCCATCAGGCCGAGCCAGTCGCGGGTGAGCCGGTCGAAGAGCGGTACGTCCTTCTTCTCGTACGCGTCCTTGACGCGCGGCAGCAGGACGCGGCTGCGGTTGGAGATGGCCTGACGGGCGACGTCGAGGAGATCGCGCCGGTAGGCGGACGAGCCCCGCAAGTCCGCCCGCACGGCCAGCAGTTCACCGAGCGCGGGTTCGAACTCGGCCGCGTCGTACCGCAGCTTCTTCGGTGACCAGGCGGCGGCCGAGGTCACCGCGAGGTCGGGCCGCGCCCCGAACAGCCCGTCGGCGCCCTCGGCCCACTCGTCGGCACGGGTGGTGCCGTAGGCGGTACGGCGCAGGACGTCCCAGGCCGCGGCGGCATGCGGATCGGCGCCCCCGTACCGGGCCACGGCCCACTCGGCGAACCACGCCTTCAGGTCCAGGTCGCCGACGCGCCAGGCGAGCTCCGAGAAGAGGGCGAAGGCGGCGGGGTTGTTGTCGGCGGCCTCCGGCATGAGCGAGATGCCGCTCAGCGCGCTGCCCTCCTTCGTGCGCCAGGCCTCGAACAGCGCGGCCCAGTCAGGGGTGTTGGCGCCGAGCGTGGTGTGGCCGCCGAAGTTCCAGATGGAGCCGAAGGTGTACGGGGTGGAGCCCCAGTCGGACTCGCGGTCGGTGACGTCCGGGAAGCGGTCGGAGAGCCCGTCGACGACGAGCATCCTTTCCTTGTCCACGGCATCGGTGATGGCCTTGGGCGGGTTGTGCTGCCAGCCGAGGATGACCCAGGTCGCGCCCGGATGGGCGGTGCGCAGAGCCTTCTCTACCCCCTTGGCGGCGTCGCCGACGGGGACGTCACCGGGCTTTCCGCCCTCGTGGAGCAGGTCCATCTTGTACATCGTGGACGGTCCGAACAGGGCGTCCTGGGCGCGGTAGAACGCGCCGGCCACGCGCGCGAAGTGGCCGGTGCGCGGATCCAGCCAGTCCGGTCGCGCGAACCCCACCCAGTCGCCCTGCGGGACGGTTCTCGCGCCCGGGTTCCGCTCCTCGAAGCCGGGCGGCACGGTGCCGAAGTAGCCGGGCAGGACCGGCGTCATGCCCAGCTCCCGCAGCCGGTCGCAGATGCGGCGGCCGAGGCGGGCGCGGGCGTCGAGGAGGCGGCGCGACACGGGGTGGGGGAAGCCGGACATGTTCTGCAGGAGCCACCAGGGCTGGTGGGCGGGGGCGGGAATCCACGCCCGCAGCTCCTCGTCCGAGTACCCGAACTCCTGGAAGGCGCGGTGGTAGACGGCGTCGGCGCCCGCGTAGACGAGGACCTCGTTGTAGCCGTGGAGCGCGAGGACGTCGATCTCGCGCTGCCAGTAGTCCCAGTCGTGATACGCGCCGGTGTAGCCGTCGTTGGTGTCGTTGAGGACGAAGCGGTGCGGGGTGTTGGCGCGGCCGGTGAGGGGTTCGGCGGGGGCGGGGAGGAGGTCGGGCAGGTCGACGCAGCTGCCGGCCCAGGTGAGGGTGGCGTGGGTGACGGTCTTCAGGTAGTGCCGCAGGCCCGTGAGGTGGGTGGCGGGGCTGGTCGCGGTGATCGTGAGGTGTCCCCGGCGGCCGGTGACCTCGAAGAAATCCAGGTTGTCGCCCCGGGGCGGGGCGGTGTGGAAGGTGAGCTGGTCGCCGTGGTGAGGGAGGAGGCGCCGGGCGGCGTCGTACGCGGGCCGCTCGCGCGGGGCGTTGGCGGTGGCGTTGGCGGGGGTGCCGGTTCCGGTGCCGGTGCAGGCTGCGGCGGTGCCGGCGAGGCCGGTGAGGAAGGTGCGGCGGGGCAGTGGCATGCGGGCTCCGTTGTTCGGAGTGGGGGCGCGGGTGCGGGAATCTCTTCCCCCGTGTGGCCCGTCCTGCAACCGGGCCCGTGCCCGTGCCTTGACCACGCCGGGGCGGCTGCCTGCTTCATCGCTGCCCGGCCCCGGGGTTCTTCCCCGCCTGCGCGAGGGCGGGGGCCACCTTCATCGCGGCCCGGCCCCGGGTGCCCCGAACGGGGCGGGTGCCACCTTTGCCGCTGCCCGGCACGGTCCGCTTCCCGGCGCTCCGCGCCGGGTCTTCCCCACCCACCCGCCCGTTTACCCCGCACCGCCCTGCGGGACCGGCTGCGCCGGGGCTGGAGCCACACTTCCCGCTGCCCAGCACCGGGGGCTGTGCCCACCCGTTCCGCCCTGCGGAACGCCTGCCCACAGCGGGGACGGCTGGTTCGCCACCGCGCCGCTGCCCACAGCGGGAGCGGCAGGGGCCCGCCCACCGCAGCACCGGCACAACGGCCCCCACCGGCCGGCAGGCGCACGCGCTCCCGAGGGGACGTGGGGGTATGTGCGAACGGAGCACCGAGCACACGCTGGCGTCTTTGTCCGTTGGGCGGGGCGTAGGGATGGCGAGTACGCACATACCCCCGCGGCCCCGCCCCACAGGCGGACAACAGGCGCAGACCGCCAAGGCGCAGACGCCCACGCACCCGCGCCCAGGACGGGCGGCAGGCGGCCCCGTCCAAGGGCGCCCCGCCAGACCCCGGACCCCTACGACTCCGTCGAGCCCGGCTTCCATTCCTCTGCCAAGAGGCCCAGCAGGACCTCGTCCAGGAACTCGCCCATCACCCACGCCGAGGACCGCAGTACGCCCTCGCGGACGAACCCGTTGCGTTCCGCCGAGCGCAGCATCGCCGTGTTGTCCGCCAGCGTCTCGATCTGCAGCCGCCGCAGGCCCCGCACCACGAAGCCGTAGGTGCACAGCGCCCCGACCACATCCGTGCCGTACCCCTTGCCCCGGGCACTCGGCAGCAGCCCGAGGCCGATGTGCGCGCACCGGTTGTGGGTGTCGATGCCCCACAGCGTCGCGGTGCCGACGAGGGTCCCGCCCTCCAGCTCCACCACGGAGAACGGAACGCTGCCCTGCTGCGTCTCGTCCACCACGAGACGAGGGTCCTTCGTGCCGGGCGGAATCGGCCGCCACGGCCCGCCCTCGGCCCGTGCCGCGTTGACCACGTCGTTGTAGAGCTCGGTCCGCAGGATCGGGACGTCGTCCTCGTGCCGGGCCCTGAGCCCGACCTTGCCGCCTTTAAGCATGCGAGCTTCCTATCCGACCGCCCCGACCTGCGGCAACCCCATTTCCACCGACCCCGCGAGCGCGTCGGTCAGCCACAGATACGTCGTGCCGACCGTCACCGCGGACCCGCCCGCCTCGGCGGCCAGCCGCCAGTACCGCCGCATGCGGGGCGAGCGGTCCACCGCCACGTACTCCGCCAGCCGCCCCCGGAACCCCGCCGTGTCCCGAGCGCCCCGCACCGACGCGTGCGCCGCCACGAACGCGTCGAGGGCGGGACCCGCACCGGGCGCCCCGCCCGCCCGCACCAACGGCTCCGCCAGCGCGCACGCCTCGCCGATTCCGGCCACCAACTCGTCCTCGTCCAGCAGCAGATGACCATGGGTACGCGCCCGGTCCAGGAGACCGCGCGCCAACGCACGGTCCCCGGCCAGCGCGAACAGTTCGGCGAACGCCACGACGTGCCGAGGCGAAGGGTCCGTCGGCGGGTCCGGCACGGCGATGGACACGAACGCGCGGAGCATCGCCTCGGACACCGGGGCCACCATCGTGCGGCGCCAGAAGTCGACGAGCGCGTCGTGCGCGGCGGTGCCGTTCTCCACGGCGGCCAGGAGGTCGAGGCGCGCGTCCCGTTCGGCGGGGCCCGCAGCCTCCTCGACGGCGCGCAACGAGGCGCGGCGCCAGGCCAGTTCGGCGATCCGGGCATCGAGCGAGGACCGCTCGGCCGCGACGGCCTCGCCCACGGAACGCTCGCCGTCGAGTACGTCCCGTACGGCGGACAGCCCGAGGCCCAGCCGGCGCAGCCGCCTCACCAGCATGAGCCGCTCGACGGCCGCCGGGCCGAACCTGCGGTGCCCGCCCGTGCTGCGCACCGAGCCGACGACGCCCTCGTCGCAGTAGAAGCGGATGGTCCGCACCGGCAGACCGGTCAGCCGCGCCAGGTCACCGATCCCGAGCGTCTCAGCGAGCAACGGACGCAACCTCCACCAGCGCAACCTCCGCCAACGCAACGCCCACCAATGCAATGCCCCAAGGGGACTTGAATCTCCAGTGGACTGGAGTTCCTACCGTACCGACGTCACCCCGCGAGAGGAGCTTCACCATGGCGATGGCAACGAGAACGACACCGACACCGACACCGGACACCGCCCGCCTCCTGGAGGGACTTCGGGAGCAGACCGGCGGACTTGCCGACACGGTCGTCGGCCAGGACCCGGACACCCCGGTCCCCACCTGCCCGGACTGGCCGCTGCGCACGCTCGTGGGACACGTCGGCCAGGAACACCGCTGGGCGGCCGACATCCTGCGCAGCCGGGGGCAGTTGCCGGTCCCTGACCCGTGGGAGGCGGACCCCGGTGCCCCCGACACCTGGGCCGCCTGGCTGCGCGAGGGCGCCGACGAACTGATCGATGCGGTAAGGGACATCGGCGCGGACACCGCTCTCGACACGTTCCTCGGCCCCCGGCCCGCCCTCTTCTGGCTGCGCAGGATGCTGGGCGACACCTGCGTCCACCACTACGACGCCGCGTCCGCGACGGGCGCGCCCTTCGAGGTCGCCGCCGACCTCGCGGCCGAGGTGATCACCGAGAACCTCACCCTCCTGGCCACGCCCGCCTTCGCCGCGCTCCGGCCCGCCGTCACCGAACTGCGCGGCGACGGCGAGCGGCTCGGATTCCAGCCGAGCCAACACGACCCGAGCCAACACGACCCGAGCCAACACGGCGCCGCACCCGGCTGGTTGATCACCAGGACCCCGGAAGGCCCCCGCTGGAAGCGCGGCCCGGCCGCGGAGGCCGACGTGGTCGCCTCGGGCGAGGCGGCCCACCTGATGCTCCTGCTGACCCGCCGCATCCCGCAGGAGGACGACCGCGTCACGGTGAAGGGCGACGCGGCCCTCCCGACGGACTGGCTGACGGCCTGTGAACGTGCCTGGAGTTGATGTCTTCTGGACCGGTGAGCGGTTGATGGGCCGCCCGTCGGGCGGGCAGTGGGTAGGTCACGCCGGTGAGCTGTTCCGAGAGCGCCCACAAGTGGTGGGCCGTGAGCGTGTCGCGGGCGGCACGCTCCTTGGTGCGAAGGACGGGTTCGCCTCGGAGCTGGAGCGGCCCGTCGGGCACCACATAGCTGCCTCCGGGAAGGCCGGGCGAGGTCGAGGCGTAGAGGGAGGTCTTGGCACCCTCCAGCGCGGGGCGGAACGCGATGCGTACGAGTGAACTCGTGAGGGCGCCGTACACGCGGCCTCTCGTGCTGTTGGCGCCGCCGGTGAGTACGTTGGAGCGGGTGAGCCCGGGGGCGACAGCCATGCTGCGCAGCCCCAGCCCGGCCGCTTCTGCCCTGCGCTGGAGCTCCATGGCGAAGTGGAGATTGGCCCGCTTGGACTGCACGTAGGCGAATGCCGCTCGGTAGCGGCGCTCCGCGTTGAGGTTGCTCATGTCGAACCGGGCGAATCGTTGGCCTTCGCTGCTGACGGTGACCACGCGAGGGTCGGCGGCGGCGAGCAGATGGGGCATGAGCAGGCCCGTGAGGGCGAAGGTGCCGAGGTGGTTGGTGCCGAACTGCGACTCGAAGCCGTCGACGGTCCGGGAGAAGGGGACCATCGCGATGCCGGCGTTGTTGACCAGGAGGTCCAGTCGGCCGTGGTTCCAGTCCTGGGCGAAGCGGCGGATGGACTCCAGGTCGGCGAGGTCCAGGCTGCGCAGCTCGGCCTGGGCGTCCGGCACTTCGGACCGCAGCCGTTGTAACGCGTGCCGTCCGCGCTCGTGGTGGCGGCAGGCGAGGACGATGTGGGCGCCGCGGCGGGCGAGTTCGCGGGCGGTGACGTATCCGATGCCGCTGTTGGCGCCGGTGACCACGGCCAGCCGTCCGGTCTGGTCGGGAATGGAGTCCAGCGTCCACCTCGGATCAGGGACCGCCTGTGGCGCCGAGTGCCGGGAACGGCAACAGGCGGGGCGAGGACGGCGGGCGGCTCTGTTCGTGGCCGCGCAGCCGTGGGCGCGGAGCGAGAGATGAGCGGATGTACGGAGATCGCGGGGCATGGAGCCTCAATCCGTGGCGGGTACGCGTACCTGCTGCGCCAGAGAGCACAGCCATATTGCAACTCTCAGTTGCGATAGATTGGAGGCTGTCATACGCCCGCCATTAACGCAACCAGGAGTTGCAATGGAGTCATCCGTGTCGCCCTCGGATCCCGGCCGTCCCGTGGGGCGGGGCAAGAGGATGCGTGCGGCCGTGCTGGAAGCGGCCGTCACCGAACTGACGGAGGTCGGCTATGCGGCGCTGACCGTCGAAGGTGTCGCCCAACGCGCCGGGGTCCACAAGACGACGATCTACCGGAACTGGACGGACTCCGACAGCCTTGTCGCCGACGCGATCGCCAGGCACTTCGCCGAGGACATCCCGGTCCCCGACACCGGTGCGGTGGAGGGCGACCTGCGCGAGCTGGCCCGCACGCTGATCGCCACCATGGCCACGCAGGCGGGGCAGGCCCTGCTCGCCACCGTCCTGTCGGACGCCGTCCGCATCCCGCGGCTGGCCGAGGTGAAGAACGGCGTCTTCGTCGACCGGTTCCGGCGGGCGGCCGTCGTCGTCACCCGCGCTGTCGAGCGCGGCGAACTGCCCATGGGCACCGATCCGGCCGAACTCCTGAAGGCCCTCGCCGCGCCGATCTACTTCCGGCTGGTATTCACCGGCGAGCCGGTCGACGAGTCGACCGCGGAGTACGCGGTCCGGATCGCGCTGGCCGCCGCGCATGCCCGCGTCCTGGTGCCGCCTGCCTGAGCGGAGACGCGTGAGGGCCGCGGCGCTGACCGCGCCGCACCTGATTCATCGGACCGGTAGTCGCCCTCACGTCTCCATGGACCCTCAACTACCCACCACAGCGCCAAAGTTGCCCCCACCAACCCCCATTGACATCCGATGTATTCATCCCTACGTTCCCGAGCGACCCCCCAATCCAGGGAACCCCGGGAGCCGCCCCATGCGCCACAGAGCCACTGGAATCGCCCTGCTCCTCGCCGCGACCCTCGCGGGCACCGCCGTCCCCTCCGCCACCGCGGAAGAAGCCGCGGCCCGGACCGAGCGGCCGAACACGTCCGAGCCGGCCGCAGGCCCCGGCACGGACCACGCCTCCGACGACCCCTTCACCGCCGACCGCACCAACTGGTTCCGTCAGGACCGCTTCGGCATGTTCATCCACTTCGGCGCCTACTCGAACCTGGAGGGGGAGTACCGGCGCCCCGACGGCACCGTCTGCCGCGACGCCGAGTGGATCAAGCGTCAGTGCGACATCCCCATGGACGCGTACGAGAAGCAGGCGCAGTCCTTCAACCCCGCGGACTTCGACGCGAAGGCCGTCGTCAAGGCGGCCAAGGACGCCGGGATGCGCTACATCGTCATCACGTCCAAGCATCACGAGGGCTACGCGATGTGGCCGACGAAGGTGAACGACTGGAACCTGCGCGACCACTCCTCCTTCGACAAGAACCGCGACATCCTCGCGGAGCTGAAGAAGGCGTCCGACGACGCCGGGATCAAACTCGGCTTCTACTACTCGATCTGGGACTGGCACGACAAGGACTTCCCGGACCCGGCCACCTTCCCGAAGTACGAGAAGCGCATGTACGCCCAGCTCAAGGAGCTGGTCGACACCTACGACCCGGCGCTGCTCTGGTTCGACGGCGAGTGGGACACCGACAACCCCCACAACCCCTGGACGGCGAAGGACGGCGAGCGCCTTGAGGCCTACCTGCGCGGCCTCGACCCCGACCTCGTCATCAACAACCGCGTCGGCAAGCGCCGAGTCGTCGACGGCGACTACGGCACCCCCGAGCAGGAGATCCCCGGCGCCCCCGTCGACGGCCAGCTCTGGGAGTCGTGCATGACCCTCAACGGCCACTGGGGGTACGCGCGTTACGACGAGAACTGGAAGTCGGCCCAGACCCTGACCCGCAACCTCCTCTCCACCACCTCCCGCAGCGGCAACTACCTCCTGAACGTCGGCCCCGACGCCCGCGGTCGCGTCCCGCGGCCCTCCGTCGACCGCCTCCGGCAGATGGGCGACTGGCTGCGGAAGGACGGCCAGGGCGAGGCCGTCTTCGGCGCCCGCTACGGCGGCCTCGTCGAGGAGCCCGGCTGGGGCCACGTGAGCCGCAAGGGCGACAAGCTCTACGCCGCCGTCACCCAGTGGCCGGCCGCCGGCGGTTCCCTGCACCTGAAGGCGCGTACGGACTTCGCCGTGAAGGGCGCCCGGGTGCTCGGCAGCGACCAGAAGGTGACGGTCGCCAAGTCCGGCGACGGCTACGACCTCACTCCGTCGGGCGCCGCCACCAACGACACGGCGACCGTGATCGAGCTGAGGGTCGACCCCGGCCCGACGGCCCGCCCCGGCAAGGGCAAGGGCCTCAAGCAGGAGATCTTCGACAACGCGGCGCTCGACGGCGCGCCGAAGGTCACCCGCACCGACGCCACCCTCAACCACGCCTGGAAGTACACCGGTTCGCCGGCCGCCTCGATCCCCGCGGACGACTTCGGCGTCCGCTGGACCGGCTCGATCGAGCCCCGCCGCTCGGAGACGTACACCCTGACGACCGTCTCCGACGACATGGCCCGCGTCTGGATCGATGGCAAGCTGGTCATCGACTCCTGGTCGCCGCACGAGCCGAGACTCGACAAGGCGCAGGTCGCCCTCACCGCAGGGAAGCGGCACTCCATCAAGGTCGAGTACGCGGAACAGACCGGCGAGGCACACCTGAAGCTGCTGTGGTCCAGCCCCGGCCAGGAGCAGCAGATCGTCCCGAAGAGCCAGTTGTACCCGCGCTGACCGGCACCGACCCGTCCTGACAGGTCGGTTTGTCGCGAATCGGGCCCCAAGTCCCCTGCCGCAGGGGACTTGGGGCCCTTGTCGTAAGGACCATTGGCGGGCACTTTCCCGTCACCCGGCTTGGCAGTGTTGATCGACGTCTGATCAGGTCCCAGCACGTACGACAGGAAGAGACGAACGACCCGTGAGCGCGCCCGAAGCCCCCGAAACACCGGCACAGCCCGCGCCGGAGGCGGTGGCCCGGCACCGCACGCTGTTCCGCGCGATCCACCGCCGCAAGAACCCGCGCCTGCGCCGCTCGGACATCACGGTCACCGAAGAGGCCCAGGTCAAGCGGGCGGTCAAGGCGACCGCGCTGGGCAACGCCATGGAGTGGTACGACTTCGGCGTCTACGCCTACCTCGCCGTGATCATCGGCAAGGAGTTCTTCCCCTCCGGCAACGACACCGCCCAGACCCTCTCCTCGCTCGCCACCTTCGCCGCGGCCTTCCTCGTGCGCCCGATCGGCGGCATGTTCTTCGGCCCGCTCGGCGACCGCGTCGGCCGCAAGAAGATCCTCGCGCTCACCATGATCATGATGTCGACGGCGACGCTCGCGATCGGTCTGATCCCCAGCTACGCCACGATCGGCTTCTGGGCGCCGGTGCTGCTCGTCCTGTGCCGCATGGTCCAGGGCTTCTCGACCGGCGGCGAGTACGGCGGCGCGGCGACGTTCATCGCCGAGTACGCCCCCGACAAGCGCCGCGGCTTCTGGGGTTCCTTCCTGGAGTTCGGCACCCTCATCGGCTACACGGTCGCCGCCGTCCTGGTCACCGCCCTGACCGTGGGCCTCAGCGACGACGCCATGCAGTCCTGGGGCTGGCGCATCCCGTTCCTGGTGGCGGCCCCGCTCGGCCTCATCGGCCTCTACCTGCGGATGAAGCTCGACGAGTCGCCCGCCTTCCAGAAGATGGAGGAGGGCGGCCCGGCCGCGGAACGCCAGAAGAAGTCCTTCGCGGAGTCCTTCTTCGGCCAGTGGCGGGCGATGCTGCTGTGCATCGCGCTCGTCGCCGCGTTCAACATCACCGACTACATGCTGCTGTCGTACATGCCGACGTATCTCACGCAGCTCGGCTTCGGCGAGACCGGCGGCCTGATGTCGATCGTCATCGTCATGCTGATCCTGATGGCCCTCATCAACTCGGTGGGCCGCCTCTCCGACCGCATCGGCCGCAAGCCGGTCCTGATGGCGGGCTCCATCGCCTTCTTCGTGCTGTCCCTGCCGGCCTTCCTCCTGATCAAGCAGGGCGGCACGGTCGCCGTCTTCACGGGCCTGCTGATCCTCGGCCTCTCCCTGGTCTGCTACCTCGGCGTCATGTCCTCCGCGCTCCCCGCGCTCTTCCCGACGGACGTCCGCTACGGCTCGCTCTCCATCGGCTTCAACATCTCGGTCTCGCTCTTCGGCGGTACGACGCCACTCGTCGTCGCGGCGCTGATCGGCGCCACGGGGAACGACCTGATGCCCGCGTTCTACACGATGCTCGCCGGTCTCGTCGGCATCGTCGCGGTCGCCGCGATGAAGGAGACGGCGCGGCAGCCCCTGGAGGGCTCCCCGCCGTCGGTGGCGACGGACGAGGAGGCCCAGGAACTGGTGGAGTCCCAGCGTCAGCAGTGAGGGTGGGCTCCGCGCCCGGCGTGCGCCACGAACGCCGCCCAGGCGCGGGGCGCGAGCGCGAGCCGCGGCCCTTCGGGGTTCTTTGAGTCGCGGATGTGGATGGCGGCGGGGCAGGGGGCGACCTCTACGCAGTCGCCGCTGTCATCGCCGCTGTAGCTGGACTTGCGCCAGGTGAGGGCGACTTCTACGCAATCCCCGCTGGAGTCGCCGCTGTAGCTGCTCTTGAACCAGGCCAGTCCCGCGGTGTTCATAGCGCTCCTCGCAGTTGCTCCAGCAGACCCACGGACTGTGAGGGGCGGAGGGCCTGCGAGCGCAGTTTCGCATACCGCGTCTGAAGGGTGCTGATCACCTTCGGGTCGGAGACGAACTGGCCGCTTTCCTGGCCCTCGCAGTATCCGAACCAGCGGTTGTCCGGGGTCTCCAGGAGCTGAATGGGCCCGTTCAGCCCAGCATGCACGTCTTGTGAGAGCGGCATGATCTGGAGGTCGATGTTCCTCGGAGCGGTCAGTTCCAGGACGTGGTCGATGAGCTCTCGGGTGACCTCCGTGCCGCCGGTACGCCGCAGGAAGACGTGTTCGTCGATGATGAAGCTGAACGCCGTGTTCGGTCGCTCCCGCAGCAGTGCCTGCCGTGCCATGCGGGCCGCCACCTGGTCTTCCAGCGCCTCGTCCGTAAGGATCGGCACCCGGGCCTCGAAGAGCGTCCTGGCGTACGCCTCGGTCTGCAACAAGCCCGGAATCAACCGGCACTCATACGTATAAAGAGCGATCGCCTCCCGCTCCAACTGAGCCCACCGGCGGAACCAAGACGCCAGGCCCCGCTGCTTCGACAGCTGATTGGCTGTCACCCGCAGCGTCCCGAACGCATCCAGCGAGGCCTCGCACCGGTCGACGAACACCGGCGGCGGAAACCGTCTGCCCTGCTCGATCGAGGCGAGGAAATGCGTGGAGTAGCCGATCTCCGGCGCCAGGGACTCCTGCGTGTACCCGGCGCGTTTGCGAAAGCTCTTCAGGACCGCTCCGAAAGCCTTGAGACCTTCGGTCGGTTCGGGCTCGTTGCTGCCCGTCGTGCTGGACGACATCACGGGTATCCCCTGACGCTCGCTTACCGTTCCCCGCCAACGCGCCCATGGTCACGGTCCGTTACGCGTACTGTCCACTGTTCGCACTCGTACAATTACCGAGCGTACGAGTTCGGTGTCTGGCGAGTCGCGCGGGGCAGGGGTCACCTTGGGTGCATGCCGATCCAAGCCCGACCAGAGACATCCGTACGAAACTTCACCCAGCGTCTCAGTGCCACACCCCGGGGCGCGCGGCTCGCGCGCAGGCTGGCCAGGTATCACTTGGACGGCTGGGGCATCGCGTACGACACCGAACTGTCGGACGCGGCCGAGGCGGTCGTCGGCGAGCTGGCGGCGAACGCGGTGACGCACGGCCGCGTGCCGGGCCGCGACTTCGAGCTCGTCCTGACGCTGGACGCGGACACGCTCCGTATCGAGGTGGCGGACACGCGCGCCGAACGCGTACCGCCCCGCGAGCCCGAACCCCCGGTGCCCGACGGGGAGTCGGGCCGGGGGCTCGTGATCGTGGCGGCGCTGGCGGCCGAGTGGGGCGTGGCGGGGCGGGAGGTCGGCAAGACGGTCTGGGCCCGGCTGGCCGTGCCGGACGGGGCGGGCCGCGGGACGGCCGCCGCGAGGGCGAGGCCGGTCGCGGGGTCGATGGGCGGGTAGGGCGGGATTCCGGCGCCGCGCGGGACGGCCTCGCTTGTCCGAAAGCAGAGGTTTGTGCCCGGGCGGTCGTGCCGAGGAATGATCCATGGCTGACGACACCGCGGCTCGGACCGCTGATGTGGCACGCGCGTACTACAACACCGATGACGTCGACGGCTTCTACGCCCACGCCTGGGGCGGGGAGGACATCCACGTCGGGGTGTACGAGGACGCGGACGAACCGATCGACCGGGCGGCCGGGCGAACCGTCGAGCGGCTGGCCGCGACGGCGGGCCGTGCGCTGGGCGAGGGCGCCGCGGTGCTCGACCTGGGTTCGGGGTACGGGGGCGCGGCCCGCAGGCTCGCCAGGAGCTTCGGCTGCCGCGTCGTGGCCCTCAACATCAGCGAGGTCCAGAACCACCGCCACCGCGAACTCAACGCGGCCCACGGTCTTGACGACCGCATCGAGGTGGTGACCGGGTCCTTCCACGACATCCCCTTCCCCGACGGGGAGTTCGACGTCGTGTGGTCCCAGGAGGCCCTCTGTCACAGCGGGGACAGGCCCAGGGCGCTGGGGGAGGCGCGGCGCGTCCTCAGGGCCGGCGGCCGTCTCGTCTTCACCGACATCATGGCCGCCGACGACGCCCCCCAGGACGAGGTGCGGCCCCTCGCGGAGCGCCTGAACATCACCGATCTCGCCACACCGGGCCGCTACGAAAGTCAGTTGAAGGCGCTCGGGTTCGCCGACGCGGCCTTCGACGACCTCGGCGACCACCTGCTGACCCACTACGAACGCCTCGTCGAGGAGGTCCGCAGGCCGTCACCGGAACTCGTGGCCGCCGTGAGCGCCGAGTACCTGGACCGCCTGCGGACCAATCTGCCCCTGGTGGCCTCCGCGTGCCGCAAGGGGCACCTCAAGTGGGGCTTCTTCCACGCCACGGCGTAGCGCGGGGAAGGCCGTCCGCCGAAGCCGCCGAAGCCGCCGGGCCCGTGGGCACGCGCCTACGGCTTGCGGCCCACGGCTCCGTACGCGTCGACCGGGGTCGGGTCCTCCGACTCCGCGCGCCAGCGGGTGACCTGGGCGACGCCCGGGTCCGCGAGCTCCAGGCCGTCGAAGAAGCCGCCGATCTCGTCGACGCTGCGGACGTAGTACGGGATCGCGCCGCTCTTGTTGTACTCGTCGGACGCCGCGATCATGCCCTCGCTCGTCGAGGTGGAGTCGCTGATCACCAGGTAACTGCCCGACGGCAGGCCCGCCATGAGGCGCGAGATCAGGTCCCTCGCCTGGTCGTAGTCGGCGACGTGGCCGAGCGTGTTCAGGATCATCAGAGCGACCGGCTCGGAGAGGTCCAGCGTCTTGCCGGCCTCTGCCAGGATCGCCTCCGGCTCGTAGAGGTTGGCGTCGATGTACGCCGTCTCGCCCTCGGCCGTGCTCGTCAGCAGGGCGCGGGCGTGGGCGAGGACCAGCGGGTCGTTGTCGACGTAGACGATGCGCGAGTCAGGGGCCACGCGCTGCGCGACCTCGTGCGTGTTGTCCGCCGTCGGCAGGCCCGTGCCGATGTCCAGGAACTGCCGCACGCCCTGGTCGACCGCCAGGTGCCGCACCGCGCGGCCCAGGAAGTGCCGGCTGGTGCGGGCCACGTCCACCAGGCCCGGGAAGATCTCCTTGATGTGGTCGCCGAGCTCCCGGTCCTTCTCGTAGTTGTCCTTGCCGCCCACGAAGTAGTTCCAAAAGCGCGCCGAATGCGGCTTGCTGGTGTCGATGCGCGCGCGGATCTCCGCCGCGTCGGCGGCCTCGGCGGCGTCGATGGGGCCGAGCTGGGGGTCTTGGTCTGACACGGGAGCCTCCTGGAACGTGCGGAGCACGGCGGGTGCGGCGCGGTCGCGGCACGCGTACTTCGATGACCGAAACGGGTAGTTCGATGATCAAGTAGATCGCGCATCAATCTAGCCGGTCCCATGCCGCCGTCAATTGCCTGCCCCACCCCACGTCCCGGAATCCAACTCGGCGGCCCGCAGCCCCGCTTGGAAACGGGACGTCGCCCCGAGCACCGCCATCAGCTCCGCGACCCGTCTGCGGTACGTACGCAGGGACATGCCGAGCTCCCGCGCCGTCACCTCGTCCGTGTGCCCCGCGCCGAGCGCCCGCAGGATCCGCCGCGCCTCCGCGTCCAGCGCGGGCGGCCTGGTGCGCCGGTACTCGGCCAGGTCGGTCGCCGTCTCCCAGGCCGCGTGCACCAGCGCCCTGACGCCCTCGACGGCGACGGGCGACCGGATCACCGTGAACGTCCGCACGCCACGGACCGGCGCCCCCGCGAGGATCGCCACGCGCCGGTCGATGACGATCGCCTCATGGGCGAGCGGCGCGGCCGAGATCCGCACCTGTGCTCCTGAACCGGCGATCCTGACGAGCCGCCGCTCCGCCGCGTCGTCCGCCAGCGCCCGCGGCGTGTACAGCTTGCGCATCACCAGGCCGCCCGGCTCCAGCGGGGGCCGCCTGCCCCCGGCGAACGCGGCGTTCACCCCGGGCGAGAAGGTCGCCAGGTCCGCCGCCGCGCACAGGAACTCCTCGCGGGCCCCGGTGAACAGGGCGCCCGCCCGGCGCACCAGCTCGCGCTCGCCGCGCAGGGACACGATCCGGTCGGTGTGATCCGTGCGGTCGGAGTGCACCGTGCGGTCGGTGTCGTTCGCTGTGGTCGGCATGGTGCGCACAGTGTGCGACGAGGTGCCCGTGGGGTCAATGGCAGCAAGCTGCCACGTGATCGCGCCCGACGGGCGTACGGCAGAGGATCTCGGCCATGGCACTCACGAAGCACACCGACGACACGCCGGCCGCCGCGGCCGGCCGGTTCCGCATCGGCGGCGATCTCGCCGTCCACCGCATGGGATTCGGCGCGATGCGGCTGCCCGCGGCGACCTGGGACGGACCGGCCCACGACCCCGCGCGGGGCATCGAGGTCCTGCGCCGCGCGAACGACCTCGGCGTGAACCACATCGACACGGCCGCGTTCTACTTCCACGGGGACATCGCGGCCAACGACCTCATCCGCAAGGCCCTGCACCCCTACTCCGACGACCTGGTCATCGCCACCAAGGTCGGTCCCGGCCGCTTCCCGGACGGCAGCTGGATGGACCCGGCCGACCCCGCCGAGCTGCGCGCGGCCGTGCACCGCAACCTCCGCGAGCTGGGCCGCGACCACCTCGACCTGGTCTATCTGCGCTTCCTGCGGACCGACGGCCCCGGCGGCGACCGCTTCGCCACGCTGGCCGCCCTGCGCGAGGAGGGCCTCATCCGGCACCTCGGCGTCAGCAGCGCCACGCCGCGGCAGCTCGCCGAGGCGCAGGAGATCGCCCCGGTCGCCGCCGTCCAGAACCGGTTCAGCCCGCTGACGCGCGAGCACGACGAGCTGCTGGAGCGGTGTGCCGCGCAGGACATCGCGTACGTGCCCTACTTCCCGTTCGGCGGCGCCGGAGCGCCCGATCTCGGGGCGCTGCGACGGGTGGCCGACCGGCACGGTGCCACGCCCGCGCAGGTCACGCTGGCGTGGCTGCTCGCCCTCTCCCCGGCGATGCTGGCCATCCCGGGGACGTCGTCCCCGGACCACCTGGAGGAGAACGTGACGGCGGCCGCGCTCCGCCTGGACGCGGCCGACATCACCGAACTCACCGAACTCACCGGGCCGGCCGGGACGGCCTAGCCCGGTTCACCAGATCTCGTTCACCCACTCCGGGTGATCGATGAACGGGTTCCGGTTGTGCTGGAACTTGTCGAATATGACCTGGTTGCGGTTCTTCTCGAAGTCGTCCGGCGGGTCCTCGTCGCTCCACTGCTTCAGGACCGAGAGGCGGCCGATGGCGGGCGCGCTGCCGTTGTCGACCTTGTCGTTGGGCTCCAGGTCGGGGAAGCCGCTCTCGCCGTCGTACCGCACGGCCATGTAGAGGATCATGCGGGCCACATCGCCCTTGACCGCGTCGCGGGGCTCGAAGGAGTCGCCGTCGGTGAGGTTGCCGGGGGCGCCCTCGACCTCGCTGCCGCCGTTGTCGAAGTCCTTGTTGCCGCGGATGCTGTTGACCCCGACGTCCTCGGGACGCAGGTGGTGGATGTCGGTGCCGGGACCGGTCGCCGTGCCGAAGTCCCCGTGGGACTTGGCCCAGACGTGCTCGCGGTTCCAGTCGCCCTGGTCACCGCCGCTGCTCGCCTTGGCCCGCGAGGTCCCGCTGTAGAGCAGGATCACGTTCGAGCTGTTGGCGGGGTCCTCGTCGGTGCTCTTGAGGGCGTCCCAGACCTGGTCGTACGACAGCTTGGTCTGGTCGCTGATGATCGTGTGGAGCGCGGCCTTGAGTTCGGGGCCCGTCTTGCCGAGCGCGTCCTTGTAGTACGTGTCGTCGTAGGTGCCGACGGACGCGGGGGCCGGAGCGGGTGTGGGGGAGGTGGTGGCCGTGGCGGTGGCCGGCACGGTGATGCCGGCGAGTACCGCGGCGGCGGTCAGGGCCAGGGGTTTCCAGCGGCGTACGCGCGGGACGGGCATGTGGGGTGTGTCCTTTCCCGGAGGCCTCGCGCGCCGCGCGCCCGCTTGATGAGCGTGCGGTCTACGCGAGTTGACTAATCAACCACCGGGAGAGTGGCACGGATGTACGGGTGGCCGTGTGAACGTCCTGGGACCATTGGGTAACGATGTCATGCACACGGCCGATAGGCCGTGGAGAGGGCGCCCCTGTCGGTCCGCCGCGGGCCGCTACAGGCCGAGCACCGCCGGGTCCGCCGCCAGCGCCCGGAAGTACTCCCGCGGATCCGCCACCAGGCGCCGCTCCTTGAGGTCGAGCAGCCCGCCCACCGAGGTGACCGTCGCGGCGACCATGCCGTCCGCCCTGGTGACCGTCTGCTCGACACCGAAGGTCTTGCGCTCACCCCAGACGAACGCGCAGCTCACCGTCGTCTCGTCGCCCGCGCGCAGTTCACGGAGATAGCGGACGGTGTTCTCCAGGACCACCGGGCCGACTCCCTTGTCCAGGAGGTCGGTCTGCTCGATGCCGGCCGCGCGCAGCAGGGACCAGCGGGCGTGCTCGGCGTACTGGAGGTAGACGGCCTGGTTCAGGTGTCCCTGCGAGTCCGTCTCGTATCCACGGACGCCGACGCGCACGGAAAACGGCTCTGCCACGGTGTTTCCTCCGGTGATCTCGGGGTGGTGCTCGGTGCGTTCAACTCTGCGGCGGGACACGCCATTCCGTGACGCCGGACACCCTTCCCGGCGTGCTCACACCCTCCTCGGCGAGGCCAGCAGATAGCGGCCGCGCCCGCGCGGGGCGGTGTGCTCGCCGACCTGCCACCCCGCCCGCTCCAGCGCCGCGGCGCAGGCGCGCAGCCCCTCCGGCGAGGGCTCGCGCACCTCGACCGCCTCCGGCTGCGGGGTGTCCGCCACGCGGTAGCCGTCGCGCCCCGGCCGCGCGGGCGGCAGGCCCGCCGCCTCCAGGGCGAGCGCCGCCGCCCGCACCAGGTGGGTCCGCTCCCAGGCGCAGGGCCGGTCGCGGGCGCCGTCGGCGTTCGTCATGCGGCGCAGCTCGACCAGGCCCTCCCAGGCGCCGCGGACCTCCCGCAGGCGGGCGGGACCCTCGCTCCCGGCGTCGGTCTCCGCGCCGGTGCGCGCGGCGAAGACGCCGCCCGGCGCGGGGGCGGGCGGCGGTGGCGGGGCGGCTTCCGCCGGAGAGGCGGCGCCCACGGCCCCGTCCCGTATGCGATGACCGGCCGGGGTGAGGAAGTACGCGTGCGGGGGCCGCGGGTGGCGGAAGGCGAGCCGGGCCCGCACCAGGCCCGCCAACTGGGCCTCGGTGCCACTCAGGCGTCCCGTCCCCGGGTCCGCGGCCTCGATGATCCGTCGCTGGACGGCTGTCGGGTCCTTCACCGCACGCACCCCTTCCCGGCCGGTTCTGTCAGCTGGTTCCGATGGTGCCCTGTGCCACTGACATCACCAGCTCCAGGACCCGCCGGTCCTCGTCCGCGTCCGCCCGCTCGTCGGGCGTGCCGGGGTAGGTGTCCAGGAGCACGTCCGTGGCGCCGAGACCGGCCAGCGTCTCCAGGTCGCCGCGGATCTGGTCGACGCTGCCGTGCCCGAGGGGGCGCTCGGCGGTGTCCTGCCGCTCGCCGATCCTGAGCTGGAGGCGGGGCGCGAGGTCCGGCACGGGACGCCCCGCGGCCTCTGCCTCGGCGGCGATGCGGGGGAGGGCCGCGCCGAGCAGGTCGCGGGTCGGCATGAACGGGTGCCAGGCCTCGCCGAGCCGGGCCGCGCGGCGCTGCGCCGCGGGGGAGTTGCCGCCGACCCAGACGGGCAGCCCCGGGCGGGACGCGGGGGCGGGGGCGGTGCGGACACCGTCGTACGAGACGTACCTGCCGTGGAACGACGTCGGGTCCTCGCGCCAGGCGGCGCGGATCGCCGTGAGGTACTCGTCGGTGATCGCGCCGCGCTCGCGGAAGGGGACGCCGAGCACCTCGTACTCGGCGGCGGACCAGCCCACTCCGGCACCGAGGATGAACCCGGCGTCGTTGAGCCGGTCGATGTTGGCGGCGAGGCGGGCGGTCTGGAGGGGGTGGCGGTAGGGGATGACGGTGATGGTGGTGCCGAGCCGCAGCCCCGGCACCCGGCCCGCGAGGTGCGCGGCGAGCACGAACTGGTCGTAGAACGGCGCCGGATAGACCTCGTGGACGTCCGGGGTCACCGCGATGTGGTCGGAGATCATCGCGAACTCGAAGCCGAGCTCGCGGGCGTCGGTCGCCTGTCGCACGAGGGAGTCGGGGGTGGTGCCGGAACCGAAGTTGAGGAGGTTAACGCCGTATCGCATGCGCGCCAGTCTTGATGATCAAGCCAGGGGCTGTCGAACTGGGGTACGGGGTGAACCGGTTGTGGGACACCGGGCGCGCGGATCGCCGCGGAGGGGACCCGACGAACGTCCCCGTACCCCCGCCCCCTACGGACGAAGGTTCCAGCTCGCCACCACCGGGCGCCCGTGCTCCGTGCTCAGGCGGCTCACCGTGCCGGTGGCCAGGAGGAACATCGAGCCGCCCGACGGGGGCAGACCGAGGCGCCGGGCCGCGAGGACGCGCAGGAAGTGGCTGTGCGCGAAGAGGACCACACTGCCCTCGTTGTTCGCGAGGGCGGCGTCCACCTTCGCCAGCATGCGGTCGGCCCGCTCGCCGACCTGCTCCGGACTCTCCCCGGGATGCGCCGGCGGGCCGGGGGCCACGCCGTGCGTGAAGAGGTACCAGTCCGGGCGCGTCCGGTGGATCTCGACGGTCGTGACGCCCTCGTACGCGCCGTACTCCCACTCGCTCAGATCGGGGTCGACCCGCGCGTCGCCGAACCCGGCGAGCTCCGCCGTCTCCCGCGCGCGCCCGCGCGGGCTGGTGAACGCCGCGCCGATCCGGAACCCGCCGATGAGCGGCGCCAGCGAGCGGGCCTGCGCCCGGCCGTTGTCCGTGAGGGGGATCTCCGTCCAGCTGGTGTGCTGCCCGGAGAGCGCCCATTCGGTCTCGCCGTGCCGTACGAGGAGCAGATCACCCATGGTCGCGCCATTCCTGTTCAACGGTTGTTCCCGGTGGTGGGGGGGGGCCGGCCGCCCCCCCCCCCCCCCGCCGCCCCCCCCCCCCCCCCCCCCCCCCCCCCCCCCCCCCCCCCCCACACCACCCGC
>NZ_JBFAWC010000004.1:0-13130 GCF_040680155.1 Streptomyces sp. NPDC052114 | reverse complement strand
GGCGTACCCCTACGTCGCGTGCAGCGCCAGTGTGGGGGACAGGCGGGCCGCTCGTACCGCCGGGCACGGCCCCGCCACCACCGAGACTGCCACGCCGCCCGCGGCGGACCGCGGCGGCCCCGGCGCCTACATGCCCTGCGGCACCCGCGCCGGCCGGCCCGAGCCCCGCGTCAGGGCGTAGCCGCCGACGCCCGCGAGCGCCGCGAGGACACCGCCGGCCGCCGTCCACAGCCAGCGCGAGGACCACCAGCCCGAGGACCAGCCGTCCTCCGGCTCGGTGGCCGCGGCGGGCCGCTGCTTGTCCGAGCCCGCGCCCGGCACCAGCGGCTCCGCCAGCGAACCGTCCACCGCCTGCGCGCCGCCCGCGTCGGTCGTGGTGACCTTCGTCTCGGCCCGCACCGGCAGACCCAGGTCGTCCGCCTTGAGATCGGAGACGGTGAGCCGGATGTAGTACGTGCCCGGCAGCGGGTCGTTCGCCCACCGCTCCGACCAGGCCCGCACCGTGCGCAGCGTGCACGACAGCGACACGGACGCGGCGTCCTGCGCGGCCGTCCGCGCGGGCGTGCCGAGCCGGCAGTCCTGGCGGCGCCGCAGCCCGTCGTACACGTCGACCCGCCAGGTGGACGCGGCGTGCCGGGCCGCGGCCTCCGGCAGCTTCACCGTGGCGTGCACGGTGGCGCGCTGCCCGGTGTCCAGGGGGACCGCCCAGTACAGGTAGTCACCCGTGGACGCCTCCGCCGTGGCCTGCTGGTCGGGGCGGATCGGCGTGGCGGTGCGGAAGGACGTGCCCGCCTCCGTCACCTCGTCGGCCTTGTCGGGCTCGTCCTGGTCGGCGACCGCGACGCCCGCCGCCCCGGTCAGGGCCAGCAGGGCGGCGCAGGAGACCGCCGCGATACGGCCCCACACACGTGTCGTACGCATCAGTTGGTCCTCCAGACCGCGAAGCGCCAGCGCGAGAGCCAGCCCCAGACCACACCGGCCAGGAAGCCGACGAGGACGAGCAGGCCCAGCAGCCACCAGCCGTGGCCGAGCCCGAAGAAGGCGACGTCGGACGCCTCGTCGGAGGAGTCCACCAGGTCGACGGCGAGCTCGACCGGCAGGCCCGGCGTCGTCTTCACGGAGGCGGGCGCGGAGAACGAGTTGCTGACGCGCAGACAGACGGTCTCCGCCGTGTTCTCCTCGTCCTCGTCGTCCGCCTCGGGGGTCGGATAGCGCAGGCCCGTCGAGATGACGTCGGTGCGCCCGTCGCCGGACTCCTGGCCGCGCACGAGCTCGCGGCCGTTCGGCGTCTCGGCGCGCAGCAGCACGCCGTAGTCCTGGTTGACGGCGCGGTCCGCGCCCACGCTCACCGAGGCCCGCAGCTCCTTGCCCGCCGGGACCTCCACGCGGTACCAGCGGTGCTCGCCGAACTTCTCGCGGTCGGTGTACAGGCCCGACTCCAGCTTCGGCGCGTCGGTGCACTGCGCCGCGCCCTTCGCCTCGACCGGCGTGACCACCGGATCGGCCGCGCGGTCCACCAACTGCTTGACCCGGCCGGAGAGTTCATCGGTGTGCCGGATGGAGGTGTACGTGCCTCCGGTGGCCTCCGCGATGCAGCTCAGCTGGTCGCGGGTCTTGGCGTCGGGCACCAGGCCGAGCGTGTCGATGGTGAGGTGGATGCCCTTGGCGGCGATGTCGCGGGCGACCACGCACGGGTCCAGCGGCTGGCAGGTGTCCTCGCCGTCCGAGATCAGCACGATGCGGCGGCTGCGCTCGGCCTCGTCGTCGGTCAGGTCGTCGGCCGCCTTGAGCAGCGTCGGGCCGATCGGGGTCCAGCCGGTCGGCGCGAGCGTCGCGACGGCGGTCTTGGCGTCGGTGCGGCCCGCCTTGTCGAGCTGCTCCACGGGGTAGAGCAGCTCGGTGTCCTTGCAGCCCGTCTTGCGGTCGTCGCCGCGGTAGTTGGCGCCGAGGGTGCGTATGCCGAGCGCGACCTCGTCCGGGGTCGCGTCCAGGACCTCGTTGAAGGCCTGCTTCGCGGCGGCCATGCGCGACTTGCCGTCGATGTCGCGGGCCCGCATCGAGCCGCTGACGTCGAGGACGAGCTCGACCTTGGGGGAGGGCTGTGCCGGTTCGTCGTCGTCCTCGGCGGCCGCGGCGGGGCCTGCCGTGACGAGCCCGGCGGTCAGGGCGGCGAGCAGGGCGATGACCCAGGCCGCCGGCCGTTGTCTTGTGATCATCGCCGGATCCTATTGATCTCGGCGTACATCCCCAAAACGGCGTCAGACCACGACGGAGGGCCACGGCTTGACTACACGTCATGGTTCGGCGAGGGTGTGCGGCGCGTCACGCGGGAGCCACCCCACGGACGTCATCGCCTCAGCTCACGGCCCCCGAACGCGCCGCTCCCGTCCGCCTGCTTCCACCACGTCTCCAGCGCCGTCCCGTCCATGGCCCGCCAGTCGGGAGTCGCCTGGACGAGTGCCCGGCCGAGCCGCCGCCCGAGGTCCACCATCGAGCGTCCCGAGGCGGTGCGGTCGGTGTCGTACGTGTCCAGGGCCTGCGCCCAGGTGTCCGCCGTGACCAGCGCCGACTCCAGGACCGTGGCGTCCTGGAGCGCCTTGACCGCGCCCGCGCCGGTGTGCGGCCGCGCCACCGCCGCCGCGTCGCCGACCAGCAGCACGCGGTCCGCCGTGCAACGGGGTGCGGTGAAGTCGTACATGGGCTGGAGGAAGAGCTCGGCGGGCGCCGTCTCGCGCAACAACGCGCCCCAGAAGGGCGGTACGAGCTCATCGGCGACGTACGCGAGATGCGCGGCGAGCGCCCGCGTGAGGCCGCCCGGCGGGAGGCTCGTGGGGCCGGTGAGGCGCAGGTCGAGGCCGAGCCCGAGATCGAGGTCCGGGGGCGGCGCGGTGTACAGGACCCAGTTGACGCGGTGGCCGCCCGCGCCGTCGGGGATGCGGTAGAGGATGACGTGGCCGCCCGGGAAGACGACGTACGCGCAGTCGTCCTCGGCCCACAGGTGCGGATCGGCGAGCCTGGCCTCGGGGAACGCGCCGCGCCAGGCGAGATACCCGGCGTACGCGGGACGCACGTCGCCGAACGCGGACGTCCTGGCCACCGAGCGGTAGCCGTCCGCGCCGACGACGAGGTCGAACTCCTCGGTGCCGTCGGCCGTGTCGACCCGCACGCCGTCAGGACCCGGGTGCAGCGCCTCGACGGGCGTGCCCGCGCGGAAGTCCGCAGCCTCGGGGACCCGGCTCCTCAACTCCCGCCACAGCGGACCCCAGTTGTACGTACGGAAGGGAAAAGGCGTCTCGGCGATCTCCCGGCCCACCGGCGAGGCGGCCGTGTCGTCCCGCACGTACCAGCGCCTGCGCACCATCTGCACCCACGGCATGGACGCGTCCAGGTATCCGGCCGCCTCCAGCTCCGCGTAGCGCGCGTCGTGCACGGCGAGCCCCACGCCCCGGTCCGCCAGGTCCCCCGACGCCCGCTCGTACACGGTGATCTCGTCCGCGCCCCCGCGGTGCGCGGCCAGCGCCGCCGCGCACCCGGCGATGCTGCCGCCCACGACGGCGACCCTGCCTCCACGCATCATGACGTCATCCTGGCAGGGGTGGTGACCGTCTGTCAGCGCAGGGAGACCCCGCGGCCCGCGAAGAACGGCGCGAACTCGGCGACGGACAACAGCGCGGTCCGGGTGGGCGCGTCGATGCCCGACGGGTTGTGGAAGTGCAGCAGCCCGTCGGCCGTACGCCCGGTGAGCAGGACCAGGTGGCCGCCCCTGCCCGGCGCGGGGCGGTGCGGCCTGCGGATCTCGTAGTGGACGGAGGCGATGACCTGGCGGCCCTCGTCCAGCAGGGCGGTGATCTCCTCGACGGAGAGGTGCCGGTGGACCGTCGCGTCGACGCCGTGCTCCTCGCGCGCGTACTCCGCGAACGGGGCGTAGATCATTCCCTTGATCACCCCGTCCGTCTCGGTGTACGCGCCGTACTTCAGGGCGCCGTCCCGCAGGGCGAACAGGGACGGCGCGGACGGGCCGAGCGCCATCCTGAAGCAGGTCAGGCCGCACAGGTGGCCGCACCAGCGCGCGTAGTCGTCGAGGGTGGCCGCGCCCGAGGTGCGCCAGGCCGGGTCGGCGGCGCGGTCGAACCCGTCGTACACGATGGGCGCGACGAGTTCGGGCGAGGCGAACTGCGTCTGGACCGGCTGTGCGCAGGTGGTGCAGGGCGGTGTCACGGTGCTCCCGGTGGTCGGTGCGACGGTCGGAGTCACTGACGGTAGCCGCTCAGGAAGCGGCCGATGCGGCTGATGGCCGCGTCGAGGTCGTCGGCGTGGGGGAGGGTGAGGATGCGGAAGTGGTCGGGGGCGGCCCAGTTGAAGCCGGTGCCCTGGACGACCTGGATCTTCTCCTGGAGCAGCAGGTCCAGGACGAACTTCTCGTCGTCGTGGATCGGGTGGACCTTCGGGTCGAGGCGCGGGAACGCGTACAGCGCGCCCTTCGGCTTCACGCAGGAGACGCCCGGGATCTCGTTCAGCTTCTCCCAGGCCCGGTCGCGCTGTTCGTGCAGCCGGCCGCCGGGCGCGGTCAGTTCGCGGATGGACTGGCGGCCGCCGAGCGCGGCCTGGATGGCGTACTGGGCGGGGGCGTTGGGGCACAGCCGCATGGAGGCGAGCATCGTCAGCCCCTCCAGGTAGCTCTTCGCGTGCTGCCGCGGTCCGGTGACGACCAGCCAGCCGGAGCGGAACCCCGCCACCCGGTACGTCTTGGAGAGACCGCAGAAGGTGAGGACCACGAGGTCCGGGGCGAGGGCGGCGACGCTGTGGTGCACCGCGTCGTCGTACAGGATCTGGTCGTAGATCTCGTCGGCGAAGACCATCAGGCCGTGCCGCCGCGCCAGGTCGAGGATGCCCTCCAGGATCTCCTTCGGATAGACCGCGCCCGTGGGGTTGTTGGGGTTGATGATCACGACCGCCTTGGTGCGGTCGGTGATCTTCGAGGCCATGTCGTCGAGGTCGGGGTACCAGTCCGCGGACTCGTCGCACACGTAGTGGACGGCCTTGCCTCCGGAGAGGGTCGTCACGGCGGTCCACAGAGGGAAGTCCGGGGCAGGGATGAGGACTTCGTCGCCGTCCTCCAGGAGTGCCTGCACCGCCATGGTGACCAGCTCGGAGACGCCGTTGCCGAGAAAGACGTCGTCCACGGAGACGTCGTCGAGGCCGAGCGCCTGATAGCGCTGGGCGACGGCGCGCCGGGCGGAGAGGACGCCGCGCGAGTCCGTGTAGCCGTGCGCGTTCGGGAGCATCCGGATCATGTCCTGGACGATCTCCTCGGGCGCCTCGAAGCCGAAGAGCGCGGGGTTGCCGGTGTTGAGGCGCAGGACGCTGTGGCCCGCCTCCTCCAGGGCGTTGGCGTGCTCGATGACGGGGCCCCGGATCTCGTAACAGACCTCGCTGAGCTTGCTCGACTGCCGGAACTCCATGCGGTGCGCCTCCCGTGACGTGTGTGACTTGGTTTTACCAAGTCTCCGCTTGGAAAGTCCAACAACTTGCATAGACTATGCCGCATGCCACCTCAGCAGCCCCGGCCGAACGCCCGGTCCCGCCGAAGCTACGACCAGTACTGCGCCACCGCCCGGGGCCTCGACGCCGTGGGCGACCGCTGGACCCTCCTGATCGTCCGGGAGCTGCTCGCGGGGCCGCGCCGCTACACCGACCTGCACGCGGACCTGCCCGGAGTCAGCACGGACGTCCTCGCCTCGCGCCTGAAGGACATGGAGCAGCAGGGCCTTTCCACCCGCCGCCGCCTGTCCCCGCCCGCCGCCGCGTACGTCTACGAACTCACCAACAGGGGGCGTGAGCTGCTGCCCGTCCTCCAGGCCCTCGCGGCCTGGGGCGCGCCCGCCCTGGCCGAGCGCAGGCCCACGGACGCGGTGCGCGCGCACTGGTTCGCGCTGCCGCTGCTGCGTGTCCTCGCGGGTGTCGGGGGCGACGGGCTCGTCCAGGTCCGGCTTGCCGAGGGGGAGTTCCACGTACGCGTCGGGGGTGACGGGGAGTCCTATGGCGAGGGCCCCGCGCCGGACGCCCCCGAGGTGTGCCTCGCACTGGACGCGCCGACGTGCGTCGCGGTGAGCAGGGGTGAGCTGACGGTGGGCGAGGGAGTACGGGAGGGCCGGATCGAACTCTCGGGCGAGGGTGTTCTGGCGAAGGCCCTGCTCGCGAGCTGAGCGGTGCCGGGGGCCGGCGGGACGTCGAGCCGTCCGGCGGGCGGCCGTCCACGGTGCGGGGCGCGGGGGCAGGCCGCCCGCGGCGCGGTTGACAACTGCTGCTTGCTGATCAACAGTTGGTGTTTGTGGATCTGGACCTGGCGCTGGTGCGATCGTTCGCCATCACCGCGGACGAGCTGCATTTCCGGCGTGCGGCCGAGCGTCTGTGCATCACGCAGCAGGCGCTGTCCCAGCGGATCCGGCGGCTCGAACTGCTGCTGGGGGTCTCGCTCTTCGTCCGGGGCAACCGGAGCGTCGCGCTCACCGACGAGGGCCGGCGGTTCCTGGCACCGGCCCGGCGGGTCCTGGAGGCGGCGGAGCAGGCCGTGCGGGCCGTGCAGCCCCGCGAGCGCCGCCCGCTGCGGGTCGACGTGGTCGACGGGCGGCTCGCCCCGCTCCAACTGGTCCGCAAGCTGCTGGAGGAAGACCCCGAGCTGCCGCTGAACATGAGCATGCGGCAGTCGCTCGGCGCCGCGCTGCCCGCGCTGGCCCGGGACGAGATCGACACGGCGTTCGGCCGGGTCCACGACGTGCAGGGCTGGTCGGCGGAGTTCTCGCACCGCCTCGTGCGACTCGAACCGCTGCGGGCGCTGGTGCCGCGCACCCACCCGCTGGCCGACCGCGACGAGCTGCGGATCGAGGACCTGCGCGGCGGCGGCATCTGGCAGGCGCGCTACGGCGTGACGTCGGAGTGGGAGCAGTACGTGCGCCGCCTCGCCGACGCCTTCGACATCTCCCTGACCCTGTCGGGCGCGGCGCTGAGCGACGAGCACTTCGTGGAACGCCTCTGGAGCCACGGCGAGATGGCGTGCCTGGTCGGCGCGGACGTCTCCTACGGCCGGTCGCCGGACATCAGGAGCATTCCGCTCGTCGACCCCACGCCGGTCTATCCGTGGTCGATGGTGTGGCGCCGGCAGGCGGGCCATCCGCTCGTCGACCGGCTGGTCGGCCTGGCCAAGCGGTCGGCCGGAGATTGGCTGACCCATGGGCCCGGGGAGATCTGGCTGCCGGCCCCCGACCGGGCCCTGCTGCGCGGCGCGCCGGTCGAGGCGGACGTCCTTCCCGGCTGAACAGGCCATCATCACGTCGCCCGACGCCGGGGCGCCTGGCGTGAACTTGATCGTTTGTGGGCGACGCGGTCCGGGTAACCGAGCGCGCCCCGGGCCCGATACGGCGGCAACGGACCGTCCCGCGTACCCGTTCCCAAACATCTCCTGATCGCGGTGTCAAGTCACCGCAGAGCCGTCCGGATTCCGGCGAGGCTCTTTGCGACCCTTTGGGGCGCAGGTATTGCCGAGGTAATGTGCCGGTGGTTAATAAGAAACTCGAAGAAGAGCTTCCGGATATGGAGGAAATGTGCTCCACCGGTTCCAGGGAAAGAGGGCGATGACCGCAGGCGCGGTCGGTGTTCTCTTTCTCGCGCAGCTTGCAAGTGGTTCATCATCGGCTGCGGCGGGGGAAACCGAGGTCACTCCGCCGCCCATCTCCCAGAATCAGGTCGAAAAGCACCTGAAGGAATTCGAACGAATAGCGGACGCGCACGGCGGTGACCGGGCGTCCGGCACGCAGGGGTACGCCGAGTCGGTCGCGTACACCGAAAAGCTGCTGAAGGCGGCGGGTTACTCGATCCAGCGCCAGCAGTTCCCTTTCCTCTACACCAGGACGCTTGAGGAAAAGCTCGTGCTGCGGGACGGCGGCACACCGGGCGTCGTGGTCAGCGGCTACTCCCCGTCCACGCCCCGAGGCGGCCTGACGGCACGGCCGGTGGCCCTGGGCGGGGACGCCGAGCGCAGGCAGGGATGCGGGGCCGCCGCCTACGACGGCGTGCCCGCCACCGGGCGGATCGCGCTCGTGGACGCCGGCGGCTGCTCGATGGACGACAAGCAGCGGGTGGCCGCCGAGGCCGGCGCGTCCGCCGTGCTCGTCGCCAACACCGGCCCCGGCGAACTGCACACGTGGCTCGCCGACCCCGCGAAGGCCCGCATACCCGTCGGCGGCGTCACCCAGCAGACGGGCCGCCGGCTCGCCGAAGAGGCACAGGCCGCACGCACCGTCCACCTCACCCTGCGCTCGCTCACCGAGCGCCGCACCACCGAGAACCTGATCGCCGTGAGCCCCGGTGGCAACCCCGAGCACACCGTGGTCTCCGGCGCCCACCTCGACTCCGTGCCGGAGGGCCCCGGCATCAACGACAACGGCGTCGCCGCCGCCGTCCTGCTGGAGAGCGCCCTGGCGGCGGCCGGTGACCACGGCAGCAGGCCCGGCGACAACCGGCTGGTGTTCGGCTTCTGGGGCGCCGAGGAGTTCGGCCTCCTCGGCTCGCAGCACTACGTCGACTCGCTGACCCCCGAGGAGCGCGGGCGCACCGCCATGTACCTCAACCTGGAGATGATCGGCGGCTCCAACTACGGCCTGTTCACGCTGGACTCGGACGCCGTCGACCCCGGCACCGGACAGCGCCCCGCGCCCGGCTCGCAGGAGATCGAGCGCAGGCTGACCGAGGCGTTCGCGGCCCAGGGCCGCACGTCCCGGCCCGCGTCCGCCGACGGGCGCTCCGACTATGTGGCGTTCCGCGCCGCGGGCATCCCCACCGGCGGGCTCTACGGCGGCTCGTTCGAGGCCAAGACCGCCGAACAGGCCGCTCTGTGGGGCGGCACCGCGGACCGGCCGTACGACCCCTGCTACCACCTGACGTGCGACAGGACCGCGCAGTACAGCCGCGCGGGTGCGCAGCTGCACGGGCAGGCGTTCCAGACGGTGCTCACGCACTTCTCCCGGCACCGGCTGGGTGAGGGGAGCGCCCAGGGTGGCTGACGAGACCGCGCCCAGACCCGTGGTGGGCGCGCTCATCCGCGATCCGCTCGGACGGATCTTCGTGCAGCGCCGCTCGGCCGACCGGCGCCTGTTCCCCGGGTGCTGGGACGTCGTGGGCGGCGCCGTGGAGGACGGCGAGACCCATCACGAGGCCCTGCGCAGGGAGATCGCCGAGGAGACCGGCTGGCGGCTGCGCAGGGTGCTGGCCCGCGTCGTGCACGAGAGCTGGACGGCGGACGGCGTACGGCACCTGGAGTCGGACTACGTCGTCGAGGTGGACGGCGACCTGTCGGCACCCCGGCTCGAACGGGACAAGCACCCGGAGTTCGCGTGGGTGGCGCCGGAGGACGTCCGCCTGCTCGACGAGAACGTCCGGCGCGGTGCCGGCACCTTCATCAAGGACGCGGTGGCCGCCGGACACGCCTGGCTCGCCGGATCCGCGCGCCACTGAGGGCTCGCGGCCGCCCTCGTCCTCTTCTCCGTCCACGACCACGTCTTCGTACACGAGTACGTCTTCGTCCACGACCGAGTCTTCGTCCACGCTTTCGTCTTCGTCACCGGCAGAGGCAATTACGCGAGGGGGATGTTCTGCATGTCCATAGTTTCACCGAAGCATGCGCAATCGAGGCCGCGGGCACTGATGGTCGGATTCGCGGGCCACCAGGGAAAGGAGTACTTACCGGTCGTGCGGGAGTACGCCGATATCGTCGGGGGCGTCGACTGCGCCCCCGACGCGGGGGCGCTCGCCGACGACTGGGGCTTTCCGCGCTTCACCGGAATCGGGGAGGCGCTCAAGCGGGTCGACTTCGACGTCGCGATGGTCACCGTTCCGCACAGCGAACATTTTCCCGTGTGCCGGGAGTTGCTGCTGCATGGTAAACACATCGTCAAGGAGAAGCCGTTCGCCGTCACGGAGGAAGAAGCCCGACAACTGATAGAACTCGCCGAAGGAGCGGACCGCAGCGTCTATACGCTCCTCCAGCGCAATTTCAACCCGGTGTTCCAGTTCGCCCGCAGGAACCTGGCCCGCATCGGGGAGCCCTACTGGTTCTCGTACGACTACCACTTCAACCTGGCGCAGCCGACGAGCGGTTGGCGCGCCTCCCGCGAGCAGGCGCTCGGCGGGGTGCTGCTCGACATGGGCTACCACCTCATCGACGTGCTCAGCGGGATGTTCCCCGAACCGACCCGGGTGAACGCCGCCTTCGTCCACCACTACCAGGAGATGCGCGACCGGCACCTGGAGGACCTGGTCAGCCTCATGTGCAGCTACCCCTCACCGACCCTGTCCGGCTCGCTGCGCATCTCCCGGCACAACCACGAGAAGTCCGAACGCCTCTGCGTCCTCGGCACCGGCGGCGCGCTGAACGTGGAACCCCACGCCGCCACCGTGCACTCCACCGGCGGCCGGCTCCTCGAACGCTTCATCCTCCCGGGACCCAAGACCGACGCGGTACGCGCCATGATCGCCCACTACCTCGGACACCTCGACGACCGTGACGTCCGCGCCGAACACGTCCGCCGGCAACTCACCACCGTGCGCGTGATCGACGGGATCTACCGGGAGCGGTCACGGGAGCGGAACGAACTCGCCGACCGGACCACCTGATCCCCACCGTCCCGAGGCACCTGGAGAGAAACGTGACGTTGAGCATCATCCTGACGCGCACACCGGGGGAGTATCTCGCCGCCGCCCTGGACCGGCCCGCCACCGCACCTGTGGCCGTCCCCGTGCTCGACCCCACGGACCGCCACGTGTGGCCCCGCCGGATCGCCGCACGCCTGGGCCTGCCGCTGGTCACCGCCCACGACGCGGGCCCGTCCGCCGCCCCGTCCGACGACGGCGACGTCCTGCTGGGCGCCGCCCTCACCGAGCTGCGCGCCGGACGGGACGACCACCTCGTCGTCGCCGTGGCCCACGGCGAGGACCACGCCTTCGCCCACCCGGCGGCCGTCTACGCCCTCGCCAAGCGCGCCCGCCTCCTGCTGGCCGCCAACGAGGACGACATCCACCGGACGATACGGTCGGCCCCGCCCCGCTTCCTGACCCTCGTCGGCCCCGCCGCACTGCTCGACTTCGGCCTCACCACGCGGATCCGCGCCCGCTTCCCCACGCTCGACCTGGGCGTCCTGTACGCGCACAGCGTCGCCAAACTCAGCGAGCTCGTCCTCAAGACGCTCGTCTACCCGCAGGCCCCCGCCACCGCGGACGTGCTCGTCGCCCCGCTCCTCAAGGGCAACGAACCGCTGCACAACGGTCCGTTGACCATCTACCCGCAGGACGCCGTCGACGCCGCCGCCTTCTCCCGGCCCGTCCCCGGACCTGGGGACGGGGACGGAACCGGCGCCGACCGGGCGACGGCACCCGCCCCCGGTGAACCGGGCCCGATGCACCGCCTGTTCAGCGTCATCACCCACGGCAGCGAGGACTACCTGCGGCTCACCTCGCGGGACATCCTGTGCGGCCTCACCCCCGACCCCGCCGAACAGGCCGCGGCACGGCGGGAGTCACGCACCCTGCCCGCCTGCATGCACGGCGGCGACTGCGTCTACCCCGACGCACGGCGCTGGGACCCGGCCGCCGTCGCCGCCCAGATCGTCTTCGCCAACGCCTGTCTCACCCTCAAGCTCGGCAGCCAGCTCTTCGGCCGCCACAACCGCTTCACCGTCGCCCAGCGCTTCCTCGACTCCTGGGCCGGCACCTACATCGCCAGCCCCCTGCTCAAGGACGGCACCCCCGGCGAGAACCTGCTCTTCCACTACCTCCTCGACGAGGGCGGCAGCGTCGGCGGCGCGGTCCGCCAGGTCAACGACAGCCTGCGGCGCTGGGGCATCGACGCACCCGAAGTCCTCGTCATCGGCGACCCGGAGGCCCGCTACGCCCCCGCCGCCGAGGCACCCGTGCCGGACGCGGTGACCTGGCAGGAGGAGCAGGGGCGGGCCGAGATCACCTTCGAGGGACGGCTGCCCGCGTTCACCCGCGTCCCCCTCAAGGACCCCGAGCTGCGCGAGGCCCACCGCGGCGGACAGCTGCGCCTCGTCCCCGCCGAGCCGTTCGGCGGCAAACTGCCGCTGTACGGCACGTTCGGCGAGAGCGCCGACGGTGAACTGTCCGCGCTGGTCTTCGGGTTCCAGGAACGCGGGCTCACCGGCACCGAGACCTCCCGCACGCTCACCGTCGCCCCGCACCGGCCGGCCGCCGCCGACCGCATCGTGCGCGCGGTCGAGCGCTACGAGAACCTCGCCGCGCTCGACATCAAGCTCGACAAGACCCGGTCGGTGCTCACCGACACGGCCAACAGCCTGCCCGCCGTGGCCCGCAGGACCAAGGACCACATCGCCGACCTGACCCAGTCCGATCCGCTGCACCGGGCCACCGAGCGCATCCTCGCCAACTGCGCCCGCCTCGACCGGCATCTGCTGGACACCCTGCTGCGCCTCACCGAGACCCGCGAGTACCACTTCGTGGAGGCGTACCGGCCCACGTACGCCGTCGAGGAGGTCCGCAGTCCGTACGGCGCGTGCCGCTACTGCGGCGAGGCCACCCACCGCTACACCAGCGCCCACGTGCTGCGCCCGTGGCTGCGCCGCCACCTGATCAGCTGCCCCGTGTGCGGCGCCACGCAGGACACCGAGGACGCCACGGTCGGCCTCGCCATCGAAGGGGACGCCGTCCTCGCGCCCGACAGCACGACCTCGCTGCGGGTCCACCTCACCAACGACGGCGCCCAGGACCTCGACCTGCTGCTCGGGGCCCGGATCACCCGCGGCAAGCCGCACGGCTTCCGGTTCGCCCTGAATCCCGACCGGCTGACCGTCCCCGCGGGCACCACCGCCACCACCGACCTCACCATCGTCACCGGTCGGCCGACGTCCCTGCACGCCATGCTGCTGCGCTTCTACGCCGTCGGCCTGGGACGCATCGACTTCGCGGGCCGCGACCTGCGGTTCCGCTGACCGCCGCCACTCCCCACGCCAGGAAGGACCCATGACGACCGCCGACAAGCTCGCCCTCCTCGGAGGCAGTCCCGCCATCGACCGGCCGCTTCCCCACGAGATCTGGCCGCCCCT